>JAFAEM010000029.1 GCA_023424015.1 Bacteroidota bacterium | reverse complement strand
GAAAAGGAGGTGGGGACCGATACACGAAAGGAGCCTAATAGCTCTTGCCTCCGTTTGGTTCACCCCACTTCTTTTTCTAAGTTCTGCTAAATCTTTATCAAAAAACTACCTATTTACAGACTAAAGGTCCTTCGTGTATTCTTCGTGGCCCTCGTGTCCTCTTCTGCGTTGTTGGGCCACGAAGAGCACAAAGGAGGCACAAAGGACACGAAGAATATTACAAAATGATATTCAATAATTTTATATACAAATCGATTCCATTTTTTATTTCATCCACGAAAATATATTCATCGGCCGTATGACTCCTCGCTGAATCACCAGGGCCCATTTTCAAGGCCGGGAAGGGCATCAGGGCTTTATCGGATGTAGTGGGAGAGCCATAGTAGGTCCGCTCCAGTTTCAAACCCGCTTTTACCAGGGGGTGATCCAGTGGAATTGAAGTAGAGCGTAACCTCGTGCTTCTTGGTTTTATATCAGAACTGGTATTGGATTTTATCAGGTCCAGTATTTCTTCAAATGAATACAATTCGTTTACCCTTACATCCACCACAAACCTGCAAACCGCGGGTACTACATTATGCGCTTTGTTCTCAGTTTCGATCACGGTCACACTCATTTTCGACGGACCCAACAGGGGAGATACCTTATCAAATTGGAAATTACTGAACCACTCAATATCCCTGATGGCTTTATAGATCGCGTTTTCACCCTCGTTCCGTGCCGCATGGCCTGCTTTACCATTAGCGGTTGCATCCAGCACCATGAGCCCGCGTTCGGCCACGGCCATCTGCATTTGCGTGGGCTCGCCTACGATAGCATAATCGATCTTTGGCAAATATGGTAATGTATATTCAATTCCTCCCGTGCCGGATATCTCTTCTTCTGCGGTGGCAGCAAAAACAAGATTAAATTTCAAATCGGAGCGCTCATAAAAATGCAGGAATACTGCCAGCAGCGATACCAGGCATCCACCGGCATCATTGCTTCCAAGACCATAGAGTTTTCCATCCTGCATATCAGGTGAAAACGGGTCGCGGGTATATTGCGGGTTGGGCCTCACTGTATCGTGATGGGAGTTTAAAAGTAGTACCGGTTTTACGGGGTCGAAGAATTTATTCTGTGCGAAAACATTATTTCCAACCCGCGAAGCTGCAACATTTCGCAAAGCGAGAAAACGACCCAGCATGGAGGCTGTCTGGTCTTCTTCCCTGCTGAATGAGGGTGTGGCGATCAGCTCCCTGAGCAGATTGATCGCATCTTCCTTTAACTTATGTAATGTATCATTCATTTACAATGGTTGTGCCCGATTGCCCGGCAATCAGTGCCGGCAGGTTTTCCGCCTTGCCGAGGATCACTTTGCTCACCCCGCTATTCAATGCTGCAAATGCATTGTCGAGTTTGGGGATCATACCCGCGAAAATCTTTTGCCTGCTCTTCAACTGCCTGTAATAGGCAGGTGTGATCTCCGGAATTAGGCTTGTATCATCATCGGTATTTAATAAAACCCCGCTTTTGTCGAAAGAATAAATAAGGCTCACCTCATAATCTGCACTCAGGGCTTTTGCCAGCTCCTGTGCGATGGTATCGGCATTTGTATTCAAAAGCTGACCCTGCTGGTCATGCGTTACCGGGGCGAATACGATCGAGATATTCTGCTCGAGCAGCCGGCTCAGGAGTTGTGTATTGATGGCATCCACATCTCCCACATAACCATAGTCCAGGATCGGATGTTGTCGCTTATGCGCCAGGATCGAATCGCCATCGGCGCCACAAAGTCCCATGGCATTGCATTGATTAGCCTGAAGCCGGGCAACGATATTCTTATTGATATACCCGGCATAGACCATGGTGATGATCTTTAGCGTCTCTGCATCTGTGATCCTTCTACCATCAACAAGTTGTTGCTGTATACCCAGCTTCTCAGCGAGACGGGTGGCTAGTTTTCCACCACCATGAACCAGTATTTTTTTCTCTTCAATGGCGGCAAAATTCTCCAGGAACGATGAAAGCACTTTTTCATCGTCAATAATATTTCCGCCAATCTTGATTATATAAAGCTTATCCATTATTCCTGAGGATCTCTGCAATGACTGCCTGAGCAGCCCATACACGATTTGATGCTTCCTGTGTGATAATGCTATGTCCGCCATCCAGTACTTCGTCGCTCAATTCCACGTTCCTGCGTACCGGCAGGCAATGCATTACCCGGGCATTATTAGTGAGTTGCAGTTTTTTATTCGTTAGCATCCAGTTTGGATCACTTTCATATATCTTGCCATAATCATTATAAGTGCTCCAGTTCTTTACATAAATAAAATCCGCATCTTTCAATGCTTCATCCTGGTTGTGACTGATCGTGGCTCCTTTGGTAAACTCTTCCGACAACTCATAATCTTCAGGATGCGTAATGGTAAAATCCACTTTGCCCCAGGCGTTCACCCATTGCGAAAAGCTATTGGCCACGCATTGCGGCAGGGGTTTTACATGCGGCGCCCACGACAACACGATCTTTAGTTTTCTATTGTCAATTTTCAACTGCTGTGATGTCTCTGTGATGGTGATGATATCGGTCAGCGACTGCAGGGGATGCAGCGTTGCGCTTTCCAGGCTTACCACGGGTATGCCCGCATATTTGATAAATTGTTTCAGGTATAACTCACTATAATCATCCTCGCGGTTCTTTAAGGAAGGGAAAGTGCGTATCGCCAGTATGTCAAAATATTTTCCGAAAATCGGGGCGGCGTCTTTCACGTGTTCAACCGTACTGCCGCTCATGATCGCTTCTTCTTCAAACTCCAATTGCCAGCCTTCACTGCCTACATTGAAAACGATGGCTTCCATACCCAGGTTTTGCGCGGCTATCTGTGTGCTCAGCCTGGTACGCATACTGGGATTCAAAAAAAGACATCCTATTCGCTTATCCTTTCCCAGTGTCCGGTCTTTGAATGGATCAGCTTTGTAGGCCAGCGCTTTCTGCACCAGGGCATCAATATTATTTACATCTTGAACGGAGACGAAATTTTTCATTCCTGGTTAACGGGTGTTGGGGTGAGTAATTTTTCGATTTCTTCTTTTAATGATTCAATGAATTGCTCCGCATCTCTTTTCTTTAAGGCCAGTGAGGGCAGCAAACGGATCGTGTTTGGTTTTGATTCCCCGGTGAAGATCTTTTGATCCCAGAGCAGGTTTTTCCGCAGGTCTTTTAGTTCGTCGGGTACATCAAATCCTATCATCAGGCCACGACCCCTTACATTTTTTAATTCAGGTATTGAGCTGAGCTCATCTTTTAAATACTTACCGATCATTACGGCGTTGCCCATCAGCTTTTCTTCCTCGATGATCTCGAGTACGGCAAGTGCTGCGGCGCAGGCAAGGTGATTTCCACCAAACGTAGTTCCCAACTGGAAATGTTTGGGTTTGATATGCGGCGCTACAATGATGCCAGCTACAGGAAAACCATTGCCCATGCCTTTGGCCATGGTATAAATATCTGCGTTTACACCTGCAAAATCATGACTGAAGAACTTACCGGTTCTTCCATAACCGCATTGCACACTGTCGGCGATATAAACGGCGCCATGCTCGTCACAAAGCTGGCGGATCTTCCTGAGAAAACTTTCTTCCGCGACATTGATACCACCCACACCCTGTATGCCCTCAATGATGACCGAAGAGATCGCTGACCCGTTTTTTGCAAAACATTCTTCCAGCGCACTGCTGTCATTGAAGGGAAGAAAGATCACGTTTTCCGTCTCATTGACCGGGGCCACGTAGTTTTTATTATCTGTTACTGACACTGCCAGGGAAGTGCGGCCATGGAAAGCCTTGCTGAATGCGATAACTTTTTTTCTTCCATTATGGAATGAAGCCAGCTTTAAAGCATTCTCATTGGCTTCAGCGCCGCTGTTGCAAAGGAAAAGCTGGTAATCGGCTTTACCTGAAACTTTGCCCAGTTTCTCTGCCAGTTGTTGTTGCAGGGGTATGCGAATGGAATTGGAATAAAACGCCACCTGCTCCAGCTGATCTTCGATTCGTTTTACCCAGTGTGGGTGCGTATGTCCGATGCTGATCACGGCATGCCCGCCATACAGGTCGAGATATTGCTCGCCTTTGTCGTCCCAAACATAAGATCCCCGGGCTTTTATAATGGTGATGTCGTTGATGGGGTATACGTCAAATAGTTTCATTTTCTGATTTTCAGTTGTTTTAATGAGGATTTATAAACAAGGAATGGGGAAGCGGTTTTGATCCATGCTGCTTCCTCTTCTTCCATTTTCAATTTCACTTCTTTCCAACCGGCCTTATTTTCGAAATAATCCAGTATCAGTTCGTCTCCGACCAGCAGCTCTATTGCTTTCCTGTCATTGAAAGCTTCGTATTTGCCTTCTTTCCAGGCAAACTCTGGCGTTTTCTCTTTTATATAGCGCAGCAAACGCAGGGAATGCGAAAGCGAATGATATTTTTCCCGATCCGGAACCAGCAACTGGAAACCGCTGCAACTGGTATGCGCATGTTTGTGGAAAACAGGGATAAACTTAGCCGGTCTTATGAACGCATTTGGATGATAGGCGGGGTGACCCGGTTCATTCCAATCCTCATTGAACACCCAATCCAAAAAAGGAGCGCCAGTCATTTCAAATGGAAGCGTAGTTCCCCGGCCCTCGCTGATATTGGTGCCTTCCCAAAGACATTGTCCGCTATACAATGAGCAAACACGGTCATGGGGAATGTTTGGCGATGGCGGAATAAAAGCATGATCTTTTTTCCGTGCCGGCACGATCAGTAATTCCCAGTCGGCGTCGAGCCTTTTTTTAAAATAACGGCAAAGCTCTCCAAGAGTAAGCCCGTGACGGTGCGGCAGGCCTTCCAGCCCGATAAATGATGCATACTGCCTGGCCATGCGTGTACCCTCAACAATGCGGCCGGCAGGATTTGGCTTATCCATTACGATTATCCGGGTATCAGGATAGTGAATGGTGATGGATTTCAGCAACAGCCAGATCGTACTAATAAAGGTATAGTATCGGCTGCCGGTATCCTGGAGATCGATGATCAGCGTATCTATGCCCGCGAGTTGCGCAGCCGATGCGCTCAAAGAAGTTTCCTGCTGGCTATAAAGGGAAATCCATTCCACTTTATCTGAAAAAAAATGATAAGCCGAGGTATTGCTTAATTTTTCCTGGTCCTGCAATTCCCCAAATAAGCCGTGTTCGGGAATAAATACTTTTTTCAGGACTCCTTTGCGGATCAGGGATTCGAAAGAATATTTTTTTGTTGAAACGTGCCAGGCCGTTTGATTGCATAGTAGTCCAATCCGGCTGCCTTTTTTAATAATATTATTTTGCAGCAGGTCTTTCATGGCTAGAATCCCTGGGGTTTTAATTTTAATCCCGCGGTTTCATCGAGGCCAAACATCAGGTTCAGGTTTTGTACAGCTTGTCCACTGGCACCTTTCAGCAGGTTGTCGCTGGCAGAATGCACCACGAGCTTGGATCCCACTTTTTCCAGTTGGATCATGGCCTTGTTGGTATTCACCACTTGTTTTAAGAAAATGGCGTCGCTGCTAACATGGGTAAACGGATGTCCTTTATAAAAATCGGTATACAGTTTGGCCAGTTCGGTAATATTCATTTCGCAATGAATAGTGGAACTAACAAAGATGCCGCGTGTAAAATCACCACGCCAGGGCACAAAGCTCAGGTCGATCACCCCGGAGGGCTGCAGTTGAAGCAACGACTCGCCGATCTCACCGAGATGCTGGTGCGTAAGCGTTTTATAAGCCTGGATATTGTTCGCGCGCCAGCTAAAATGTGAAGTCAGGGACAGCGATTGTCCCGCTCCTGTTGAACCTGTAATTCCTGTGGTATAGATATCATCCAGCAGCCCGGCTTTTGCAAGCGGCAGAAGTCCAAGTTGAATAGTTGTGGCGAAACATCCGGGGTTGGCCACATTAGCCGCTGTTTTGATCTTGTCCCGGTTTAGTTCCGGTAATCCATAAACAAATTCCCGGCCCTCATGCTTTGATGCTGATGACAGCCTGAAATCATTGGCCAGGTCAATGATCTTGATATGAGCGGGGATTTTATTTTCGGTTAAGAATTTTTTTGATTCACCATGTCCCAGGCAAAGGAAGAGCGCATCGATATCTTCGTTCAGTTCACCTGTAAATTTCAGATCCGTTTCTCCTTCCAAATCGCGGTGTACGGCATGTACAGGTTTACCGGCATTGCTCCGGCTATGTATAAACGAGGTTTCCACACCGGGGTGATTTAACAAAAGTCTTATTAACTCACCTCCGGTGTACCCCGCTCCACCAATTATTCCAACTTTAATTTTCATCAGGTTATAATTTAGCTTCGAGCTGCGAGCTACGAGCAATGTATAATATAGCTTCGAGCTTCGAGCTACGAGCTACGAGCTACGAGCAATTGAATACCTGGTAATCCTTCCCTGGCTCGCAGCTCATCGCTTACTTCACATTTTTTCATCAGGTTATAATTTAGCTTCGAGCTTTCAGCTTCGAGCGTCGAGCAATGAATAATATGATACCTCACTGGCTCGCAGCTCGTAGCTCGTAGCTCGCAGCTCATATCTCGCAGCTTACTTCACATTTTCCTTAACCAGGTGATACATCATGGTTTGGTTGCCAAAGATCCGGCTAAAGCCACGTACATCTTCCCCGGTAAAACCGGTATTCATCTCACCATATTTTCCAAACTTGCTGTTCATAAGGTCGTAGGGACTTTCCACGCCGATCACCTGGAAACGATAGGGCAGAAGCTGCACATAAACATCACCGGTGACGTTGCGCTGGCTGTTTTCCAGGAATGCTTCGATATCTCTCATCACAGGATCCAGGATTTGTCCTTCATGCAACCAGTTGCCATAAAACTGTGCCAGCTGGTCTTTCCAGTTGAGCTGCCATTTAGTAAGCACATGTTTTTCGAGTGCATGATGGGCTTTGAGGATCACCATCGGTGCCGCGGCTTCAAATCCAACGCGACCTTTTATGCCGATAATTGTATCGCCTACATGTATATCCCTGCCGATGCCATAGGGGCCTGCAAGCTTTTGCAAAAACTGGATAGCTTCCGAAGGATGATTAAAAGCCAGGTCATTGACCTTTTTCAATTCCCCTTTTTCAAAATGCAAAACTACTTCTTCACTTCCGGTATTAGTTACCTGTGTTGGCCATGCCTCTTCGGGCAGGATACCTTTGCTTGACAGGGTTTCTTTTCCGCCAACACTGGTGCCCCATAGCCCTTTATTGATCGAATAGGCTGCTTTCTCAAAATTCATTTCCACGCCCCTGGCCCTAAGGTATTCAATTTCGGCTTCCCGGCTCAGTTGAAGATCACGGATGGGTGTGATGATCTCGACACCGGGGATCATGATATGAAAGATCATATCAAATCTCACCTGGTCGTTGCCGGCGCCGGTACTACCGTGCGCCACAGCGTCGGCCTGCAGCTCTTCCGCATAGCTCGCGATATGCAGTGCCTGGCTGAGACGTTCCGCCGAAACGCTAAGGGGGTAGGTATTATTCTTTAATACATTGCCGTAAATAAGATATTTGATGATGCTGTCGTAGTAGCTTTTCACGGCATCTACGGTTTTGTGAGATGCCACACCCAGCCGGTAGGCATGCGATTCGATCTGCCTGAGCTCTTCATCCGAAAAACCGCCGGTGTTGACGATGATGCTATGAACCTGGTAACCTTTTTCTTCGCTTAAATATTTCACACAATACGAAGTATCCAAACCGCCACTAAAACCTAAGACAACCTTTTTTGACATGTATCAGCAAGAAATTTAGAAATTAAAAAAATGATGAAACAAAGCTTTAAGCTTATTGCCGCCACCGTTGTTGCCGTTGGTCTTTTCTTTTTTCATAAAAGGACGCAATAGCTTCCACTGCTTGAAGCGAAGAAGGCGTTCAAATCCTTTCGCGTTTTCCTTAAAGTATTGTTTCGTTTCCTCCGGTTCATAATGATCTTTCGGATCAAACAGCATCGCGGTGCACATGCAGTTTTTCCGATCCTTGCTCATGAGTATGTCATAGTTGACGCAGCTTTTGCAACCTGCCCAGAATGCTTCGTCCTGGGTGAGCTCAGAGTAAGTGACAGGCTCATATCCCAGGTCGGAGTTGATCTTCATGACAGCAAGACCAGTGGTTAGACCGAAGATCTTGGCATTCGGAAACATTTGCCTGGAAAGGTTGAATATTTTTTGCTTGATCGACTTGGCCACACCGCTTTTGCGATACTCGGGCGAAACGATCAGACCACTGTTGGCTACATATTCCCCGTGACTCCAGGTTTCGATATAGCAAAAACCTACCCAATCGCCGTTTTTCGTGACAGCAATTACAGCTTTGCCTTCATCGATTTTTTTCTCAATGTACTCGGGGCTGCGTTTAGCGATGCCGGTACCACGGGCTTTAGCCGAGGATTCCATCTCATCGGTGATGATGGTTGAATATTTTTTGTCATCCTGGGTAGCTACCCGAATGATGATCGATTGATTGTCCACTTTGAAAGAATTGAATATTGCGGATGACCAGTCCTGATGCTATTTGCGGAGAAAGTTTCACTGACAGGGGCCGTGGTAAGGGGTTCGTCCTGTCAGCATGCAGGGCGGCGTCGGGTCCACCTCGCAGTCGGGCAGGGGCGGCAGAAAGTAAATAAGTCGAATCCTACTGCATACACGCCACTTGTATTGGGTGCATGAAATGCCAACTGCTTCGTATGGGTCAAAATGTTGCTCACGTTTACAAACAAATTGTAAATTGAGGCACAAATGTATAATTTAAAATTGATTGACATCACAAATTTTTTGTTATAAATACTGATTATGGAAGATGTAACGAAAGCCACCCGGCGGAGAGGTTCCGGTTTCAGGAAGGTATTTCGAACGTTTGTTATTGTGTTGGTGCTCTTCCTGGCGGGATATATCTATTGGAAGTTCTATTACCCTTATACAAGTGATGGGGTAAAATCCGGGTACCTCAACTATGCAGTTCGCAAGGGTCAGTTGTTCAAGACCTACGAGGGGAAATTGATCCAGGAAGGCATTCGCAGCAAGACAGTTGGCGCCATACAGTCAAACGAATTTGAATTTTCCATCAAGGATAAAAGGATCTTCGATATTCTTAAAGTCAATAGCGGAAAGATATTTGACCTGCATTACAAGGAGTACAATGGTGTGATCCCCTGGCGGGGCAATACCAGGTATATCGTCGACAGTATTATTTCCATGCGCGATCCGGAGCGTGGCTACTGAGCTGCCAGCATTAGGAAAATAGCGGGTTGTTTATGTATATCGGTTTTCGATTTTTTCCAATCCGCAACCGTTTGAGTCTTTATCCATTCCCTTTCTCCGGTCAGATTTACCGCCAGGCTTATCCTTGTTTGTGGCCTGCAGGTTTTAAGCAGTACCTCCAGTAGCTGGTTATTGCGGTAAGGTGTTTCAATAAATATCTGGGTGGAACTTCTTTTTACTGACTCTGCTTCCAGTTCCCTGATGGCCTGTACCCGTTGGGGCTGATCGATAGGCAGGTAGCCTACAAATCGAAATTGCTGCCCGTTCATACCACTTGCCATCAATGCCAGCAGGATGGAATTGGGACCTACCAGGGGTTTGACGCTCACGTTCATCGACTGTGCCACCGATACCAGCACCTGTCCGGGGTCCGCTATGCCGGGGCAACCTGCTTCGCTGATGATCCCGATGGTTTTTCCTTCCCCCAGTTTCTGCCGGAAAACAGCGATGGCCTGTTCCTCCGCTTTATGGATGGGATACCATTCATAGTTGTCGATCACCATTTCCTTCCATAAAAGTTTTAAAAAACGCCGGGCTGTTCTTTCATTTTCCACGAAAAATACCTGGCATGACTGTACAGCGGTGACGATATAAGGTGGGATGGCCTGGAGGCCCTGTTCATCAAGTAATGAAGGAATGAGATATACGCGGGCGGACTGCATGATCAGCTTTTTACTTTATGAACGGTGAGAGTCGCGGCTACTATGGCGTACGCTGGGGCAAAGATGATCAATACATGCGTGAGATAAAATAAAAATCCATTGCCGATGGCCAGACCTTTATGTCTTCCTACAAACGCCACGCTCTGGGCCGTGCTATACTTGTTTCTCGCAAAACCGTAGTCGAGCATAGAGAAACCGTAGTAATAACATTCAAGCACAATCACCACCAGCGGGATGATCCAGCCCACGATGGGTACAAGACTCAACATAATTAAACCCAACAGGTATAAAGTCTGCCAGGCACAGTTTCGCATGGCAATATAAATACCGCGCCTGGCTTCGGCAGATATATCTGACCAGCCAGGTCCTACTTCACTGCCTTCGAGTATCAGTTCAGTCTTGCGGTTCAGATAAGCAAAAGCGGGAGAGCCGATGATCAGGCAGATATATTTAAAAAACGAAAAATAGAAAAGGAGTAGAACCAGCCAGAGGATGATGCCGGTAAGTGTAAACAAAAAGCCTACAAGACTGTTTTCAAATTTTTGTATCCAGGTGCTGAGCTGCAATATATGGGTGATGTATTCTATCACCGCCGTGGCAGATCGGCCAAAAAAATACATCGCTGCAATAAACAAAATCGTATAAATCAATCCCGGAATGATCACCCATTTCCAAAGCTTATGCTGCGAAATGAAACGATGAGCTTCTCCCCAGGATTGGATGGTTATTACAATTTCTTTTAGCAAGACTTATTTTTGATGGTAAATATAATGGAATAAGAGGGAGGAAATTGAGAATTTGTTATTGGAATTTGGCGGTGTGAAAATGTGGAGATGTGAAAATGTGGAGATGTGAAAATGTGGAAATGCAACAGGATAATATTTAAAATGGGATTGTGAAGGATGAAGAAACTTAAACTTGATTTTTACAGGCGAGACAATGTGCTCGAAGTGGCGGAGGATCTAATTGGAAAATTATTAATCACATATAAAGACGGCATCAGGACGGGTGGGCGAATTGTGGAGTGTGAAGCTTATGCTGGTGCGCCTGATAAAGCTTCGCATGCATTTGGCGGACGACGCACTGCACGTAATGAAGTGATGTATAAAGATGGAGGCCTTGCATATGTGTACCTGTGCTATGGGATCCATCATTTGTTTAATGTTGTGACGAATGTAAAGGAGGCCCCGCACGCCGTACTGATCCGTGGCCTCGAACCCGTGATAGGTATACAGGATATGTTGTTGCGTACAGGTAAGTCCAAACCTGATGACACCCTGACCCGTGGTCCCGGTAATGTATCAAAAGCATTGGGAATTCACACGATCGATACTGGTACTTCGCTGGTTGGCGGGAGTATTTTCCTGGCAGATGATGGATTTAATTATGGTGCTAGGGAAATTTTTAAGTCGCCTCGTATTGGAGTGGATTATGCGGGTAAAGATGCGTTATTACCATACCGATATTATGTAAAGGGAAATCCTTTTGTGAGTGGCAGGCCGAGGTGAAGAGGGTTCATTGAACAAGAAAGGATGGAGTATTTCCCCGGATTGAATGAAGTTCAATGCTCGAGGAAATTATACCTGGTCTGTTATCAGCTTATTTTTTTGTAATTCCGTCTATCGACTTTCGGCTTAACATTGTATCTTGACAAAAAAACCTCCAGCGTTTGTTTAGTATTTCCAGGCCGAAACGGAAGCTATTTTCCCTGTTGTTGGGCGTGATCGTTTCGCTGTTTCTTTTGTATGTAAATCCCTTTAATGTAGATGCAGCTGCAGCGAAAGTGCTTGCGGTTGCCGGATTGATGATCACCTGGTGGGTAGCGGAAGCCCTGCCCATGCCGGTAGTAGCATTACTACCCCTGGTGTTATTTCCTTTGCTGAAGATCTCAACGATGGAGGCAGCTGCATCGCCTTATGCCAACCCGGTTATTTTTTTATTTATGGGCGGGTTTATGCTGGGCCTGGCGATCGAGAAATGGAATCTTCACCGCCGGATCGCTCTTAATATCATCAGGATCACGGGTACAAGTGGTAATAGAATTGTTCTCGGCTTTATATTATCAACCGGATTACTTAGCATGTGGCTTAGCAATACGGCCACCACCATGATGATGTTTCCCATCGCACTTTCGGTTATACATGTGATGAGGGAGAATAATAAAGGAGATGGAAACATTGCTAATTTCTCGCTGACACTGATGTTGTCTATCGCTTATGCGTCCAATATCGGCGGTATTGCCACGATCATCGGTACGCCGCCTAATGTGGCCTATGTGGCGTACATCGAGAAAAAATATAATTATAATGTTGACTTCCTAAGCTGGATGCTGATCTGTACACCGCTTGCGCTGTTATTGCTGGCGAGCCTGTATTGGGTGATGGTAAAATGGCTGTTCCCCAACCGTATAAAGTCCGATCATGCCACCCGTCAGCTGATCAGCGATGAGATCGCAGAGCTTGGACCATTTTCGGTAAATGAAAAAAGAGTGCTGGGGATCTTTATTGCAACGGCCAGTTTATGGATCACAAAAGATATCATCAATGCAAGCCAGTCATTTTTAAAACTGAATGATTCCATCATTGCGTTGATCGGCGCTATCGCATTATTTATTTGTCCGGCCAAAGACGAAAATGCCGGGTCCATACTGGAATGGGATGATACAAAAAAAATGGCCTGGGGGATCCTGCTCTTATTTGGTGGCGGTATTTCACTCGCCACAGCACTCGAGAATGCGGGACTCATGCAACAACTTGGTGTCTGGCTTTCGCAATTTGCCGGTAACCAGTTTATCCTGCTGCTGGTCGTGGTTTTGGTGACCATGTTCCTGAGCGAGGTAATGAGCAATGTAGCGCAGGTGATTGTATTTGCGCCCGTCGTTTCTTCCATGGCAGATGCGATCGGTATGAACCCGCTCATGGTGGGTATCGCCATGACACTGGCTGCGAGTTGTGCCAGCATGTTGCCGATGGGGACACCACCCAACGCGATCGTCTTTGCAAGTGGGCATATCAGGCTGAGTGATATGACAAAGGCGGGATTTGTGATGAATATCGTCGCAGCGATCCTGATCACCCTGTTTGCCTGGTTCCTGTTGCCGATGTTATTGTGGATCTAAGGCAGGCCGGACCTTGTTGATGGCTTACTTGACATCCAGTTTTTTGATCACTTTGATGGTCCTGTATTCTTTTAACTTGGGATCATACACTTCCATGTCGGCGTATTTCAGGGCAAGGTTCTTTTTTGAAAGTGTGGCAGGCGATTTCAAGGCGCTTTCTCCTTCAAAATAACCCAACCACCATAGTCTTTCGTCCTTACCGGTTTTTGTTTTGATTATAAGCGTCGAAAATGCCTGCTCATCCAGTCGCTGGAACGTTCCTTCGATTGATTTGATTTCATCTTCATCGAATTCAGAGATCTCATCCAGGTTGTTTTTTAGAAACTCCAGGAATTTCGGACAGGCAAAGGCGGCTTCTTTGCCGATCCTTTCGCTGATCTTTGTATAGTCCTCATCATTTTCCGTGGTCAGGTTCCACTCTTTTTCAATTTCATTTTTATATTTCTCAATAAGTGGGACAGCGATCAGGCCTATTTCAAGCTCAGCGCCTTTGAATTTCTCAAAATCCTTCTTTGAAAATTCGATACAGAATTCATTGACGATCTTCTGCGACAGGGTAGAATCGTTTTGAGCAAGACAGGGTTGAAGTGTTGACAGTAAAACGACTGAGAAAAATAGGCGTACAGATTTCAACATATCGGTGGTTATTAGATGGTGAATGTAGGATCATGAACGCAACAAGCCATTAGAATTTGGGACAGTTCATTTTCTTGGCGTTGGGATCGGTTGGTTTCTTGATATAAATGAGTGAAATCTCTACGCCGCCTCTTGAATTGGAAGCCGCTTTCAGCGATGATGTATTGACATCATAAGATGCGCCGAAATGCCATTCTCCAAACTCGAGTCCCACATAAGGAATGATAGCGTCTTTGAAGCGATACCAGCTTCCCAGGTAAAAATTAGTAGGATTGTCTTCGTCGTTGTTCACGTTGAGGCTAAAAGCGCCACCCAGCATGGTATTGTGTGCTTTTGCCTGCATGCTGTGATTGGCTGCGAGGTGAAATGAGTTATAAGTACCTACGGGTATACGGGCACCGCCCTGGATAGTAGTGCGGGCATTCAGAATAAAATCTCCTTTTTGAAAGCTTTCCTTTGGCCGGTTGATATGATACATCGACGCACCGAGATAGAAATTATTATAGCCGTTGGTAGAACCATTATAGATAAACCCGGCATTGAGATCAAAATAGTTTAGATTGACCTGGCGGGCCGTAAAACTTTCTCTTGTCACTCCGGTAAAACCAGAAGTGGTCAACTGGTCTTCAAATAAAAGTTTGGTTGTGTTTAGCCGTTTGTTCATAAACGTACCCTGGAAGCCGGCGCCTATCTGGTGATAGCCATTTTCATCGAGGGCTTTATGGTAAGCAACGGAAAGACCGTAGTAAGTACTGTTGAGCGCACCGTCGCCAGCTTTATCACTATAAGCCATAAAGCCTACACCAAACTGGTCGAAATCGGGAACACGATCTTTCATGATACCCATATCCACCGAAGCTGTCATGGTGTTATAGGCATTATTAATAGTAGGCCATTGATTACGATAGTTGGCAGCAAAGCGGAAAACGCCATCGAATTTACCGGTCATTGCCGGGTTCATGGTTAGCGGAGATGCAAAGAATTGGGAAAAATTCGGATCCTGGGCTATCGACACCATTCCCAAAGCGGCACAGGCGGCCAATGTTAAAAGAAATTTTTTCATCTCAGCATTTAGTTTTTTCACCTCAGACACCCCATGTCTATGACAATGCACTTCTTATAAACGTTGCCATAATTTGAAAATTGCTTCAAGGATAAGCAATCACATATAATGTCGAATAGCGGTAGCAAAATACAATAAATTTGAGACCTGTAAAACCCCATTATTGCTGCCCCGGTATCGGATTTTTTCAGGCCCTGAGCTGGCGGGGAATTACATTAAGAAATATTGGAATATGCTACTTGTGAGCAATGATCAACAGACTGTATAATTTGATAAAAACCTGAGAGACAGAATATCTGCTTATATACTAAATCCCAATCTTCATACCTTTTACATCTGCACTTTAGCCCCAAATGCCAGGTCACCGGCATCGCCCAGCCCCGGCACAATATAGCCTTTGGCAGTAAGTTCATCGTCGATATCGCCACACCAGATGGTAACCGAAGGCTCCTCTCTTTTCACGTATTCAATGCCAACTGTGCAGGCAATGGCGGCTACGATATGGATCTCCCTGGGACGGCCCTCTTCTTTCAAATAATGGATGGTTTTTACTAAGGAAGATCCCGTGGCCAGCATGGGATCGGACACGATCACCACCCGGTCCTCCAGTTCGGGGCAGGATATATAGTCGAGACTGATCTCAAAGCTGCCATCCTGGTTATGTTTACGATAAGCCGAAATAAAAGCGTTGTCTGCGAGGTCAAAATAATTGAGCAGACCCTGGTGCAATGGCAAACCTGCCCGCAGGATGGTAGCCAGCACGGGATTAACCTGCAAAACCTTACAGGTTGCGGTTCCCAGCGGGGTTTGCACATCTTTTTCAACAAATGGCATCACTTTGCTGATCTCGTAAGCGGCTACTTCGCCAATACGTTCGAGATTACGGCGAAAACGCATCCTGTCGGTCTGGATATCCACATCTCTCAATTCGCTAACCCAGTTGCTGATCAGGCTGTGCTGCTCACTTAAGTTGATGACCATGTGTAAGGTTTAACGTGGTTTAATATGGTTTAAGGTAGTTTAATGTGGTTTAAGGTGGATTAAATTTTAAACACACTTACTTTTGGCAAATCTAAATTAAATATAATGATTTACAGGGCTATCGGGTTGATGAGTGGAAGTTCGCTGGATGGACTTGATATCGTGTACACAGAGATCCATGAAAATGGTGGAAAATGGAGTTATGAAATTCTTAATGCCGACTGTTATCCTTATTCGGCAGAATGGGTAAATAAACTGAAAAATGCTATTTCCCTCGATGCGCTTAGTTACCAGCTTTTGCATACAGATTATGGTCATTACCTGGGCGAACAGGTCAACCGGTTTATAGATGCACACCAACTGCATTATAAGGTAGCACTGGTGGCTTCCCATGGCCATACTACATTTCATGTACCCGGCCGGAAAATGACGGCACAATTGGGAGATGGGGCCGCGATCGCCGCTACGACAAAACTACCTGTAGTGTCGGATCTCCGTGCTATTGATATTGCCCTGGGCGGACAAGGTGCGCCAATCGTGCCCATTGGTGAAAAGCTTTTGCTGGGCGACTACAACTATTTTTTAAACCTGGGAGGCATCGCGAATATTTCTTTCAACACCGGCTCAGACTATATTGCTTTTGACATCTGTGCTGCTAATCGGGTGCTCAATATGCTGGCAGCGGAAATGGGCAGGCCTTATGATGAGGGAGGTCAGATCGCAGCTTCGGGAAGTCTCAACCAGGAATTGCTGGAGAAATTAAATACCCTGGATTATTATAAACAAGCCTGGCCAAAATCCCTGGCGAATGACTTTGGAACGGATATCGTTTATCCAATCATCAGCGAAGCCAAAATTGAAACGTCTGACGGGTTGAGAACATACACAGAGCATATTGCAGTACAAATAAAAAATGCCATTGGTAAATTGCGCGGGTTGGGAGCAGCAGCTGCCGGTCAAAAACTTCTGGTCACGGGAGGCGGCGCGTTTAATAATTTCCTCACCGGCCGCCTCGCAGACCTTTTACAGGAATGGCAGATCGAAGTGGTGATCCCCGGTGAGAGCCTGGTACAATATAAGGAAGCCATGATCATGGCGCTGATCGGCGTGTTGCGGTGGCGGGAAAAAACAAATGTGCTGGCTTCCGTTACCGGGGCATCGCGCGACAGTGTGGGCGGAGCTTTGTGGATGGGCAATGAAGAGTAAGAGATAGTAATAAAACCCCGACAACCCCGTGTGGCGGTTGCCTTTGATTACCTGGAGTTTATAGTAGAATTGTGCAGATCGCTAACATCCTTAACAGGGCGCTGAGAATACTCGATTTATGTAGGTATTGTAATCCATCCTATTAACTACTATCTTTCGCACTGCATTACCTGATTGTAATGTACCACCAAGACAACTGACCGATGAGATTTTTTTTACCGACCCTGTCGTTAGTGTTGTGTTATTTTACGTCGCAGGCGCAACTCAAGGCCGATTTTACACCAAATAAAATAGGGGGATGTTCGCCATTTTCAGTTTCCTTTATTAATACTACCACCGGTGCGTCGGCTACTGCCACCTATGAATGGAACCTTGGTAATGGCAACACATCTGTTTTAAAAAACGTTGGCGCTGTTTATCATGAAGAAAAAACTTATACGGTTACGCTAACCGTCAGGGATGGTTCACAAACTTCTACACAGTCGAAGACAATCACTGTATATAAAAAGCCATCGGTGGCTTTTACATTTACTCCCAACAGCGGGTGCCTCCCGCTCGCGGTTAATTTTACAAGCTCCTCGCAACCGGGAGATGGCATCAATGCAGTATGTGGTAGAGGTTTCAAACAATTATGTATGTTCGGCAAAGGACAGCGTCTTACTCAAAGCAGGTTGCAACGAGAAAGGTATTTTTATTCCGACCGCTTTCACTCCCAATAGTGATGGACTGAATGACCGGTTTACTGTAAATGGCATGGGCGTCAGCATTATTAAATCGCTACGGATATTCAACCGCTGGGGGGAAATAGTATTTGAAAAAAGAAATTTTTATCCCAACGATTATAATGCAGCATGGAACGGGAAATATCGTGGCGTAGATGCACCTGCGGAAACCTATGTTTATGTTGCCGACCTGGAATGCAATACAGGTGAAGCATTGATAAAGAAGGGATCGGTAACGTTGATCAGATAACGGTGCCCGGCCTAAGTACCCTTTAGTGGTTAATCCAGCACTTCATACAGCATGACAGGCATCGCTTTATTCTTTAGCATGGTTTCACCAATAGGCTGACAATTAAACGAATCTTTTATCAGTTGATAGGATGATTCTGTGATCACGATCTGTCCCTGGCCGGCAACCGACTGTATACGCTGTGCAATATTTACGTTATCACCTACCACGGTATAATCGAGCCTGCGCAAATTGGCAGAGCCGATATTTCCCGATATCATTTCCCCCGAGTTGATGCCGATCGATACATGGGGTGAAAAATTTATTTTATTGGTTTGCCTCGGTAGTTTCTCCACCTGTTTCCTTACAGCAAGGCAGGCATCTATAGCACGGTCGAGGTGATAATCACCACGAAATACGGCCATGATCGCATCGCCGATAAATTTATCAATATGACCATCCTGCTCGATGATCTCTTTAACCATCACGTCGAAATAATTGTTTAACAGGTTGACTACAGTGTCGGGGTCCTCATTCTCGCTGATCGAGGTAAAACTGCAGATGTCGATAAATGCTACCGTTGCCTCTACTGTTTCATTGGCCAAAAGCGAGGACTCGTATTCCCGGCTGTTCATGAAATTGAGTACCGACTCATCCACGTACATCCGCAGGATATTGTTTTCCTTGATCGCCTTCAATGTGTCTTTCATTTGAATAACGTGGCGGATGGTTTTCTCCATCGTTAGTTCCAGGTCTTCAAAGTTCACCGGCTTGGTGATAAAGTCAAATGCGCCGCGGTTCATGGCTGTGCGGATATTTTCCATATCGCCGTAGGCAGATACGATGACCGATTTTGTAAGCGGGTTGGATTCGCTCAGCTTACTAAGCAGGGTTAAACCATCCATTTCCGGCATATTGATATCGGATAATACGATGGCCACATCGGGATGCTGCCGCATCTTCTCCAGGGCATCATTTCCATTGATTGCAAATACGAACTCATATTTCTGTTCCCGGATCTTCTGCCGGAATTTTTGCCGGATCAGCACTTCCAGGTCCGTTTCGTCGTCGGCTACCAGTATTTTTGTCATACGAGTTTGGTTTTAAGTTTTTCTCTTAATGCGATAAAGTCGACAGGCTTGGTAAGAAAATCATCAGCACCCAGTTTCATGGCCTGGTTATAATTTTCTATGTCACCGTAGGCGGTGATCATCATTACTACAGGTGGAGGTTTCTCATACTTTTCTTTTATTACCCTTAAAAGCTCAAGGCCGCTCATGCCCGGCATATTGATATCCGAAAGGATCAATATCGCCTCATGCTCGTTGGCTTTCATATAATCCAGGGCCTGCTCACCTGAAAAGGCAAAAAAGAACTGCATCTCGCCGGTCCTGATCTCCTTTCTGAACCGCTGTTCAAAAAGTACCTGCACATCTGTTTCGTCATCAACTACTAATATTTTCATGTAATGGTAGTTTAAAAGGTATTTTAATGATAAAGCTGGTCCCTTTATTTTCAGTTGTTTCCACTTTCAGTTCGCCGCCATGTCCCTTGGTAATGATGTCATAGCTCAATGATAGACCCAGACCGGTGCCCTGCCCGGTGGGTTTGGTGGTAAAGAAGGGCTGGAATATTTTGTCGAGAATTTTTTGAGGAATGCCATTTCCATTGTCACTAACTTCAATCCTGACCGCATCCTTTTCCTTTTTTGTGCGCACCGAAACGGTAGGTTCATAACCATTGGCTAAACCTGCTATATCGGCTGATTTCTTTTTCTCGTTCACCGTGTAGAAGGCATTCGTCAACAGGTTCAGGATCGCCCGGCCCAGGTCTTGTGGCATCACTTCTACCTTACCGATGCTGGTATCGAAATCAGTTTTTATCGATGCATTGAAGGATTTATCCCTTGCCCTCAGCCCATGGTAGGAGAGGCGCAGGTATTCATCGCAGAGGGCATTGATGTCGGCAGGTTCTTTGATCCCGCTGCTGCTGCGACTGTGTTGCAACATACCTTTTACAATGGCGTCAGCACGTTTACCATGGTGGGTTATTTTTTCCAGGTTTTGCCTGACATCCTCTGCAAGCGCCATCGCTTCTTCGATCGAGCCTTTGGAAAGTTCGGTGATCATTTCATCGAGTAATTCATTGCTGACTTCGCTGAAGTTGTTTACGAAGTTTAAGGGATTTTGTATTTCATGCGCAATGCCGGCAGTCAGTTCTCCCAGAGAAGCCATTTTTTCGGACTGTACCAATTGTTTCTGCGTCACCCGCAATTCGGCCAGGGCATCTTCCGTCCGCTTTTTTTCTTCTTTCAAAAGGATTAAATCCTGTTCAGCTTTTTCAGCCAGGGTTTCGGCCTGTTGGAGGTCTTTGTAACGTTTATAGGTCAGGCTCAGAACGGAAGTGAACCGGCGATAGATCTGTAGCTCGTCCTCTTTCATTTCATTTTGAGTCCATGCATACACACCGCCTTCACTGAAGAAAAAGAAATAACCATATTGTACATCATCATGGGCATAATCCGGGAATCCCATTTGCGGACGGATTACTTTATAGTATTCATTTATTTCGTTACCTCTCAGCACAGGAAAGTAATCCGTTTGTGTGATCCAGCCTTCATAAACTTTTTCAAGCACCGGGTGACCTTCCATCAGAAGACGTCCTACCAGTTCCAGGCTTTCACCCTGCTCGGTGGTATTCCAGGTAAATAATTCCCCTGTACGGCTTTCTTTGTCCAGCAGGCCGACGCCGCATCGCCGGGGTGTGATGCTAAAGCTTTGCAGCTCCTTATAAAAAGCATGGATGGTGTCGGACAGGTCCTGCGTATTATGCATGGCCATGGCTTTACTCCTCACTCTTTCCAGGGCTGCCTCTATCTGGGCTTCCCTTGCCTGGGCTTCGGCTTTTTGCAGGTCGAGGAAACGGATATAGGCCTGTTCGAACACTTTCGAAAAACGCTTCAGTATTTTTAGATCTTCGGGTGTGGTATGATGATCGGACCAACTGTCAAAACCCAGCATGGAATTTTTCTCTGCCACGCCGTGGAACTTCCAGGATTCCGTTTCTATCTGGAGTTGTTGTATCGCCTTCGGCACTTTCGATTCATTATGCTTCGCTACATAGCGGAAGTACTCATTTTTTGTCTCGCCGCTATATGATCTGTCGAGAATATTCTCATCACTTTCGATGGCGTGCCACAGGTCTCTGATAATTTCGTTGTTTTCAATTTCCCTGTCATATGGAAGTTCAATGTTTACCGGCGCAGAAAGCTGGGTGGTAGCAACCCAGAGGCGGATATTTCTTTTTTCTCTTTCAAAAAGAAAGATAAGCGCACCGTCAAATGACAAGCCGAGTTCTGCGAGCCGATCAAACAGGGAAGCCGCCACCATCTCGAGTTCATCTGACTGATGCATAGCCAGCGAGCGGGCCCGCACTTTTTCCAATGCGGCTTCTATTTGAGCCTCTCTTGCCTGCGCCTCTGATTTTTGCAAATCCAGAAAGCGGGTGTAGGTTTGTTCAAAGACTTTTGCGAAGCGTATGAAGACATCATGTGCATCGGGCGCAGGATCCAGCGTGATAAATAAGAGATAGCCATACTTGAAAAAGGCCACATGATCAACCTGCCTGGTTGGAAAGGTGCCGCCCGCAGCTTTCATACCCCGTAATGCATCACCTACAATTGGAATGGTACAGAGATATTCATAATGTGCGGTACAGTCAGCACCTTCAAATTCTTCGATGTACAATTGTTCACCTCGTTGCCCGGCATTGTAGTAACGCAGAAAACAATCTTCTCTCGGGGTTTTATAAGTTGGCAAGGCCCCACCCTCAGAACTAAACCATTCGCTGGATTCATTGTCGCCATAGATATTGAATGCGCATCCCCAGGTTGGTATGCCTAACGATCGAACCTGTGTATCGAGCACAAAGGAAGCTTCCGCCAGCTCATCACTGTGTTGCATGGCCATAGTCCTGGCACGAACCCTTTCCAATGCCAGTTCTATTTGAGTTTCTCTTATTTGCTTTTCCGAACTTTTCAGATCTTCAAAACGGCGATACGCCAGGTCAAATACAGCGGCAAAGCGGACTAGTGTAGCCAGGCTGTCTGCAGATGGATGGGGTACCGGGCCGGGCAAACTAAAACCAATTTCACCATGCGTGGTACGCGCCATGATGAAGGTAAGACCGCCAATATGACGGATATCATCCAGTGACGGTGCCTGCGGATCAACCTGTTTGAAATCTCCAAGCTTCACCATTTTATCTACGTAGTCTACGGCAGTTTCGGTATCCATGACATAAACAAGTAATGGTTCATCGGTTTTTTCCCATGATGCTACCAACGGAATGTCGCCGTGAATACTGCGGGGCAGCTCCATTACCATGCCGATACGTGTGCCATCTCCACTGGTCATGGCCTTTTCATATTTCTCAGGTAACCAGCGCATGTGCCAGAAATAATGCGCTTCGTAGCCAAGCGAAACAAACTCGGTTCTCATAGTAACTACGATGTCCAGCAGATCTGTTGACATTTTCATCGAGGTAACCCTGGATCTTATCCGTTCGAGTGAAAGCTCTATCTGCGCTTCTCTCGTTTGCTCTTCCGCCTGTTTCAGATCATTAAAGCGTGTATAGCAAAGGTCAAACACTTTCCCAAACCTGTTAAGGATGTCAATTTGCTCTTGCGAGTGACGTACAGGTCCCGACGCTTCAATAAACCCAAAATTGTTAAAGGCCCCCGATATAAAAGTTTCTGTGGCATCGTGTATACCGGCTTTGACAGCTTCGGGTAAATAGATCAGTTCAGTTTCATTGAGCAAAAGAGCGTCGATAGATTTTTTTTCATCCCCTTTCAGGTCATATATCCAGTTTGGCAATCTTTCCCTCCAGCCATTGATAATAGCATCATAGTATGGATGATCCAGCCGTTTGATAAAATAGCTGTCCGCTACATTCCTGTCCTCAGAATTGGCCATCCAGATCCTGGCAGAAAAAGTATCACCGTCAATTATCCAGATGATGCAACGTGACAGCACCAGATCCAGTTTCACCAACTCTTCAAAAAACATGACAACAAGTTCACCCAGTTCCGTCGAGCTCCGCATCCGCATAGCTCTTGACCGCACTCTTTCCAAGCCTAATTCTATTTTTGTTTCTTTTGCCTGCGCTTCTGCTTTCTGCAGGTCAAGGAACCGGGTATATGCCTGCTCGAATACTTTTCCGAAACGCTTTAGTATTTCATTTTCTTCTGCTGAAAATATTTTTCCAAATTGATTGACGATAAAAATACTTGTGTTTTTGCTTACACAGCATGACCGTGTATATCCTCCCGGGCTGGAAAGAGTTTGCTTTTTCTGCTTCGCATCCAGTTTCGACCAGGGTTCATGCCTGAACAAAAAACTAAAGAATTTCTTTTTTTCCTGCTGTGAATATTCTTCAGTAAAAAAACCAGGACCTTTTTTTATCCGTTTGATAATATTTGTGCAGAAAGGGTATTTGCAAGACGGGATATGCACTTCGGTGAAAGTGTTGGCTGTACCGCCCGATACCCAACAACGGAGTGTGTCATCAATATCGCTGTTAATAACAATAAATAATCCCCCATGAATAGCCATATTCAAATTGAGCAATTCCTTATGGACTGTATGGATGACCTCCCGCAATTCAAAAGTATTGTGCATGGCAAGGCTGCGGGTACGAACTCTTTCCAGCGCTGCTTCTATCTCCAAGTCCCTGGCTTTTGTTTGCAGTTCTGCCGTTCGTTCTGCTACTACCTGCTCCAGCGCTTTTAATTTTTTTTCTGCTTCACCTATATGGAACGTATCCTCTATAGTGCTGGAAGGATCGGGTATTGAGCCATGAAACAGGACCATCTGCCATTTATTGTTCCTGTACTTAAATACACAGCTCATAAATAAATGAATGCTGTGCATGTTTATTTTATCGCCAATTTGGACTTTTATTTCGTCGTGAAACTGTGCAGTGGATTCATCGGTAAATTTTGGGCGGTATCGAGTGATAATCTTTGCTTTAAACAACATCCCTTTCGACTGTTGCCGACTTTTAATAAGCATCTTCCGGTAATCTTCTCTCGACCGTACTTTTTCATCAGCTGCTGTGCCGTAGCCGCTTACGTTTTCCGAAATGTACTGGTTGATGTACCGTAGCGGCGCTTTCATATCAAGTATGCTTACCTCCATTGCGCATTGATAAGCTTTTGCCAAATCTGTTCTGACTTGTTTTGATAATTTCATATTTTCAAACATTAGCTGGAATACTGATCGTAAATGTGGTTCCCACACCTTGTTTAGTTTCCATTTTCAACTCCCCGCCATGTCCGTTGGTGACGATATCATAGCTCAGGGATAAGCCCAGCCCTGTACCCTGGCCCGTCGGTTTTGTTGTAAAGAAGGGTTGAAATATTTTGTCCCTGATTTTTTCCGGGATGCCGTTGCCATTATCCCTGATCGTGATCTCTACCATATCCTTTTCCTTTTTGGTGCCGACGAAAACGGTTGGTTCGTAATTAATTTCCTGTCCTTCGGTGAAAGTGGATTTTTTCTTTTCATTTACCGCATAGAATGCATTGGTGAGAAGATTAAGGATCACGCGGCCTATATCCTGCGGTGCAATTTTGACCAGGCCGGTATTGGTATCAAAATCTGTTTTCATCGTGGCGTTAAAAGATTTGTCTTTCGCTCTTAATCCATGATAAGCCAGGCGTAGGTATTCATCAGCCAGCGCGTTGATATCAGTTGGTTCTTTTTGCCCGCTGCTAACACGTGAGTGTTGCAACATTCCTTTTACAATGCCATCAGCACGTTTTCCATGGTGCAATATTTTTTCAAGGTTTTGTTTTACATCGTCGGCTATGGATTTGATCTCTTCAATGTCGCCTTTCCCAATCACCTGTTTCATTTCGTCCAGCAATTCGGTACTCACTTCCGAAAAATTATTTACAAAATTCAAAGGGTTTTGAATCTCGTGCGCGATACCGGCCGTGAGTTCACCCAGAGATGCCATTTTTTCGGATTGGATCAATTGCTTTTGCGTGGCCTCGAGCCTGTTAAGTGTGCGCTCTATTTCCAGCTTTTGTAGACGTAATACATTATTCGCTTTTTGTTTGTTACGATAGGCGGTAAATGCTACAATAGTCAATATCAGTGTCAGACCTAAGCCGATCATCAGGGCGATCTGTCTTTCTTTGGAGCGGGCATCTTTTTGTTTTTGTTCTATGCGTTGCGCTTCCTGTCTTTTCTCATACTCATAATTCATTGTCAGCTCTGTCGCCTTCCGAACGTTTTCCCTGCTGCGAACAGAGTCCAAAATTTGAGACCCGGTTTTGTAGTTGAGCAGGGCGGTCCGATAATCATTTGTTTTTTCATAGCATTCGGAGAGGTTATGCCTGGCTTGTCCCACGGCTTCATCATAGATGTCTGAATGTTGTAAAGCCGCAAGGCCTTTTTCAAAATATGGAATGGCCTGTTTATAGTTTTCCTGTGATTTAAGTAATGTTCCCATAGCCGAGTAGGCCTGGAAAATATTGAGTGGCTGACCAGATGAATCGGCGACAGCCATTCCCTGGCGGGCTAGTGTTTCCGCTTCGTCAAATCTTTTCAGGTCGATAAGTGATCGGGAAGCTTTTGACAAACTGGCGGCTTCAATGCCCTGGTCACCCATTTGCCTGCCGAGCATTGCAGCTTTCATCGCATAATCGTAGGCTTTTTGTGGTTGTTTTTTACTGAGGTATAATTCCGAAAGGTTGGAATACGCATATAATTCAACAGCATTTTCTCCAATTTTTTTTGCATAGTTCACCGATTCAATATATTCCTTTTCGGCCCTGCTGCTATCCCCCATAGTAAAATAAATGAGCCCCATATTTAAGCTGGTATAAGCCTGGTCCTCTATATTGTTCCTGGCTTTTGCAAGTGTAAAAGCTTTTTGCTGGTACCGAAGCGCCTCCGGAAAATTGGATTGCATCTGGTAACTTATGGCGATGTTCATGTAGTCGCCGGATAGTTCCTGTTCATAACCGTTTCGCTCGGCTACTCCGATAGCGGCTTCAAAAAAGTGAATGGAGGAGTCGTACATGCTTTGCATGCCATACATCATGCCGTAGGTCGACCATACATAGTTAAATCCCAGGGAATCGTCCAGGGATTTATATATTTTTTTTGCAATGGCGAGGTTTTCGGAGGCCTGCTGGTACTCGCCTTTCATGTTTAACTTGGCTGCGAGTTTTTGTCTTGCCTCGGCTTCGCCTTCCGCAAAGTTGATCTTTCCTGATTCTTCGATCACCTGTTTGATCAGGCTGATAGCCGAATCAATACTCGTAAAGGCAGATACCTGTTGAAGGTCCTTTTTTATTTTTGTAATACCTGGATCCGGGCTATCCATCTTGGACCCCTGTGGGTGAGAACCGGTTGCATATAGTATGCAAAAAAAAGTGGCAATGATCGGTTTCATCTTATCCAGTTATAAAAAATAAATGGTCCTTCATATTATACCTGATCAGCCGGCAGGAGTATCATGAAATTTGTTTCTTCTCCTTCTCTTGTTTTCACCTTAAGTTCCCCGCCATGCGCTTTTATAATATCATAACTCAATGATAATCCAAGCCCCGTTCCCTGGCCAGTGGGCTTGGTTGTGAAAAAAGGCTGAAAAATTTTATCCAGTATTTTTTCCGGGATACCGTTTCCATTATCAGTGACCGTGATCTCAATCTTATCTTTTTCCTTTTTGGTTGTGATCGTAACAGTAGGCTCATATTTTTCCCCCGTCATTTCGACGCCGGGAGATTTTCTTTTTTCACTTACCGCATGAAATGCATTGGTAATGAGATTCAGAAGTACACGCCCTATATCCTGCGGAGTGATCGTTATCATACCGATGTTATCATCAAAATTTGTTTTGGTAATGGCATTAAATGTTTTATCCTTCGCACGTAAACCATGATAGGCCAGTCGCAGATATTCATCCGCAAGCACATTGATATCAGTGGGTTCTTTTTGACCGCTGCTACTGCGGCTATGTTGGAGCATGCCTTTAACGATATCACCGGCCCTTTTACCATGATGCAGAATTTTTTCAAGATTCTGGATCACATCACTGGCAATCAATGAAGCTTCTTCCGCATTGCCCTTATCCAGTTCCTCCTTCATTTCATCCAGCAGTTCCCGGCTCACATCTGAAAAATTGTTCACGAAATTCAAGGGGTTTTGTATTTCGTGTGCAATGCCTGCCGTGAGTTCGCCGAGGCTGGCCATTTTTTCGGACTGGATCAGTAGCGCCTGTGTGGTTTTCAATTCTTCCAGTGATCTTTGCAAAGCGATATTGGTTTCTTCGATGGCTTTTCTTTTTTGTTCCAGTTCCTCGATGGTTTCTTCCAGCAATATCGCCGTGGTACGTTTTACCTTTTCTGTCCTGTCGAGTTTGAACAGCGCGATCTCCAGATCCTTGTCAGCGTCTTTAAGCGTTTTTAGGATTATGGCTTTTTGCTCCGCCGACATGTTTTCATCCTGCTCAATGGTATTGTAAATATGTTGAAGGCGCGGATTCATTTATTTCTCTTTTAAGGCGTTGCAATAGGTTGTGAGATTACACATTTCAAGATTGTTGCCCAAAACCATCGGCGAAGCTTTGTTCGATGCCACTTTAATGTCCACCGTTGATTTTTCTTTGATTGATTTTGCGTTCATGATTATTTTTCCTTTAATGCAACCCAGCTTACGGTAGTGCCATGGCATTCACATCGGCCTTCATCCAGTTTTCCAAATTCACCCAGGGAGAAGAAACCCAGCATCGGTTTGTTCCAGGTTTCTGCAATTCCTTCTATTTCTGTTGAGATCATTGGCCCGAAGGAGCCAAGCCTCCCAATACAGGAGAAAACAATCAGGGCGTCTATATCAGGCAATTTTTTTTCTTTAACGATCCGGGTGCTTTTCACCACTACATCGATCGCGTCAAAATCAGGTGGCAGAGAGAATCGGAAACGATCGCCTTCTTTTACCTGGCCTCCAACCATGATCGATTCGTTTTCTGTATTCCATAACAGCACGGGCCGCATAATTGGACTTCCGGAGACGCGTTGAAACTGTAGAGGATAGCCCAGGTCCGAAGGGATCAGTCCGTTGTTTTTTTCTGCGCTTACCATTTCTCCGCCGAGGAACCTTTGGATCACCCGCATAGCGGGCTCATGATCGATCGTAAAGATCCAGGCCCCATCACATTTAGTTACTACTTTTTCAGTTCCTACAGGTTTCCAACCCGAAATGGCCAGGCCGTTTATGGTGATTTTATCCTGGTCAACAATAAGGGCAAGCAACCCGGCTTCACTTGATTGCTTGTTGGTGAATACGATGCCTGAAAAATCTGCGGGGTTACCGGCCACGCCTCCCATCACACTTGCATCGGCACCCGCCGCATCCGTTAATCCACTGATCAGTTCATCACCGGACATCTTGAAGTCTATGGGTGAAATGATAAAACCGGGATTTGCAAAGGACTTCTTCCCGGCTATTCCTGCCCTGAAGCCGCAGTCATACACCGATATTCCTTCATAATCGTAAAGCAGAATATTGAAATGATCAGGATTGATATCCATTAGCATGACGATGATGTCATTAGATTCCAATCCCTGGTTAGTGAATTTTTCAGAGGTGGTGATCCCGAAAATTGCGATATCATTTTTATCAAATATTGAACAAAGTTTATCGGCATATTCCACTGTTGTCAGGAAAATAATGGCAAGCGTTGCCTTGAAACCGGCATGTTTGTTTTCCTCCAACGCTGACTGTATTTCAGTAGGGGTATTTCCTGTGATTGTTTTGACGTTCATTGTTTTTTTTCTTTTAATGCCACGAGGCAACAGGCGTTGTTATGGTATTCATACTTACCTTTTTTTGATTTCCCATATTCTCCGTAAGTAAAAAATCCTGCCATAGGAGCGTTCCAGATCTGCTGCACCTGTTCTATTTCTTCTTTGATCACCATGCCAAATGACAGGTGCCTGCTTACACATGAAAACATGATCAGCGCATCAGCCGGTTGCCTGGCATTATCGCTAATAACTCTGTAGTCTTCCACTACATTATCAAGATCCTCTTATTCAGCAACAGGAAAACCGCATTCCTATCCTTTTTTATGGCTATGAATACAAAGGCAAGCGTTGGTGAGAACCCGTTTTGTCTGAATTGAGCCAGCTCCGACGCTATATCTTCCGGTGATATTCCTTTTATAGATTGGGCCTGCATGGTTGAAATTTTATAATGATCTGTAAAGTCAGAACCATATAAATCAATAGTACAGCATGAAATAAAAGATATCCCACGCTAATACCAGCAGAACTGATCCTATAACCGAATTAGTTTTGAGAGGAGGCGGAGGTTGTGGGGTTGAAACGGGGACGGTGGAATTCAACGATTTAAATATAAATATAGTAGCTCACATGTGCAAATTGAAAAGCTGGATGCTGGATGCTAGATACTAGATACTAGATACTTGATACTGGATGCTGGATCACTACTGTCCGGGAAAATTGAGATGTGAAAAAAGAGTTGGCGTCTGGCTTGGGTTTGGTGATTGAAAATTGGTTTTTTTCGATAGCATGCTCCTATCCCGATTCTTCAAACAGGCGCATT
>JAFAEM010000023.1 GCA_023424015.1 Bacteroidota bacterium | reverse complement strand
GGGCCACTGATTGCACAGACTACACAGATTAATTTTATGCTGCCTGACGGCAGGGGTAGCAACGAATGGCACGAATCACACGAATGGGGCCACAGATTGCACAGACTACACAGATTAATTTTATGCTGCCTGACGGCAGGGGTAGCAACGAATGGCACGAATCACACGAATGGGGCCACAGATTTCAGGGATTTACACGGAGAAAACTTCAAATATGGATGTGTACTAATCTGTGCAATCCGTGTAATCCGTGGCTTACTGGTTAAATTTGTGGTCATGCAGGATAACCCTATAGTACTTTTTGATGGTGTTTGCAATTATTGCAATGCGATGGTGAACTTCGCGATCAGGAATGATAAAAAGGGAGTTTTAAAGTTTTGCCCACTGCAATCAAATACCGGATTACAGTTAAAACAAAAGTATAAGATCCCATCTTCGATCGATTCGGTTATCCTGATTGACCAGGATAAAATTTACTACTATGCAGATGCCGCGATTCGCATCGCAAAATACCTGCAATGGCCAGCCAAAACGCTTTATGGGCTGATCATTATTCCGAAATTTATTCGCCAGCCTTTTTATAAATGGGTTGCAAAGAATCGCTATAAATGGTTTGGGAAGAAAGACACTTGCATGATACCCCGGCCTGAGGTAAAAGCCCGGTTCCTGGAATAACAGCAACTACTATATCTTAATCGTACCTGTCATATAGTAGATACAATTACCACCCATGATAACCCTGTCGCCGTTCTGCTCACAGTAGATCTCCCCGCCCCGGGCAGATAATTGCAGTGCCTGCATTTTCATTTTATCCAGTTTCCTGCTCCAGAAAGGAATGAGTTGTGAATGTGCAGATCCTGTAACAGGGTCTTCATCAACCCCGGCCGTAGGAGCAAAGAAGCGTGACACAAAATCAACCGATTTACCCGGCGCAGTTATGATCACCTTCTCACCCAGTTTTTTGAGCATGGTAAAATCAGGGTTGGCTTTTTTTACATCTTCCTCCGTGTTCAGCTCTACCAGGAGATCACGGTGTTTGTAGACAGCTACTATTTCTGACACCCCTAGTGCTTCTTTCAACTCTGCCGGATGATCAGTGACCAGTTCCGGCATCCAGCTGGGAAAATCCATCAGCAATATGTCTTTCTTCTTTTTTATTGTCAGCAAACCGCTTTTACTTTGAAAGACTACGCTACGTTTTTTTTCCTTTAATACTTCGAGCAAAACAAAAGCTGAGGCAAGCGTAGCATGCCCGCATAAATTGATCTCAACGGCGGGCGTAAACCAGCGGATATCATAATCGACGCCTTTTTTGTCAGACGGCACAAAAAATACGGTCTCCGAAAGATTATTTTCCATGGCAAGCTGTTGCATCAGTTCCTCGTCCAGCCATTTTTTCAGAGGGATCACTGCAGCGGGGTTGCCGCCAAAAAGCCTGGTAGTAAATGCATCGACCTGGTAGAGTTGTAATTTCATCTTTTAGAATTTTCGATAAAAAAAATCCCGGCTTCAGCGGGATTGTATTAATAAACGAGGTTATAGAAATTAATCGAGGCGAAAAGATATTTTACAAACCACACCATAGGTTGTCACCTTACCGTCCTTCACGTGGCACTTGATGTCTTTTACATACACGGAATCAATATTTCTGACTGTCCTGGAAGCTTCCGTTACTGCTGTTTGAATGGCGTGATCGACACCTTTTTCTGACGAAGCAATCACTTCGATAACTTTTACGATAGGCATAGTGAATGATTTTGAAGTGAGAAAATGTATTGAGACTATAAGTTACGAAGATCTTGCTTAGCAATGCCCACTAATTCTCAAACTGAGGTATACAACCACCAACTCCTAGCCCGATTGGAATCGGTCCTAATTCCAAACCCGATAGCTGTCGGGTCCCAATTCTCAAATTACTCGCTCATCATCTCCTTAATAACCGTCTCAATCTCTTCTGCGTTGGGCTTGCTGAAATAATCGCCGTCGCTTCCATAGGCCGGGCGATGGGCTTTTCCCGTTATGGTGCGGGGAGCCGTGTCGAGATAGCGGTAGCCGCCCTGTTCTTCCATCACCTTATTAAACATATAGGCAGCCGCGCCACCGGGTACGTCCTCATCAATAAATACGATCCGGTTTGTTTTCTTTAGCGAGTCGAGAATCTTATGATGGATATCGAATGGTAATAAGGTCTGCACATCAATAATCTCACAACTGATACCGCTTCTTTCCAGCGACAGCGCTGCATCGTTGATGATCCGCAATACCGAACCATATGAAACGATGGTTACATCAGTACCTTCCCTGACCACTTCGGGCACGCCCAGAGGAACAGTCATTTCACCAAGATTGGATGGCAATTTTTCTTTGAGCCGATAGCCGTTAAGGCATTCTACCACGATAGCGGGGTCATTTCCCTGTAATAAGGTATTGTACATACCGGCAGCCTGGACCATATTACGGGGGACACAGATATACATACCCCGAAGCGAATTGATCATCAGTCCCATGGGTGAGCCACTATGCCAGATACCTTCCAGCCGATGACCCCTTGTACGAACGATGAGTGGACAACTTTGCTGACCATAGGTCCGGTAATGAAGTGTAGCCACATCATCACTTAGTGGCTGAAGCCCATATAAAAGATAGTCGATGTATTGAATTTCCGCAATTGGCCGAAGACCGCGTAGTGCCAGTCCAATACCCTGGCCCATGATAGTTAGCTCACGTATGCCGGTATCAAATATCCGGTCGGCTCCATGTTTAGCCTGCAAGCCACTGAAGCCCTGGTTAACGTCACCGATCTGACCGAGGTCTTCACCAAATGCCACGACTTTGGGATTGCTACTGAAGAGCTGATCGAAATATTTGTTCAACACCTCATAACCGTTGATCATGGGTGCATCATTAGCGAAACGAGCCTTCGCCTCTTTCACTTTCAAAGCACTTTTCGGACCCTCGTTATATAAGTAAGAATTATAGAGCGCCTTGTTTTCCTTTAGCAACTCATTGTAATAATCTTTTGTCCAGAATGCCTTATCATTTTCACCAGCAATGTCGATGGCATCGTACAAGGCCTTCATCACATCGCGGCGCAGTGGTTCGCGATTTGTCGTCAGGCTATTGGCGATCCGTTTAAGACTAACCGATTGTTCGGGTATACTATCGGCCATGCCGTTGATGAGGTCAAGCGATTTTGTTACCTGCAGCTTAATAGGTTCCAGGTATTTTTGCCAGGCCCTGGTCTTCTGTTCTTTCACATCATGTTTGGCCTGCCGTTCAATTTCTGCGATCTCCTCTGCCGAACTTAGCGCGTTGGAGAGGATCCATTCTTTCATTTTTTTCAAACCATCCCATTCTCTTTCCCAGGCCAGCCGGTCCGATGATTTATAACGCTCATGACTTCCCGAAGTGGAATGTCCCTGCGGCTGCGTGATCTCTTCCACATGGAAAAGTACAGGTACATGCATTTGCCTTGCCAGGCGAATACCATCGTCAAATGCTTCACACATGCCGGCATAATCCCAGCCCTTTACCTTATATATATTAAGCCCGTTGGTACCTTCTTCTTTCTGCATTCCTGCCAGGGCATCGGAAATAGACCCCTTGGTGGTTTGCATTTTTTTTGGAACGGAAATACCATAACCATCATCCCAGACAAAAATGGCGAGTGGCACCTGTAGTACACCGGCTGCATTCACAGTTTCCCAGAAGTGTCCCTCAGAAGTAGCTGCATCGCCGATAGTGCAAAAACAAACCTCGTTACCATTATCGGACAAGTGGTTCATTTTTTTCAAAGTTTCCACCTGGCGAAAAAGACGCGATGCCTGTGCGAGACCTAGCGAACGTGGCAACTGTGCCGCGGTGGGTGCCATATCACTGGCGATATTCATGCGATTTGCCAGGTCAACCCATTCGCCCTGCTCATCAGTAAGCGGTGTGCAGAAATGGGATACCATCTGCCGCCCTGCATTGTTGGGATCGTTATTAATATCCGGATCGGCATATAACTGTGAAAAAAACTGTTCGACGGTTGACTGGCCAATGGCAAAATGAAAGGTTTGGTCGCGGTAGTAACCGCTCCTGAAATCGCCGGGCTGGAAGAATTTGGCCATTGCTACCTGTGCCACTTCCTTGCCGTCTCCAAAAATGCCAAACTTGGCTTTACCTGTCAATACTTCTTTACGGGCTAAAAGGCTGGCCTCCCGGCTTATACAGGCAATACGATAATCCCGCAATACTTCGTCACGAAATTTATCAAAAGATAATTTTACGTCGGCTGGCATCGTTAATGGAGTAGTATTGTCCATGTGGCAAAAATAGGAGATTACAACCATTTGTGTTTTTTGCAAAAAATGCCTGACAGGGCCTGCAACCTATGTTTGCAATCTTCCATCTTTCTTGTAAATTTGGGATTCTCAAACAGCTATTTATGAAGAAAATACCTACCCTTGTCCTCCTGCTCCTGGCCTTCAGTTACTCACAGGCCCAAAGCACTGCCTCAGCGGGGGAAGTTTTGAAATTCAATCATTTGGAACACGATTTTGGCCAGATACCCCAGGGAAAACCTGTCTATTATTCTTTTGAAGTGACTAATACCGGCGCAGTTCCCCTAAAGCTCGACAACGTACAGGCAACCTGCGGATGCACTACGCCCGAGTGGAGCAAAGAACCCATCGCACCCGGTAGTACGGCACAGATCAAAGTGGGTTATAATGCAGCCGCGGAAGGTTATTTCGATAAAGCGATCACGATTACGTATAACACAAACCAAACCAAAATATTGAAAATAAAAGGCACTGTGTGGAAGGCACCTGAAGGAGCAGCTCCGCCCAATGCAGCAGTACAATTTTTAAAAAAACAAACACTTTAAAATTATAACAATGAAGAAGATCGCCCTTTTCGCCTCAGCGCTTGTATTTGGCCTGGTTGCCATGGCTCAAACAAAATCGGATGATATTGTAAAATTTAATACCGAAAAACACGATTTTGGTAAGATCAAACAGGGTGTTCCTGTCACTTACTATTTTGAAATAAAAAATACCAGCGATAAACCCATCGTGGTTGAGAACGCTTCTGCAAGCTGCGGTTGCACCGTGCCTGAAAAACCCGAAAAGCCCATTAATCCTGGCGCTACCGGTAAAGTAAAGGTGCAGTATAACGCTGCTACCGTAGGGCCGTTCAAAAAAGACGTGATCATCAAACTGGCCGGTGTCGATCAGCCCAAAACAGTACAGATCGTTGGGGAAGTACTGGCAAATGATAAGTCCGGAAAAAAATAATTGGAACCTTTTCCAGGTTAGAAATCCCTTCGCTTTGCGGAGGGATTTTTTTTTAGAATGGGGAAAAAAATTACCATGCCGGGCTAAGGGGAATGCCTCAACCCTGCCCTATCCTCCTAATAAAATTTTTATCCATGTTGATACAGAATGGGTTTCTCAGGATAACAAGCTCGCCAGAACCCGGCATGAATTTTCTTACCTGTTCAGCAAATTGCCATTATGGAACAAGCCGTATTGCTTAACCCGATCCCAACCCAGGTTGAACTCGCGTCTTTATCCACGTCGCCTGAGAACAGGTATTTCAGAAATGAAAGAGTCCGGCCCGCGATAAGCCCCGACAATTTCATCAACAACTATTTAAAGACCCCGGCTGAGATGGATGCTGAGTTTTCCACGGTGACGAATTCGACTAAATCGTCGAATTGGTGGCAGATTAATCCCTCAAGCCAGGATGAGATGAGAATATTCAGTACTGATAACACAGATGCATTCTTTGTCAATGGCGTACCGCCGGGATTTATGGAGGAGAATTATTGATTTCAAGAGAAAGGCCACAGGTTGCACAGATTTCACGGATTAATCTCCGTGCCCTAAAGGACGTTGGCCACGAATGACACGAATTACACGAATGGGGCCACAGATTGCACAGATTTCACGGATTAATCTCGGTGTCCTTCGTGTAACACTCCGTGTACTCCGTGACCTAAAGAATTTGGTTGGCCACGAATGACACGAATGGAGCCACGGATTACACGGATTTCACGGATTAATCTCCGTGTTCTTCGTGTAACACTCCGTGTACTCCGTGACCAAAAAACCCCGCTAATTCATATATTTCGTAAAAGCTGTTGTCTCCTGTAAATATTTTATCACCTCAGCCTGGAAAGCTTCATTTTGCTTAGCCGGTCCATTCTGTGACGTAAAATAGATCGTGTAAAATTTGTTATTCCGGAAATTAAAATCAGGATCTGTTATATCCTTTGCCGAAATAACCACCGCCAGCAATTTCGATTTCGAATTCACAGCATCGTCACCGGTTGTGCCGGTTTTCGCATAATAATAATATGGTGAACCATCCTTCAACGCTGCACCCAGCCTCGCAGCCGTTCCCCTGAACAGAGCTTCCCTCATACCGGTGAAAACCTGTTCACGCATCACCGAAAGATACCTGTTGTAGGAAATGCTTTTATCTACATCAAACGCCTGGAAAGATGGCTGCTCAGCGTATGGATTGAAAGTGAGATGGTAGTTTCGGCTCTGGGTCACCATCCGGCCAAAAGCTTCCACCATTTTCAGGGGCGAGACCATGACCTGGCTGCTGCCCTTCACATGCCCTCGGAAACAGGATATAAACAGGTCGTATGGAATACGATGATTTACCTGGTCACCATGCTGGTCAAACAATGAATACTCCGGCAGGATAAATCCCGAACGGCGATAGGCATTTCTAAACAGGCTCGAATCATACGTCGAGAAATGCATATCAAAACTTCTTGCCACAGGACGCGTGTAAATATTGTAGTTGTTCAAAAGACCTATCGTTGTAAAAGAACTGTCTGTCCCAAAATCCGCTTTACCATTCGAATATCCAGGCCAGTTCTTAAAGCCATTTAACCAGTATTGCTTTCCGCTATAAGTAAAGTAAGGCCAGTGTAATCCCGCACCGGGTTTCTTTTCACTAAAATGGGACGACAGCAAACTTCCTGGGTCCTGCCGGGGATACGAACCCAGTAACAATACATTCGCGTGATAATAATTGTCGGAATATTTCAGATAGTCGACTACCCGGTTGATACGCCCGTTATTCTTTTCAAAATCGTACTCAGGTACTTTCTCTCCCCCAAAAAAATGTTGCTTCTCTACAAATCCTTCCGCGGCAAACCCATCCCAGTCCCAATCCAACTGTGAAGCAATCGCAGAAAATACGACAGGCTTAAACGTCGAACCCGGTCCCGGGTTAAGCCGGAGCAGGTTGATATTACCGATCTGCTTACGCAATAAAGACTGCGACACATAACCTATCTCGCCGTGTAGCAATTTATGAAAACTAGCTTTGTCATTCGGATCTGGACGGCGCAGACCTTTGATATAGTCCGTCATCGCAATGATTCGCCCATTCCCATCAGCAACACTGATACCATATTCCACACCGGTATGATAGGAAGTATCACGGTCTATCATGCCGCTGATCATCTGGGAAAGCGAATCCATTATTTCAAAATCGAGAGAAACAAAGGCATTCTTCTTCAAATCCGAATCACGAGTATACTCAGAAGCAATAGTGGTAGCAAAATTGCGCGCCCAGATAAAACGTTCTGCCATGGGATAAACGTAGTATCGACTACCATTGACATAGTAATTCTTCATAAACGCATCCGGCTCGATGATCAACAACTGTTCATCGTTACCGGCAGCATCGAGAATACGAACCCGGACTGGATTGGTGATTGGAATTTGTTCCTGAGGAGCGATGGTTATCGACTCTTCACCTAATATAATCTTTACCCCTGTATCTGACTGATTAACCAGGCTGGTGCTGGTTTGAGCAACATCAGCATCAGGTAAAAATGAAATGGATAAACTCCTATTGATCACCACATCCTGTCGTCTACCTTCAAAAACAATCCTGGTTTGGCTCGCAACAGCTTTATTTAGATCCCAGAGGAAAATATTATACACCGATGAATCTCCAAATACATTCCCGGTCCACCATTGCTGCAAATGCGGCGGAGGCTCTACCCGGAAAAAATTATTATTGACTGCAAGCTGTGGTTTCCCGGTATAAAGATCCAGGTAAAGCATGTGGCGCTGATCAAGATGTCTTGCAAGTCCTGAACGTGCATAAGCTCTCAGCTCAGTGGCAAAAAACTTATTGTCACCATCGAATAATCCGGTTTCGAGCATTTTCCTAAGTGTATCTGCAAACAACTGATCCTTCCGGGCGAGCGATAGTCGTCGTGTCGCCGCCGAAGTATCAATGTGGTCCATGACCGGCTGCAGGCGAACCTGTACGTAGCCATCCATCTCACCCGCAATATTCTCCACATCAAATACTTTATTCCTGTTGAACGCCGGTTTGAAAAAAAACAAAAGCAGGAGTAAAAACACAAATATGATGGATCCCGGGATTATCTTTTTCCTGTTGGAGTATTGTTCCTGGGGTATTTGCTTAAACAGGTAAACCACGCCGATAAGAAGTATTCCCGGAAATAAAATCGACTGTTTACTTAAGATACTGGCAAATGGAAGATCCTGTCCGAAGAAAATATACCGACCCGTCGCCGCCAGTATTACCAGCAGTGCTGTGATCAGCAAATAGTTTAAAACCGAGAATCCAATCGTCACCATGGGATAATGACTATTGGTCCGGTTAGTAAAATCCGGGTACAACTTATAAAAAGAAGCCAGCATCATACCAGGTATCATCAGCAGCAAAGTATATAGCAGAACCGACCAGTTGCCATGCTCTGCAACCAGGAATCGACTCGTCACAAGATCAGTAGCCTGTGCATTATAGCGTGCACCCTTATTCTGAGGGGCATGCTGCAGCAAATTAAATCCGGCGTTGTGCACATGCGGATTGTTTTGCTCATCGATAAAAGTATTGATGAACCACTGGTTCTGCGCAGCCCGGATCACAGGCTGGTAGTTCTTACCTTCTTCATACGCGGTCATGATTGATTTGTCAACAGGCATGGTCAGCACATCGATCCGGTACTTGGTCATAGCTGCTTTCTCCAGGATTTTCTCCTTCGGGAAAAACAATAACACGATGCCAAACAATACCAGCGCGGCTGTAGATCCAATGGTCAATTTCTTGAAACGACCATGAACAGGTAATATCCGCATCAGCAGGTAGGCCATAGATAAGGCAAACAATGCATAACCCGTGATAAAAGCCAGCGAAGGCATATTGAGCAGGAAACGGAATATATATGGAGCAAAAAACAGGTTCAGTACAAACAACAAAAGATACCCCAGCCCCAGCAAACCAAAATAACCTGCATTTCTGTTACTGCCCGCAGACAAACCTGCAATGCCGTAGTTGATACAAAGAAATGCTTCGTTGAAGAACAAAAAATTCAGGAATACAATCGCGAAGCCAATGTCAATAAAAGCAAATAATGCCAACAGGGTAACCGACAAAATCATCTTTACCGGGTTACTGATAACCAGACTAAAAAAGTTACGGGTGCTGATTCGCCACCAGCTTTTTTCTGCTGTTTGTACAAGTGGCGAGTACCGGTATGAAATGAACAAGAAACCAAACCAGGCGATGGTCAGGCCGATTGCCAGGCGACGGCATACACCCGGATCGAAATTATTGGCAGCGGCCAAGGCGCCTCCTATGCAGAGCAGGGTTCCCCAGGCAACAAAGAATACGGTGCGACTGCCGAAACGATTTGCAATTTTCTGAACAGGGGCTAAAAGATTATTGAGTTTGCCTTTAGATAAATTTCCTGTAGAGCCCGGGTTCATTTGTACAATTGACTTTTTGCTGACCTGGGTACGTATCCTACGGAAAATCGTTTGCATAGATCCAAAACCAAAAACCAGTGCCAGTAGTAAAGTTGCAAAAATGATCACACCAAAATTAGAAAAGCTCAGCAATTGCTGTTGGGAAGGAAGATCCATACCATCATAGGGTGGAAAACTTTTATAACGCCAATAAAGAAAGAACCGGGTGGTCAGCAGCACCATCGTAATCGCCGTCAGCAATTGCCATACCCAGCTATTTGACATCGGATGCCTGAGCAACGCAGTAAGGAATACAAGTACAATGAAAACACCCAGGCTTCCGAATATCAGGGCTTGCCAGGCTGATGATGATAAATTTGAGTCCTCAAAAGGCCAGTTAAAACTATTGAGGATTGAAAATCTCCAGTTGAAACCACCATTTTTCGCAGCAATCGTAAAGGAACCATTTTCCACTCTTACATCCTTACCGGATAAAAGATGCCTGACTTTGAGATCCGGGGATTCATTCTTACCGGCTTTATGATAGTCTAGCAGCAGCGGCGGGAACTCGAATGATTTATCGGTGCCGTCGTAAGAAAATAAGAAACCTTCGCGGAAAGCCGCGGGCATATCCTGCATGTCTTCACCACCCGCCACAAGAAATTTGTTGACATGCCGGGATGTCCAGTCCTGGCGATTCTCCTCCGTGAGCGGATATGAAACCGGGTATCGGTTGATCAGCGCAAAACTATCTTTACCGGTATATCTAATCTTATACTGATTACGATTATTGGTTAGAAACCCGATACCCCAGGCCACCTGGGTTTGGTCAGCCAAACTGGCTTTGAACTGAAGATCCGCCGGCTGCAATCTTGTCCCTTCATATACCAGCCTGTTTACATATTGAAAGATTTCGCCGGAAATAAAAAACCTCAGTTCTCCATAAGATTTCCTGCCCACATCATTCCTTACCAGGAAAATATTATTGAGCGCTGCGATAAGCCGTACGTCGTTATAGTAATCCGAATTGATGAACCGGTCGTTCTCCTTAAAAAGGTTCCAGGCATTGATGCCTTTCTTGACCAGCAGATTTGCATGATATGTTTCGTCACCAAGCTTTAACTCATATTCATCCTCTTTCAACACCCGAAGCTGTAGTTCTTCTTTTCCAATCTGGCAAACCAGGGTTTTGTTCAAGGCGGGGTGATTAACCGACAATATGCGATATCCAGATTTGTCAGAAATATAGAACGGCTCTTCCGAGTAAGGAGAGCTTATAGAAAGACCATCACTTCCTCCTGCAAAAATGAACCGGTTGTACTGGTTATCCTGGTAGTTGATCGTATCTGCCCCGCCCAGTTCGATGTTTTTGGTGAACTCAAATCCATTATGCTGAAGGAAATGGTGATCCAGGTTGCTAAAGGTTTTCAACCGTAGTGGTGCATGTATATTAATCCATAAAAAAGAAAGGCAGGCTGCACTTATCAAAAGAAAGACGAGGGGAAAACGATTCTTTTGAACCCTTCCCTTTTTAAAATCCCGCTGGTACATATACCCGTATAATAAAAGGGTAATGATAACAAGCAGGTACAGGAAACTTAGACTTGTGAAAAATTTAAGCATAACAAACTTGGATCGCCACTATGAAAGATTCAGGTTGGTTTCGTCAAAAACGGGATATGACAGTTTTTGAATGGAGGTTTTATCCAGCGCCATCCTGATCACCAGGGCCCGGCTTCCATGTTCGGTACTTAATTCTTTGAGTGTGGCAGGATCCAGGCTAGTACCATTTTTCAAACTTCCCAGTCGTTCAACTATTCTGCCACCCACCGAAAGCTCGTTAATCCGCAGGTAGAGGTATTCGCTGTAAAGAAGCCCGAGTGAAATGAGCAGGTCCACCAGCTTCTCGCGTTCTTCGGGGTTGATCTTTGCCGGATTATTCTTATTCGCATCCGCGATAACCATCACAGGCTTTAAAAAATGCTCGTACGCATATAGAGCAACTGAGCGCTCAGTATCCAGCATACTTTTTACGATCTCCGTTTCTGTTTTTTCTTTATTAAACCCTGGATAGTTGCGGATCTTGTACACTTCCATCATTAGTTGCTTCACCGATTCAAAATCGAGTCTTGCATTGCTCGATTCCGTCAGCTGTCCCTGCAACTCTTCGTTCTCCGCTTTTGACTTGTCCAACTGCTGCTGTAGTGATTCAATCTTTTTCTCCAATGCGGGAACTGAATTCTTTACCTTCCCCTTGCCGTTCACACCCGCATCTGCGATACTTCCTGATGCATAGGCAGCCATTTCAAGATGTTGCACCTGTTTATGGAGCATGCGCACCACCCTGTGAAACCTCCGCTGGTTGCGATATAACAGGTAAAGCAGCCCCCCAATACCCAGCAACGCAACAAGACCCGCGATCGCATAGGGCAGGACTTTAAGATCAGCTTTCGCCACCGGCTCTGGTTGCAACTGCGCGTGTAAAGCCTCATTGTGCAACCTGATCATGGAATCAAGTTCCGACCGCAGAATGACTGTATTTCTGTTCACAGTTTCGTCCGCAGATAAAGTATCTACAATACGGATACTTTTCCTCTCCGGCTCCTGTGCCCCGAGTGTGCCGATCGTGAAACAAAATAATAGTAGGACTAACTTTACTTTCATCAGAATTAATTTTAGTTGGCTGGGTTTATTGTTGGTTTGGTCAAAACTGAAAAAACTGCAGGATACCGGTTCTCTTTTTCTCCTGCCTGGTATTTTGTAATGCCATATCTTTTTTGATATCCTCGTATATCGTATTTACAGAGGCTAACTCCCCACCATAACCCGGGAACATAGAAATCGCCTTCATGTCGCGGACAGGTGCGTTTATCTCGGCGAATGAAACAAGCACGCTGTACAGTGAGCGCACATCCCTCACTTTCTGATCCTCCATAAACCGGAGATAGATATTGTCGCGTGTAAAATAGATATCGACGGTTTTGTTTTTAAAGGCTTTCAACTGCTGGTTATTACGCCTCACCACGGATGTATTATATAAAATATCATTGCCAGGTTCGATCTTGATACCGCGGTAGAGATACATATTGTTGTTCAGTACATCATTATTTTTTGAAAGCCCTTCCTGGCGGTCGATGGGAATACCGGTAAAGTCGGTGATCTTATATGCACCCGTGAATGCGCCGTAAATGGCGACATTCTTATTATTGAGTGAACGACCTGGGGTCACAGTATTGATCTTAATACTGTCACCGAGCATTTGCTTCAATCCCTGCGCCAGTTTTTCACGGAGGCTGTCAAAATAGAAAGCACGACCGCTTAACATTACCACTTTAATGCGCCGGCGAACGTCTTTTGTCATCACATCACGGATACTGGACAAAATACAGTGAACGATACAATCCGTCGCCTTGTGTATCAGCGCTGTCACTTCGTCGTCCCACCTGATATTGCGGTCCTTCAAAATAGCTTCAGCATACTGCAGCAGTGTAGAGCGATCGCGGTGTAGATTAGCAATCTTCCTTTCGGTGCTTAGCGACTGCTCGGTCAGTTCGGCAAAAGCTGAGATGCCTACAGGCTGAAGATCTTTGAAGCGCTTTTTCTGATTTTCGATCAGCTGAATAAAATTGAGCACGTCTATGGTCAGGTCCTGGTCGAGAATATATCGACTGATAAATTCTTTGATCGAAATATCATTGCTGCCTGGTATTGCCCGCAATACCTGTGTCAAAAAATCTTCCACGAAGCCATACGACAAAACATTTCCCGCTCCCGCAAAACCTGTACGGAAAAAGCTTGAATAATTTTCATTATCATCGGCCATTACCATCGAAATATCAGTGGTACCTTTTCCGCAGTCGATCACCAGGGCAATCTCTCCATTTGCCAGCGCCACATCTGATGAGTTGGTTTGCTGGTAACCCATAAATGCCGCATCACTTTCTGATATGGTTTCGTATTCAATATATAATTGGTCGGGTTTGATATGCAGGGAGGCCAGCAAAGCAGGAGTATATTTCCTCAATTCAGCCAGCATTTCAAACACATCGTGCTGGGTATAAATATTCGGTACAAGCAGGGTTACAATCATGCCCCCGGATTGAAAATCAGGTTTGGTGCTTAACATCAACCGGAGAATACGCAACAGGATCGCGCTGATCAATTCCTTTTTATGAGAGCGAACACTATAGTCTTCGGTATAGGTGTCGAGCAGAAGTTGTATGCTTCGTTCAATACCAAGTTTCAGGTTGGGTATGATCTCATAATCATCCCGGAAAGCATACTGCGTTGCGGATACTTCCTGCCTGGTGATGAATAAGCGAACCTCATCATTCAACAGGTCGCCGGTAAAATTGAACGGAAAGTTCTCCCGCTGGTCGGTCGAGAATCTTTTTTTCACAGCATAATAGGAGCGGTACAATAATGGCTGTCCCGGTTCATGATTCAGAAAATCCTCGCGGCGCCAGTGCCTGCTCCTGTCCAGCCGGTTCAACTGGCTGATCACATTCTCAAGAATATCGTATTGTACGATCGAAGATTGCGGTCCACAGTTTTTATAACCCACCTGGCTGGCTTCGCTACCAAAGTCAATAACCACACGCTGGCATTCGCGGGAAGACATGATACCAAACTGGAACCTGGCAGAGTATTTTTCACTTCCTGATTGCAGTGTCACATATATATTCAGAGATGTATGTTCAACCTGATGTTTGTAATATGAAACAACCACTCGCTTTTGTGCCGGGGAAAAATCCAGTCGTAATCCTGACTCTTCATCATAAAATGGCTGAACGGAAAAGCCACCGGACTTTGTAATCAGTAATTCAAAACCGTCGTGTTTTTTTTGAAACGAAACCTGGCATTCACTCAATGGAATATCCTGTTCACCGGAGGGGGATATCTGGTTGAGCACAAGCTTTCGTGGGTCCTCCAGGCTGATAAGTGGTGTTACTACCCGGTCATCGGCGTAGGCAACAAAATTAAATTCCAACTCATCGCGGTTGCCCGCAGCCGCATCGCTGTCCAGTTTGGCAACAAAATAACGATCACTACGGATCAGCAAAGGCAGATAGTAAAGTGTCATTGATACTGTATTTAAATGTAGTTAACCGACAATTCAACACCCTCAAGCTCAACCTCCACCTCCACCTCAACCTCAACCTTAAACTCAACCTAACCTAATTCCTGCAAAACCACCTGTCATTCAAATTCCCGTAATTACTTTCCTTATCCCATGAGTAGCAAAAATTAAACGCCTTAGATCTCAGGGTCAGGAACGATATTGAAATGCTGTCTGATTTATATTCGTTAGGCACTGTGCGTCGCGCCACCGCGGAATACCCAATATTGGTAAAATGAAATGTATCCGTGACGTTAACGCTGCCGTAGCGCCAGTCCTTTACTTCCACAACGGCTTCATCGATATTATAGCCGGTGGAGTTATCGATGGATAATTCGATATTGTAAAATTTGATACCAGCCTGGCTGGTGTCACGATCAGTTCTAAGTTTGAGTTCGATCCGATCGGGCCAGGAATTTCGAATACGGAGATTGGTCTGGGTTACTTTGTCGAGCTTCTGCCCTCTTGTATTTTCAATCGTCCTGATCAGGGAATCAATATCCATCAGGGGTGAATTCGAAGGGCGAGGCGACGTGATCATCAAAGATGAAGCGGTATGCCATTTCACCCTGCTGAAATTATACACCAGGAATACGACACCACAAATAACTAAGAGGATAAATGCGCGTTCCAACCCTTTGAATTGAGCTGGCTTTGCGGGTTTGCTAACTTTGGCAGTTTGCTTTTTCTCTTCGCTGGTTGTAGGATTTTTTACCGGGGCTATGCCCGTTGTATGAGATCGCTTATTGAATTCAGCATAGCTGATCCATTCACTGGTATTAAAAAGCCATATGCGGACCCGGCCGGGATCACCCGCCGACTGGACTAATGTTTGTAACTCCTCTTTTGACTGCACCTCCCTTACCACATTCGTTCCATCAGTGAACAAATATTTTTCCATCAGGGAAATTATTGTTGTGTTGTAAAAAAGTAAAAAGCAGTCAAATAAGTGGTGTATTTTTTTGAATGAACTTGATTAGGGCGAAAAGATACATGCTAATAACATTTCAGGTATCATTGAAATTGTGTTACAACATTTTTTTATGATTTTGCCATGCAGCGCATTGGTTTCGTTATATAAAATTTCACATTTCACCACTTAATGTCAATACAATTCTTAATTCCTGGTCTCTGGTTTTTCGTGAGTCGTGAGTCGTGAGTCGTGAACCGTGAATCCAGCGACCAAATTCCCAATTCCCAATCCCCAAATTCCCATTTCCCTCTTACCTTTGAGCCATGCTAAGTATATCACAACGTGGCGAACAGATGCCACCCTCCCCCATCCGCAAACTGGTTCCCTTCGCTGAAGCGGCTAAAAGAAAGGGAACAAAAGTGTATCATCTTAATATAGGCCAGCCGGATATCGAGACTCCACCGGCTATTATGGACGCGGTAAAGCATACCGATATCAAAGTGCTGGAATACAGCCATAGCGCAGGTAACGAGACTTACCGCCGCAAGCTGGTGCAGTATTATAAGAAAGTGGGCATCGATGTAGCATATGACCAGATCATGATCACAACCGGCGGCAGCGAAGCGATTATGTTTGGATTCTTCACCTGCCTCAACCCGGGCGATGAAGTGATCATCCCCGAACCATTTTATGCTAATTACAATGGTTTTGCCTGTGCGGCGGGCGTCAATGTAGTGCCCATCACCTCATCAATTGAGAATGGTTTCGCGTTGCCACCTATTGAAGATTTTGAGAAAGTAATTACTGTCAAAACAAAAGCGATCCTGGTATGTAGTCCGAATAATCCAACAGGTTACCTTTATAGTCGCGAAGAAATGGAGGCGTTGAAGAAGATTTGCCTCAAACATAATCTTTACCTCTTCAGTGACGAAGCCTACCGCGAGTTTTGTTATGATGGTGATTATGTAAGTGCCATGCATTTATCGGGGCTTGAAGAGCATGTGGTATTGATGGATACCATCAGCAAACGGTATAGCGCCTGCGGTGCGCGGATCGGCGCGCTGGTAACAAAAAATAAAAAGGTCTACGATGCCGCGCTGAAGTTTGCCCAGGCAAGACTCAGTCCTCCAGGCCTGGCCCAGATCATGGGCGAAGCCGCTGTTGAACTGCCCGACACTTATTTTAATGCACCCAAACAGGAATATCTTTCGCGTCGAAATTTATTGGTAAAGCGTCTTAATGCGATACCCGGCGTGTATTGTCCTAACCCGGGCGGAGCTTTTTACGCTATTGCCCGTCTGCCAATTGATGATTCAGACAAATTCTGTCAATGGTTGTTGGAAGAGTTTAGTTATAATAACCAAACCGTGATGCTGGCGCCGGCCACCGGATTCTATGGCACCCCCGGTTTGGGAAAGAATGAAGTACGCCTGGCCTATGTGCTGAATCTTCCATCCATTGATGCTGCGATGGATTGCCTCGAAAAGGCCCTGCAGGAATATCCCGGCCGTACAAAAGAAGCCGCTGCCAGGCAGGTACAGGACGCTATATAGTTCATCGGGATTGCCAGTCAGTGAAAAAACATTTTCCGCCTCACTCATTTGCCAGTGAGGCGGTTATTATTCTTTGATCGAGTGTGGCGAATTTTATAGGTGGTGCAGGTTCGTTGACATAGTCGTTCAACTGCAACTGCCACCAACCAACGTCCTTCCATTTTCCCAGTTTATAGCCCACTTTTTCGTAGGTCGCGAAATAGCGGAATCCCATTTGCTCGTGAAAGGCCACACTGGGTTCGTTGGGCAGGTTGATCACCGCGTAAACGGTGGTAAAACCCTGAGCCCTGAGGATATCGAATAAACTTTTATACAACATCCGGCCGATCCCGGTGCGGCGTTGCTCGTCCTGCACATAAACCGAACATTCAACACTCCATTGGTAGGCCTCTCTTTCCCGATAGCGGGAGGCGTAAGCATAACCCGTCACCTGGCCGTCTTTTTCATAAAGCAACCAGGGATAATATTCCATATAAGACCTGATCCTGTTGGCAAAATCGGCAACCGGCGGGACCCGGGTTTCGAATGTAAGCGAGGTTTGCCGGATATATGGCGCGTAAATAGCGAGCATGGCAACCGCATCGGTCGGATTGGCGAGGCGAATCATTCTTAAAATTAAGAAAGCCTGGCCTACTGATCTTAAATTTGATTTCAGCGTTTAGGGTATAATCTTTATTTTTGCCGCCCGATTGAACTAACCTTCCGTTCAAGGGAATAATTACCCTGGATATAGTTGGCTTTCAACGGTTAATACAGGTAATTGGCGAGGTAGCTCAGGTGGTTAGAGCGTTGGATTCATAACCCAAAGGTCTCGGGTTCAACTCCCGATCTCGCTACAAACAGGGCACTTCAATGTGCCTTTTTTTATTTCCTCGGCGTTGGATTCATATCCGCCAGCAGGCGGACTGGGTTCAACTCCCGATCTCGCTACAAAAAGTTTTAATGCCGGGAACACGGTAAGACGGGAAGTTGTATATTCTTTACGCCCTTGTTTGTTCCCGGCTATTTATTGTACTTCCAGGCAATTTACCATTGGACGTTCACTCGGAAAAACACTTTATCTTAGCCCAACTATCATGAACTAATCCTAATTCTCTAACCAGGGAAGTTCTTATAACCCAAACCTGATGAACAAGTATCCGATTAATCTCTTATTCCTGTTACCCTTAATTTTTTCCTGCTCCAGCAGTCATAACATACAGTTTCCCGCACGCAGTTTTTCTACCCCGGGTTCTGTTTTTTATTCAAACGCTGCCACTTATACCTGGATGCAACGGGACAGTGCGGTGCTGGAAGCATTTTACCAGGGAAATATTCCTTCCTTTTTAAAAAAGTTTGTCCCCATTCAAACGTCGATCATCGATAGCGCTACGGGCAAAACCATAAAAGCGACTTATTATGTTAGCCCGGACTACTTCAGTATCGGGACGAGCGATGACTGGGCCCGGGTTTGTATCACACCCATGGCGGCACAAAAAATCGCCGACTCTTTGAATTGCTTCTTGTCGACTCCTAAAATAGCGGATGATATTTATAAGTCGGCCAGTGTAAAACTGGAGCCCGTGCCTATGTACGCGTTTCGCGACAGCACCCCTACCATGTGGCATCACCACCTTATCATTGAAGGACAACGCAGGCAGCGAAAAGGCCTGATTGCAGGTATTAAAAAAGATGTAGTCTTAAGCGAGAAGGTCACTTCACACAGCCGGCCAGACCGTGTGGCAATTTATGGCTGGCACAAGCCTGACGGTTTACCCATACAACCTGTGTATGCAGGCCATGTAAACTGGTATGTGGATTACAGTCATGGTATACGACTCGTATATTCATATATTAAAGTAGATGGCAAACGCATGCACTATACGGAAGTCCTCGCAGATCCTGTTTTAAAAAGACTGATCTGCAACGAAGAACACTGTACTTTTTATAGGTATTGATAACCTAATCGTTTGTTTGGGTTCGAAATAAAAATACATAGGAATTATAGTAATTACCCCTAGTTTGCCGGAAGGCCTCCCGAAAACTTATTCCCCAGAAGTTTTTTAATTAGTTATAAAAGATTAATTTAATATAGCAAAACCTTTAAACCCTGCTTCGTTTTCCAAACCATTTATGCTTTCCAAACTTTCCCCCTCCTTAAGGCTTGCTTTATATTATTTTCTTTTCAGTGCAGCCTGGATATTGCTGAGCGGCCGCGTGGCGGCGTGGATGGCCCGCGGCAGGGCTGATAACCTGCGTATGATCGAAGATTTTAAGGGTTTGTTCTTTGTGATGATCTCGTCCATTTTTATTTTTACAATCAGCCGCGGTGTTTACAGAAAGCTTATGAGTTCCCTGCGTTTTAATAAAGAAATGCTGGAGAAATACCAGGGAGTCATGAACGCAACCCAGGAAGGCATTTATGAATATGACCTGAAAACCACCAATATAAAATTAAGTGAGAATATTAGAAAGCTGCTTGGTGAAAAGGATTCAATCAAAAAGGATGGCCTTAACTATTGGAAAGAACATATTCATCCCGACGACCGTGACAGAATTCTGGCCGAAATAAAAACGGTTTACAGTACAGACGCACAATCCTGGCAGGGTGAATACCGTTTTTTTACAGCCAGAAAAGAATACAAAGAGATCTCGCACCGCATATTTGTATTGCGGGATAAGGATCAGCCTTACACTATTATTGGAGCCGTACAGGATATAACGGCACAAAGGCAATTGCAACGTGAATATTTCGCTCAGCAGTTACAAATTAAAAACGAGATCACCAGGAATATCATAAGGGCGGAAGAGCGTGAACGTGACCGGTGGGCTCAGGAATTACATGACAATATCGCCCAGATGTTAGGAGTTGTCAGGCTTTATGTGAGTATGATCCGTTCCCAGCCTGAAAAGCGTGAAGAAATGATTCAGAAAACTACGGACCTGGTAGAACAATCTATCACCGAAATAAGGCAGCTTTCCGCCAACCTCAAACCACCCGTTTTTGAAGAAGAAGAAGAAGAAGGACTGAAGTCTGCTATCGAAAGCCTGCTTGCAAATATCGGGAGAGTAAAGCCTTTACATTTTTCACTGGATATTGATGATGAACAAAGCAACCGCTATCTAAATAATGATCAGAAACTGATGATCTATCGTATTATTCAGGAACAATTGAACAATATCGTGAAATATGCCAATGCCAGCAAAGTGTCCATCCGGATAGACATACATCCTCCCACCGCTGTGGTTATGATCACCGATGATGGTATCGGCTTCGAACCCGATAAACTGGTTACCGGTATAGGCCTCAAAAACATCAGGAGCCGGCTAAACATGTTTAATGGACAACTTGAAATCGATTCAGCACCAGGTAAAGGTTGTGAACTAAGATCAGCATTTCAACTGAACTGAGTGATGTAATTGAACTTCTCCACTCTCCACTCCCCACTCCCCACTCACGACTCACGACTCACGACTCACCTCTCACCTACCACAATTGTTTCCCCTGGTAATAATCGAGGATCTTTGTCCTCAGCACATAATCATATTTTGCAATAATGAGGTTGGTATTTGCCCTGTCGAGATTATTCTTAGCCGTGAGATAGTCTATCGAATTACCGACACCCGAGTCAAAACGGATACCAGCAGCCCTGAAAGACTCATCAAACGCTTCGACCTGCGAAACGATCGTTTTATAGCGCTCAGCAGCGGTATTCATATTGACATAGGCCTGGTCAATAGCCTGACTCAACTGGGTCTTTGTCGTTTTGACTAAAAACTCCGTGTTCTTGAAGTTGATTTTGGCCTGCCTGATTCTATTGCGTTGCTGAAGCGAGTTGAAGATCGGGATATTGAGATTAAAGCCAAACGAAGTATAGAGGTTATTATTTAATTGGTCATTGTAGTTAATCTTGCTCACGTTGAAATTATCCTGTTTGTAAACGACCGGCACCTGCGCACCATTGACCGTTACGTAGTCCTCGGAAATCCTGTCGGTAGTATTGATATACCTGCTCTGCATGGCAACGCTGGAGTAGTTGGTAAAAGCGTTACCATTGAAAGTAAGCCTCGGGAAAAGTTGTCCCCTTGCTACTTTAATCGCACGGGCAGCGCTTAGCTGCCTGTATTCGGCAGCTTTTACCATGGCCAGCTCCTGAAGCGCGGTTTCATAGATTTTATCAGGAGTGTCTTCATACCTTGCCGCGAATGATTCAGGTTCTATCTTCTCCAACACAACACTTTTATCATAGGGTACATTCATCAACCCTGCAAGCCTGATCCTGGCCGACTCCAGGGCATTCCGGATCGTGATGATCGACAGTTGATCACTTGCAAACTGTCCCCTCAGATCGGAAAGATCCGAGGGCCTAATCGCACCTTCCCTGTTAAGGACCTCAAGTCTTTTCACCTGCTCGCCCGATAACGCTGCCTGGCTTTTCGCCTGCTCAAGCTGATCTGTACTGCTCAACACTTCAAGATAAGCCAGGATAATATTAATGGTCAGGTTATCCTTCTCTTGCTGCCAATCCATTTTAGAAGCCTCGTAAGCATAAGAGTTTTGCTTAATTGAATTCTGAATAGCAAGGCCGTTAAATAACACCACGCCGCTGCCCACGCTATAATTAGACGAGTTGAAAGACTGAGTGACTGGAGAATTGGTAAAGGGATCAATACTACGTCCCTGGTTAAAACTATGTCCCGCACCGGCATTCAGATCAGGTAGCATGTTGAGCTTAGACTGCTTCCAGTTTGCTTCATCCCGCTCCGCCTGCAATTGACGCTGTTGCACGTCAAAATTGTTAGCAATCCCCGTTTCTACGCATTCCCTTAAAGTCATGGTCGTCTGCGACAAAACCGGCAGTGAAAACACCACCATGATAAACACTAATAAATTTTTCTTGTTCATTTTTTCTTTCTTATTTGATGACCAGCATTGATTCAAACCGGTCATACTATTCAGTGACCTCCACTCTTTTTTCGATCATCCCGTCGAGCAGGTGGATAATTCTTTTACCATACGATGCATTCTTTTCGGAGTGCGTAACCTGAATGATGGTAACACCCTCATTATTCAACTGACGAAACAAATCCATGATCTCCTCTCCTTGCTTTGAGTTAAGATTACCCGTGGGCTCATCTGCCAGTAATAATTTTGGCTTAGCGATCAATGCCCGGGCAATCCCTACCAGCTGTTGCTGGCCACCCGAAAGCTGTGTAGGGAAAAGATCTTTCTTGCCAACAATATTAAATCTGTCGAGCATGTCTGCCACCAGTGCTTTTCGCTCCGAACCTTTTATATTCTGGTAGATCAGCGGTGTCTCGATGTTTTCATACACTGTCAGCTCGTCAATAAGATGGTATGCCTGGAATACAAAGCCGATATACTGCTTATACAAGGCTGAGCGTTGTTTTTCTTTCAGTTTGTGAACCGACTCATGCAAAAAATTATATTCGCCTTCGTTAAACTCATCGAGCATCCCGATCACGTTTAGCAGGGTTGACTTGCCTGAGCCAGATGGCCCCATGATAGAGAGAAACTCACCTTCATTTACGGTAAGATTAATATCCTTTAATATAAACGTGCGGTTATTACCTGTATTCACCCATTTATAAATATGTTTCAATTCCAGCATGATAGTATTTGTTTTGTCTTATTGGTAAATGCCATTTTATCAATTATTCATCACGTAATGTATGTACCGGGTTTTCCATGGCCGACCTGACCGTTCTAAATGAGAGGATCAATAGTGCCAGCAACACCATTCCCGCACCGGTGACCGCGAATATCCACCAACTGAGCGTAGTGCGATAGACAAAATCCTGCAACCACTGGTTCATAGCCCACCAGGCAAGTGGAAGTGTAATCACGAAGGCGACCAATACAAGAATAATGAAATCCTTTGATAGCAGGGAAACGATCTGTGTCACCGAAGCACCCAGTACCTTCCTCACTCCAATTTCCTTGGTACGGGTATTCGTAATATAAATGACTAGTCCCAGGAGCCCCAGGCAACTGATGAATATGCACAGCCCGGCCGACCATCTCAACAACCGCGAAATATTCTGTTCTGATTTATAAAACGCGGCGATGCTTTCATCATAGAATTTATAACTAAAATCACTATCCGGATAAACTTCTTTATACGCTTTTTCGACTTTTGCCAATGCCTGTTTCCAAATTGACCCATCATCACCCGGCGGTTGCAAGGCGAGGTGGAAACTGTATTGTGACGAGGAAGCAGAGGAGTATGCCAGCGGTTTGATAGGCTGGTGTGTAGACTTAGTATGAAAATCTGCGATGACACCCGTAATCGGAACTAAGAAACCCCTTTCGATATGCTGGCCAATGGCATCCTGTGGATTATCAAAACCGAGTATTTTCGCATAGGTCTCATTGATCACATATTCTCTGACCGTATCACTTGGCTGAAGATTTTTTCCCGCAAGCAGTTTCATATCATACAGGTCAAAATAGCTGGTGTCAGCATATTTCACCTCTACCATTGTTTCTACAATCTTATCTCCGCTTGAAAATTTCATCGTCGTCGTGGATGTATTTCCGGACGCAGGTGTAGACCCACCTAAACTAATTTTTTCAATTTCAGGGATTGATTTCAGTTTTTGCAGTAAAGCAAATCGCCGGTTATCAACAGTCTTTGAAAAAATATTACGATGTGCATCAAAATGGACAATGGCGTCTTTTTTATATCCAAGATCCTTGTTAAGTGAGTAATGTACCTGTTTACTAACTACCAGCGTTGCGATCACCAGGAACTGCGCTATCACAAACTGGGCCACGGTCAATACTTTCCGCAACCATAGTTTTCTTGTTTGCCCCGTTTCGCTATGTGCCTGGTTTTTCAAAACAGTCACCGGTTTGAACCGTGTGAGAATGAAAGCCGGGTAGAGCCCGGCCAGGATGGTCACTACCACTATGGTGGCAGCCAGGAAAATCAAGACATGTGGTTGGTTAAGCGAAGAAAAATCAATACCCGGGGGAATAAAATCGCTAAAGATGCCTAGCAGCCAGGGCGTGAGTAATACTGACAGGATCGTTGCCAGCAGGGCAAGCACTAATGTCTCAGACAAAAACTGGAATACCAATTCCCGCTTCCCGCTTCCCATGGTTTTCCTGATGCCGATCTCTTTTGCACGATGTGCCGATTGTGCCGTTGTTAAATTGATAAAGTTGATACAACCCAGCAACAATAAAAACGAAGCAACAGCCAGCAAGCCATATAAGGTTGGCTTATGTGCCTGGCGTTGTCCAAAAGTATCATAGTCTGAATTGAAATGAAGCTCACTTAGTGGTTGTAACAAATGCCTGGTATCATCTTTTTCTCCCGAGTCCTGACCACGTTGCCGGTGTTTGTTACGTAAGGCGGCCAACTGCGTCTCGACCTGGGATGGATCTGTATCTTTTCCCAGTTTGACAAACATTTGGGAACTGGAATTGATACTTCCCCAGTCTTCCCAACCCCAGTGCCGTTTCAAACCTGTATTCTCAACAGTAGCTCTGGAGACAAACTCTTTAAACAAAAAATCGGTAGGCGCACCAAAGTCTTTTATTATGCCGGCAACAGTTGCCCTGATCGTATCATCGTAGACTATGTCGCGTCCAAGGATTTCATTTGCGGGCAGAGAAGAAAAATATGCCCGTGCCCTGCTTTCTGTCAATACCACCTGGAATGGATCCTTTAGAGCCGTTTGCGGAGAACCCGCCAGCCAGGTGTATTCAAATACCTTAAAGTAATCGGGATCTGCATAAATGATGTCCGGCTGGTTTTTAAAAACTGCGGGAGTTTCGCTTCCGGGAGAGGGAACCGCTATGTGATCTACTCTGGCTTCAATAAAATGTGTCACAGCTTCAATACCTGTCAACTCATCTCGTGTAGCTCTCACAGTCGGCACTGGTACACCGGAATTATGTATGGTAAGATCAGGAAATTCAATTTTCGACACGACCCTGTAGACCTGGTCCCCATCCTTATGAAATTTGTCAAAGCTGTACTCATACTGAACGATGAGATAGATAACCAGGGACGCACTGATCCCAATACCCAAACCCGCAATATTGATCAGCGTAAAGATCTTGTTGTGCCTGAAATGGCGGAGTGCTATCGTAAAATAGTTCTTAAACATACTCTTTTAAATTCAGTGTTGATGGCTGCCTTGGGTTCACCAACAGGTATGCCAATCAACGAATCAAATATGGATCAATGGTTTATATATACCTTACCATTCAGAGTGTTCGAAAACGAACAGTAAAACTTCAAATCCGTACACTCATGTACCGACACCTCACTCATTCTGACCTTAATGCCTTCACCGGGTTAGCCACGCCAGCCCTTAACGCCTGAACAGCGATCGTAATAAATGCGATCAGCATGGCCAACGCGCCTGCCACAATAAAGATCCACCAGCCGATGGAAATTCGATAAGCAAAATCCTGCAGCCATTTATTCATAAAATACCAGGCAAGCGGCGCGGCGATGATCAGGGCAATAAAAACAAGCTTGAGGAAATCCTTCGACAACAGGTGTACCAGGCTGGGCAATGAAGCTCCCAGCACTTTACGCACACCAATTTCCTTGGTACGGTTGATGGCCGCCAGGGCAGCCAGCCCGAATAAGCCCAGGCAGGCGAGAAAAACCGAGATACCCCCCGCCCATCCGATGATACTACTCCACTTTCTTTCCGCCTTGTAAAAATTATTGAGGTTTTCGTCCAGGAAACTATACTTAAATGGAAGATCAGTAACCACACTGCTCCAGGCCGATTGCATGGCGGCAAGCGCAGGAGCTGGATTACCCGGTTTTACCTTTACAAAAAATTTAAAAGGCGAGTAACTTTCAAACTGGTGAAACAATTGCGGCATCACTTCTTCTTTTAGCGGCCGGAAATGAAAGTCTTTGACCACGCCGATCACGACTGGCATTTTTTCCGGTGGACTGTCTTCAAAATATCCCTTTAAAACCTGCCCCACCGCGTTTTCAACCGTCCAGCCAAAATCGCTGACCAAGGATTCATTGACAATTACTGCATTCATTGTATCGCTGGAGATCGACGGATCAAAATTTCTTCCGGCCAAAAGCTGCATCCCCATCAATGGTATATAATTATCGTCGACGAAATATTCATATACTTCTTTGTTCTCGCCATTATATTCAAAGCTCGAACGACTCCAGCCTGTACCCTCACCCAGGCCGAGTTCGGCGCTAGCAATTCCTGCTATATCTGACCTTGAGGAAATAGCTTGTTTGAACAAGGGATATACCACTTCTGATTTGGTTTCACTCGCATCCACCACCACGATGTTCTCTTTATTAAAACCAGGATTCTTCTCACTCATGAACCTTGTCTGACGCAAAATGACCATTGTACAAATGATGAGACCGATCGACAATGCAAACTGTACTGTAACCAATGAACGGGTGAAGAGATTCGATCCTCTTACCCTGATCTTGCTTTTCAATACCTCCACCGGTCTGAAACCTGATAAGATCAGCGCTGGGTAACTGCCTGCGAGAAAGCCCACCAACAAAGTTAAACCTGCTATCATCCATATCAGCTCGGGGTATTGCGAAAATGAAAACCTCAGTTCACGCCCCGACAGCTCATTAAAATATGGAAGCAGGAATAAAGCCAGCAGGAACCCTATCGATGCCGAAACGATCGCAAGCAATACCGATTCAGATAAAAACTGCGATACCAATTGCTTTCTTTCTCCGCCGATCACTTTACGCAAGCCTATCTCTTTTGCTCTTCCTGCTGAGCGGCCGATCGCCAGGGTGGTGAAATTGATACATGCGATCAGTAATACCCCGGCGGCAATACTTAATAATATGCGGATGGTTTTTGGGTTCACCTGCTCCACCGGTCCACCCACAATTTTTGTATCTGTATGACCTGCTTTAAGGGGCTGAAGCCCGAACCGAACCGGAAGTTCAGCACCTTTCCATTTATAGCCGGAAGATTTTAATTTTTCTTCTTCGTCAGGATAATATTTGTGACGAAATGCTGAGAGTTTTTGACGATCACCAGGTAAACCGCTTCCCGGGTTCAACTGCACAAAGGTGATGTAAGAAGACCTGCGCCAGTTATTCACCCCGCGTATCCCAGAAGAAGTTGTTTCCATGAAGGCAAAATTGCCCAGCAGGTCAAACTTCATAGATGAATTAGCCGGCACATCTTCAGCTACCGCACTGATAAGAAATGGAACAAAACTATCATCTACTTTTATTTCAAGGCTGCGTCCTACAACATTGTCGGTCCCGAACAACTCCTTTGCCCTGGAACTTGTAATTACGATATGTTGTAACTCTTTCAGTGCATTTTGGGAGTTGCCGTATTTGAGTGGAAAACTAAAAACAGAAAAAAAAGACGGATCAGCAAAGGATATCTCCATCCGGCTCACCTGCCCTTCCGTCTTGATAAAATTTGCACCCCACCCCTCCCGAAATCTTACATACTCCTTTACTTCCGGCAGATCGTTCTTCATCGCCGCTCCCAGCGGAGATGGAGTGTATATATGGCCACCGGTTTCCTGTCCCTCTATGCCTTCGGTCCACTTGTAAACCCGGTAAATATTATCAGCATCTTTATGAAACCGGTCGAATCCGAATTCGTTGACGGCGTATAGCAGAAACAGCATAAAGCAGGCGAGCCCAACAGACAGACCAATGATGTTGATAAATGAAAGTACTTTCTGACGGCCGAGATTTCGCAGGGCAATTTTAAAATAGTGTGTTAGCATTTCAATTCTTTTATTCGGTTCTTAACGATTTTACAGGATTGGCAAGCGCAGCCCTGATGGCCTGCACGCTTACTGTGGCCAGCGCCACGATGAATGCAATGGCGGCCACCAGCAAAAAAACCCAAACACTCAGATTGATGCGATAGGCAAAATCATTGAGCCATTCTTTCATAAACCACCAGGCAATGGGAAAGGCTATCAACGATGCCAGTAACACCAGTTTCAGGAAACTTACAGAAAGCATCGTAACAATATTTAAACCTGTTGCACCCAATACTTTCCTAATTCCAATCTCGCGGATGCGCTGCTGGGTGCTATAGGTAGCCAGCCCCAACAAACCGATACAGGCAATAAAAATGGCCAGGAACGAAAAAATATTGAATATGCGTTGCGTAGATTGCTCAGCATGATACTGGTCAGTCAACACCTGGTCGAGAAATGCAAAATTGAAAGGTGTATCCTTTACAAATTTCTTCCACACTTCTTCAACGGAAGTTAACGTTTGTTGAAAACCCAATCCCTTCACCCGCAATGCCGTCATAAATGTGGCATCGCCAAGGCGGGAGCTATTGGTAAATATCAAGGGTGCAATAGGCTGATGCAAGGATTGGAAATGAAAATCTTTGACCACACCTACAACTGTATAGATGATCTGTGAACCGTCCTGCGCATTGAGAAAGTCATCGGGCGTGGTAAGCCTTGCGCCTATAGGCTCAGTCAGACCAAATTCAGACACGGCTTTTTCATTCAACACCACGGCGAATGAATCTGTTGAAAATTCTTTCGAAAGAAATCTTCCTTCTTTCATTTCAAGGCCCAGCGTTGAAGCATAGTTTTCATCAGAGATAATTCCTCTTCCTGTAACCTGCTCATTGGATCCCATCGCCTGGAAGGTGACCCCAAAGAAATTCGCCTGGCCCGGCATGGCGCTCGTACCACTAACCATTTCCACGCCATTTATTTTAGAAAGTTCATCCCGGAATGCTTTGGTTTGCTGCGCAACCAGGTCAGTTCTCTCTACCACGATCGTATGGTCTTTACGAAAACCCAACCTGTCGCCGAGCATATAATTCATTTGCCTGTTCACTACAACTGTTGCAACAATAAGTGTAACTGAAATGGCAAATTGAAAAACAACAAGGCTATTGCGGAGCAACATACCATATTTCTGCGACCTGAATCGTCCCTTTAATACGAGAACCGGCTTAAAAGATGACAGGAAAAACGCAGGATAGATCCCTGCCATTATTCCAACGATGAGTGTAAATAGCAGCATACCCGCGATTCGCATGGGTGTAAAGAAAAAGCCCAGCGATAGCTCTCTTCCTGCCAGTTGATTGAATAGAGGTAGCAGAAGGGCGATCAATCCGATCGCTATGATGACACTGATGAGGGTGATCACAACCGATTCAAACAGGAATTGCCCGATCAGTGCCTTTCTTTCTGATCCAAAAGTTTTCCGGATGCCGACCTCTTTTGCTCTCTCCACCGAACGCGCCGTGGATAGATTCACAAAATTGATACAGGCCAGGGCCAAAATGAAAACAGCCACAATGCTGAATATGTAAACAGCGGTAATGCTACCGTTGGGTTTCAATTCGGCTTCAAGATGAGATATGAGATGAATTTTCTTCAGGGGCTGGAGATAGTACCTGTAGCCATTACCTTCTTTTTGAAAGTCATCTATACTTTTGCCGAAAGCCTGCTGCACCGGACCCGCAACATATTTCTTTATGATATCAGGGAACCTTGCTTCCAGCATAGCAGGCGATGCCTGCGGCGTGAGCAGCAGGTAGGTATGGGCAGCAAAATTGATATAGTTAGGCTGGCGCGTAAATTCAAAACCCGCGGTCGATAGTAACAGGTTGAAATCAAAGTGGGAATTCTCCGGCCAGTCTTCGCAAATAGCGGTCACTTCAAACACATTGGGGACATTGTCATTTCCATCCGTTTCAAATGTTTTCCCAAATGCATTTTCCACAGAGCCATAGTAACGCTCAGCCGTACTTCGATTCAGTACTACAGTATTAGGGCGTAACAACGCGGTCGCAACATCTCCTTTGATAATATCGGCGCTAAAAACCCGGAAAAAGTTTGAGTCCACCGCAAACACCCTTCTTTCCTCGAAAGTCTTGTCACCAATTCGCAAAAAGAAATTTCCACCGCCGCCGAAATTGTAAAGCCTGGTACTTTCCAGCACTTCAGGATATTCAGTCTTGATCGCGGTTCCGATGGATTGCGGTATGATGGAGTAAGAAGTGGAACGACCAGGATATTTTCTGTCGAGAACTACCCTGTAAATATTGTCTCCATTCTCGTGATGCCTGTCATAGCCCAGTTCGCTTTGTACAAACAGGACGATCAGCATACAAACCGCCATGCCGGTAGCAAGACCAAGTATATTTATGGCCGTATAAACTTTTCTTTTTAGCAAATTGCGCATCGCAACTTTGAAATAGTTCTTAAGCATACACAGATATTTATTCGGTTTATATTTTGAGTGCCGTCCACTATTCCGTTCTTAGGTTCCGCACCGGGTTCGCAATGGCCGCCCTGATCGCCTGGAACCCTACAGCTACCAGCGCGACGCACAACGCTGCGATTCCGGCAAGCAGGAAAACCCACCAACTGATATCGATCCTATATGCAAAATCTGCCAGCCATTTGCTCATGAGTAAATAAGCGATTGGCGTGGCCAAACCGATTGCTATGCAAACCAGTTTTAGCAGATCCTTTGATAGCAGTATAACGATCTTGTTGGCATTGGCACCCAAAATCTTTCTAATGCCGATCTCCCGGGTTCGACGCTCAGTATCATAAGCAGCCAGGCCAAATAGGCCGAGACAGGAAATTAAAATTGTAAGCCAGGCAAAATATTTTGCCAATGTAAGTGTACGATCTTCTGTTACATATTGAGATTGTATTGTCTCATCCAAAAACCGAAGGTTTAATGCATAGCCGGGAGAAGCTTGCGAATATAAATCGGCGATACTACGGATTACTTTTCGGGTCGAATTAGCGTCGAGTCGCACCATCGCCATACTAACTTCCTGCGGTTCGAATCGGAAGATGAGTGGAGAAATCGGCTGATGAACAGAGGCAGTATGAAAATCTTTCATCACACCTAATATGGTCTTATCTTCACCCCAAAGATTAACTTTTGTACCTACCGGATCTTTCAATCCCATCACTCTCACAGCTTCTTCATTTAACATCAGATATGTATTGTTGCTGCCCAGACTATCAGAAAAAGCCATTCCTTCGATGACCTGCATGCCCAGGGTTGTCACCAGGTGCTGATCCACAGTCCGAATCATGAAGTCAATATTCCTGCCTTCTACCCTACCCGGCCAGTTCAGGCCATAAGTAGATGAACCCCCATCTTCACGCACAAGCGTCTGATTGATCCCACCAGCGTTTACTACGCCAGGCAAGCTTCGCAATTGATCAAAAAAATGCTTTTTATTTTCAAACACCTTACCTTCCATATCAAAGTAAACCACATTCTCTTTCGAATACCCGATGGGCTTGGATTGTGCAAATTCTAATTGCTGGTAAATGATAATGACGGACACGATCAGAACAAGCGAAACGATAAACTGGAATATCACCATCCCCTTTCGTACAAGTAGTTCTCCGAGCCTGCCCCGCAATTTCCCATTAAGGGTGTCCAATGGCTTAAAACCCGATAGATAAAACGCAGGATAGCTCCCTGAAACCAGTCCCGTAAATAATGCAATTGTCAGCAGTATTAAAATCTGTTTATACGAAAAATGTAATGGCAGGCTCTTACCTGTGATGTAGTTGAATTGGGGAATCAATAACACGACAAGGATCAACGCTATTACTGTGGAAAGGGAGGTGATAAAAAGTGATTCACTTAAAAATTGAAAGACCAGGCTGCGCCTGCTGCTACCCACCGTTTTCTTGACTCCAATTTCTTTAAGTCTGCCTGACACTTTTGCTGTTGACAGATTCATAAAGTTAATAGAGGCGATAACTAACAAAAGGACTGCGATGAGTGTAAAAAACCTCACGTTAGTGATCCTGCCTCCCACTTGTTTGTCGCCTTCAAATTTTTCGTACAGGTAAGCATCTGAATACTTCCGCACAAAAAGTGAAAAATGATTGTTCTTGTCATACTTATCAATAAACCTTTCAATCTTTCTGTTGAATGCTGTGAGGTCGACATCTGGCCTTAGCAACAGGTAAGTTTCCGGACCGGTATTCCACCAAACCTTGCCATTGGTCCACAGATCTTCTATTAACTTCTGTTTAGTAAATACAACGTCGAATTTAAGTGTGGATTTTGTACCTACATCTTGGAATACAGCTGTTACCACAGATATATGATCTTTACCAAACAGGCTCCACGCCAGAGACTTACCAATGGCGACTTCTTTTGTCCCGAAAAGCTTTTGTGCAAAGTCCTCTGATATTGCAACACTATTTTTCTCTTTTAGTACGGTGGCAGCATTGCCGTTTAGAATCGGGAAAGTAAATACATCAAAAAATGCATCACTACTAAACAGCGATACAGATTTAAATGCCTTTTCACCATTTCTAATTGTAATATCCATTCCTTCCTTTGCAAGATTCATCACGGTAACAGCATGCTCCACCTCAGGCAGATCATTCTCCATCGCTTCAGACAAAGGGCCCTGTGTTCCATCCTGGATCCTTATTAACCCATTTTCAATACTTTTTTCCATCACCTGGTAGAGTCTGGAATCGTTCAAATGAAACTTGTCGATGCTTCTTTCGTCCTGCACCCACAAATAAAGCAGGAAAGCAAAAGCAAGACCCGTTGAAAGACCGGTCAGATTGATCAGAAACGATGACTTGTGTTTCGTCATGCTTCTAAATGCGATTGTAATAATATGTTTGATCATAAGCGGTCTTTTTAACAGGCTTCCATACCCTAATTTGTAAAATAACTACCAGTTTGTAATTGAAAAATCTAATACCTCATTCAATCCTCAATGATTTCACAGGGTTCGCCAATGCAGCCTTAATCGCCTGGAAGCTTACCGTCATCAGCGCAATGAGTAGAGTCAGCGCAGCGGCAGTAAAAAACACCCACCATTCGATGTCTACCCTATAAGCAAAATCCCGTAGCCATTTATTTAAAGACCACCAGGCCATGGGGAAAGCAATCACAGCAGCAATAGCAACCAGGATCACAAAATCTCTTGATAACAGTCTAACCAGGCTTCCCGTGCCTGCTCCCAGTACTTTTCGGATCCCAATCTCCTTTGTTCGCCTCACTACCACCAGTGTTGCTAGTCCAAACAACCCAAGGCAGGCAATGAAAATGGAAAGCATGGAAGCGTATCTGACCACCGTACTCAGTCTCTGTTCTTCCTGGTACATGGCATTGAGGGATTCATCTAAAAAACGGTACTCAAAATCCTGGTCGGGAGCCACCGCATGCCAGGCAGATTTTAACGAAGCTACCTGCTCCTGCAGATTGCCGCCCTTCAACCTAATACTGACCCGGGGTTGAGTGGATGAAACCATGCTCACATCGCTGGACCGGCGAAACATAGAATCGGGTCGCAAAACAAGGGCAAGGGGTTGAATTTTGTTGTGCAGAGACTCGAAATGAAAATCTTTAACGACACCTATCACCTGCTGTTCGTATTTGCCGGGTAGTTTTTTGCCGATGGGGTCCGTCCAACCATACTCTTTGACCAGTGCTTCATTGACGATCATCGAGGAGATCAGGTCTGCGTTGTTACCTACTGAAAAATTCCTTCCGGCAAGAATTTCCAGTTTCATCGTATTTACAAAATCCGCATCGATGGCATTCATCCGGAAATTCCGGTAGACTTTAGTCTCATCTTCGTAACCCAGATTAGCCCAACCCGGCTCCGCAAAACTGAACATACTGGTCGCCATACCAATGACCTGGGGATTTTTAGCCAGTTCCGTTTTAAATCTCTCAGCCAGGGGGTAACCTTCCGCCCTGGATTTATTAGTGGGAACAATTACGATATGCTCCTTTTCAAAGCCCAGGTTTTTATTTTTCAAAAAATCCAATTGCTGACCGATCACAATGGTACCGATGATCATCATGATAGAGGCGACAAACTGACCTGCAATTAATCCTTTTCTGAAAAACCCAATACCCACTGCACTTTGTAAGCGGCCTTTCAATACTTTGATTGGTGAAAAAGCTGATAAAACAATGGCCGGGTATATTCCAGCAATCAGACCGACAAGTAGTATGGTTGCCACAAAGAATAAAACGGTAAACCAATCAAAGACCAACACAAGTTCCTTGTTGGCGATAATATTAAACGGATGCAGGAGTAAATAAGAGAGACCGATAGCGATCAGAAACGAAAGGGCAACCAGCAATAATGCTTCGCCCCAAAACTGTCTTATCAGCTGTGGTCGTTCCGCTCCCATAACTTTTCGGACACCTACTTCGAGCGCACGGGTTGTAGAGCGGCCTATAGATAATGTAACAAAATTAATACAGGCGATTAACAGGATTAGAATACCGATCGTCCCTAAAACATAGGCATAGGCGGGGTCGCTGACCGCTGCATTTGCCGCTGGCAGGGACTTGTCCAGGTGTATTTCGGTCATCGGTTGAAAATAGATATTGTACTCCCCTGGCTTGTAGTTATCTCCGGCCAGTTTTTTAATAAGCGCCGGCATCTTTGCTTCTATCTGGTCTCCATCTGCACCTTCCCTGGCCAACACATAGGTTTCAAGAAAGACGCTTGTCCAGCCAGATGTAATAGCTCTCTCACTAAACAACAATTTCTCATTGGCATGCGGGATCAACATTCCAAACTGGATACTCGACTCCTGTGGTGGATTCTCAACTACCCCTGTTACTGTAAATAATTTCTTCTCCTGTCCCATCTGCAACTCAAGGTTCTTACCAATAGGTGTAATACTCCCGAAAAATTTCTTTGCCATGCGTTCGGAAAGTATAATGGCACTATGCTGTTGAAGCGCAGATCCGGGGTTTCCCTGCACCAGGTTAAAATCGAAGACCTGGAAAAAATTCGGATCCACCATATTCACCTGCTCATTGAACCGGTTGCTCTCATGCTGAACCAGTGTATTAAATACGTATACACGGCAGGCTGATTCCACCTCGGGTATATTCGACACGAGTACCGAAGCCAGGGGTATCGGGGTAAGCGTATTGGTGAAAGATTGTCCTTCGTAGTTCTCCTGCAGCCAGGCACGGTACAGCCTGTCGGATTTTGAATGGAATTTATCATAGCTCCATTCACTCCTCACGAACAGCATAATGAGAATACAGCAGGTGATCCCGATGGCAAGACCAAGGGTATTTATCAGCGTATAGCCTTTGTTACGCAACAAATACCTGGTAGCAACCTTGAAATAATTTTTAAACATAACATATGTTTTATTCTGTTCTTAACGACTTAACTGGATTAGCTAAGGCAGCCTTTATAGCCTGGAAGCTTACCGTAAAAAGCGCAATCAGCAATACCGCAATAGCAACGGCCACAAACAGCCAGCCTTTAATAGGAATTCGGAATGCAAAGTCCTGCAGCCACCTGTCGCCGGCATACCAGGCCAGCGGCACTGCTACTAAAATGGAAATACAAACCAATACCAGGAAATTTTTTGAAAGCAGCAATGCAATATTGCCAACGCCCGCGCCCAACACACGGCGAATACCAATCTCCTTAATTCGTTGCATGGTTGTAAAAGCAGCGAGACCAAACAATCCCAGGCAGGCAAGCAATATGGCCAGCCCGGCTGACACACCGAATAATGAAGATGTACGCTGCTCAGCCTGGTAAAGACGATTGTAGTCTTCATCCAGGAAATGATATTCAAAAGGACGATGGGCCACTCTTTGTTTCCACAATGCCTCCAGCCGGCTGATCACTGGTTGCATATCCTGCCCATTTACACGTATCATGAATGTCCTCACCATATTTTGAGCCAGGAAAATCACCAATGGCTTCACTGGTTCATGCAGGCTTTCAAAATTGAAATCCTTTACGACACCAACTACCGGTCCCGCAGCATTCTTTTCGATAGTCCGGCCAACAGCCTGATCGGGACTCCATCCCAGTTTGGCAGCCAGCGTCTCGTTGATGATGAATGGTTGTTTGAAATTGGTATAACCATTACTCGTATCCATCAGGGCAAAATCACTCAGTTGAAAATCGCGTCCTGCACGCATTTCCATCTTTAGCGTGCTGGCAAAGTCCAGGTCTACAGGCATGGCATTCACTGATATATCATGTTGACCCTTTTCATCGACTGCGCGAATACCGTCACCCCATTCTACAAATTCCGGTGTCTCGTACGCCGCAGTGACACCTTCCACACCCGACACTTCGGCGATAGCCTGTTTTAAATTTTCATATCCTGAGGCCATTTTATTATCGATGGGTAATACCAATACATGATCTTTATCATAGCCGAGGTTCTTCTGCTGCAGATATTTCATCTGTTGCAAAATGATGGCCGTGTAAATAATCAGGAAAACCGATATACCAAATTGAACGACGATCAATGACCTGCGTAAAAAATTATTCGTTCCTGTAAAATTGAACCCCGACTTGAGAATACCCATGATCCGTGTGCCTGATAAAACCAGCGCGGGATATACGCCCGCCAGGAAGCTAACCGCTACTGTAAACAACACCAACAAAAGAATCGGATTTGGTTGTAACAGGTTGGAAGCTGTAAACTGTTTCCCTGTGATCGTATTGAAATAGGGTATCAATAAAATAGCCGGGATCAAGGCGAGACCTGCCGCGATCATCGTAATAGCCGTCGATTCGGCAATGAATTGTGTGAATACCTGACGTCGGGAAGCACCCATCACCTTACGCATTCCTATCTCACCAGTTCGGCCTGAAGCCTGTGCCGTTGCCAGGTTGGTATAATTGGCGCAGGCGATCACCAGGATCAATAGGGCAACGATAGCGAACATATAAATATAGGTCATGCTTCCATTAGGCTCAAACCCCGCGAGGGATGATTGCAGGTGAACGGTGGTAAGCGGTTCTAAGTTGTAGTGCAGGTATGCCGATCCCTCAAGCCTGGCTTCCTTTTTGGTTTCCGGGCGATCCATAAATGCATTGATCTGCTGTTGCAGCCCGGCTATACTTTCCTGGTCTTTCAATAATAAATAGGTGATCCAGTTCGCCGTCCACCATTGCTCCTCTTTAACCTGGTTGCCCAGGTTGAGAAACTGTGTGACAAAATCAAACTTGATCTGGGAATTTTGAGGCGGGTTTTCACAAATACCTGAAACGGTATAATCCTTGTTCCCGATCGTCAGCGTTTTATTCAGGGCATCCTCGATCCCGAAATACCGGGCAGCGGTAGCTTCGGTGATAACAATCTTAGAAGGATCATTGAGTGCGTCCACCGTATTGCCCTTTAACAACGGGAAGCTAAAAACCTTAAAAAATGCTTCGTCAGCGTAAAGGAAACGGTCCTCTTCAAAAACCGTTTCTCCGCGTTGAACCACGCGACTGCCAAGATAGGTACGAACATATTCTTCCACTGCCGGAAATGTTCGCGCAAACTGGGGACCTGGCCTTGTCCCGGTGGAGACAACAGACGAGGCGGTTCCTGCCACACTATATTCCATTGTCATTCGTACGATGCGATCACGTTTTTCATGAAACTTATCATAACTCAATTCATGTGTTATATAAATCCCAATCAGCAGGCAAGCTGTCAGCCCCGACATCAGGCCCAGGATATTAATGACAGAATAGAGCTTATTCTTGCGAAGGTTTCGAAACGCGGTCTTTAAGTAATTTCTAAACATTATCATCTCATTTTATTCAGTTCTTAATGACTTTACGGGATTTGCCAGGGCTGCCCTGATAGCGTGGAAACTAACAGCCACTATTGCTACGACGATTGCCGTTAAACCCGCTGCAACAAACATCCACCAACCCATTTGAATGCGATAGGCAAACTCCTGCAACCAATTATTCATTACCCACCAGGCAAGCGGTGAGGCAATAGCGAGTGAAATGACAACAAGACGGAGGAAATCTTTTGTCAGCAGCGATGTGATCCCTGAAACAGAGGCACCCAGTACTTTTCTAATTCCGATCTCCCGGGTGCGTCGATGCGCAGCAAGATGCGCCAGGCCAAACAATCCCAGGCAACAAATGATAATTGAAAAAATTGTCGCGATCCCGATAATCTTCTGCCAGCGTTGCTCCTGCTCATAACCTTTCGCATTCAATTCATCTAAAAACTGGTACTCAAATAAGGCTGAGGGCATCGCTGCTTTATAGGCTGCTTCAATGGCTTTCACCGCCCGCTGCTGACGCTGCTTTTCTATTCTTACCCAAATACCGCCAGATATCCAGTCACACTCAAACATTACCATAGGCTTAATACGCTCGTGAAGGGAGCCACTATGAAAATCTCCGACTACGCCCACAATTGTCTTTAGTTCTTTGTCAAAGCGATCGTTGGTATAAAACTGTGTGCCGATCGGTGCATCAAGACCAGCGGCTCTTACAAAAGCTTCATTTACGATGACAGCGTGTTGCCTGTCGGAGGGAATAGCGGAGGAAATATTACGGCCCGCTTTTAACTTTAGCTGCATCACCGGCAGCCTTTGTTCATCTATGATCTCATGAAGAGCTGCTATGGTTCTGTTCCCCAACTTTACATCAAATAACTGACCATCGGCGCCAAAGGAAACGTGCTGAACAGTGGTTTCCTTCATAAGTTCGTGCCTGAAAGCTTCTCTCACTGCCTTGTAATCCCTGTTTCCCCTGATATGTGTTCTAAGTACCTGGTAAGGATCATAACCCAGATCCCTGGTACGGATAAAATCCATTTGCTGGTAATAGATGATCGTAGCGATAATAAAAAATACCGCGAGGGAAAACTGTATCACTACCAGCGACTGGCCAAATAAATTACGACCCGAAAGATGTGGCCGGTTATACAAAACCTCTTTTGGACGAAAAGCTGACAAGACATAAGCAGGGTAAAAGCCGGTAAGCAAAACAATTCCCATTAGTATTGCGACCAGCGAGGCGATCATTTCAAAAGTCAACGAATCTTCAAAAACAAGTTGCTTGCCCGAAAGCTGATTGAATAAGGGCAGCGATGCCTGTGCTAAAATAAGAGCAGCCAGAAAAGCGACAACACAGACAATACCCGATTCGAGTAGAAACTGGAAAATGATCTGCCATCTTGCACCACCGGTGATCTTTCTTACCCCTACTTCCTTAGCTCTCTTTAATGATCCGGCGATACTGATATTGACAACATTCACTGCCGCCATAAAAAGGATGAAAAGAGAAATGCCAAGAAAAAGCCAGGAAAAAACCGGGTTGCTTTCATTGATGATCCCGCCTTCTCTTCCGCCACCTCCTGCAGCAAAAGGCTCAAGGTGCATATCGCGGATAGGTTGCAGCCCGTAACTAATCTTTGGATCGTGGTTATACAACCGCCTGCTTTCACTGACCTGCTTTCCTGCGTGAATGGCGAAAACAGCATCAAATTTTCTGGCAACCTCCTCTGTGTTTGCTCCGGGTCGAAGTTGTACAAAAGTGCCGAGGTATTGGTTGAGCCAGGCATGATCTGTAAATGAAAGTTGCAGGTAGCGTAATGGCAGGACTAAATCAAACTGAATAGAAGAATTCTTTGGCGGATCTTTTGCAACACCCGCAATAACCAGGGGTCTTCCTAATCTATCAGCAGAGGGATCACTATCGGGGCTGATCGTCTTGCCAATAACATCGATACTATTAAAATATCTCCTGGCAACTGACTCGGTAATCACAGCAAAGGAAATATCATTCAGCGCAGTTGTTTTATTACCTTTTAATAGTGGGAAACTGAATACTTCGAAAAAGTTCTCGTCTACAAACAGCGTTTGGAGATTTAGGGTTTTATCGTTGGCGTTAACATCGCTTTTGATATCGCCCCCCATAACCCTTACATAGTTCTGCACCTCGGGTACAGCGGCATGGAATGCCGGTCCCTGCGGCTGACCCGTGGCGGCCACCCTGGTTCGATTTCCATTTTCATCGGAGCTTGAGGTCACGATGCGGTATAGATGCTCCTGGTTCTTATGAAAATTATCAAAGCTCCTTTCATCTTTCATATACCAAACAGCAAGCAAAACACAGCAAATTGCCAAAGACAACCCTATCACATTGATAGAGGTGTAAAGCTTATTACGCCAGATATGCTTTAATGCCGTTTTAATATTGGTCAGAAACATAGGCAAAATTTGTCCCGGAAATGCTTTGTCCCCTACTATTCACTCCGCAGCGCTTTTACCGGGTTAGCTATTGCTGCTTTTATACTTTGAAAACTCACCGATATTAATGCAATCAGTATGGCTCCCATGCCCGCCATCACAAAGACCCACCAGGACAGACTGGTCCTGTATGGAAAACTCTGTAGCCAGGTATGCATTAGCCAGTACGCAATTGGTGTTGCAATGACGAACGACACTACCACCAGTTTGACGAAATCCCCCGACAGCAGCAGTGTGATGCTTGAAACAGAAGCGCCAAGTACTTTCCGAACGCCAATCTCCTTTGTTCTGTTCTCTGCCATATAAGCAGATAACCCAAAAAGTCCCAAACAGGAAATGACTATGGTAAGTATTGCAAATAATGTGGCAAGCGTACCTGTTCTTCTCTCATCACTAAATTTTCGCGCATATTGTACATCGGCAAAGCGATAATTTATTTCATACTCAGGGTTGAATTTCTTGAAAATACTTTTCAGTGATGCAATGTTCCGCTCAGTTGGATTGCTCCCGTTCAGTTTGATATGGATCACGTTAAACCAACCATTGGCGCCCGCTATGAACATTGGCTCCATAGGCTGGTATGGGGAATTGATAATAAAATCCTTTATAACACCCACAACATGCCATTCCTGTCCCATGTCCCTAATTACCTGGCCAAGCGGCTCCTTAAACCCCATATGCTTTACGGCTGACTCATTTAATATCGCCGCGTTGGAATCCGTTGGGAAATTAGCCAGGTCGAAATCACGCCCGGCAACCAGTTGTAACCCCAGTGTCTTTGCTACCGCATCATCAGCGCAAAACGTGTTTATGATCGTCTTATCAGTTGGATCTTTACCCTGCCATTCAATCATCCATGAATTGCTCCACCCTTCGGTTACCGGAGAACTGGTCATCGTCACCGATACCGCGGTACCAGTTGAAAGCAATTCGTTTTTTATCAGGGAGTAGTTTTTCGCTGATTCGCCTTCAGTAAAATGATATACAAGCTGGTCTTTTGCATACCCCGCCTGCCGGTTTTGTGCTTTTTGTATCTGCTGGCGTACCACAATTGTTGCTATGATCAGTACAATAGCAAAAGTGAATTGTCCAACCACCAGTACTTTACGCGGGGTAACCTTTGATGAATCTCCGGCCTTGATACTTCCCTTCAAAACCTGAACCGGTTTGAATGCCGAAAGAAAAGCCGCAGGATAGCTTCCGGCCAAAACGCCGGTGATAACAACAAAGCCCAGGCCGATAAGCCAGAAATATGGATTACTGAAATCAATAAATAATTTCTTATCAACGAGATCATTAAATGCAGGCAACGAAAACTGTACAATGATCAACGCAAATAAACCGGCGATAAAAGCCAGCATGATCGACTCACCAAGAAACTGCGATACCAGTGACGTTTTTCCGGCACCTACAACTTTTCGTACACCTACTTCCCTGGCGCGCTTCTCACTCCTGGCCGTACTCAGGTTCATGAAGTTGATACAGGCCACCAGCAGGATAAATATCGAGATGATGCTGAACAAACGAACAAGTTCAATACGTCCACCGGACTCTTTCCCATTTTCAAACGAACTATACAACCTCCAACGGCTCATTGGGTACAGGAAAGTCTCCATGTCCGGATCATCCTTATCATACTTTTTACGAAGCGATTTTATTTTTGTTGAAACGGATGAGAATGAAGAATTTTCCTTTAACAACACATAGGTATCGATAGAATTGTTTGGCCAGTAAGGACTCTCCCTGTCTTTCCCGCGTAGGTACGACCATGGAAGCAGGAACTGGAACTCAAACTGGCTATTGTCAGGTGGCGCCTTTACCACCGCTGATACTTTGAAAACATCCGCATTATCCAGTTTGAGTATTTGGCCAATCGGGTCGTTATTCCCGAAAATCGTTTTGGCCAGCGCTTCTGTCAGTACGATAGAAGATACATCATGCAAGGGAGTAGATGAATTTCCATTAACTACAGGGAAGGTAAACATATCGAGAAAGGTGGAATCCACAATTCTGCCACTGCCATAAAACTGCTTTTCACCAAAAGCTATTTTTACAGGGGGTAAAAAATTGAGCCTTGTTGTCATCTCAACTTCAGGATAATCCTGTGAAAGCGCGGCTGCCATAGGCATAGGGGTCCGCGACCAGCAATTGGTTTCTCCATCCGTAGTGTAGCGGTTCCATGCCTGGTAAAGCCTGTCCTTTTTCTCGTGAAAATTATCGTAGCTGGTCTCGTGATTTATCCAAAGAAAAATTAGAACGGCCGCAGCCATCCCGATCGCAAGGCCGGCGATATTTAAAAATGAAAAGCCTTTTCTTCTTACAAGGTTCCGCCACGCTATGGTAATATAACTTTTGATCATGTTTATTATTTCGCATTAAAATATCTCTGAATCACGGGTACCAGTTACAAAGCCGATTTATCACTATTCTGTTCGTAATGACTTCACGGGATTGGCCGTGGCAGCTTTTATAGCCTGGAAACTCACCGTCAGCACGGCAATCAACAACGACACCACGCCTGCAATTATAAATACCCACCAGCTCACAGGGATACGATAAGCGAAGTCCTGCAACCAGCGATTAACTCCTAACCACGCTATCGGCCATGCCACCAGGTTTGAAATAAGTACCAGCTTTAAAAAATCCTTTGACAACATGGTTGTAATACTTTTCACCGAAGCTCCCAACACTTTCCGTACCCCGATTTCCCTTACCCTTCGCTCCGCGGCATAGGATGCCAAACCAAACAAGCCCAGACAGGAAATAAAAATGGCAAGGCCAGCGAGTATGGCGACTACCCTGCTCACAGCCTTATCGGCATGGTACATTTCTTCAAAATGTTCATCGAGGAACTGATACTCGAAAGGCTGATCGGGATTTACCTTCTGCCACGCTGTATTAATATAATTGATGGCATCACCTGCCCTGTCGGCATTGATACGTACAGATGCCTCACTATATCCCCAATCCTTTTGACAAAATATGCTTAGCGTTTCAATCTTATGATGCAGCGAATTAAAATGAAAGTCCCTGGAAACACCCGCAATAAATCCAGTCGAATCCATCCCATTGAATCCATAACGTTTTCCTATGAGAGATTCATAGTTTTCACCCGGACTATCTCTTAAGAGCTCCTTCGCCATTGTCTCATTCACGATATATGCCCGGCCATAGTCATTCGATCCCTCTTCAAAATCCCTGCCCGCCAATAACCCAATCTTATATAGTCTGAGATAGTCCGGATCCACGACAACCTGCGAGGAAGTAAGCTCACGAGCTGGTCCACCACCATGAAAGATCATTCCGGCCTGGTGTAAGTTGTTTCCCAGCGTCTGCTGTGATGCGGATACATTACTGACCAGCGAATTGCTCAAAAGCTCCTGCTTTAAAACAGCATAGCGGCCGGAAGTGATCCGGTTCAGGGGAATGATCATCACCTGGTCGCGGTTAAAACCGGTATCCCTTGTTCGCATAAATGTCAGCTGGCGGACTGCAAATACAGTTCCGATGATCAATAATACAGCACCTGTAAACTGAACGATCACTAATGTGTTGCGGAAAGCGCTTTTACTTTTACCAGTTTGCGCTGTGCCTTTCAGCACTCTTATTGGCCGGAAAGAAGACAGATAACCTGCCGGGTAAAGTCCTGCTACAATTCCTGTAATAACAGCTCCACCCAGCAACAGCATCATGAGTGGCAAATCCAATAAAGGCAATTCAAGTTTCCGCTGACTCAAATCATTGACGGCCGGTAATGATAGCTTAACGATTGCAATGGCAATTACCAGGGCTATCAAAGACAGCAATACGGATTCCCCGAGGAATTGCCCCGCCAGTTGAAACCGACCGGCGCCAATGGTTTTACGAATTCCGACTTCACGTCCTCTCTCAGCAGACCGTGCCGTGGAAAGGTTCATGAAATTGATACAGGCGATAAAAAGGATGATGATCGCAATGACAGAAAATATATAAGTATAACTATTGTCAAATTTTTGATAATTCAGATAATCATGGGTGATATCGGTGGAATGGTCATGAACTTTACTGAGCGGTTGAAGAAACAACTCATAAAATCTCCACCCTTCGCCGTCAGCCATATACTTTTTTAGATAGGCGGGGAACTTTTTTTCAAGTGCTCCTATATCCGTACCCTTTGCCAGTTCGAGGTAAGTGATCAGCCAGTTACCTCCCCAGTTGCTCATATTTCGTGGGCCGGCAATTGTATTGAAAGACGCCAGGGCGTCGAATTGCAGGTGTGAGTTCTCGGGTGAATCTTCTAAAATCCCGGTTATAGTAAAACTGATCGTGTCGCCAACAAACTTTGTCACGGTTTTGCCGATAGGATCCTCCTTTCCGAATATCTTTTCAGCGCTTTCTTTTGTTAACGCGATACTATTGGGTTTTTCCAGCAGGATCTTCCTGTCACCCCGCACTAATTCAAAGTCGAAAAGCTGCAGAAACGTTGAATCAACATAAAGTACCCGTGGCAGAAAAATCCGTTTGTCACCATAAGTCAGATCCATCTTATTCGCCGGGCGTACACGTGTAAAATTCTCTACCTCCGGAAACTCAGCCAGCAACGTTGGTCCCATAGGATACATTGACAAAGCCACATTCTGCGGTTGTACCATGCCTTCGAATTTTTGTACTTCGTCGAGCCGGTAGATATTCTTTTTATGCTGGCTGTCGAAACTCTTTTCATACGACACAAAGAGCATTATAAGGATGCAGGCTGCAATCCCGATAGCTAATCCCAGGATATTGATGGCGGTAAAACCCTTGTTTTTCCAAAGATTCCGAAAAGCAACTTTTAAATAGTTTTTGATCATACTCTACATCATTTTAACCATCCCGGCAGATGATATCAATACTGCTTTGCAATCATGTCTTATTGGAGTTTCTCATGAAAATCTAGATCACATATACTATAAATTCAGTTTTTACAATCTCATTTTATATTCCGTCCGATTACAATAGCAATCAACACCAGTATTAGGAAATCCTGACTCAACCTTAACCTCAACCTCAACCTCAACCCTCAACCTCCACCTCCACCTCCACCTCAACCTCCACCTCACTCCGTCCTCAACGATTTCACCGGGTTCGCCACCGCCGCCTTGATCGACTGGTAACTCACGGTCAATATCGAAATCAGCAATGAAAGCAAGCCTGCAAATACAAATACCTGCCATTGGATCGAAACCCGGTAAGGATATTCCTGCAGCCATTTTACCATCATCCACCAGGCTACGGGGCAGGCAATTAGGAACGAGATCATAACGAGTTTCAGGAAATCTATGGATAGCAGTGTCGTGATATTTGCCACGGAAGCACCCAGCACCTTCCGTACACCAATTTCCTTGATCCGGTTCTCTGCCATATAGGTAGCCAGTCCAAACAATCCCAGGCAGGAAATAAATATGGTAAGCCCGGCAAATAAAGCGGCAAGTGTACCTGTTGCCTGTTCCTCCCTGAACTTTCTGGAATATTCCTCATCGATAAACTTATACTCAAATGGGTATTCTGGATTATACTTCTTAAAGATGGCCTCCGCCTTTTTAATATTGTCAGTGGTTGTATTTTCCCCGTTCAGTTTAAAGTGAATTACATTAAACCATCCGCTGGCTCCTTCAATGACCATGGGTTTGGTGGGATAATAAGGAGATTGCAGAATAAAGTCCTTTATCACACCAACGATATGAAACTTAGCATCACCATCATAGACTATTTGCCCAATGGGATCTTTGAACTTCATCGTCTTCCACGCACTTTCGTTGATGATCATGGCATTTGAATCGGTAGGAAATTTTTGCAGGTCGAAATCACGTCCCGTGACAAAGCTCATCCCGGCTGTGGTCGCCAGCGCCTCATCGGCACAGAAACGGTCAAAATCCGTTTTGTCATTTGGATCTTTGCCTTCCCATTGAAATCCCCAGCTATCACTCCATCCCTGCGTAAGTGGCGCACTGGTTTTTGTAACAGACCTGGCGACGCCGGATGAAAGCAGCTCATTTTTTATCAATTGGAAATTCTTTTCAATATCGCCGGTCAACATATGATAAGCGAGATTATCTTTTTCATACCCTGTCTCCCTGTTTTGTGCGTGGTCTATTTGCTGTTTTACAATACTGGTGCATATGATGAGTATAATGGCGAACGTGAATTGCAATATAACAAGCAGCTTCCGGGGCGTGATCAATGCATTGGCCGCTTTGTATGTCCCCTTTAGCACTTTGGAGGGGTTGAATGACGACATAAAAAATGCGGGGTAACTACCAGCAATTACGCCAGTCAGGAATATGAAACCAAAAAACTTCATCCAGAAACCTGTGTCGGCATAGGACATCAACAGGTTCTTGTCCGTAAGCTTACTGAAAGCCGGTAATGCGACCTCTACAATAAGAAGGGCCAGTAGACCTGCAATAAAGGCAAGTAATATCGATTCTCCAATAAATTGCCCTATCAGCGATTTCTTTTCTGCTCCAACTACTTTTCGGATGCCGACTTCCTTGGCCCTCTTCTCACTTCTGGCCGTACTTAAGTTCATGAAATTTATACAGGCTATCAGCAGTATGAATGCTGCGATAATCCCGAACATCCGGACAAAATCAATCAGGCCGCCATCCTCATGACCATTCTTAAAACTTGAGTACAACCGCCAGCGCTCGATGGGATACAGGAACATTTCCCATTTGGGGTCTTCGTTTTTGTCGTAACGGGGCTTCAAGCCCTTTATCTTGGCATTAGCAGAAGCGATACTCGCATTTTCCTTTAATAATATATAGGTGCGGGTCGAGTTATTCCCCCAGGCACTGTCATCTTCACCGCGTTGTATTACATACTGCCAGGGCATGAGGTACTCAAACTTGAAGCGTGTATTGTCTGGCAGGTCTTTCATAACCCCTGTAACTGTGAAGAAGTCTTTGTTGTCAATTTTGATCACCTGGCCCATGGCTTCTTCTTCGCCGAAGATCTTTTTTGCCAGTTTTTCTGTGAGCACAATCGATGAACCGCCATTGAGGGCAGTTTCCGGGTTGCCTTTCAATAACGGGAAAGAGAACATTTGCAGGAAACCGGTATCGACCATATGCCCGCCTACTGTAAGTCGTTTATCGCCTACTGAAAAAAGAAACTGCCGTTGCCAGTTAACCCGTACTGCCCGTTCAACTTCAGGCAGGTCCTTTTCCAGTGTACGGGCCAGAATCTTCGGAGTAGTATTCCAGCATTGTAATTTCCCGCTAAACTCTGTACGGTTCCAGGCTTCATAAATGCGATCCTCTTTTTCATGAAATCTGTCGTAGGTGACTTCGCTCTGTATCCATAAAAATATCAGGATGGTACTGGCCATCCCGATGGCAAGACCTGAAATATTGATAAAGGAGAATGCCTTATTGCGCAGCAAATTCCGAAACGCGATTTTTAAATAATTCTTGATCATGTCCCTATATTATTAAAAAGTCCGAGCCGGCTCGCAGCCAGATTCTTGCACTTTATTCGGTACGTAATGATTTAACCGGATTGGCCACTGCAGCCTTTACCGCCTGGAAACTTACGGTCAGCAAAGTGATGACCAATGCCGCTGCACCTGCCAATACAAATACAGGCCAGCCGATCTTGACTCTGTAGTCATAGTTGGCCAACCAGCCATGCAGGTAATACCAGGCAATCGGCGCTGCTATAATACACGACATTATAACCAATAACACAAATTCCTTCGACAGCAATCGCCAAAGATTAACTACACTGGCACCAAGCACCTTACGAATGCCTATTTCCTTGGTTCTTTGCTCAGCGACAAAACTTGCCATGCCAAACAATCCCAGGCATGAGATAAAGATGGCTAGCACCGCGAAATACGATGAGAGTTTACCAATACGCTCTTCAGCCTGGAACTTGTTACCAAAGGCCTCATCAACAAATGTGTAACTAAAGGGTGCGCCGGGAATATATTTCTTAAAGATCTGCTCTATTGTGCTCAACGACTTTGCGGCATTATTCTGGGCGCTTAGTTTTAAAATGAGGTTGTACATGTTATCATACTTACCAACATGATAAAGAGTAGGACGCACGGGATAGAAAGGTGATTCCTGCATCACGTCACTTATTACGCCAATAATGGTAAAAGGCTGATCATCCCACTTTAGTATTTTACCAACGGGATCATCAAATCCCAGGAACCTTGCAGCTGACTCATTAATTATAAAAGCCGCCGAATCAGTCGCGAACTCCCTTGAAAAATCCCGGCCCTGTTTGACCTTCCATTGCACGGTTTTGCCAAACTCAAACGATACCCTGTTATTGGGAAAATCTACGGCAAGATTCGGGTCCTTACCTTCCCAGTCAAAGCCGCCATTTGAATTCCAGACCTGTGTCATGGGACTATTGGAAGCGGCCATTTCATCCACGGCTCCTGAATTCCTGAGTTCATTCCTTATCACTTCAAAATGTTCCTGTATCTCAGGCTCCATATTCAGATTGATCAACCCATTCCGCGTATAACCAATGGGCCGGTTCTTGGCATGCTGGATCTGCTGGTACACGATAATTGTACCGATGATCAGCATGACTGAAACTGTAAACTGCGTCACGACTAAAATCTTACGTGGAACAGCTGCGAACTTGCCAACGCGGAATGTACCTTTCAAGACTTTCAGAGGCTGGAAAGAAGAAAGGTATAATGCGGGGTAGCTACCCGAAAGCAATCCGGTTATTGTTATAAATAAAAAGCATGACAACCAGAAAATGGGATTATCCCATGGAATACCGATCTTCTTGCCTGCTACTTCATTAAATAGAGGAAGCAGCAAAACTACCAGGGCAAATGAAATTATAAAAGCTATCAAAACAACCAGGTAAGACTCTGCGAAGAACTGCTTGATGATCTGTACCCGCATCGAACCTATAGCTTTTCGGATACCAACCTCGCGTGCTCTCTTTTCACTCCTGGCCGTAGCCAGATTCATAAAATTGATACAGGCCAGTACCAGCACAAATATGCCAATGATTCCAAATAACCAGACATATTGAATATTCCCCCCCGTATTCACACCGTTCTTGAACTGGTTGTACAGGTTCCATTTCTTCATTGGGTGTAAAAAGACCACCCAATTGTATTTCTTTTCTTCCGCACCAACATTATCCAGTTTGGTGTTCTTGATCTTTGCCGACACTTTCTCCATATCGGCGAAATCAGCTATCTGTACGAAGGTTTGAGAGAAATTACTCCCCCAGGGCTCTTTCATCTGTTTAGCCCAGGGATTTTGTATCAGCCAAAGCTCCCAGGGCATGATGATCTTAATATCCCTGAACGATGAGTTAAAAGGAAGGTCTTCATAAACACCGGTCACTTTAACATCATAATTCCGGTCGATCTTGATCGTCTTGTTCATCGGATCCTCCTTGCCAAAGATCGATTCCGCAACTGAACTTGACAACATAATGGAATAAGGATCTTTTAATCCGGCACGGCTGCCTTTGACCATGTCAAGGGTAAGCATATCAGGTGCTTCCACATCAAAGAAATTGCCATTAGCGGAAATATGCTTGTCGCCTACCGATAGTAAATGCTTCCCTGACCAGGACGATTGAACGATATATTTAAAATCACTGCCGTATTTTTCCCTTAGCTCCGGGCCCATCAGAGCGGGATTGGCTGTTTGCGTACTGACTTCGCCATTGAAGTTTGCATGCTGCATAACCTGTGCGATACGGTCATAGCTCTGATGATGCTTATTAAATGTGAGTTCATTATACACCCACAAACCGATCAGCATGGCTACCGCCATACCCACCGCAAGGCCACCGATGTTAATAGCACTATAACCCTTGCTCTTAATGAGGTTGCGCCAGGCGATCTTGAAATAATTCTTTATCATCAGCTTTTATTTTTGTATGAAATTCAAATCACCCCTCGTGAATCCGCCATCCTACTAAAAACTCCGAATTACTTACTATTCCCCACTCCCAACTCCCAAC
>JAFAEM010000008.1 GCA_023424015.1 Bacteroidota bacterium | reverse complement strand
TTAGTATCCAGTATCCAGCATCCAGTATCCAGCATCAAACATCCCCCACCGCCAGACACTGACTCCCGACTCCTGACTTTCGACTCCCGACTACTCCTACCATCCTCTGGCATCATCATCTCCACGGCGGTCGGCGACGGCTTCGAAACGGGGTTTGGGATCTGTGCCGGCAGAGATAACTTTTATCACTTCGGTGCGACCGATACCGCCGCGTTCCCGGAGTGTGTATCCCATGGCCTGCAGGGAATCAGCAACCGGTTTTGGAAAACCTTCTTCAATATCGACGCGATCGGGGAGCCACTGGTGATGGAATTTTGGTTTGTATACCGCGTCTTCTGTACTCATGTTGAATTCGAGAATATTGACCAGGGTCTGGAAAACAGAAGTGGGGATAGTGGTGCCACCGGGTGTGCCTACTACGATATAAGGCTTTCCATTTTTGAGTACAAGCGTTGGTGTCATGGAACTTAACATGCGCTTACCCGGGTGAATGGCATTGGCTTCGCCACCTACCGCGCCATACATATTTGGCACACCGGGTTTGATGCTGAAATCATCCATTTCATCATTGAGAAAAAATCCGGCTCCACCAACTACGGTGCGACTGCCATAAGAATTGTTGAGGGTAGTGGTTACCGCTACTGCGTTACCATCTTTATCTATTACGCTGAGATGCGTGGTCTCTTCACTTTCTGCAACCGGAGCTGAACCGGGTTTTATTTCCGTGCTGGGGGTTGCCCTGGCCGGGTTATAACTTTTCATTCTTTCCTCCAGGTATGTCTCGCTGGTAAGGGTAGCCACCGGTACATTATAAAAATCGGCATCGCCCATGTACTCGGCCCTGTCGGCGTAAGCCCGGCGTTCCACTTCTATCATCAATTGCACGGCAGCGGTTGAATGAAAACCCATATCACCGATGTTTTTATCTTCTATCATCTTCATCATCTGGTGTAATAAAACACCACCGCTGCTCGGCATTGGCATGCCCAGTATTTTGTAGCCTTTGTAATCGAAGCTGTGGGGCTTGCGAAACTTCGCCTTGTAATTTGACAGGTCTTCAAGCGAGATAATGCCGGCGCCTCTTTTCATTTCCTCCACGATCAGGCGGGCAGTTTCTCCTTCATAAAAACCCGCGGCACCTTTTTCGCGGATCCTTTTCAGTGTATTGGCCAGGTCGGTTTGTACCAGGGTGTCACCTTCCTGCCATGGTGTTTCTTTTACAAATACCGGCATCACCGTATTATATTTTTTCAGATCATCCTGCAGACGGTTCAATCCATTTGCTTCGCGTTTACTGATCACGAATCCTTTTTCTGCCAGCAGAATGGCGGGTTCAATTAATTTTTCAAATGGAAGCTTTGAATATTTTGCCGCTGCAAACAAACCAGCAACCGTTCCCGGCACACCACTCGAGAGATGACCATCCTGGCTTTTGTCTGTTCTTGCCTCACCGGTAGAATCGATGTACATATCCTTATGCGCTTTACCTGGCGCCATCTCTCGATAATCGATCGCGATCTCACGGTCATCACCCAGGCTGGTATCAGCGAGGTGTGCCACGAGGAAACCACCACCGCCCAGGTTGCCGGCATTTGGATAAACTACTGCAAGTGCCAGTTGCGTAGCGATCGCTGCATCGATGGCATTGCCACCCTGTTTTAAAATTTCGAGACCCGCGCTGCTGGCGAGGGGATGGGCTGATACCACTGCACCGTTCTCAGCCATTACTTTTTTCTGGATAGAATATTGATAAGGATCAAAACCGGTATCAGAAGTTTTCTGAGAATTCTTGCAGGCAAATAATAACAGCGTCAAGAGTGCAAGCGGGAGAATCTTATTCATGTTTTGTTAAAAAATTTGCAGAAAGTTAACTTATACCATATTAAATGGGTGAATGATCTGTTCAATTGGCAACATACTTTATATTCGCCAAATAATTTGCCTTGATGAAAAAAATCCTGCTGCTTTTTGCTTTTTGCCAATTGCTCACGGGGCTATCCAATCAACTGCTTGCTCAACCGCCGAATAGCTGGTCATCAGCAGATATACACCTGGCACTGCGAAAATTAAATGTACTGGGTTCTGTGTTATATGTTGCTGCGCACCCCGATGATGAAAACACCAGGCTCATCACATATTTTTCCAAAGAAAAATTATACCGCACCGGTTATCTTTCGCTCACAAGAGGAGACGGGGGGCAAAACCTGATCGGTGATGAACAGGGGATCGAGCTGGGACTAATACGCACGCAGGAATTGTTGGCAGCGCGGAGGATCGATGGTGGTGAGCAGTTTTTCTCCCGCGCCTTTGATTTTGGATATTCAAAAACTCCGGAAGAAACTTTTAGCAAATGGAATAAGGAGAAGATCCTAAGCGATGTCGTCTGGGTGATCCGTAAATTTCAACCCGATATCATTATCACCAGGTTCCCCACCACGGGAGAAGGTGGCCACGGACATCATACAGGTTCTGCAATACTAGCCAATGAGGCATTTACCGCCGCAGCAGATCCAAAACGTTTTCCTGAGCAATTAAGACATGTTCAGACCTGGCAGGCAAAAAGAGTACTCTGGAATACATTCAATTTCGGTGGCAATAATACCATAACACCCGACCAGTTCAGAGTGGATGTGGGCGGATACAATCCATTACTTGGAAAAAGCTATGGTGAGATCGCTGCTGAAAGCCGCAGCCAGCATAAAAGCCAGGGTTTTGGTATGCCCGCATTGAGAGGTGAATCATTCGAAAGTTTTAAAACAACCGGTGGTGCAGAGCCGGAAAAGGACCTGATGGATGGTGTGGAGTTGAGCTGGAAAAGAGTACCGGGTGGAGAAGCCATAGAAAAATCGGTGGATGAACTGGTTTCATCTTTCGATCTGGCGCATCCTGAAAAATCGGTGCCCAGGCTGGTGCAATTGTATAAAATCCTTTCACAATTATCTGACAGCTATTGGAAACAACAGAAGATCGAGGAAGTGAAGAATTTGATCGCGCAATGCAATGGCCTTTTTATGGATGCTACAACATCTGTTCAATATGCGGTGCAAACTGATTCGCTCCGAATAAATTTTTCACTAAATAATCGCCTCGGTGCCGACGTGGTGCTTGAAAAATTATACCTGAATGGTTTTGATACAAGCATGCATCATTCCCTGGCGGGTAATAGAAATTTTAATTTTTCCAAAACGATCTTCATTCCCGTAAATACACCCGTAACACAACCTTACTGGCTGAAGCAGGCCATGAATGAAGGTCACTTTAATGTAAGTGATCCCCTGCAGATAGGTCAGCCAGATGTGGATCGTGCTTTTGAAGTATGGTTTGAGGTGAGAATTGCCGGTGAAATTTTTAAATTCTCGAGACCGGTACAGTATAAGTTTACTGATCCCGTAAAAGGCGAAGTGTACCAGCCTGTCGCCGTAATACCTGCTGTAACCTTCAGGGATTTTAACCCCATTTATATAAAAAGCGGGAATAACAAACCGGTGGAGATCTCATTTGTGGCCAGCAAAGAAGTGAAGATCCCTAATGCTCCGCAGGTATCACAGGAGGCTATTAAGAGACTTGATACCATCCCGAAATTATTCGGTGCGATCCACCTGGAGAAAAACAATGCGCATAGTGTAAGTCTTGCCGGGAAAGATCTGGAAGCGAAAGTATACCGGCTAAGTACTGCGTCTGATTCCCGGCATAGCGGCGCTATATTAAGATCGATCAACTATGATCATATTCCGGTTATTACTTATTTTAAAGAAGCTTTACTCACGGTAAAATCGATTGACCTGAAGATCGCCAATAAAAAGATCGGCTATATCATTGGTGCGGGCGATAAAGTACCCGAGGCGCTAGAGCAGATGGGATACGAAGTTACTCTATTGACGGAGAAAGAGCTTTCCCGTAATAATCTCAGCCAGTTTGATGCGATCATTTCGGGTGTGAGGGCCTACAACACCAATGACTGGATGGGTAAATACTATGATAAGCTGATGCAGTATGTATACAATGGCGGCAATTATATCGTCCAGTATAATACCAGCAATTTTATCAGCTCCATCAAAAGCCGGATCGGACCCTACGATTTTTCAATTGGGAGGACTAGGGTGACGGATGAAAATGCAGCTGTTACATTTTTAAACCCGGCGCACCCGGTCCTGAATTTTCCCAATAAGATCACCGCCGCCGATTTTAAAGACTGGGTGCAGGAGCGAAGTATTTATCATGCTTCCGAACAGGATCATAAGTTTGAAACGATATTGTCCATGGCTGATGCCGGTGAAGAACAACATGAAGGTAGCCTGATCACTGCGAAATATGGGAAAGGTTATTTTTCCTATACCGGGATTGTGTTTTTCAGGGAATTGCCTGCCGGTGTGACCGGTGCATACCGGTTGCTGGCGAACCTGATCGCGTTGAATAGTCGTCGTTAATCCAGCCGGAGCATACAAAGTGAATTTGGGGTTTATAGTATTGTATTGAAATTATGAGCGAAACCAAAAAGACAGGTATAAGAAGGGCAGAACTGGGACTTATTTTTGCAATTATCCTGGGTTTGATATTGGGAAAATTAATTAAAAACGTGAGGTTTGGAATACTGCTTGGGCTTGTAATTGGTTTTGTGATCGTGTTCCTCGGCTGGACACGGGGCAATAAAAAACGATGAGCGAAAAAGAAAACGATAAGATACCATTCTTTAAGACCTGGAATGCCTGGTATGCATTTGTCATCCTGTTCCTGGTATTACTGATCATTTTGTTTTCATTATTTACAAAACGATTTAGTTAAGAAACGAGGCGTCCCGATCATTTTTAATTAATCCGCCAGGCGGATTTGGAACATGAATCAAATCGACTGGATAGTACTTGTACTAACATTGCTTGCCATCATTGTCTACGGTTTGTACAGGAGTCGTACTTCCCACAACCTTGATGGATATTTTCTTTCCAACCGCAGTTTACCCTGGGGGCTGGTATTACTCAGCATCATGGGCACACAGGCCAGTGCCATCACTTTTCTGTCAGCACCGGGCCAGGCCTATACTGATGGGATGCGTTTTGTGCAGTATTATTTCGGGTTGCCCCTGGCGATGGTGGTGATCTGCATATTTTTCGTTCCCATATTTCACCGCTTAAAAGTATATACGGCATATGAGTTCCTGGAGTCACGGTTCGATGGCAAAACCAGGACGCTGACATCTTTTCTTTTTTTATTGCAGCGTGGTTTGTCAACGGGCATCAGTGTGTTTGCTCCTTCCATTATTTTGTCTTCGCTGCTGGGCTGGAATATATATACCACGAATATCCTGATGGGTGGTTTGCTGATCATTTATACCATGACGGGTGGCGCTAAAGCGGTGGCCTATACCCAGCAACTGCAATTGGCCATCATATTCACAGGTATGTTCCTGGCCGGCTATATGGTAGTGAATATGCTGCCGGAAAATGTGAGTTTTGCCGATGCGTTAACCGTTAGTGGTAAAATGGGAAAACTCAATGTGATTACTACGGGTTTTGAAAATGGAAAGTTCAACTGGAGCGACCAGTACAACCTGCTTAGCGGGATCATTGGAGGGCTGTTTCTTGGGCTGTCTTATTTTGGAGCCGATCAGTCGCAGGTGGGACGTTATCTGACCGCAAAATCACTGACTGAAAGTCGTGTCGGCCTTTTGATGAATGGCCTGGTAAAAGTGCCGATGCAATTCCTGATACTGCTGATCGGGGCACTGGTGTTCACATTCTACCTGTTCAACAAAGCGCCGATCTTTTTCAACGACGTACAGGTCCGCAAACTGGAAAACTCGGTTTATAAAGATTCTTTCGCGGTGGTACAACAGCAATATGAATCACTCGCTCAGCAAAAGGAGAATACTGTTATTGCTTTCTCCGCGGCTGCGGATGCAAAAGATGAGGCATTGCAAGAGCAAAAAATGGAAGAGCTGCGATCGCTACAATCAAGTTCCGACAGTCTGCGTTCAAAAGTGAAAGAATGGATCAAAACAAAAGAAGTAAAGGGCGATAACAATGATACCAACTATATTTTTTTAAGGTTTGTAGTAGACCATCTGCCGGTGGGACTGGTAGGGCTGCTGATCGCGATCATTTTCCTGGCGTCATGGGGCAGCATTGCCGCAGCGATCAATTCCCTGGCTTCAAGTACCGTGGTTGACTTTCATAAGCGATTTAGTAAAAAGCCGCAGAGTGGTGAACAGGAATACAAATGGTCGAAATGGTACACGCTGGGATGGGGTATATTCTGTATCGTGGTGGCGATGTTTACTTACAATATTGGTAATAGCCTGATCGAAGCGGTGAATGTGCTCGGTTCCCTGTTTTATGGAGTGATCCTGGGTGTATTCCTTGTCGCATTTTTCCTGAAGAATATCCGAAGCGGGCATGTTGTGTTTTGGGCGGCTGTATTGGCTGAGATCCTTGTACTCACCGTGTTTATTCTGACCCGAACCGGTGTGTTCAAAATGGGTTTCCTTTGGCTAAATCCCATCGGAGCATTCGGTGTATTATTATTTAGCCTGTTGTTGCAATTCGTTTTTGTTAGGAAAGAAAGCAATACTTCTGGACAAGCATAGGCCGGTAAGACGGTAAGGAGGGAAGAAGTGAAGGTGAACGATCTTCTGTTTAAACATTTACCGCCTTCCCATCCCGATAGCTATCGAGACCCGGCCCCAATAAAGTATATCAAAAAAAACCGGGAAGACGTGACGGTATAAGAATTTAAATCTCTTCCCGCCTTCCCTTCTTCCCGGCCCCAATAAAGTATATCAAAAAAAACGTGAAGACGTGACGGTATAAGAATTTAAATCTCTTCCCGCCGTCCCTTCTTCCCGGCCCCAATAAAGTATATCAAAAAAAATCGGGAAGACGTAACGGTATAAGAATTTTTAATCTTCCCGCCTTACCGTCTCCCCGGCCGAAATAAATCTTCTAACTATTTCTTAGCAAGCTCTTTCAACAGTTTATCATTCAACGTAACGTAATCATTGTTATTAGCAGCCGCGGCCAGTTCCCTCGATTTTGTTGCGGCAGCCTTGGCTTCGTTCGTCTTTCCGAGTTTAGCCAGGCAATTAGCCCACTGGTGCTGTACCCAGAAAGCATTTGGTTGTGCTTCCACGGCTTTATTGAACCATTCCAGTGCCTGGTTCAGGTCTTTACCAGTTTCCATATAGTACATTGCAGCCTGGAAATAGGGCGGCTTTTCAGCCTTCATGGCTTTTTCGATATTGGCCATGATCTTACTGTCTATTTCAGTAGTGATCGGGAATTGTACTTGCGACTTATCCCATGAGATCTTCAGATCGCATGAAGTGGGTGTAATGTTCGCAAAATCGATAGTAAATGATTCCACCGCTGATTTAACTTTTGCCACATTTGCGGTCAGTCTTACCAGGTCCATATCCTGTTTGTATGCTGCAGGGCTGGTTACATCGGTTTGTTTGGAAATGATGATGGTCCAGGATTTCTTACCGGGAATAGTAAGTAAACCATATTTACCGGCAGGAACCTTTGTGCCACCGATCGTTACATCATCACCAAATGTGAGTGTAGTGGCGGAATTGGCACCGGTGCGCCATACAGCATCGTAGGGTACAAGGTCACCGAATATTTTTCTTCCTTTCACCGCGGGACGTGAGTAAGACAGCTCAACGGTGGAGAGGCCGAATTCCTGCTTTACGGTCTGTGCAGGACTTGGGGCTGGAGTCTTGAGTTGTGCATCGGCTGACAGGCACACCGAAGCGATAAAAACTGCAATAATGAGTTTCTTCATAGCAAACATTTTTTGAAGGCCAAAGGTAAGGGATGGCAGTTTAAGAAGATAGGTAGAATTTCGATCCGGGTGGATTTCAAATTTTCGCTTGATCAGTTTATCCCATTAACCAATAAGAACCTCTGTTTAACCTTATTACGTTAGTAGAAAGCCATTCTCAACAATACCCAACCTTATTCCCTTATCCCGCTGAAAAATAAGGGAATAAGGTTATTTCCTGTTGTACTTTTAGGTTACTAAGGTAATAAGGTTTTCATTCCAGCCGATTAAAGATCTTTTCATCGGTTAAAGCGAAAATTTGAATTGCGCCCTTTCGATCCGGGTATTAAAAATTAATCGTCACACTGGTTTTTCCTTTCCGGGCTTTGCGTTTCCATTTAGGACCTTCTCTTAAAAGTCGGATAGCTTCCCGATCACAGGCCGGACAAAGAGACTTTTTAATGGTGATATTGACGGGTTCACCGCTCGGGCTGACTTCAAACGAGAGCTCAACTGCCCCGTGTAAAGCTTCTTTTTTCTTTTCTACCAGTTCATCAGGTTCTTTTAGGTTGTTGACCAGGTAAAGATCGTAATTCGACCAGCCGTCTGCGGGTTCTGCATCCAACTCGACCATATTGTTGTTGACTGCACGACGACTATTGGTTTGTTTATTACTGATGACGACTTCGGCAAGACTTTTTCTATCTTCTTCCAGTTTAACGATATTGGCCGGGACATCATTTTGCAATTGTACAATACTTGGTTCAAAACCGATCGAACTCACTTTGACGTTTAAAACTGAATCGGGTGATGTGAGATTGAAAAAGCCATTAGCATCAGCATAGGTGCCAACATTGTCGCTGGTATTGGTAATATTTGAAAATGGCAGGGCATTGTTTTCCGCATCGGTTACCCGACCCCGGAAGATATTTGGGCTGACTTCCGCTTTTTTCAGGCGCGATTCGATGCCAGGTGTCGTTGATGATTTAGGAGCCTGCGCACGAACGATGCCGCGCTGTTTTGATTCCATTTGCTGCTGTCTCCTGGCGACGGCAGTAATATTTGCAGTATCATGCGAAACGGCTTCTTCGTTTTTTGCCAGTTCCTCTTCAAACCGGTAAGTCACCACTGCATCCGATACCGGTTCCGCGGACTTTTCTGAAACGGCCCCTGGTTTTGCGGAGGGAGCCTCCTTAGCTTGTTTAGTCTTTATTTTTTCGGCGGGTTTATTCGCTGAAATTTCTTTCTGCTCAGGCGATTCCGATTTGGATTCCTGTTGTTGTAACCCCTGTTGTTCAGGGGCTGGCGTGCGCGCTGCATCAGAATCACTGATAGGAGGTGCAGCCTTTGATCTATCTGTAGCTTGTGCGATCTCCTGGTTTTGCTTATTAAATCCAAACTGGTAAACCAGCATGCCGGCTCCCGCGATCAGTATTACCATGGCAGCTACCTTCCACCATGAGAACGATGTACGGGGACGGGTGAGTGGGATCAGTTTCGCCTGTTCTTCTTTTGTACGTTGGTTCAAACGATCTACCAGATCCGACATATCGGCGCTCGCTGAGTTTGTATTGCCAAAGCCCTCCAGCGCATCTGCCAGGAAAGGATCTTCCAGCGCCGCTTTTTCAAGGGCATGCATATCACCGGGGCTCATCAGGCCTTTGTGATATCGCTCAATATCCGCGGCAAAATAAATAATATCGTTCTTACTTTTTGACAATTCGTTTTAAATTTTTCTCCAAAAATTCCTAACCCGAAAGCTATCGGGTCCCAATCCCGGCTTACCTGCGTTCCATACAATTCTTCAGGTTCCTCCTCCCGTTTTGAATAAAGCTCCTTACCTGGTTCCATTCCTGTCCTGTAATTTCCACAATTTCATTATAACATTTTTGTTCCAGGTAAAAAAGCCTGATCGCTGTTTGCTGGTCGCTGGTCAGTTCGCCGATGCATAACTCCAGTCGCCTGAAATTTTCTTCTTTTTCCAACTCGCCATTAAGATGCAGGTTTTCTTCCGATTGCACAAGATCTGTCCTGAATTCCACGGTTTTCAGGTTCCGGGGCGTGCGGAGTTGCATCAGGCAGTGATTCTTAGCCAGTTGGTGCAGCCACCCGCGAAAATTCTCCACCTCATGTTTTTTCAATTTTAATACCAGCTCTTCAAATATTTGCATCACGGCGTCTTTGGCTGATTCCGGTTCTTTTAAGTATTTCAGGCAAACCCCATATACCAGGTCCATGTATCGTTGATACAAGTCGCCCAATACCGACAGGTCACCGTCTTTTTTATACAGTGTCACCAGTTCGTTGTCGGTAACCGAGTTCCCCGATATGTTTTTCAGAAAAGACAATGCGCTAAAATTAAATAATAAAAAAATCAAACCGGTTTATGTATTTGCTAAAATGCCTGCATCAGGTTAAAAAATAATTTTATGAAACGAATACTTTTTTTGATGCTCCCGGTGGTCCTGGCACTCCTGGCCTTCCGCCCGGTAACACCCCATACCGTGACCGGCACCATCACCGGCGATGATGGTTTTGCAATTTCATCGGTAAACGTTGTTTTAAAGGGAACAAAGGTTGCCGTGCTATCGGCCGCTGATGGCAGCTATAGGATAACTGTCAGCGATAAGGACGCTACACTGGTTTTTTCTGCAGTGGGGTATACTACACAGACAATAAAAATCAAGGGAAGAAAAGTAATTGATGTCGTTATGGTTGCCTCGACACATGAACTTAGTGAAGTGGTCGTAACCAGCTATGGAATCAAAAGAAAGATGAGTACTACCGGAAGCCCGCTGGTGAGCCGGGCGCCTGGCAAACAGTTACAGGACAGCCACGGATATTTTTATCAACGTGAACAGAAGTATGAAGAATTTAATACGGAAGACTATGACCATATCAGTGAAAACAAATTTTTGAAAGTAAAGGACAATCCACTGTCAACGTTTTCTATTGATGTAGATGCAGCATCGTATAGCAATGTGCGCCGGTTTTTAAACCAGGGTCAGCTGCCGCCGGAGGGCGCCGTGCGGATCGAGGAGATGATCAATTATTTTCATTATGAGTACCCGCAGCCCCGTAATAATGATCCGTTTTCTATTATGACAGAAATTTCTGATGCGCCATGGAATAAGGATCATAAACTGGTATTGATCGGGATGCAGGGAAAAAAGATCCCAACGGAGAATTTGCCAGCATCCAATCTTGTTTTCCTGATCGACGTGTCTGGTTCTATGGATGCGCCTAATAAACTGTCTTTGGTAAAATCGTCAATGAAAATGCTGGTCGACCAGTTGCGTGAGGAGGATAATGTAGCAATCGTTGTATACGCAGGTGCGGCAGGGTTGGTATTGAAACCCACGAGTGGAGCGGAAAAGACCAGGATCAAAGATGCGATCGATAACCTGGATGCTGGCGGGTCCACTGCTGGCGGTGCGGGTATTAAACTCGCGTACAAAACAGCCAGGGAGAATTTTGTAAGAGGTGGCAACAACCGCGTGATCCTTTGTACAGATGGCGATTTCAACGTGGGAGAAAGCAGTGATGATGCGATGGAGCGGCTCATCGAGCAGGAAAGAAAATCGGGTGTATTCCTAACGGTGCTGGGGTATGGCATGGGCAATTACAAAGACAATAAAATGCAGAAGCTGGCGGATAAAGGGAATGGCAACCATGCTTACATTGACGGGATCAGCGAAGCGAAAAAGGTTTTGGTGAATGAGTTTGGCGGCACTCTGTTCACCATTGCCAAGGATGTTAAGCTGCAGATTGAATTTAACCCGGCGAAGGTGCAGGGTTATCGCCTGATAGGGTATGAGAACAGGATGTTGGCGAAAGAGGATTTTAATGATGATAAGAAAGATGCCGGTGAACTGGGAAGTGGTCATACGGTGACGGCCTTGTACGAAGTGATACCCGTGGGTGTAAAATCAGAATTCCTGAAAGGAGTTGATCAGTTGAAATATCAGAAGGAATCATCACCACTAAGCAAATCATCACATGACGGTGAAATACTAACCGTAAAGTTCAGGTATAAAGCGCCGGATGGTGATGTAAGCAGGCTGATCGAGCGTGCGGTAAAAGATGAACAGGTGCCCATCGCGAAGACTTCGGATAATTTCCGGTTTGCTGCATCGGTTGCCGAGTTTGGGATGCTGTTACGCAAATCAGCGTTCAAAGCAAATGCGTCTTATGAAAATGTGGTGCGAATGGCAAGAATAGCGAAGGGGGAGGATGAAGAAGGCTATCGCGCGGAATTTATTCGGCTGGCGGAGAGTGCCGGCATGCTGGCAAAGGGAATGAAAAGGGAATCGGTAGAAGAAGTGGCAGGGAAATGACAAATGCATGGTAACAAAACTTCCAACTAAACGTCATAAAAGTAATCAATTAACAGCCGGTTAACTGATACGGAGCTGGTTTCTACCGGCTCCTTTTTTAAGGTCACAAAGGGCACGAAGATTTGCACAAAGGGCACGGAGAAAATTCAATAAAACCTCTGTGTTCTTCGTGTTTCCTCTGTTTCCTCCGTGTCCATTTTTGGTCACGAAGGGCACGAAGATTTGCACGAAGTGCACAGAGGGTTTCATTGGTTTCAAGTGAACCATATATTATTTGTATGCCGGATGAAAGTTTTCCAATGTTTTTTTGAGGAATTCACGGTCAAGATGGGTATAGATCTCGGTGGTGGTGATACTCTCATGTCCCAGCATCTCCTGCACAGCACGAAGATCAGCACCTCCTTCCACGAGGTGAGTGGCGAACGAGTGCCGGAAAGTATGCGGCGACACCGTTTTTTTTATCCCGGCTTTATGTGTCAGATCTTTTATGATCAGGAAGATCATCACCCTTGACAATCTTGTGCCACGATTGTTGAGGAATAAAATATCCTCGCTGCCGGGTTGCGGTTGTATATGAACCCGCAATTGATTCTTGTAAATATTTATAAACTTCACCGCACTCTTTCCAATCGGCACCAGTCTTTCCTTATCTCCCTTGCCGATCACGCGGATAAAGCCTGCTTCGAGATATAATTGGGAAATAGTCAGGTTCACCGTTTCACTCACCCGCAGCCCGCAGCTATACATGGTTTCCAAAATCGCTTTATTACGCCCGCCTTCGGGCTTGCTAAGATCTACCTGTGCAATGATATTCTCGATCTCCTCAAAACTTAACACGTCCGGGAGACTACGCTTGAGCTTTGGCGCTTCCAGCAGAGTCGTAGGATCGCTGCTGGAGATATTCTCCAGCGTACAATATTTATAAAATGCCCGGATACCTGAGATCATCCTGGCCTGGGAAGACGCAGTCATTCCCAGTTCAGCAACCCACTTATTCAGTTGTTGCAGATCCTTTAGTGTCACTTCAGATGGCTTCTTCATGGAAGAAGCCTCCTGCAGGTATTGCGTGAGTTTATCAATATCCCGCAGATAGGCTTCGACCGAATGATCGGAGAGTGATTTCTCCAGTTGCAGGTAGGCTTTGAATCCTTTTTTATATTGTTCCCACACGGGGGAGGTTTTGGGATTAGGGTTATTTGAGTTCGATATTTTTTTCAAAGGTCTTCCATTCCTTACCGAGTTTCACACGTGCCCAGGTTCGTGTCGGCGTCACATGCACGGAGTCAACCGTTTCATGTATCGCGTCGTAATCGATATCCACTTTGGCGCCAAAGGTCATCATGGCCGTTTTGCCGGTTGCCATATCCTCTACAAACAGGTTGCCGCGATCGGAATAAGCTACCAGGCCATCCGCTATATCAAATTTGGGATCGAACTTATTGATGGCGCTGCTTTTTCTGCCAATATTTTCCTGTTTATTGTAAGGGATCTTTAAGGAGTATCCGCGTCCATTGCTGCAATCATTAAAAAGTACCCAGGCATAGGAAGTATCCTTGATAAAGCAGGTGATATAGTCTTTATTTAATTTTACCGCGGTGCCTACCAGGTCGGGCAGACCCAGTTTGCGGTTAATGCCCATATCGATATAGCTCCAGGTGATCGTATCAGCGTTGCAATTGTTGGCACTAATGTAGACGTATGGCTTTAGCGGATGATCTTCTTTTATAAATTTGATCGAATCCTGCAGGCAGGCAGTATCACAAAATGTTGGTGTACCACCGGATGAGGATTTACAGGATCCAAAACCCCAGGCCAGGCAGCTAAAAAAAATTGCAACGAAAATGAGTCTCATGATTATTGGTTTGTGTTCAAACAAAAATAGCCATTGTTGAGTATTTTGAAAATTTATTAAACCTATCTTCGGCGCATGAACGAGATGAAACCCGTGAACCTAAAGGTCTTCAGGAAAAAAGCCCAGGCGAATAAGAGTGCATTTCGCCGTTTCCTGACCAAACTCGAAAAACATCCATCAAGAAATACAGCTAAGTTAACAGCTACATTAGAACAGGAAACCTGGCGTGAAATTGATTGTCTTACCTGTGCCAATTGCTGCAAAACAATGACGCCGACATTCACTGCCGCGGATATGAAAAGGATATCCGCACATTTCGGACAAACTGTTGAGGAGTTTCAAAAGAAATGGTTACGGAAAGAAAAGAAAAAGGACGGTGACTGGCTGAATAAGCAGGAGCCCTGCCAGTTCTTAAACCTCAGCGATAATAAATGCAGCATCTATGCCATTCGGCCCGCGGATTGCGCAGGCTTCCCACATTTACGCAAGCGGTTCAGCGATTATGCCCATGTACATAAGCAGAATATTGAATATTGCCCCGCCACCTACAGGCTGGTTGAGAAATTAAAGATGTCTGTGGAGAGTAACATAATTACCGGGAACGGAACAGTTGGTAAGACCTATTAAAGTTCGCGATGCTATAAATCGAATTGGCTTTATAAAAACACATCTTCCAGTAGAAAATATTCCGGTTCTTTATTTTTGAAAAAAGTGATCGAAACAATATCATACTGGATCCATTTATGACCGGGATTCAGGAAAAGATATTCATTGGCTGCTTTCTGCAGGTTCTTAAATTTTTTCCTCGTAACACTGTCTTCCGGGAATCCCAGCGAATAGTTCCGGCATTTTACCTCTATAAAATGAAGCATCTTGTTTTTCTTCGCAATGATATCGATCTCATAATAGGAATGGCGCCAGTTGCGGTGCAAAATTTCGAATCCTTTGCCCTCCAGCCAGTCCGCAGCAAGCTTTTCACCGTCGGCTCCAAATTTATTATGCGTGGCCATGAACTATATTTGTTTCAAGTTAATTTTTTTTATGGACGTGGTCAATCTGTTACAAGGCACCGTGAAGCACTATGACTGGGGCGGATACAATTTTATCCCCTCCCTTTTACAGCTCGACAACCGGGAGAATAAGCCTTTTGCCGAATATTGGCTGGGTGTGCATCCCCAGGCTGAATGCCGGGTAGTGGGGGAGGATGGATCCACCCGGCTGCTAAGGGATTTTTTTTCAACGATGTCACCTACAGCACTTGGGGAATATGTGGCGGCACGCTTTGGCAACCTGCCTTACCTGTTGAAAGCGCTGGATGTAAAAGGAATGCTATCGATACAGGTGCATCCCGGCAAAAGCGCGGCTGAACGCGATTTCGCCGCCGAAAATGAAAAGGGAATTATGCTCGACTCACCCACCCGGAATTACAAGGATGATAATCATAAACCCGAGCTGGCGGTGGCCATTAGCGATTTCTGGTTATTGCACGGATTCAAACCCGAAAAGGAATTGAAACAAACTCTACAGGCCGTGCCGGAGTTAAAACACCTGATGCCCATATTTGAAAAAGAAGGATACCAGGGTCTTTATAAGACTGTGATGGAACTGCCGCAATCCGAAGTTGACACTCGCCTGCAGCCATTGCTTGACAGGATCGTACCCTTATACAATGAGGGCAGGCTGGAGCGGTCTTCAGCAGATTTCTGGGCTGCCAGGGCGGCAATTGATTACTCCAAACAGGACCATGCCGATAGAGGCATATTTTCTATCTACCTTTTCAACCTGGTTGCGTTGCGTAGGGGTGAAGCGATATTCCAGGATGCAGGCGTGCCGCACGCTTACCTGGAAGGACAAAATGTTGAGATCATGGCCAGTTCGGATAATGTTTTGCGTGGTGGACTGACGAGCAAACATATTGATGTGCCCGAGTTACTGAAGCATGTAAAATGCGAGCCCACATATCCGAATATTATTAAAGGCGATCGGGCAGGGGTTGAACTTATTTATCGAACAACAGCGCCTGACTTTGAATTAAGCAGTTATACACTGCATGTTGGTGATCAAACCAGTTTTGTGCCATCTACAGCGGAAATATTATTGCTTATCGATGGAGAAGTGGTGCTGAGTCACGGAGAACGGGAGATCACCCTCCGCAGCGGGCAGCCATCTGCAATTATTTTCCCGGGGAAAGAAATTAGTATCCGGGCGAATCAGCCTTCCTGGCTGTTTAAATCCACAGTGCCGCTGCCTGGTGTTGATAAATCGGCCTGAAATCGCTTTAATTCGTTTATTTTTGCAGTCTGAATTGCTGAATCGTTTATTGCTCAAATAATTAATATGAATAACAACGGAAGACTAATTGTTTTTACGATCATCCTGGTAGCGCTGGCTACAGTTTGTAAATATCTCTTTGGACCCGATCTCGACTGGTCCGGTTTCTCGCCCATTTTCGCGATCGCATTATTTGCAGGATTTATCAGTCGCCAAAAGGGCAGTTCATTTTTGTTACCCCTGATCGCCTTATTTATCAGCGATGCCATCATACATCTTTTATACACACAGGGTTTGTTTGCGTATGCCGGTTTTTATGACGGCCAACTTAAAAACTATGCGATACTGCTCACAGCCACTTTAATTGGCTGGTTGCTTAGAGGACGCAATTTTACCAGTCTCCTGGCCGGTGCTTTTGCTGCTCCCACCGCGTTTTTCCTGTTATCGAATTTTGGTGTCTGGATGTCTGCCGGCGAAGTTGTCTATACAAGGGATTTTAGCGGCCTGATGACCTGCTATGCTGCCGGCCTTCCTTTTTATAAAAATGCATTGATATCGACCCTGGTATTCCTACCAGCTATCCTGCTGGCCTATAATTACCTGGCAAAGAGAAGAACTGCCATTACCCTGGCTGGTTAATAGATCGGGATGATCATTCACATGAGATTTTGGATCCTTTCGAAAGAGAGGATCTTTTTTTGTAGTTACCTCATGAATTATCGCGGAGATCCAATTGGCCAAACCAGTATCTGTCGTGTTTGATCGTATTCGTGACAACCGCGTTCAGACCTGATGAGAAAAGTGGGCAGTCTAATACCAGGGTATGATACTCTCCGTTTTCACCGCAGGGATCGATGCCCAGAGATTCCAGTTCATCGATCAGTGGGAGGTCGATACGGCGCCCGATAAACTTTTCACCCATCGTGTCATTACAACTAACGATCATTGTATCGATACCGGCTTCGAGCATTTGGATCACGAGTTTTTTGCGGTCTTGTTTCCATAGGGGGAGCACCGCGGCGAGACCAGCGTTCTGGCAAACTTTTTCTTCCCAATCGCGATGCGCCTGCAGATCGATATCACCAAAGACAGTATAGTGCAGGTCATATTCTTTTTTCAGTGTTGATAAAGCGCCGGTGAATTTGATTTCATAATCCTGCCAGGAGCTGCTGATCAGGTGTATCGGCAGACCTGCCGCCGCAGCCTGTGCTTCAAGTATAGTAGAAGGAATTCCATGCGACCGCGAGATATTTCCTTCCTCATTCAATACATTCAGCAAAACCTTTGGCAGATACCCAAGATTAATTGCCTGCATAAGAGCAAAGCAGCTGTCTTTACCACCACTCCATGAACATAGCGTGTTTTTGATCATTTTAATCTAATTCAAAATTTTTTTAGGCCACGGATTGCACGGATTAACACTGATTAACTTCCTCGTAACCTGTGTGTTTACCTCAGCGAACTCATTCGTGTCATTCGTGGCCATCACCTGCCGCAGGCCAGTAAAAATTAATCTGTGAAATCTGAGTAATCAGTGGCAAATCAAATTCTTTTGGTCACGGACTACACGAAGGAAACACGGACTACACGGAGATTAATCCGTGCAATCTGTGTAATCTGTGGCCCTATTCGTGCAATTCGTGTCATTCGTGGCCAATCCCCCTGCCGCAGGCAGCTATAATCCGTGTTAATCCGTGCAATCCGTGGCTACCCCTTCTGCCGAAGGCAGATAAACATCTAATTAGTGGCCAACTCGTAGCCCGTATCAGGCAAGAGATCGTGGCCATCAGCCGCCGTGGTGGCCAGCCAGTCACAACGATTGTTGAAAGGATTATCCGCGTGACCCTTCACCCACACAAACCGGATCTTCTTATTCTTCGCCAGTTCATGATACTGCATCCAGAGATCTTTGTTTTTCTTACCGCCTTTAAAATCCGTAGCGATCCAGTTCTTCAGCCATCCCTGCTCAACGGCCTTCACCACATACTGGCTGTCGCTATAAATCGTGATCGGGATATTCTCTTTTTTTAAAGCCTGCAATCCTGCGATAACAGCCATCAGTTCCATCCTGTTGTTGGTTGTCAGCCGGTATCCCTGTGAAAGTTCCTTCGACCGATGCCCGTATTTCAGGATCGTACCATAACCACCAGGTCCCGGATTCCCCCTGGATGCCCCGTCTGTATACATAATTATTTGATCTGACATGTTCATTCCCTTTTTATCGCGCTGCTTAGTATTCTGAGAAAGTTAAAGGAGGCGATTGCTAAACCTGGAATACACCAGTTTTAAGTTCGCTGATATCGGCATTGTGATTGGCCGCGTGAATGCCTTCCGAGATCAGTTTCCGCGTGTCGAGCGGGTCGATGATATCATCTACCCAAAGCCTTGCCGCGGCGTAGTAGGGGGAGGTCTGCCGGTCGTAACGACTTTTTATTTCATCCAGTAATTTTTTTTCACGCTCCGCGGAGATCGTTTCACCTTTTGATTTTAAAGAGGCCACTTCGATCTGTAACAAAGTTTTGGCTGCGGCATCACCACCCATCACCGCGATCTTTGCCGTCGGCCAGGCATAGATGAAACGGGGATCATAGGCTTTGCCACACATGGCATAGTTGCCGGCTCCATACGAGTTGCCTGTTACGATCGTGATCTTTGGTACGATGGAGTTGGCAACAGCATTAACCAGTTTTGCACCGTCCTTGATGATGCCTGCGTGTTCACTCCGGCTGCCTACCATAAATCCTGTCACATCCTGCAGGAAGACCAGGGGGATTTTTTTCTGGTTACAGTTCAGGATGAACCGGGCTGCTTTATCGGCGCTATCGTTGTAGATCACACCACCCATTTGCATTTCCACGCTTTCGGTGCTTCCGCTTTTACTGCTTTTTTTGGCTTTTACCACCAGTCGCTGGTTGGCTACAATTCCCACTGCCCATCCGTCGATACGGCCATAGCCGCATACAATGGTTTTACCGTAATCCTCCTTGAATTGTTCAAATACCGAATCGTCGACAAGGCGTTCAATAATATACAGCACATCGTAGGGTTTGCCATCGGAGGGGAAGATGCCGTAGAGTTCTTCAGGATTTTTCGCGGGCGGCTTTGCGGCAACCCGGTCGAAACCTGCGCTGGGCTTTGCACCCAGCATGCCGATCATGGTTTTGATATGATCCATGCAAGCCTGTTCGGTGCTGAATTTGTAATCGGCAATACCCGATATTTCTGTATGGGTGGCGGCGCCACCCAGTGTTTCATTGTCTATGTTTTCGCCAATAGCGGCTTTTACAAGGTAGGGTCCTGCCAGGTAGATGGAACCATTGCCTTCCACCATCAGGGTTTCATCACTCATGATGGGCAGGTAAGCGCCACCGGCCACGCAGGGGCCCATCACCGCGGCAATCTGTGTGATACCCATCGCGCTCATCCTCGCGTTGTTGCGAAAGATGCGGCCAAAATGTTCTTTGTCGGGGAAGATCTCGTCCTGCATAGGCAGGAATACGCCCGCGCTATCGACAAGGTATATGACCGGGAGATGATTTTCCATGGCAATCTCCTGCAGCCGCAAATTTTTTTTGCCGGTGATAGGAAACCAGGCCCCCGCTTTGACGGTTTGATCGTTGGCGATGATCACGCATTGCTTACCGCTCACATAGCCCACACCCGCCACGGTGCCGCCTGCGGGGCAGCCACCCTGTTCGGCATACATATCGTAGCCCGCGAATGCGCCGATCTCTACAAATGGTTTGTCGGTATCCAGCAGGTATTGGATGCGCTCTCTTGATGTGAGTTTGTTTTTCTCTTTTTGCTTTTCAATCGCTTTTTTCCCTCCACCCTCATAGATCTTATCCAGTCGCCTGCGCATTTCACCCAGCGAAAGTTTCATCGCATCTTCATTGCGGTTAAATTCAATGTTCATTTGATTCAATCCTTAGTCACAAAGATAGGGAGTCGTTGAATTAGTCGGGAGTCTGGAGTCGATAGTCGGGAGTTCACCAGCGTCTGACGTCAACGTCTGACGCGATGACAAAAACTATGATCAGAAAAACACAAAACAGCGATGAGCCTGGAAAAAGGTTGAAAGGCCTTATTTTTTTGTTTTTGACAGTACAGTTACTCCTGGCTACCCTCAACACCAAAAAACGAAAACTTCTTCAACTTTTGGAAATCAAAATGACCAGACTGAAAAGATTCGGTGATTGGATTTTAAGGGGAGTTGTGTAACTGCCAGCAATGTTGGCGGTAGTTTTTTTGAGGTTATTCCAAGATTCGGCGGAGATAATTAACCTGACCAAGGTGATAATTTAAATGATTCAACAACTGCACCAATACATAGGTGGTTGAGGCTTCAGGTTTGTCGAAAAATATTGGGTAATCAGCTTCCAATTGCTCGGGAGTGAGGGCGTTCAACGTGTCATTGACTAAAGGAATAAGCTCTTCCAATTGAGCGACGAGATATTCTCTTTCCACGTCCTTGCGAATAAATTCCTGGTCGCGATCGCGAACATATCCAGTTTGTGCAAGAGTAGCTCCTATTAGATAATTAAGGCCTCCGATAAGATGTAATACAAGATTACCGCATGAGTTTCTAACTGATCCCTGGGTTCGCCATAGGTTTTTTTCATCTCGAAATAAGTTTACTTCTTCGATCAGCCTGCGGATATCTCTTTCATAAAAACTTGCTAATATGCTGTTCAACATAAATTGATTGTTAATAAAAATTACGGCTAGCGACGGACAGAGCTTGCTGCTGTGCTGGTATTTTATAATGTCCAGCCCGGAGCCGTTGCTGATTGAAAAACTGATGCTGAAGATAACAACAAATGCCGAATAGAATTCCGTCGGCTGGATATGGGCTGATAGCGATATGAAGCTGAGAATATATTCGTCTGCCAGCATAGCAGCAAACTCCCTGTTGTATGTTCGCCCTTCGTCTTGGTTACTTGAATTCAATGCATGTGTCCACCGAAGCAGGGTGTGTCCCGGAAGCGTTGGAACAAGGCAGGCTCTTTTGCAAGGTTGGCTTTTGTGTGTTGGCTTCGTGTGCCTTGCAAATGTGCCTGACTTGGTGCGAAAGGTTTGTAATGATTATATCAAACATTCCATATCTTAAGTACATTTTCTTTTAAGAGTTTATTTCTTGCGATTAGGAAATCTTGAACAGACGCAGGGTTAAAAGATAAACCGCCATTTATTATTTCTGGCATATATCCGTTTCTAATTAAAAGCTTTATCCTATCTCCCAAATTATCTTTATCATAGTTTGCTGTATGGGTCTTTGGTACCAAACAATAAGAAACAAGGTTGTCTGTAAACAAGTCTTTTAATTTTGTTGGCATGTTTCTGATTATTGGGTCAAGTTCTGAATCTTTAAAGAATTGGTATAATACCAAAGATTCCTTTTTACGTTGAAAATAAATATCCTCAAAAGGAACTCCTTCATTATATTCTTTATATATTCTCGAAAGCAGATATTTCGCATACCCTTTGTCAAAGGGCAAATAATCAATTTTCTTAAATCTTGAGACTAGTTCAAGTATCCGGCTTTTAGTTAACGTTTTGACTTCGGATAAATTTTTGTTTCTTAATTCCAACACCAAGTTATAAGACGTGTAGTCTATTGAACTCTGAGTAATAGATTCATTTAATATAAGACGATAAATAGCGAAAACATCATTATAGTTTGATAAGGATTCAATTTTCTCATTAATGGTGTCCGCATCGTCAGCTACGGTTATTGACGAAAGAATAATAGGGATTGCTAAAGAGGATGAAACCCCTTTGAAATAGCTTAGCTTCAATCTGTGTTCAGGAGTTGTAGTACCCAGTTGGTAATTTCTAATTTTTAAATAGAGATTGACGTAGAATTGAAAATCTGTTAAAACAAAAAAGTAAAAATCGTCAGGTTGTGTTAAACCAAGAAGCTTGTCATTTTCTTTTATCCAATAGTGAAACCTGTTACCAATCCGATCGAAATCATTATCCTTTTTTTCCTGACTTTTTGCATATTTAGCCCTTAACCATGCTTTGAAAAAATTTGAATCTTCCTCAACTCTATCAAGTTTTCGTAATTCAACTACTTTGTTTTTCCACAAAGTGTCAAGTTCAGAGATTTTCTCATTGTCGCCAACTTTCATTAATAGATAGCTCTTTAGCATTTCTGTGGGAGTTAGCTGCAATCCTCTGTCATTCATAGTTTCAAAAATCGTATAGGCGTTTTCATCTTTGAAAGCTTTGATTTCTGTGAATGTAAGTTTATGTTGCAGCCAATAGATGAAGAGAGGTAAAACATCCATATGTGCTAACCTCGGCGGAAACAAGGATTCAATATCATTATATCGCTCAATAATATTGCGACAGGAATCATTATTTGCATAGTCGGCTTCGACAAAATCAAACTTCCCTGTATAGAGTTTTTTCAGAACATTACTTCTTTCAGGAATTTCTAAGTTGAAAGTTTTTTCCAGCAGTACCTTTGAAATAATTAATGTATCAAAATCGACCCAATCATCTTTGTCAAGTACATTCCTTTGCAGATTATTTAAGAAGATCAGCAATAGCGTCAAAGATGTTAACCTTTGCTGCCCATCAATAATGTGATTGATACCGTCTTTTTCATACAACACGATAGGGCCCATGTAATAAATGGAGTAATTAGTTGCATCAGTTACGTTATGTTCAACATCAAAATTTGCCATGAATGCTCTTTCAAGGTCAACTAAGAGTTCTTCAATGTGTTCTGTTTCCCATTTGTATTCTCGTTGGAAGGGATCGACTTGATATTTCTTTTTATCCAAAAGATCAATCAAATCTTTATTGATGGCCTGAATACTATTATTTACGGAACTCATATAATCAATTTAATACTTTAATTAAAGGGTATAAAATGTAATAAGCCTCTTTATAAATTTTTTGAACCTCCAATGAAGGGCTGATTTCACCATGAAAAAGCACATTGCGAAGGTTATACAATATCTCTATTAAACCTTTTGCAATTTTCTCCGGCTCATTAATGAAATAAAGTTTTTTGTCTGCATCAATTGTTATACTGTTTGGTGGAGCAACATACTCTGGCTTAAGTTTTCCCCTTCTTACAGGTAATAAAACTAGGTTAGTTGGTTTAAGTGGATTTACCTGATGATAACAATTAATAATTTCATTCTGAATTTCTAGACGGGCTTTTGCTGATGTTATGTTTGTTAATCTGAATTGTGCATGTGCTTTTAATTCTTCTAAATCCCAATCATTTTGTTTTAGATTCATTTTACCTTGATTAGAAGTTGACATAACATCAATTACCTGAACATTAACTTTCTGGGTGCCCTGTCCTGAAGAATGGTTGTATGAAATTGCAACTTTGTAATTGTAGTTTCGGCCTCTTACCCAATTATCAAATGAAGGCAAATTATTTTTGTCAATAACCACATTCGAAAATGTCAGTTTCCTTTCCATAGATGGTATTGGGTTATTTTCTAATTCAAAGTGTAGTTTGCCGATCTGATTTAAAAAATCTAGTGATTCAGCATCTGTTCTGTTTAGGTAAAAAATGATTTTATCTCTAAAGGGATTTACTTCTTTTTTAATTCTTGAGAGAATTTCTCTATCAGTATTTTCATTGGGATAGGTAGTAGAAAACCATGCATTAAAAGGGATCCATGCTTTTACAAATTGGCTGAAATAGTCAATTTGTACATCCGCAAGAGCCTTCCAGGCCGCCACATTCCCATGAAATTTATCAATTCTATTTGTTGCCATTACATTACCCAATAGTTTTACTAATATAATTTATTGCAGCTTTTTCATTTTGCTCAATCGCTATTTCAACAGCTGATTTAGCAACTTCTAAAAGGTGTTCTGATTCTTTTTTGAGTTTGAAACTTTCCTCTACCAGATTTGCAATTTTTTGTTGTTTGTCAAAGTCAATGACTGGAACTACAACATTCTCAATTTCACTTACACGCCAATGAAGAATTATGGAACCTCCTGCGTCTCTTTCGGCTTGCATTTGAACCAGTTTTGAATTTAAAACAAGAGTTAAATATTCAGGAATAAGTTTGTCTTTGTTTCGTACTTTCAAGTGTAAAATTGCGCCAGAGGTGATAAAGTCAGCATCTTCTCTTAGCATATATGCAGTCCCTACACTTCCATCTTTTGAGAAAAGAATAGTTTCCTTTTTAGGTTTTAATCCTTTGATAAGTTTATCATTATCTCTACAGAACTCATTAGTTAGATATTTGTCTGGTGTTGAGAGGCCAAATTTATCGTAATCTGAAACCCGTACAAACGGTAAACCTTCATCGGCATAATAAGCAGAGCCTGGTTCAATAGATTTTTTAATATTAACAAGGTCTATAAGTCTTGCGAAATTGTTGGATTTTATCTTGTCAACAACCTGTTCATATTTCTTTTGGTAATACTCCGCATCTAAACGGCCTGAAGTTCCTAAAGATTTTAGAAAAGATTTTACGTTTACTGGTTCTTTGCTCAGTTGAAAATCTTTTAGACCAAGAATTTGCAAAAGAAAATTTTCCGCTTTAATGAACGTTTCTTCACTTTCTTCAATTCGATTGAAAGCAGACATGAGAATATTCTGAACATCTTTTTGAAAAGTATCATCGAGAAGTGGTATAAGTGTTTCACGTTGATTAATTAACAAAACCCTGTCTCGTGAAGTTCCGCTGGCATATCTATAAAACTGCTTTCTGCCATATCTGGAATTCAAGAATGTAGACAAATAATATGGATTTAATTTGGGCTCGGTGATTTGGAAACGTGTTAATTCTCTTCGGAAAATATATTTTTCATAAGTTGATGGGAGTATTGTCGTATATCCCAAGAACCCAATTTTTGTACTAACAACTTCCCCGGGATAGGCGGTGTATTTTGCAAGTTTGTTTGCATCGGATTCAGATATTAATTCAAGATTATTTCGATTAAATAATCCATTAGCTTTTATGTTTTGCATCCTAAGAATCGGCACTCCTTCTTTCTCATATCCATCAGCAAGAAACTCTGATCCAAATGGACCATCATAAAGCAATGATACTTTACCAAGTTGTATAGAATTCTTTGAAAGCAGTAACCTTTCCATTTCAATATCTTCCAATTGATAGAATTCTGAATCTATTCTAAAATGATTTTTAAGATAGGAGAGATTAACTTCATTTATTTCGAGCCCTTTCAATAAAGCCGTGTATTTAACCTTATCGAAAGGGCTACCTAAAAAAAACTTAGTCGTTCCTTTTTTGCAAACTCCGTAAAGGCTTCTGCTATTCCATCAGGAGTCCGAAGTCCCTTTTTAAGTTTATGACTAAATAAATCGTGTTTAACTACTAAATGTCCATGTTCATCTAAGACAAATTCAGATATGTCTTTCGGGATTGTTTCATAATGATCAACAGGTTCAGCCGCAGCATTTGGTTGATCACTTTCAGTTACAGGATCAGCTTTAATGCCCCAAGCTTTTAAGTCTTTGACTTTTACAAAAATCTTTTCCCCGCTATTGTCTTTACTTGGCTCCTGCATGGTAGCAAAAAATATCGGGTAATCTTCAACTTTCGGACAAAGTTTGTCATCCCATTTTTGCACAAACAGGACACTAGTTTTAGTTCCAGTGTGTGGTTTAAAGACATTTCCATGCAAACCTACCACTGCCAAAATGCGACAATGTTCAGCAATAAAATCACGGATTTGTTTGTCACTAGTATTGTTGAAACGGCCTTGCGGCAACACAATTGCCATCCTTCCACCCGGTTTCAGAAAATCAAGATTGCGTTCAATAAAAAGAATATCCCTACCAACCGATGTTTGATATTTGCCATTTACTTTTTTGCCTAATTCATACTTTGCCAGTATACGGCTTTCCTTTATATCACCTGCAAATGGTGGATTAGCCATCAAAATATCAAAACCAAAATCTCTATTGCTGTTTCTTTCGGAGCGATACTTTTTCAATTTTTTCCATCCTTCATTGTAAACATCTATCCAATCTTCATCGTTTGTTTTTTCATCCCAACGTTCCCAATCAAGAGTATTTAAATGTAAAACATTAGTCTGTCCATCACCCGCTATCAAATTCAATGTTCTCCCTACCCGAACCGCTTTCTCATCAAAGTCAATAGCAAAAACCTTTTCTCTTACGTAATCTAAACATTCAGTTGGTTTTTGTTCCAGCGTAAATAGATGGCTTTTGTCTAAACCTTTTGATTGTAGTATTTTTTCCCATACGTGAAAAATAGTATGAACCGGAAATCCGCAACTACCAGCGGCAGTATCAATGACAGTTTCTTCTGGATCAGGATTTAGCATCTTAACACACATATCTATCACATATCGAGGCGTAAAATATTGGCCTTTTTCTCCCTTGCTGCTCTTACTGATAAGGTATTCAAATGCTTCATCCACTACATCTAGGTTTGAATTAAAGAGTTTAACATCCTGCAACGAAGAAACACAAACTGAGAGGTGAGAAGGGGTAAGCATGATTTTGTCATCATCTGAAAACACACCTTCCCACTTATTTTTCGATTGGTCAAATAGTCGCTGAATTTTTGTTTTTAGTTCGCTTTCAGTATCTCCGTAATTCCTGAACTCTAAATGCCTTTTACGGTTTCGACCGCTTTCCATTTCATCAAACAGTTTGGTAAAGATGAGCTTAAATAATTCTTCAAAAACATCAACACCTGCATTTGCTAAAACCTCATCTTCCATTTCCAGAATCAAGTCTTTTAATGATTTTCGCTCAGTAACCAGTTTGTCTTTGGCAATCAAATCTTCAATAGTCCAACGTTCTTCTAGAATGTCTGAAAGCTTTTGATCGGCTCTTGGGATATTTGGAATGTCTTCAAAATAATTTGGGTCTTTGCGATGATAAAAAGAAATAGAATCACCGTTACTCCAAATTCCAATGGGTGCACCAGTGGCATTACAATACGATTTGAGTTGTTCCTTGCCATCTTTTAATTTTGGTTTCTTCAACTCTACCATGATATAGGGAGTAGTAGTTCTGTCACGATCAAATACAACAATGTCAGCTCGTTTTTTTTCTCTTCCAAAGGAAACTGCATATTCTAATTCCATTCTGTCTAAAGGATAACCAAAGTCGCTATTAAGGACTATCAAGTACAATTGTCTCATTGCCTCTTCAGGTGTTAGCTTAATTTCTTTTTTTCTCGCCAAGCATGTTACATAGGCAGTATTCTTACCTCTGGTTTCTTTAACAACTATATTTTCTTCAAGGGCTTTTACTTTGTCAATGGAGAATTGAGTCAGTTTATAGTTGGAATCTTTAAGTATGTCAGATAATGTCATAGTTGTTTTGGTTATTATTTGATAATCTGTCGCAATTTAACTTTTATAGGCAAACTGTAACTATTTGGCAACTAAATGTCTATTGGGTGGCGGGTGGGCTTGGAGTCCAGTAAAGGTATTTCGCTGAAGTATTGAATAAATGATGATAGATTTTCGTCAGCCGGGGTGAGTAGGTGGTGCGTTAGCATTTTTAGCTCTTGGCAAGGTTGGCATTGTGTCTGGGTTTTGTGTGCCTTGCCATGTGCTAAAAATTGCGTTGGGCAGCATGGCAAAGTTTTAGGTCTTGTCAAACAGGAACGCTGTGCCCAAATAGGGTGACATACAACAGGTGTATTTACGCTATTATACGCTTCGAAAAATAGTAAAACATTTTGTATCACTCAAAATTCTTCAATAATATATGAAAAATAGCGCGGAAGCAGGGGAATTGCGTAAATGAATCAAACAACAACTAGCCCGACACTATTTTCTATTGATTCGTCCCAGTTCCCTCTCTTTCCACAGATAACGTACACTCACCGATCAGGGCAGCGAGTGCGCCGACAGCAGCCAGGACCGGGGCGAGCACCGCACCAACCACGCCAATGGTCAGTGGAAAAGACATGATCTCTTTACCATATTTATCATTGATGGTAATTTTCCTGACATTGCCTTCAGCGATCAGTTCTTTGATCTTGTTCAGCAACTGTTCGCCTTTGAGCGTAAAGCTTTCTTTAAAGGAATTAGACATATGCGGCTTTTATCTAAAGATACGTTTTTAACGAAGACGGTAGCGTGCGCCGATACCGATATTAACGATCTCGAAAAAGCCGATATTCCGGGTATTGGTAGCATAGCTCGCAAGATCGCGGTCGGTGATCCCCAGTTCATAATACAGCCCTGTTCTTTTTTTGGATATCCCCCCACCCACAAAAAATGCAATATGCGCGGCCGTGGGGAAGCCATAATATACAAATGAGTACTTCGTACGCGAAAACAGGTGGTAGCGCCTGCCGAATGCATAATTTAATAGCATGCCAGTAGTAAGCAGGTCGAGTTGAACATCATTGTCCAGTGTTTTCGAAAACGGTATCCAGGTAAATTTCCCTGTCACCGAGTGGATATCTACACCACCCACACCGGCAGGCACATAGCCGTAATACAGATCACCATGAATTTTTTTCTTCGCCCATTCATAACCTGCACCTACGGAAATAAAACCAATCGATCCCGCATATTGCAGTTTGAGGTGGTCAGGCGTAATGCCGGGCCTTTTTTTCTGCTGGGCTGCGGCATTCACCAGCAATAAAAGCAGGCAACTGGTTATCCATGTTTTCATCAGTAATATTTTTCGTTAACAGTAAATTGCTTTCCTTGAACTCCGATCATTACATAACTTTTTCTCTTTGCGGCGGCGGCTATCAGGTAGGGTATACCACCGTTGTAGGGATAGGTAAGCTGGTAGTTATGGTCGTGACCGTGGAGCGAGATCCTGGTCTTTGGCTGCGCTGCTAATAAATCTACGAATGCAGGCTCCAGGTTGTTGTCGAAATCGACGCTAAAAGGTGGTACATGCGACACAACAAAAATATTATCGAAAGCATCACTGTTGTTTAATTCCCCCGCCAGCCAGTTGATGTCTGGGACTTTACCATCGTAGTCAGATTCCCTCGAGTTTGTATTGATGCAAATGAATTTGTTCTTGCCATAGGAAAAAGTGAAGTTCTCCGGGCCAAACATTTCGTTGAAGATCCTGCGTCCATTAGCGACCATATCGTGGTTGCCGATAACCGCTACATATGGGAGTTCTAATTTGCTTAGCGCCTTGGCCACCCAATTGTATTCTTTGTTCAGGCCAAAATCAACCAGGTCGCCTGCCAGCAATACAAAAGCTACAGAGTCGAGTGTATTGGCATGGGTTACGAAATCTTCTAGTTCTTCGTAAAACCGTTGCGGATCGCCGAGGAGTATAAAGTTGAAATCCTGTTTAACGGGAAGCGCTGAAATCTTGCTGATATTTGTCGCATTCAGCCCTTCTACATCCGGTCTTATCTCGTTGGGGTGAAACATGAATCTTTTGCAGGATGCAAATAGCAATACCGCCGCTACTGAAACTAATAGACTTCGCATAACAATTGGTTTATCGTCACATCATTCAACAATTTATTGCTGTCATGGTTCAATCAGCTTGATATATTGCCGGTGAAGTACTTTTTGATCTTCACTGATAAACTGTACCAACGAAGTAGTTGGGGATATGGAAACTGCAACAAATCCGCGTTTCCGCGCCGCAAACCGCCTGTACCTTTTTAACCATCCAACATGCCTGGCTTCGACCCCCGCACCAGAGATTATAAAATGCGTGGCGCCTTTTGGCTTTAATGATTCCAGGTGATGCTCATGTCCCGAAAAATAAAAAGATACATTGTTGGCATGTAAAATAGGTTGCAACAATCGTCGTAATTTCTTAATCCTCGCATTGTGCCTTCTACTGCCTCCGGTATGCAATGGGTGATGACCGGTAACGATTTTCCAGCGGGCGGAACTGTTTTTTAGCCTCGCTTCGAACCATTTCAATTGAGTATCGACATAGTCTGTGGAATATTTAGTTGTATCTACCGGCAAACCTCTTAATTTTCTTTCTATCGGTTCGGTATCCAGGAAAACAAGCAGGACAGAATCGTTTCCCAACGCAAAGCTGCTGTCATAATATCGACCTGGCATAAACCAGCGATTACTATGCCGGGTATAATTCACCTGAGCGTCCACATCCTGATCGTAGTCATGATTGCCCAAAACGGGTAACCATCTACACTGCAGGGATGGGTGGTCATAAACGTTCTCAAAGGATTCCATCCAGTGCGTATCATCCACGCTGCTGACCCCGGAAGGATAGAAGTTATCGCCTGTTATGATCACAAAGGATATTCCCAACTGGCTGGCAGCTGTTTCCATCGCGGAGGCTACTTTTAATTGGGGAGCAGAGCCCCTGGTGCCCCAGTCACCCATTACCAGGAAATGAATCGAGTCCGGCTGTTTGATCAAACCCGGTATAGTATCTGGCCGGGCGTTTGCGGTACGGAAAGAAAGGCAAAAAAGAAAATATATGATCGATGTCACGAAGATTCGGTAAGGGCGCATGTGTAGAGTTTACAAAAAGGTTGCCGATAAAAATTAAATGACGAATGATGGGATATGAAGATAATTGAATAGGATGATTCATTTTTAAGGACGCCGGTTTGAAACCATCCCTCAATGCAGCCGCAGATAATAAATTTGCCGGCCGCTATATTATTTAATTTTATATTTAGTAAACCAGTTTTTCATCACCTAAAGTTTCAATTATGAAGTTTATCTGCCTGTTGCTGGCGACGCTTGTGATTGTTTCCTGCAATGCCCAGCCCCCGAAGGAAAACCTCACCGGAGAAATTGTGTTTAAAAATGTAAATGTCATCCCCATGGATCGCAACGAAGTGTTGAGCGGACAGGATGTGGTGGTGAAGGATGGTATGATCAGGGCAATAGGACCTTCATCGAAAGTACAGTATGGCAGGGACGCGATGCTGATCGATGCTAAGGGCAGATACCTGCTGCCGGGTCTTGCTGAAATGCATGCGCACGTGCCGCCCATCGATGATATTGAACCCATGAAAGAAGTCGCAAAGCTTTTCACGCTGGCAGGTGTTACGACGATCAGGGGTATGCTGGGGCATCCGCGTCATATCGAACTTAGAAGCAAGATCCAGAGCGGAGAGATTTTTGGACCAAGGTTTATTACATCGGGTCCTTCGTTCAACGGTAACAGTGTAAAGTCGACGGAAGCAGCCTCAAATATGGTGCGCGATCAAAAGAAAGCGGGGTATGATTTTTTAAAACTGCATCCAGGCTTAAGCAGGGAAAACTTCGATGCGATGGTTACCACAGCCGATGAACTGGGTATTCCTTTTGCCGGCCACGTATCTTATGACGTGGGCGTATGGCGCGCGATCGAGGCTGGTTATGCAACGATAGATCACCTCGATGGATTCGTGGAAAGCCTGGTTCCCGGTATCGAAAATATCAAAGAACAGGACCTGGGTATTTTCGGACTCTTTATTGCTGATAAGGCTGATGAATCGCGTATTCAAAAATTGATGGATTCACTCAGGGCCCGTAATATCTGGGTGGTACCAACACAGGCACTGGCGGAACGCTGGTTTCATCCCGACCGTAATGCAGAAGAGCTGGCTAAGGAACCCGAGATGAAATATATGGATCCCAATACCCTTAACAACTGGGTTAAGGCAAAGAAGAACCTGCAGGCCAATCCAAAGTACAGTGCTGAAGTGACACGCAAACTCATCGACATAAGAAAGAAGCTTATCGCGGCCTGCAATAAAAACGGGGTGGGCTTATTGCTCGGTTCTGATGCACCGCAGGTATTTGATGTGCCGGGATTTTCCGTACATCATGAATTGAGATACCTGGTCGATGCAGGTCTTACACCCTACGAGGCCCTGAAAACAGGTACTTTGAATGTTGGCAGGTTTTTAAAGAGAGATGATCTTGGCGTTATAAAAGTAGGTGCCGTTTCTGACCTGCTTCTTTTAAATGGCAATCCGTTGGAGGATATCAGTCACACCCGGAACATCGCAGGCGTAATGGTTGGCAAGACCTGGATGGATAAAACCAAAATCAATTCCGAACTAAAGAAGCTGGAGAAGTAGCCACGAATCACACGAATCAGCTACCGCAGTATACTGGGATCTTTTGCTTAACCCGTTGTAATTCGAAGATGACCTTTTATTCCCGCTATTAACTAAACCAGGATAATACATTATTCAATCCGGGATGGCCTGAGCTACACATGGCAATCATTCTTGTCATTCGTGCAATTCGTGGCCAATCAGAAATACGTAGCATACGGAGAATAATCCGTGAAATCCGTGTAATCTGTGGCCCCATTCGTGCAATTCGTGTCATTCGTGGCCAATCCCTCTGCCGCAGGCAGCACGGAGAATAATTCGTGAAATCCGTGTAATCCGTGGCAACCATTCGTGTCATTCGTGCAATTCGTGGCCAATTAGAAATACGTAGCATACGGAGATTAATCCGTGAAATCTGTGTAATCCGTGGCTACGAAAGAGAATTGACCCAGGTAAGGTTGAATTCGTGGTCTTTGGTCTTGGTGCAGGTAAAAAGGAAGCAGGTATTAAAAACCATACGGACCCTGTCTGTTTCGGAACTAAGTTTTGTGATACCACTTACATGTGCTTCGATTGAAGAAATGTCGATGGCTTCCCAGCCGGGTTGCACTTCTTCGAGGCTATAGCCGGTCTCGTATCTTCTTACGGCAAGTTTTTCCACCAGGTTGGTAAGGAGCTTTGATTCGACAAGAGTAGCCGTAATACTGAGCGTCCGATTTTCCATTCTGTTTCGGTTTTTGTGGTTAGGTTTTTCCATGGATTGAATTTTTATGGCGTCGCGGATTTTACTGGATTCAGACTTTTAAGATAAGGATCAAAATTTATTCTGCAAAAAACGGTAGTTAGTATTCCGCCTTTGACAGATGAAAGGTACGAAGCCGCTAGCCCCTGGAAAAATAGGAAGTCCTATTCTTTTGCTGTCAAATTCGGTTGGGTGCCATGTAGTTCTTATACTACGTAAGTCGGCAATGGATATGGAAATGAATTTACTAGGAAGATCGTACGATCAGTTGTCAGCATCCCGGATGGCGGGTCGGCCATCTTCCTGGCGGGGCTTGTATTCCATTTTAAATCGCGACAGGTCCGGCGCAAACTTTCGTGGCCGGCTGAGTTCGTGCTGGTAGATGGCCTGCCCGACTTTATAAAGAAAGGGCCAGCCAATTTCTTCGTAGTCGTATTTACCATCATTCAAAATGCCGTCGCTGTTTACATACACGGTGACAGCCAGCATGTATTCAATATTGTTTTTAAAATCGGCCACGTACGAAACATCGGTGAGGCAGCCATAAGCCCAGCCGACTTTATTAAATACTCTTACATGCGGTGGCATGGTATGCGAAGGAGAGCGAAAAAAGAATTTTACATAACTATCATAATATTGGCTTGTATCATACTTTGGAAAATTTGTTTCCGAAGGATATTGTGATAAAAACCGGTACAGGAAATTATAATCCTCATTTGTCAGCCGGAAACGCTGCGCTGGTTTTACGGATTGCGGAAACATGACCGACTGCAAAATTTGTTGCATGTCTTCCAGCGGCATATTGTTGGCAGTAGTAAAATCGATGGGTTCGTGTACCAGGCTGTCATCAGCAGTCATATATGCACTTCCCATTTTATAAATACGGCTGAAGTCGAATGAGTCTTTGTTCACCTCCATCGGCTGGCTATAGATCAGTTTACCATATTTATCAAGGAAACGAACGGGATTGGTATGCCGGTTCTGGTCCATGGTCATACGGACAAATCTGCGGGTGATACGAATATCCGGATAACCCATCTCGTGCAGCCTCCTGTTGGTGGTTTGCTGACCCACGAATTCATACATCCTGTTGTAGGCGTCATTATCGCTTATTAAAAAAGCTTTGCGGATATAATGGTCGATGGAGGGCAGGTAGTTTTCGGCTGTGCTGTCGGTATAGGCCCTGGTCTGCCTGCCATAAGCACTGTCGAACTGGATGGTGGTATGGCGGTTCACACCCTTTCTTTTGATATCATTGAGTTTCTCAAGTGATAAAAAAGCCAGGGGCATTTTTACAACTGATGCAGGATTGAAATATCGATATGGGTCAACATTGTAATAATAATTCTTAAACGAGGGGTTATTGTTTTTATCCCGGTCGATCTGCGTATAAATGATCTGGTACCTGAATGTATCGGGCTCACTCAGTACTGCCTGCAACAAACTGTCACCCTGCCTGCCAAGCAGGTCGACTAAAAAGGCATCATTTTTTATTTGTGATATTCCTTTTACTGATATCAATGCTGTGAATAATACCAGGATATTCCGTTTCATAGACATGTAGCTTGTGGTGTTGGTATATGACTTTGTCTTATTTCGGGTTCAAGAGTCTAAATTTATTACACTAAAGTGAAAACCATCCTGCACAAAACCGCACACCATATGTATTTTTTGGCGCTGGTTTGTCCGCCGCCTCTTGATGAAAAGATACTTCGCTTCAAAAATTGGATGAAGGAGAAGTTTGGTTGTGTGGTAGCCCTGCGATCACCGGCACATATCACCCTGGTGCCTCCGTTCTGGTTGAACGATACCAGGGAAGAAGAATTAATCAACACCCTTCAATCCTTTTCCAGCGATGTTGGGGAAATACTGGTAAATGTCAATGGCTTCTCTCATTTCGGGAAACGTGTTTTGTTTGCAGCGGTAGATACCAGTCCCGAATTACAATTGATAAAAACAGAAGTGGAAGAACATTTCTCGAGCGTGTTTCCCGAAATAAAAAAGGATGAAAGACCCTTTCATCCGCATATCACGATTGCCAACAGGGATATGAAACCTTCGGATTTTGAAAGTGCAAGTTTGCATTTTTCAACCATGAAGCTTGATGAAAAATTCGTCATATCACAGATCTCCCTGCTTAAGCATGACCAGGGTAGATGGAATGTGATTGGTAGAGGGGAGTGGAAAAGAAATTCGAGTGAATAAAAAAATCCCGGCACAGGGCCGGGATTGATATTAGAGAGTGGAATCACTTTAGAAAATATAACGCAGACCGAGTTGCATACCCCATACGCTGATCACATCTTTCTCTGTTTCGAAAGTCTTGGTGGGGAAGGCTCCGCTTACCTGGTTCAGGGCAAACTGGGGAACGCCATTGCTGATGCCGGTGTATCTCAAAAGGCCTCCGTTGTTGACCACTGAGCGATACCTTGCACCCCAATTCTTATTCAGGAAATTGGTAAAGTTGAGCATGTCGAGGCTGAACTGAAGCGTATGTTTTGTATTGCCTGTGCGAACGGAAAAATCCTGTAGGAATTTCAGGTCAATATTATTCTGCCAGGGCAACAGTACACCGTAGATCTCAGTATAGTTTCCTTTATTCTTTTTAAGGTATTTATCTTGTTCAACATAAGCCCAGAACGCGTCTGCTTCTGCAGCATTGGGAATAAACAATCCTGCTTGCGCCCTGTCTTTGGGAACATACATCAGGTCATTGCTCAATCCGTCATTGTTCATGTCGTTGCTGTACCTGTAAGTACCTCTTGCCTGGTTGGCACCTTCGTAAAACAATGAAATGGTTGTAGCCAGGTTTTTCGCGTATTCAAAACGATAAGAGGCTACTGCTACCAGGCGGTGAGGAATGGAATACTGTGAGATAGCCAGGTCAAGGTCATTGCTGGTACGGATGCTGTTGATATTGCTCCATGCTGAAGCTGCCTGCGATCCGGGGTTGCTCGACAGGTCCATGGTGTGGTTATAGCTATAAGATATCTGCCCGAAGAAACCATTGCGGAAATTGCGGCTCAACTGTGTGGTAAGACTGATACCATTACCTTTTCTTGTATTGGTAAGGATCATAGCCTCGTTCACAGAAGCATCAATTTTTCTCGCAGCGCTGGAAGAAAATCTTGGCCGACTGTCGGGTCCGGAGAAGTTATCGTCAGGAACCGCCATGTTAGCATTGTATTGTTTGATGGCGTTGATATCCTTTGTGTAAATGGCTTCCACGGTCCAAAGCAGATCCCAGGGAAGTTTTTTATCAAAGGCGATAGATGTTCTCCATACCTGGGGGAATACAAAATCCTTATCAACTATAGCAAGTGAAGCACCCGTGGGCAGGGTTGATGAATTTTGCGGGAAATTATTAACATAAGCAAGCGGATCAGGATTAAACGGCATAGTAGCCAGGGTAGCAGCATTGGTGACCTCGGTTGTAGCCTGGAGCGCATAGCTGTTGGTAGGCTGGTTGGTATACCATACAAAAGGAAGACGCCCGGTGAAGATACCTGTACCACCACGAATGATCAGGTTGCGATTCCCTTCCAGGTCCCAGTTGAATCCAATGCGGGGTGACCAGAGCAATTTGCTTTTTGGCCAGGAGCCCACATCAAATTTATAAGGCTGAAGATCGGGTCCCTGGAAAGTTTTCTCCAGTATAGCACTATTGGGAGAAGGATCTTTCAGGTAGAGGGCTTTATCAACGCGGATACCAGCAAGCAGTTTGAATTTATTGTTGACCTTGATCTCGTCCTGAACATAAAGTGCAAGTTGTCCGAAGGTCAGGTCAGCGATGGGATCAGTCACACCACCATACCCATAGGTGAGGCCATAAGCAATAGGTGCCTGGTTGGTAAGAAAATCTGATACGGAACGGAAACGGTAGTAGCTGGTGCCATAGCGCAGGAAGCTGTTTCCAAAATAAAGATGATCGAAAGATACACCGGCCGACAGGCTATGATTGCCTACGTTGTAAGATAGATTATCAGTGAAGGTAAATACCTTGTTCTTTACTGCATTTTGCCAGCTGAAAAGCTCATAGCCGAGGCTGATGTAAGCATTCAAGCCAGCGTCAATATCACCATCCCATATATCAACAAAGGGGAACGGTGATGAATTGCTGGTACGATTTGTTTCGATATTGGTATACGTGGCAAGAAACTGGTTATTGACACGTCCGAATTTACTTTTCAGATCCATGGTCCAGGAAGATACCAGGTCTTCGAAGCCGTAGTTAGCATTGGCATAGGCCATCGAGTTGTTGCTCCAGCGATTTGAGCTGGCTCTTGGGTTGGGAGCAGATGTACCGTTAGTAACCTGGTCGTTTGTACTTTTTACGTAGTTATAACGAACGGAGAGACGATGATTGTCGTTTATATTCCAGTCGATACGACCCAGGGCTTTGATATTTTCTGAAGCAAAATTACCCAGGTTCTCATATGGCCCTGTTTCATATCCATATTTTGTTTTCACATAATTGGAAACGGCATCGAGGTCTTCAGCTTTTGTACGGGAAACATTGGGTCCTGAAACGCCTGAGCGGGTAGCTTTCCAGTTCAAACCGGGATAAGAACGTGTTTCAAATTCTCCATTGAGGAAGAAGAACAATTTGTTTTTGATGATCGGTCCGCCTATGCGTCCACCATATATTTTTTTTGCGGATTTTTCCAGTGTACCCAGTTTGGAGCTACCTACTTTTTTACCGTTGAATGACTCATCGCGGTAATAGCCGTAAACTGAGCCATGATAGGTATTGGTACCAGACTTGGTTATTGCATTGATACCAGCGCCGGTAAAGTTGGCTTGTTTCACATCATACGGAGAGATGTTCACACTGATCTCCTCGATTGCGTCGAGGGAGATGGGCTGTGCATCACCACCGGGCAGATTGCTGGAGCTCAGACCGAAGTTGTTGTTGAAGTTGGCGCCATCAATCGAAATGTTATTATACCGCGCATCTCTTCCGTTGAAACCGGTACCGGAAGCCTGCGGTGTCATCCTCGTGAAGTCATTGATACTACGGCTGATGGTTGGAAGGGAAGTGATCTGGCGTTCGCTCACGTTGGTAGAAGCACCGCTTTTTACAGCCCGGTTGCGGCTGGCGGCGGATATCACTACTTCCCGCAATTCTTCACCGGAAGAAGACAGGTCGAAATCAATCCTGTATTCATCACCCAGTTGCAGGATGATATCGGTTTTGGTGCCTTTGCCGAATCCAACATAGGTTGCTTCAACAATATAAGGACCACCGGGATTCATGTTGGGAATATTGAAGAGACCACCGGTACGTGTTACAACCCTGTATTGGGTTCCCGTGGGCACGTGTGTGGCTGTTACTGTAGTGCCGACCAGCGGATCGCCGGAACTTGATTTTACGACACCACTCATACTACTCGTTGTAACCTGTGCATGGGTAATTAACCCGGCTATCATAAAAATAATAGCCATGAATAAGTTTCTCTTAAGCATGATTGTTTGTTTGTTTACTAAGCTGCAAAGAAAGGGAATATTCCTGTTCAGGAATTCAGCAAATATTAACAAATTGCTATCTCCTCCCTGCATTTACATTAGACAAGTTGGGCAGGCCCCACGCTGCCTTGCAGGCCGTTCAAACCGATGTTATTTGTTACTACCTTTGCCAAAATTTAAGTCATGTTCGACAGTATTGAGGATGCAATTAAAGACATCAGGGAGGGGAGGATTGTGATCGTTGTGGACGACGAGGACCGTGAGAATGAAGGAGATTTCATCACGGCGGCAGCGACGATCACCCCTGAGGTGGTGAACTTCATGACCAAACACGGCCGTGGCCTTATCTGTGTGCCGCTGCCAGAAGAACATTGTGACGAACTTGGACTTGAACTGATGGTTAGCAACAACACCGCCCTTCATGAAACGGCGTTCACCGTATCGGTCGACCTGCTCGGACATGGCTGTACCACAGGCATTTCCGCACACGACCGTGCCAAAACCATCCAGGCGTTGATCGATCCTTTTATCAACCCTGCAGAACTGGGACGTCCCGGGCATATTTTCCCGTTAAGGGCAAAGAAAGGAGGCGTCTTAAGACGTGCCGGACATACCGAAGCTGCAGTTGACCTGGCCCGGCTGGCAGGATTCCCTGCACCTTATGGCGGTGTGCTGGTCGAGATCATGAATGATGACGGTACCATGGCACGACTTCCCGAGTTACTTGAAGTGGCAAAAAAGTTTGATTTCCGCATCATATCTATCAAAGACCTGATCGAGTACCGGATAAAAAGGGATTCCCTGATCGAGGAGATCGTGAGGGTGGATATGCCTACTAAATATGGTGATTTTAAACTGGTGGCTTTTAAAGAAAAAAACTCTTCCAACGAACACCTGGCCCTTTTGAAAGGTGAGTGGGAACGCGATGAACCTGTGATGGTTAGAATGCACTCTTCCTGCTTTACCGGTGATATCCTGGGTTCACTTCGCTGCGATTGCGGTGAGCAGCTCCACAAAGCCATGCAGATGGTTGAAAAGGAGGGACGCGGCGCCATCATTTATATGAACCAGGAAGGACGTGGGATTGGGCTTATGAATAAATTAAAAGCATACCGCCTTCAGGAAAATGGCATGGATACGGTGGAAGCCAACCTGCACCTGGGCTTCCAGATGGACCAGCGGGATTATGGTGTAGGAGCGCAAATCCTCCGTCACCTCGGAATTACCAAACTGAGGCTGATCAGCAACAACCCACGGAAACGAGTTGGCCTGATCGGTTATGGACTCGAGATCGTGGACAATATTCCGATCATGATCAAGCCAAACCCACACAACGAGAAATACCTGCAAACCAAGAAGGATAAACTGGGGCATGAGCTTTCAGGAGAAGAAGATTAGGAGGACTTGGGAATTTGTAATTTGGTCCAGGTTGCTCCTACCGGGATGGCGGCGACTCATACTACCTGGCCACCCATCTTAAAATTTGTTTTGAAAACAGCATAAGAAATTTAACGCGTATTTTTCGCTGAGTCTGCTGTGTGCGCCGTTGTCTTTATCCCATGAAGACAAATAAACCACGGCGGCCACGGAGAACACTGCGAGAGAGGTCAAAGGGTATTGCCATAAAAAATAAATCTTATGCCATCTCGGGTCGTCACCCAAATTCCCGTTGGTTGTTAACACAGAATCTACCGGGGCCCATCTCCATTTACATTGTCTTTTGTTTCCCTGGGCCTATTCGCTGCTTCGCGTTTTTTTCTGCCAAGGAATTCGGCGAGTGTTTCAAATTCTTTTCGGTAGGAGATACTGGCGCCTGAACGTTTTGTTCTCGCCGCACCGGTGGTGCTGGTGGTCAGGTAATCCAGGTTTTGGCGATAGAAGAAGTTTGCCCGGATCGTACCACTCTGGTTGATCAGCCATTCCGCCGTTACATCGGGAAGGAATTGTACGTTCTGCTGTATCGTTGATTGCAGTGGCACATCCAATGTACTACCCAGCGTAACGATAAACCTGTCTTTGAACATCGATATCGGCACGTTTACATTAAAGTCGCTCTGGTTGATATTGAAATTATTGTTGCTTTGCTGGTCAAGCAGGTTTCGGTTATATACCGAACCGCTGAAATTGATACTGATATTGTCTGTTTTTAATATCCTCGATAATTCCGAATTCAGTTTCCTGTTGATCTCGTTGAAGAACAAACCGGAAATACTCGAAATAGTATTGTAGGTAAGTTCATTGATGGTGGAACCAAAGCCTACATTGGTCGGGCCGCTTTCTGGTGGCGCGAAACTATTGAACACGATCAGATAGGTAACCTGTCGGTTGATCTCATTCGGATTATTTTCCATTTGCTCAATGCTCGATGCAACAGAAAAATCGCTGTTCACTTTGCTATTCGGCGGGAAGCCCAGGCTAAATTTGAAATAAGGCTTGAAAAGATCGCCGGTCAGGTTGGCCACAACATACACATCATCTCTCAGCCTTGAATACGAAGGATCGAAATTGAGCGCATTGACCAGGGGTGAGAAACTTACATTCTCCGCAGTGTATACGGCTTCAAAATTGATCTTTGCAGCATAGGGATCGCCGCTCCAGGTAATATAATTTTCTGTACCCGAACGGATGACGAATGGTTTTTTGAAAAATGACTGGAAAGTAAATAGATAGTCACCTTCTTCAATATCAAACCGCCCCCGCATTGTCAGTTTTTCATTGGTGCCTGCGCGGATATTCAGGCTACCTGATCCCCGGCCTTTTATCTCATCACCGGTCAGATCATCCAACACCACTCTTACCGTTACCATCGGATTGGCTGTTACGTCCACATCATACGTCACATTGGAGCCGTCCCGGAAGATCGTACTATCAATCAATTCCCGCCCATACTGCCGCTCTATCAGAAAATCGGCGATGCCGGATTCCCTGCTGGTGGAGGAGGGAATGGTTACAATACTGCTGTCGATATTGGAGGCAATGGCATCGATCTTCATGTACAGATCGGACTGGTAACCGGAAAGTGAAAATGATCCCGTTCCTTTTACATTGCCATAAAATTGTTTGTTGTCATTGAACCCTGTACTTAGCAATTGAACCGGCTTATTGAACTCAGGTCCCCGTGTATTTGGTTTGAGCGTCGACACCGTCAGCTCAAAGAACATATTTTTGAATGCATCGTGCAGGATACCGCCTTTAAGATAGACCGGGTTGCCCGTAACCGCGTCCCGGAGTACTACACCGTCGAGGTTGATCTCGTGCTCTTTCAACACAAGTTCCGTGTCCTCGATCTCGTAAAAGCATTGTGTAAAGTTTACTTTCAAGCCGGCGTCTTTCAGCCTGCCCCTGCCCGTTATACTGAGATTATTAAAGGGTCCGCGAAGATCAAAATCGCCCGTTACAACTCCTCGTATATCGGAAAACAGGTTGCCTAAAAACCGCTCCAGTATCTTAAGATTAAATTGATTTGTTTTTAACGCGATAAGATTATCCTGTTGTTGTGCACCCGGACCTAAAAAAAGATTCAGGTCAAAGGCCAGGCTGTTTGGCGTATCGAGTGTATTACCTTTTGCTTTAAGTCGCCGCGTTTTATTATCGTAAACCGCGTTGATGTCTACATCGCCAATCGAATCATTATCGAGGCGCAGTCCTTCCGCTCTCAATCCATTTGAGGTTATATAGGGATTGTTGATAGGGTCTTCAATGATGATAGAACCAGATACCAGTCCTTCCAGCCTATTGCGTGGTAAAAAGAATGGCGCAAAATCACCCGCGTTGATCTTTTTTAATTCTACGATCAGGTCATTCCAGTCGCCGGTTTCACTTGGTCTTGTGTGCATACGCAGTTCCTGGTTGCTCTCGCGTAGGACGAGCTGGCCGCTTGCCGGTATATTTCTTCTGAATTCAAGCTCTCCATTTTCTTCTATGGTCCAGGTTTTTCCATTCACCACAAATGAAGTTGGTTCGAATTCAATCCTGACACCGTTATTATAAGTATACACTTCGGCATTGATATCTGCCCTGTTGATGGCCTGCGTGGCCCCGGTATTGATGCTTACTTTTGATACATCGTCCTGTGCCTTGATACGGAAAATAGCCAGTGGAATACTTAGACTGTCACTGATATTTACATTGCTCACCGCGCCATCCAGCACCAGGCTGTCCTGGTTTCCCTGCGCCGCTAGATCTACATTATTGAAACCATATTTGCCGTAAATAAACTGGGGAATCGCAGCATTCAGGTTAAGCTGGTTGCTACGCGTGTCGAGTGTTCCGAAAATATGGCTATTATTAAATCCACCCAGGCTGCTGTCAATAAGTTTCACATACGCATCCACATTACTGGTCCTGATATCGAAGCTGAGCGATTGGTCCTTCGGCGTTGTTTTTGGCGGCTTGATATAAGCAGGGTAGTATTTATTCAAAAATAAACGGGATGCATCCGGCAGGTCGCGGATCGTGAATTCTCCATTTACACTTATTTCAAATTCGTTGGAATGGGCAGTCAGTGATTTCATGTGATCCACATACCCCGATGAAACGACGAGGGAATCAAAGGGCAGGGGATTGCCATCCTGCGTCAGTACGGCTTCCGAAATGCTGGCAGTGCCAAGAAAGTTATCTATATTATCGCCCGTAAAATTCAGATTGAATTTGCCGAGGAAGCTGACATCCTCACGGATCAGGTTCAACTTTTGCAGGTTTGCTTTTCTTACATCTGCAAAAAAGTTGAATGCGGGTGTGCTGCTGTTGAAATCGATAAGACCATTCAGATCAAGTTGCACATCTTCATCATCGATCGATGCGAAGCCTATAAACTGTTTTTTATCCAGTTTGCCTTTTAGCAACAGGTTGTCGTAGCGATATCCTTTGAAATCGGCAAATGTTATTTTCCCATCGATATCCGCGATACGATTCCTGTCGGTAAAACCTGTACCCTTTATGGATCCGCTGATGGCGATGGCGCCAATATTTTTATCACCGATAAATTCACCCAGCCGGAAGTATTCCGTAGAAACAGTTCCCGAGTAAACGGGTTGCCTGCCGACAGGAAGTTTCATATTTAGGTCACTGCGAACGATACCCAGGTTTGTCTGGATGGTACCAAAGGTTACAAAGTCACGGATAAAGCCCGTAAAACTCCCATTGAAACGCAGGTACTGTAGTTTTCTCAGATCAGGTGTAACCACATTCCTGATCGCAGGTACAAAGGCCAGGGCATCCTCGTGAGTGGTACGAAAATCATTTGCCCTGAAATCAATAAAGGTTTGATTGATGTCAGGAAGACCCGTCATACTGATATCGCCATTCAGCAAAGTGTTATTGCCGGCTTGTATGATGAGATCGGTACCTACCAGGTCATCAACTGTACCGCGAACATTCCCCTTCAGCTGAATATTTTTCTTCCACCTGCTCATACCCGGCGCAAAAAAGGCGATATCGTCGCTATCGATCTCCGCATCATCGAAGCTGGCTTGCATATTGACCTTGTGTTCAAAATCATTCATGCTGCTGATATCTGCATAACTCATCCGAAAGAAATTGCGGATCCGGCTGTTATTGGTTTGGATATCGAGATTGCGGAAACTCATTTCCTCCGGGGTGAGCTTTACATCAGCCACCATATCCTTTACTTCAAACCCACTTCTTTCCTTAGTCTGGAGTTTGAGATGGGTGATTACCGTATCCTTTTCCCAAAGCACATTCGTGAAGCTGGCATTGATGCTGCCAAACTCGATATGTTTACCATCGAATCCTGACCTGGTGGGGATAAGGGTATACGCATCGTTTTTGAACATGCCGTTTTTGATGTCGAGGCGGTTCACCTTTACCACCCATCCTCCTTCGTTCCAGTTGAGCGCCGAATCGAGCGGTGAGGGCGTGATGGCAATGATCTCCTTACCGGGTGCCGGTTTTAGCTTCTGGTAATTGAAAAGGCTCACACGCGGATTTATCAGCGCCAGAGAGCCCAGGTCAATGGTCTTATTTTTAAAATTGATCTTGCGGGTGTCGACATTTAGCGCAGATACAGATATCGACATATCCTGTCCCAGCCAGGCATCTTTCTTTAAAAATGATACATTCCGGAAATCAACTTTTTCGAGGCTAAGCTGGGTGCCACCTGCCTGTTTCTCACCCGTGGACGGGGAAGAGAAATAATCGATCAGGAATTTATGACGCCACACGGAATCACTTCGCTGCATTTTGATCACGGCGTTTTCAAGACCCACATATTTAAGCACTATGTTTTTCTTGAAGAAAAACCAGTCAGTGATCCGCACCCGTACCTCGCCTGCGGAAAGAATAGTATCCTTTTGCTGGTCTTCGATCAATACACCACGCAGGTGCATATTGTTGAACAGGGAAAAATCCACGTATTTAACGCGAATCGTTGTATTCAGGTCTTTGGAAAGACGTTGTGTGACCTGGGTGGTGATCCAGTTTTGTCCCCAGGGTGATTGAATGAGCAGCCAGGCTGCCAGGATCAGGAACAATAGTGTAACAACAAGCCAAAGCAATATTTTCTTAATCGTCTTCAGGCGTGGGTATTTGATTTGTAAAAATAATCAATCCGTTCCACGCAAGTTCAGTGCCAGCAGTTTATATATTTTTATTTCCTGATGCCTTAAAGAGGTATTTTTACTTTCACATTCCGGGATCACACGAATTCATCAGGCCCCACAATGGCCGTACTTGAAAATTATAAGAATAAAAAACTGTCACAGATGCTTACAGGAACTAACAAATGTAAAACGCCGGGACAACCCTGCCGGATGCATGTGAATAGAATTTGGGATTTTTTTAGGAAAGCATCGCAGCGGATGCTGCTTTGCCTTGCAACATTAGCTATGCTGGTACCGGTTTTTTCCCAAACCAATTCTAAAAAGCAGAAATATGTACTGGTGATCCATGGTGGTGCAGGTACCATTCTCAAAAGCCAGATGACACCAGAAAGAGAGAAAGCCTATACCGATGCCCTGAATGAAGCGCTTGAAAAGGGTTCGGCAATCCTGGCCAGGGGCGGTTCTGCGATGGACGCGGTTGAGGCTGCCGTTCGAACCATGGAAGACAATCCCCTGTTCAATGCCGGCAAAGGCGCGGTATTTACCAATGACGGCCGTAACGAACTGGATGCCTCTATCATGAATGGGAAGACACTTGAAGCAGGCGCAGTCGCGGGTGTAACCACGATAAAAAATCCCATCACCGCGGCCCGTGTGGTGATGGAAAAAAGCCCGCATGTGATGATGGTAGGCCCGGGTGCTGAAAAGTTCGCCACCGAACAGGGACTCGAGATCGTAGATCCTTCTTATTTCCATACAGAAAACCGATGGAGAAGCCTGCAAAGAGCAAAGCAGGAAGATTCAAGTAAGATTGAACTGGATCATAGCGATACTTCCGGAAAAGCACTGCTGCGCCAGCTGGAAAATAAAGACTATAAATATGGAACGGTAGGGGCGGTAGCAGTGGACCAACAAGGCAACCTGGCCGCGGCTACGAGTACAGGCGGTATGACCAACAAAAAATTTGGCCGGGTAGGTGATGCGCCGATCATTGGCGCGGGTACATATGCCAACAATAAAACCGTTGCGATCAGTAGTACCGGCTGGGGTGAATACTTTATACGACTTGTTATGGCAAAAAGCATCAGCGACATGATGGAGTTTGGTAAGATGAAGCTCCAGGTTGCAGCCAATGAAATGATCATGAAAAGGCTGCCGGCCCTGGGTGGTGATGGTGGCCTGATTGCCGTGGATAAAGACGGTAATATTGCCATGCCGTTTTGTACGGAAGGTATGTACCGCGGCTATGTAAAGGAAGGCGGAAAAAATGTTGTGGAGATCTACAAATAATGAATATTAATCTATCCCGCACCTTCGTATGCTTTTTTAACCCAGTCGATCACTTCTTTGTCGATGTCTTGTAGGTCAGCGAGGTTGATTTTATGTGAACACATCGCGTTGGCAGTCTCGATCTTTTCCAGTTTTCCCTGTGGTGCCTGACCCTTTAGGTTAAGACAAACCTCAAAGCGGGTTTTGGTTGCAGGTTGTAAGATAGCGAACTGCTTCTTTCTTCTCAGGCTCACATACGCATTTTTTGGCGCTATCTCTATATCCTTCCCGAATTTCAGGATCTCATTCAGCAGCTTATCGTAAACGGGTTTGAAGTGCTCCCTGCCTTTATATTGCTTTACGATCAGATCGTCCTGGTTGGCTGCGGAGCCCGCGTCAGAACCTTTTGCCTTATGGGCTATAAGGTTTGCGAATCCATGCGTGAGCTGATGATCCGTTTTTAGGAAATTGACGATTTCACCGTGTTTTGCAAAGTTCTGTTTGTTTACAATGTCGATCCATTGTTCTAATGTCCTGCCTGTATTTTTGAGCAGGTTTTCGATCATTGTCTGAGTTGCTTTGTCCATAGTAGTAAGTTAAACATTTTGTGAGAATTGAATATAGCGGATGGTGTGCAAAATTTTATCATTTTTGCCGAACATCATCCGGTAATACTAATAATCGCGCATGACGATACATCCTTCGCTCATTTTTCTTGGGGGTTTGGTGATCATAACGCTGGGAGCAGAATTTCTACTCAGGGGAGCCTCTACCATGGCCGCCATGCTTGGCATCAGACCGATCATTATTGGTCTCACCGTGGTATCCGTCGGCACCAGTCTGCCCGAACTGGCGGTGGGCATTACAGCTGTATCGGAGGACAAGGGTGCCCTGGCGATTGGAAATATTGCGGGTACTAATGTGTTAAATATCCTTTTCATTTTAGGCCTGAGCGCAGCCTTACGACCCCTCCCTTTGCAAATGCGAACGATGCGATTGAATGTGATCGTGATGATCATCACCGCGGTATTGCTGATCGTCATGTCGCTCGATGGTAGGCTGAGCAGGCTGGAGGGTATTATAATGGTCGCCTGTTCTGTTTTGTATATTTTAATTGTTATTCGTGCGAGCAGCAAGGAAACAGCCAGTGTTCGTAAAGAGTTTGCCGAAGAATTCAGTCCTGTTGTGCTGGTTGAAAAAAGAGGCTGGAAGATTTGGGTTTTGAATATTGTTTTTTTACTGGGGGGTATGGCGCTGACGATGCTGGGTGCCAACCTGCTGGTATCAGGAGCCACCAGTATCGCGCAGGCTATGGGTGTTTCCGATGCCGTGATCGGGCTCACGATTGTAGCCATTGGTACTTCGGCACCGGAACTTGCCACCACTATAATGGCAACGATTAAAAATGATCGTGATGTTGCTATCGGCAACCTGATCGGAAGCAGCATCTCCAATGTGCTGGTGATACTTGGTTTTACCTGTGTAGCTGCGGCTGATGGCGTTGATGTGAGCGATGACATATTATGGTTCGATCTTCCCCTGGCAGCAGCCGTGGCTATAGTTTGTTATCCTGTATTTCGCAGCGGCAGCAGGGTGTCGAGGTTTGAAGGCATCCTGTTCGTGTCGGCTTACCTGGTTTATCTATTTTCCCTCGTCTATTTACGTGCGTAAATCCTTAAACAGGAATTTCATCATCGTATTTTATAGTCGGTTGTGAGATTTTGTTTTCTTGCAGATTTTTGCGGTAATGCCGACTGCAATTCTGCCTTATCTTTAGCACTGTTGCAGATGCCATAACTGCTGCCTGAAGTTTATGATTAATTCTCTGACCAGTCAACGTATTCGTTCCATCGATGTATTCCGCGGCATCACTATCCTGGTGATGATATTTGTAAATGATGTAGCTGGCGTATCCGGTATTCCCGGCTGGATGAAGCACAAGGCTGCCAATGAGGACGCGATGACCTTCGTGGATGTGGTGTTTCCAGCATTTCTTTTTATTGTCGGTATGTCAATGCCTTTTGCCATCAATAAAAGATTGTCGCGGGGAGATGGTTTTTGGAAACTGCAGGGACATATACTCTGGCGCACGCTGGGATTGCTGGTACTTGGGTTCTTCATGGTCAACAGCGGTGGCGGCAATCAAAAATTCATGATCATTCCAAAAGCCGCCTGGTCTCTTTTGTTTTATTTATCGGCTATACTGGTCTGGAATGTTTACCTGTTTAAAAATAAAACCTGGGCCTGGGTGCTGCGTGGCATCGGTGTGGCAGGACTGGTGGTCCTGGCATTTCTATACCGCGCAGGTGAAAATGGCGAGCAGGGGATGACACCGAAGTGGTGGGGTATATTGGGATTGATCGGCTGGGCCTACCTTTTCAGCAGCATTTTTTACCAGCTTTTGCGTGGAAAAATTCTTTGGCTGTTGGCCGCAATCGTTTTTTGCCTGGCCTGGTATATGGTAAGCAGGAGCGAAGCTGCCAGTGAATACCCATTGCTGCGATGGATGGCAAAATGGTCGGGTGATGCGGCGCACACCAGTATCGTGCTATCGGGCGTTGTGGTGTCGCTGATCTTTTTCGAAGAAAAGATTTCCCAGAAGATCGGCAGAAGGTTTATATATGCCGGCATTTTTGCTGTGGGAACCGCAATTGCGGCTTATTTTATTCGACCCTATTTTGGTATTTCAAAAATATATGCCACACCCAGCTGGTGCCTGTATTGTGTGGCGATCTGCGTAGTGTTGTATGGTATTTTATACTGGCTCACCGATGTGCTTCGATATAGCAAATGGACGGAATTCTTCCAGCCCGCTGCATCAAACGCGCTGCTTGTTTATATCCTGCCTTCGATTATCGCCCACCTTCAAAGTCTGACAGGACTTTATTTTATGCCTGCTTCTTTTCATCAGGGCCTGCTGGGTATCGCCTGGTCGGCCTGCTTCGCTATTATCATGATGTTATTGGCGATGGGATTGAATAGGATGAAGATCAGGCTGCAGTTGTAGTGGTGAGTGGTGAGTAGTGAGTGGTGAGTATAACCAGGTTTATTAGAAGATGAAGGGGTAGCCTATTCCAAGTTGGAATTGCGCGCCTTTGAAGAAGGGATAGCTAAACCATTTGTTTTGATAGATCGCGTCGGACAGGGCAGGGCTGGGGTCCTTGATGCGGTATGAGTAGTCGAAGCGTATGACAAAGAAGTTGAAATCGATCCTTAAACCACCACCCGCGCCGATAGCAATATCTTTTCCAAGCCGGCTTAATTTGAAGATCTCTTCCGGACTCCTGTTTGGCGCATCTTTGAGATACCAGATATTACCGACATCCGTAAATAAAGCACCATTTACTTTTATCCCCAGAGGTGTACCAATCGGAAAGCGATATTCAATATTGGCTTCCAACTGTACATCGCCGTAACGGTCGGGTGTTCCTAACTGCCCTTTAAATTCTTTTAGCGTGGAACCCGGCCCCAGTCTACGTAGCGCCCAGGCGCGCATACTTTCGGGGCCACCGCTGAAATATTCCTTGAAAAAAGGAAGATTGTATCGTTTATCCGGGTGCCGGGTAGAATTAAACTCGTATCCTATACCACCAAATGCCCGGAATGCCAGCGAGGTTTTATTAAATCGGATCAGGTGTGAAAACGAAGCATCCAGTTTTACAAACCGATACAGCTGACTATCGAGAAATGTATTGCGGATAATACCGGTCAGCAACCCTGATTGTTCGAGATTGACCCGAAACACGTTTAATTTATTGCCACTTCCACCACTCAGGGTAAAGTTGACGATCACGGATGCAATAAACCCATCAGTAAAAATATTACGCAGGGACGGATTGTATTTGATCAGTGTATCCAGGCTATCCCTTCTTACGATCTCGGAATATTCAAAGTTGGGTACCTTTACATTGAGCAATATTTTTCGTCGCTGGAATTCGTAACCCCAGGAGCCATTGATAGTGGTCAGATTATAAAGCAGCCTGCGTTCCGTATTGGCTGCCGAAAATGAAAATACCGTTCTGAAATTATCCCGGAATCGCTCGGGGATGAGTTTCGAACCCGGGACAAAACGGGGGAAATAAATATTATGGCTAAAACTTAGCTGCTGGGTTTGCACAAACTGGCCGCCACTCCTGGTATTTCCCAGTTCCACACCATAGCGCAGGTTGGTATTGGTCATATTGGCTGCTTTTGCAAAGTTCCTGTTTTGCAAACCTACCGTCACACCTACGCCGAACAGGTTGCCCGAAATGGCGCTTTGGTTGATGCTTCCTTCCAGGTTGGTGCTGAACGAATATTTCTTGGCAGGCGTGAGTCTTATCACAAAATCTACGGTGTCGGTATTCTTACGCGGTACCTGGTCAATGCTCACCATACGCCAGGTGCCCAGGCTGTTGAACCTGTTCATCGTCCGGATATATCTTCTTTGCCGGTAAAGACTATCCCGCGGCAGGTAAATATTGACGGGAAAAATTTTGGGTTTAAAACGGTTGCGATGTTGAATTACTTTGATGCCATCCACTGTATCAACACGGGCGGTCAACCCCAGCGTATCATATATATAATCGGGGTAGATCGTTACGTCGCCGATATAAAAACGCGTCAGCTTTGCACTATCAAGGCTCCTTAAACGTATTTCAAGGTTGGCGGTGGGGTTCTCTCTTCTCTCACGCAATCGCTGCAGTGCGGCGAATTGTTCGAAAGGATCGAGGCTGGGCTGCAGAAATGATATATCCAGGGTGTCCCAAAGTCCCACCAGTTCATCGCGGGTAAATCGCAGGTAGCCTGAATTGCGGTACATTTCGGTGAGGCGATCCAGTTCCGCGGAGATGGGATTTTTTGCAAACGGGGCTCCTTTTTTGATATACGCTTCGTGACGGGTTGAATCGGTGATATGCTGCAGATCTTCGTGGCGCAGGTTATATGAGATGGAGTCCAGTTTGACCTGTTTTCCCGGTTTTACAAAAAAATCGACTGTTGTACGCCACTGGTCGTTGTTCTGCTGAACCGCAGCGCTATAATTGATCGTATCATTGAAATAGCCCAGCGAGCGAAGTAAAGCCTGCATAAAGATGATCGATTTCTCCGCATTGCTGCTATCATACACGGGTGGCGTCTTCATGACGCTCCACAAAAGTTTATCGAGTTTACGAACCTGCATGCTATCGTCGAGCTGATCTTCAAGGCTTGAGACAAGCTGGTTTTTCTGTTCGTTTGAAAAATTGCCTATTAAGTTGATATTTGTTTTGTAAACAAAGGGTTTGTCGGGCTGGTATTTTTTGACGATCGTGCAGGAGGCAAGCAATACAATAATTGAAAAGGCAACAATTGCGTAGCAGGAGATCTTATAAAATAAATGCTTGCCCGATAACATAATTAAATTGAGAGAACATGCTTGGTAAATCGCAGACCAAATATATCCAAAGTTTAGGCCATAAAAAAGTAAGGGACGAGGAGGGTGTGTATATCGCCGAGGGTCCTAAGATCGTTGGTGAACTCCTGGCTTCACCATCTGCCCAAATTCTAAAGGTATTTGGGCTGCATGACTGGATCGACGCAAACAATCAGCTTCTCTCTAACACTGAAATTGTCGAAATCGATGAACAGGATTTGACAAAAATTTCACAGCTTACTACACCCAATAAGGTGCTGGCCCTTTTAAAAAAGCCGACAGCGCCTGTCTCTTTTTCATTAAAAAACCAGGTTTCCCTGGTGCTTGATACCATACAGGACCCGGGCAATCTGGGCACTATCATTCGCATTGCAGACTGGTTTGGTGTAACCCAGCTTATCTGTAGCCGCGACTGCGCGGATGCATACAATCCAAAAGTAGTACAGTCGACCATGGGAAGTATCGCCAGGGTGCAGTTGCTTTATACAGACTTAACGGACTGGCTGGTGATGCAAAAAGATATACCCGTTTATGCAGCAGTGTTAGGTGGAGAAGATATAACCAGGTCAGGCAGGATCACAGAAGGGTTGATCATCATCGGTAATGAATCGAAAGGTATCAGTGACGCTATCCTGAAATTCGTTGATAAAAAGATCACGATCCCAGGAAAAGGGAAAGCGGAATCACTAAATGCGGCAGTGGCGACGGGGATTGTGTTGTCGCATTTACTCTAGATACTGGATGCTGGATACTGGATGCTGGATACTGGATACTGGATGCTGGATGTATTGGCTCCCCTCTCCTTAGGAGAGGGGTTGGGGGTGAGGCCGATTCTGGATTCTGGATTCTGGATACTTGATACTGGATAGTGGATCAGTTGAAGCGGATGGCTTTGACGGGTTGAATTTTTCTTACTAGTACGGATGGTATCATGAGGACCAGGAAGCAGACTACAAGTGTCCCGAGACAGATCGCGGCAACCTGCCACCATACGATTTTAACAGCAGCTTCACTGAGGTAATATGCATCTTCCTGGAGTTTTATAAAACCAGTGGCGTCCTGCAGGTAGAGGAAGCCCAGGCCAATGGCGGCACCGATGATAATACCGGTAATAGTAATGATCAATGAGTGACGGAGAAAGATTTTTTGTACTGTCCAGTCGGTAGCACCCAGGGCTTTGAGTATACCGATCATCTGGATCCTTTCCAGCACCAGAATGATCAGGCAGGTGATCAGGTTGATAATGGCAACGATGATCATAAATCCGATCAATACATTCCGCGTTATATCCTGCATACTGAGCCAGTCGAAGATATTGGGTGAAATATTCCTTACGCTTTGTGTGTCCCAGTCAGGCGGGAACGATTCCATATAATAAATATCATCTGCCACCTTGTTGATCTGCTGATAGTCTTTTAAAAATATCTCATACCCACCCACCTGCTCTTCACTCCAGCTTTGATCGCTCTCCCTGTCGATATTGAGCCGCTGGATCAGTTTGATATCGCCGATGGCAAAAGTTTTATCATATTCCTCAATGCCGGTTTTGTAAATGCCGACGATGGTTAGCCGGTCGGGACGTAGACTGCCATCGGGGCGAATGAAATATATAAAAATGCGGTCGTTGAGTTTGAGTTGTAATTGACGGGCGGTGTATTCCGACAACATGATCTCACGGCTGTAAGTGCTGTCGTTAAAAGCCAGGTAATGTCCTTCGCGCATAAACCTTTGCAGGTTGTTAAAATCATAATTGCTGTCGATACCCTTTAATAAAACTCCTTCGATCTCATCTTTTGTTTTCAGGATAGCATATTTTGTGGCGAATGGGTGAACGCTTTGTATCTCGGGATTTTTGCGGATCTCATCAATGAGGCTATCATTTTTTTGCAAGGGTATTTCTTCGGCGATCAGCGCTTTAAAAGGTTGCTTTTCCTGGATGCGGATATGACCCCAAAAGCTGAAAACCTTCTGGCTTACCTGTTCCTGGAAACCGTTGGCAAAGGCAAGCGTGATGATCATGACCGCCACGCTGATCACCGTGGCCACGATAGACAGCCGGATAATAAACCGGGAAAAAGATCGCTGTTGATTAAATGCGACCCGGTTTGCAATAAAACCTGCAACCTTCAAAATGAATTGTTTGTCTTAACTTCAAAAATAAGCTGATAACGGATGAAAACATTATTTACGTCTCTTTTACTCTTTATTTTTTTTACGGGTAAATCACAAATTCCCGACCATATTTACCAGCCCAATATACAGGCCGTCAAACTTCATAAATATGGCGATATCTATGGTTATCCTATCATTGCCCTGAACAGCGGCGATCAGTTGGAACTGCATTTCGATGACCTTGATGCGGACGTTAAAAATTATTATTATACTTTCCAGCTTTGCAATGCCGACTGGTCACCGGCCAATCTTCCGGGTTTTGATTATATCCGCGGTTTTCAGACCAACCGGATCAATACCTATCGTTATTCTTCTATTTCATTTACCCGGTACACGCATTACCAGGCTGTTTTCCCGGATCGCAGTTCGGGCATCACACGCTCGGGCAATTATATGTTGAAGGTTTTTTTGAACAGCGATACATCCAACCTGTATTTTACAAAGCGATTCATGGTGGTTGATAATAAAGTATCGATTGCTGCGCAGGTTAAGCAGCCATTTAATTCTCAGCTATTCCTGACCGACCAGCGTATCCAGGTGATGGTGAATACCGCCAATGCAAGGATCAACACTATGTCACCACAGGACCTGAAAGTGGTGGTGTTGCAAAATAATATCTGGCCGACCGCGGCCTATCTCAACAGGCCCACTATTTACAGGGGCAATTATTTTGAATATAATGATGATAACAGCAGTTTCCAGGCAGGACGGGAGTGGCGCTGGATCGACCTGCGAAGTCTTCGTTTGATGAGCGACCGAATGGAAAAGCTGGTTGATACCAACGATACGCGGACAGAAGTATATGTGAAACAGGACAGGGAAAGAAAAAGCCTGATCTATGTTTATTATCGTGACCTGAATGGCATCTATACGATTGAGAACAGGGACGGCAATAACCCATATTGGCAAAGTGATTATGCCTATACGCATTTCAGTTTTATGCCACCCGGTCGTCGTCCTTTTGCGGGAAAGGATGTTTATTTGTTTGGTGAACTCACCAATTACCTGCCCAATGATGCCTCACGCATGGAGTTTAACGAGCAGGAGGGGGTGTATGAAAAAACTTTATACCTGAAACAGGGCTATTACAACTACTCTTATATAACCCTTGATGCGGGGAAAGCGCCGGGTAATCGGTTTTCTTTTGAAAATACTGAAGGCAATTTTACAAATACCGAGAACAGTTATACGGTGCTGGTCTATTTCCGCCCTTTCGGTGCCCGGGTTGATGAACTGATAGGACTGGCTTATTTGAATACACTTTCCGGGAGATAATTCTGCCTGCGGCAGGGGTGGCCACGAATGACACGAATTATTTTGCCACGGATTGCACGGATTTCACGGATTAATTTTTTCTGCCTGCGGCAGGGGTGGCCACGAATGGCACGAATTATTTTGCCACGGATTACACGGATTTCACGGATTATTCTCCGTGCTTTCCGTGCATTCCTCTGTGACCTCCGTGTCCTTAAAAAAAGATTGGCCACGAATGATACGAATTGCACGAATGGGGCCACGGATTACACGGATTTCACGGATTATTCTCCGTGCTCTACGTGTTTCTGATTGGCCACGAATGGCACGAATAAAAGGAAAACTTATTTCGATAATTTGGAAGAATATGTAATCAAAAGTCTTTAGTATGTAAATAGATAGTTTTTTGATTAAGATTTAGCAGAACATAGAACACACGGAGGATGTCACGAAGGATATGGACTAGTACCATCCTTGCGCGTCGTCACAACTCCGTGTCCCCTTCGTGTGATTCGTGCAATTCGTGGCTGCCTTCCGTGCCATTCGTAGCTGCCATCCGTGCGCGTCGTCACAACTCCTGTGTTCCCATTCGTGTGATTCGTGCAATTCGTGGCTGCCTTCCGTGCCATTCGTGGCCCAAAAAATCCGTGTAATCTGTGTAATCCGTGGCTTTGCTTCCGTATCTTTGCGCCGGCAGGTCTTACACGACCAGCTCCTGCTGAACCCTCCCAGGGCCGGAAGGCAGCAAGAGTAGGTGGTTGAGCGGTGCGATGTGAGGAGCCTGCCTTTTTTAACTAATTTGAAAATGAGCCAATTTGAAAATCTGTCCGCAGGACCCCGCCCGGGAAAATGAATTTCAAATTGGCTCATTAATTTTCAACTAGCACATCCTCAAATGTTCTAATTATTATGAAGTTTTTCATCGATACTGCCAATCTCGCACAGATAAAAGAAGCTCATGACCTCGGGATCCTGGATGGTGTAACGACCAACCCCTCATTGATGGCCAAAGAAGGGATCAAAGGGCATGATGCAGTCATCAATCACTACAAAACCATCTGTGAAATGGTTGAAGGCGGTGATATCAGCGCTGAAGTGGTATCTACAGACTTTAATGAGATCGTAGAAGAAGGTAAAAAGCTCGCGGCGATCCATCCAAACATCGTGGTAAAGGTGCCGATGATTAAAGATGGCGTGAAAGCGATCAAATGGTTTACTGATAACGGGATTCGTACTAATTGTACGCTGGTTTTCTCCGCCGGACAGGCCATCCTGGCTGCAAAAGCAGGTGCGGCTTATGTTTCTCCCTTTATTGGTCGTATCGACGACAGTAACTGGGATGGGGTAGAGCTGATCGCCCAGATCGCGCATATCTATTCTGTACAGGGTTATAAAACGGAGATACTCGCGGCATCGATCCGTAACGCATTACATATTGTGAAATGCGCAGAAGCGGGAGCGGATGTATGTACCAGTCCCCTGGATTCCATTCTTGGCCTGCTCAAACACCCTCTTACCGATATCGGGCTCGCCAAATTCCTGGAAGATGCCCGCAAGTTTGCTTAAGATCGCATAAAATCATTCACAGAACTTATAATAAAAAATGAGGCGTGTTCACGCTTCATTTTTCTTGTTTATAAACCTCAATCCGGTATTCTAAACCTCATCCTCAATCTCATCCTCAATCTTCAAATCCCAGTACCTAGTTCCCCCTCTTCCTTCCCTTTTTCTTAAACTCCCTCATCACTTCCTCCTGCGTTGGCAGAGGTCCGTCGGGTTTAATTTTGATCCAGATCGTGCGCTCAATGACCAGGTCGGGATTGGATTTGAGCACGGCTTTTACTGTTATTTTGTCACCTTTAAAATTTGCCGGTACCACCAGTTCATTCCCCGAAAAATGACAATCCGAAGCGCTGAACTGGATCTCTTTTGCGGTTAGCGGAGCCCAACTGCCATTGGATAATTTCCCGTCCACGTTGATATAATTGTGCGTTCCTTTTTTGAGACTATCGGTGTAGAGGTGGAAATATATGCTGTCCACTTTCTGCGCTTTTACACCAAACGCCGCCAGGCAAAAAAAACTGATCAATAAAATTCGGGTCACTTTTTTGGATTTGTTACCGGTTAGACGAGCCGGTTTTGTTAAAGGTACGACAGCAAAAATGGTTAACATTTATTTGTAAAAACTTCTTCCACCATCACCCCAGCGGACCAGGACGGGGTAGTTTTTCGACCCATATTTCCCTAAACCCTTTCCCCGGTTTTTCTGAAAACCACGGACGCCAATTTGTCCCGCTCCCGGCGGGGTGGGGCCAGCCCCGAAATATCACGTACTCATATTTAATTAATTTTTAAGCTAAAATTGATAGTAAATCCGGACTACGACTGTTTTCCTAGTTTGGCTAATATTTATTTTATGTAAATATTTTCTTAAATGATTAATTTACAGGCTTTAATGTGTTCTATTGATTATTTTAATTGAAAATTATATGGTGAAGGTAGCGGTCAAAATTCAAGATTCACCCGGTTGGGATAATTTTGGAATAAAAATTTTACAATCAATTGAAATTTAATTTTAAATGAGTGTTTGAGAAAATTTTAGTTTAAATAAATTTTTTAAGTTGAAATTTTAATAATATGTTTGAAGGAGGTTTGCTCCCCGATTTGTTGGATCTTGGAAAATGTCCCGTCTGATCATCGAAACGGCGCTCCCGCCCGGGACTATCTGATCGCGGCTGGCCTACCAGCTGGTTGATGAAATTTGGATTGGGCTATTTTAAGTTTTTAGGCATCAGGGGTTGGCCCCGGTTCGAAGCGGTTGGATCAATACCGGGATCTTTGGACCAGGTGTTTTATTTTCGCAGCCGGGATCTTTGAAAGTTTTTACTACAAACCGGGTTATCGATCATCCGAAACGGATGGTAGGAAAGTCCGGACAGCGAAGGGCAATGCACCGGTGAAGAGCCGGGTGCCGGGCTTATGCCCGGCAACAGATAGTGCCACAGAAAATGACTACCCCTGCCACGCAGGCGGAAAAGGTGAAAACGTGAGGTAAGAGCTCACGGCGGTTGATGGTAACATCATCCGGGGGTAAACCTTGCATGCTGAAATGTCATATAGGTCAGCGTAGAGGGCTGCCCGCCCGATCGTTCTGTTTCGGCGGAACGGACGCTGATGGGTAGACAGATTGATGCCCCGGGTAACCGGAGGCACAGATAAATGATAACCATCCCGGCCCTGCCGGGATACAGGATCCGGCTTACAGGTTTGTAGTAACTTATCACACGGTGCCGGTCTTTTCATTAAGACCGGCATCGCCATTTATGGACTCCGGGGAATCGATCGTTGAATATGGTAGATTTTAGAACAGCCGGTTTCCGACGTAACCACCGAGTTCCATTAGCCAGGCAATACCAAGGTGGACGATCAACCCGCCGTAGATGGACCGGGTGTGATAGGAAACGATTCCCAACAATAATCCTCCGAAATAGGAACTGATGCATTCACCCAGTGGCTTGCCAAAATGAATACTGCAATAAAAACAAGCCATGGGTAATATCGCGGCTTTGCCGGCCCACCGCATGAACCCGATGACCAGGAAACCCCTGAAAAATATCTCCACGGAAAAGAAATCTGTTCCATACGAAGCTTCAAATAGTATCATATACCACCAGGATGGTTCAGCATCGGCAGGCAGGGGCAGGATATTTTTGAATTTGGGATATACAGTCAGGAAATCAGGTTGGGTGGATGCCGCGGTGATCAGGGGCACCATGATCATCAACATGAACAGGTAGGGTGCCAGGTTGAAACGTTTTGCCGACAACCCAAAACGCTCATCATTTTTGTGAAATATGAATTTACATACGGCAAGTATCCCAACCAGCACAGCCATTCGCAACGGCCAATATATGATATCGTTCCAGTATGTATTCCACTCTTTATTTACTGAAAGCGACAAACTGGTGTCCATACTTACTTTTATGGCAAATATGGCGGGAGCCAGCAGCAAGCAAATCCAGAATGGAATGCCCGGGTTGATCTTTTCTTTACTTAAGAGCAATAAATACGGCGGTAGAAATGCAGTAGTATATATTAAAAAATGTCCCCAAAACTTCGCAGCCGGCCACTGCTGATTTATAAGCCGGGATTCCAGGTCGTAACCATAGTTGAGCCATACCAGGGTGCCTATATATAATGTACTTAGTAAAAGCACCGGTTTATTTACTTCGTGGTAGTACGTTCGGATAAAGCCAAAAATTTCTTTCATTTAAACCAGGGAAATAAATTTAAAGAGGCATTAAACCTTACTGGTTTTAACAATTCCAAATAAACGTTATTAACTACCAATAACCCAAAAATTTATTCAAATGAAATTTAATGTCATGAACAGGAATGTCTTGTCCATTGCCGTCATCCTGTGCTTGTTTGTTGTTTCCTGTAAAAAGGAAAATGGAGATTCGAAACCGCCGATAACTGAGGCTGAAGCTGAAGTGTATTCCCTGGAAAGTATGGAGGCTGAAGCCAGTTTTGACGACCTGCTCGATATTAGCATGACTGCCGCCGAAGAAGAAGCCCTCGCAAGTGCCGCAAGGGAGGCAGGTACAGCTGGCAGGTTGTTTCCTTTTCTGAAACTCAAATTACGAATTGGTGTAAAAGCTGTCATCACGGTCACACCGGACGACAATACCTATCCTAAGGTAGTAACCATTGATTTCGGGACTGGTGGAAATGGAAACGATGGACGGTTCCGTAAAGGAAAGATCATTATTCATATTTCCGGACCTATCCGCGAACCAGGTTCTGTAATGACGATCACCCTGGAAGATTATCATGTCGGCCGTTTGGAAGTGGAAGGCACCAAAGTGATCACTAACCTGAGTACAAATGATGGTATTAAGTATTCGGTGGAGGTGAAAGACGCCTCAATTACCTGGCCCAACGGTCGACAGTATACTTACGAAAGGCTTACTTACACTACACAGATTGAAGGAGCTGGCACGGACGATATCATGGATGATGTGTATTCGATAGAAGGCAACACAAAAACGGTTTATCAAAATGGTATGGAGACCAGTATCAGCATCAGCGAAGCATTGATCAAAAAGGTTAACTGCCAATGGATCAGCGCAGGTGTGCTGGAGGCGAAAGTAAAAAATCATGAGTTCCAGCTTGACTATGGCTACCCTGACGATGGGGAGTGTGATAACGAAGCATTATTAAAATGGCGCAATAAAGAACGTATCGTCACATTACCGTAGGCATTCGCTAAAACGGTGAGTTCGGCATCCTTCCTGAAAGGGGAGGGTGCTTTTTTTTTACCCGTCATGGTCGGTATATCAAACAGTCAGTTTCCAGTATGTAGATTTGCGATCAAATTTCTCCAAATGCGGATCAATTACATCGCCTGTTTTTTTGTGCTTATCCTGGTTTTTAGTTGTAGTAGTTCCAAAAAAATCAGCGGGGGCGATTCCAGGAATATTGCCGCACTTAAGTTCATTAACGCATATGAAGTGCCGCATGGACTCCTGATGGAAGGCACGGAGATCGGCGGCCTGTCTGGTATCGACTATTATGCCGCTGATGATATATATTATATGATATGCGATGATCCCTCGGCGAGAGGCGCGGCGAGGTTTTATACAGCAAAAATTCCCCTAAGCGGAAAAGGTATCGACACCGTGATCTTCACAGGAGTCACGACAATAAAAAATCCTGAGGGTAAACCTTATGCTGATATCACCAAAGACCTGCCGCAGTCGGCTGACCTCGAATCCATGCGTTATAACCCCGTGCACGACTTTTTCGTCAGGGGAAGCGAGGGGCAGCGCCGGATACGACCCGTTCAACAATTACAAAACGCCGATATTGTGATCATGGACCGGAATGGTAATTGGATGGATAGTTTTGCCCTGCCACCAAATATGCTGATGCAGTCGGTCGAAAAAGGTCCGCGTCACAACAGCGTATTTGAAGGATTGGATTTCTCCGAAAATTTTCAGCGACTTTATGTAAGTGTGGAGGAACCCTTACATGAAGACGGTCCAAAAGCCGGGACCGGCGATTCAACCTCATGGGTCAGGATAATGGAATTTGATATTCCAACCCGGAAACAGCTGGCGCAATTTGCCTATGAGACCGATCCTGTTCCGCATCCCGCCAATCCACCGGGTGCATTTAAGATCAACGGTATTTCGGATATCATGCAGGTGGGTGAAAAAAAATTCATCGTCATTGAAAGGGCGTATTCTGTCGGAAGAGTGGAATCGGATATCAGGCTTTTCCTGGCCGATGCGAACGAAGCGGAAAATATTGCCGGCAATATTTCACTTGAACAATACCCGAGCAGCAAGCCCATGAAAAAGAAACTGCTGCTTGATATGAATAAAGAACTTGAGGTGGAAGTCTTTAATGTGGAAGGCATAACCTGGGGACCCAGGCTTACCAATGGAAATCGTAGCCTCGTATTGGTTACCGACAATAATTTTAACCCCAGGGAACGAACACAGTTTTTTTTATTTGAAGTGATACCCTAAAGAAGAGCCACCATACGTTGTGGCCGGGTGTTGCCTGGCCATTTTTCGATGGATTTTTTTGTCGGGGCTTTTTCTTCACAGTATTTCTTTTCTATCTTTCAGAATATTTATTTTATATGAGGGTTGTTCCTTTTCTCTTTTCAACGGTTGTAACTGCCGGGCTGATTTTTACACTTAATAAAAAATGGGGCCCTGTGCCACCGATGGGAAAGTTCCTTAGTCCGCAGCATGGTTTCTGGCAAAACGCGGAATCCACCAATCATGATTTTTCAGAAGATTTCGTATTTAATGGTCTCAAAGGAAAGGCCGAAGTTTATTTTGATGAAAGACTGGTCCCGCACATTTTTGCGGAGCATGATGAAGACCTGTATTTTGTGCAGGGGTTTGTACATGCTAAGTTTCGTCTTTTCCAGATGGATCTTCAAACCAGGGCAGCCGAAGGTAGAGCCAGTGAGATTGCGGGACCCAGGGCAATAAACTATGATAAGGAACAACGCAGGCTGGGGATGAGATTTGCCGCAGAGAGAGCGCTCAAACAAATGCAGGAAGACCCTGCTTCCTGGGCCGTGTTCAATGCGTACACCAATGGGGTCAACGCATATATACAGTCGTTAAAGGATAGTGAGATACCTATCGAGTATAAAATTCTTGATTTTAAACCTGAGGAATGGTCCCCGCTTCGCACCGCGCTATTATTGAAGATGATGGCAAAGATGTTAAGCTCAGGTACGGAAGACGATCTCACCGCGACAAATGCGAAGGCGATTTTTAGTGAGCAGGAATTAAAGATGATTTACCCGCAGGTGAATGATTCCCTGAAGCCCATTATTCCCAAAGGCACCCCGTTTGCTCCACCTGGTATTGTGCCGGTAAAACCTGCCGTTGCGGACTCCCTGTATTTCCAGGAAAAGTCGACTACCGAAGCGAAGGAAATTTCAAAGCCTGATAAAAATAACGGCAGTAATAACTGGGTGATATCCGGAGCAAGAACGCAAAGCGGATTTCCTTTACTCGCCAATGATCCCCACCTTGAGTTGTCATTCCCCTCGATATGGTTTGAGCAACAACTGTCAATGCCCGGAACTAATACTTATGGTGTGTCATTGCCCGGCAGCCCATTTGTGATCATCGGGTTCAACGATAGCATAGCCTGGGGTGTTACCAACGCAGGCAGGGACGTGAAAGACTTTTACCGGGTAAGGTTTCGCGATCACACAAAACAGGAGTATTGGTTCAACGGCAAATGGGAACCCACACAGCTACGAATTGAAGAGATCAGGGTAAGAGGCGGAGCGACCGTTTATGATACGGTTGCTTATACCGTACACGGTCCGGTGATGTTTGATGAGTCATTTACCACCACCAGCAGCCCGGAGACCAACCTGGCGGTTCGGTGGGTAGCACACGATCCCAGCAATGAGGGTATGACATTTTACCGGTTGAACCGGGCTAATAATTATGATGATTATGCAAGTGCGATCAGCACCTTTGACTGTCCGGGTCAAAATTTTGTGTTTGCATCCAAGTCGGGTGACATAGCTATCTGGCAGCAGGGAAAATTCCCGGCAAGATGGGAGGGGCAGGGATTATATATTATGCCCGGTGATGATACCAGCTTCAGTTGGCAGGGATTTATTCCGCAGACTGAAAATCCTCATTCCCGGAATCCTGAACGAGGTTTTCTCGAGAGTGCCAATCAAAGGCCTGTTGATTCTACTTATCCGTATTTTATTCCCGGTGGATACATCACACCGCGGGGTATCGCAGTTGAACGTTTTCTTTCGGAGATGACTGCAGCCACACCGGAAGATTTTAAAAAATTACAGGGAAACTATTTCAACGTGACCGCGGAAGATGCGTTGCCCATCCTCATAAAATATGTGCACGAGGAAAAGCTGAGTGCCGATGGCAAAAAATTTCTTGACATCATAAAGAAATGGGATCTACAGGCGAGCCCCGCATCACGGGGGCAAACGATCTACCAGTGCTGGTTTGATTCGTTGGAGACGACAATCTGGATGGATGATATCGGCAGAGTATCGCCTGCCGCAACTTTCCCTGATGAACAGACAACTTTGGAAATGTTGCTGAAAGACTCTGCGAGCCTGTCATACATTGATAATTTGAACACCCCTGAGATTGAAACGCTCAATGATATTGTTACTGAAGCCCTGAACAAGGCATCTATCAAGCTGGCTGAAAGGGAGAAAGAAAACAGGCTTGAATGGGCCCGGTTTAAGAATCCGACCATCTATCACCTGCTAAAAGAAGCAGTAATGCCTTTTGCAAGAACAGGTATTAATGTAGGTGGTTCGGGAAATATCATCAATGCACTAACGCATAGCCATGGACCCAGCTGGCGAATGATTGTACACCTGTCACCCGACACGGAAGCCTATGGCGTTTTTCCGGGCGGGCAAAGTGGGAACCCCGGTAGCCTGTACTACGACAATTTTGTTGACACCTGGGCTACCGGCAATTATTTCAGGCTGTGGATGATGAAGAGGACAGATGCCATTGATAAACGTGTGAAATGGACGATGAGGTTTTCGAATACAGCCCGGAGTAATGAGTAGCTTTTTTCAGTCACCCGACATTCAACAAATAAAAAAAAATGAGATTTTTCGCAGCACTGATCACAACGATTTTGCTTTCATTTATCGCCGGACTTTTTCTTCCATGGTGGGGAATTGCCATCGCCTCATTTATTGCAGCAATTTGTGTGTATCAAAAAGCCGGGTTTGCTTTTCTTTCGGCTTTTTTTGGTTTGTTGTTGCTTTGGTGTGGACTTGCTTTCTGGATTGATACTGCTAACGAAAGCATTTTGTCTGCAAGGATCGGTGAACTTCTTGGAATTGGAAGCAATTCTTTCTTATTAATACTGATCACCGGCACGGTGGGAGGACTGGTTGGTGGTCTGGCCGCTATGAGTGGAAGTTTTCTAATTGCCGGAAAAAAAATCAGCACATCGCGGGAATAATATTCAGTATATAGCAGTATTGGTATTATGTTACCTTACCATACTTTCACGTTTCTGTAACATCGCACTGGCTACATTCGTTGCAGCATTTGATATGAAACCAACGCTACTCCTGTCTGCTTTAATTTTTCTTGCACAGTACAGTTTTGCCGGTAAAATTTCCGGTACCATTACCGACGATAAAGGCGTTCCGCTGCCTTATGCCTCAGTCTCAGTAAAAGGTGACAACAAGGGTGCTACAGCCAACGGCGCTGGTAAGTATACCATCAACCTGGGCCCGGGTGAATATACATTGGTAGCGCGTTATGTGGGCTATAGCCGGCAGGAAAAATCGATTAGCGTGGGTAATGCCGAACAGGTGCTCGACTTTAGTTTATCTATCCAGGAACTAACACTATCAGAGGTGGTGGTGAAAAAAGGGGAGGACCCCGCGTATGAAATTATCCGCAATGCGATCAGGAAAAGAAATTATTATAACGAGCAGGTTGACTCATTTACCGTAAATGTCTATATCAAAGGTCTGCTCCGTTCGGCAGGCATGCCCGAAAAACTTTTTGGAAAGAAGATCGAACGGGATGCTAATGATGGACTGGATTCCCTGGGAAAGGGGATCTTATTTTTATCGGAGTCGGTTACCCGTGTTGATTATGCCAAACCCAATAAGTTCAAACTACATGTGATCTCTTCCCGTGAAAGCGGCGGTGGTTACGGGCTTAGTTTTCCTTTCTTCATTAATTTTTACCAGAACAATGTTTCTGTTTTCGATAACAATCTCAACCCCCGCGGATTTATTTCACCGGTTGCTGATGGGGCTTTGAATTATTACCGGTTCAAATACGAGGGAAGTTTTGTTGAAGATGGCGAGATGATCAATACCATCACGGTGACGCCGAGACGGAAGAATGAGCCTTTATTCAGCGGTACGATCCAGATCACGGAAAACGACTGGCGTATATACAGTACAGACCTGCTGACCACAAGAGAAAACCAGTTGGAACTGCTAGATACCTTACGCATCACCCAATTGCATACAGCCGTAGCGCCGGATATCTGGAGAACAAAAAGCCAGGTCCTGTATGTGGCGGCGAAACAATTCGGATTTCATATCATTGGCAATTTTGTAAACGTCTACAACGATTACGATATCAACCCGGGTTTTGAAAAAAAGTATTTTGGACGCACGGTCATGAAATATGATACGGCTTTTAATAAAAAGGACAGTACATATTGGAACAGTACAAGGCCGGTCGCGCTCGAGAATGATGAAAAGAGGGATTTTGTTTTCAAAGACAGTATCTCCCAGGTCAGGCGTGATTCCATGGGCTCAAAAGCATACCGCGATTCGCTGCAACGAAGTCAAAAGCCGATGACCCTCAAGGGATTTGCCTGGTCGGGCCAACGGCATAATTGGTATGGAAAGAATGGAACGCTTAACTGGAGTATGAAGCCGATGCTTCCGCAGGTTGAATACAATACAGTTGAAGGTTTATCACTTAACCTGGAGCAGACATACTATTACTCAAATCATAAAGGCAAATACAATTACCAGCTCGACTGGAATACGAGATATGGTTTCAGTAATTCTCACCTGAATTCTTTTGCGGACCTGTTGATCCGGCCAAAGAAATACGGTTACCGGAACCGTTACCTGAAGTTATCAGGAGGAAAAAGGGTTTCGCAGTTTAACCACGACAATCCTATAGACCCGCTTACCAACGCTGCATACACTTTACTTGGCAGGCGGAACTACATGAAATTGTATGAAAACTGGTTTAGCGGTGTTGAGTACAATAATAAATTGGAAAGCGGCCTGGTGATAAATGTTCACGCAGTTTTTGAAGACAGGATCCCGTTAGTGAACACAACGGATTATACCTTTTTTGATAAAGACCGGCCATTGCTTCCCAATCATCCATACGAGCTGGAGGCGATGAGTTTTGAAAAACACCAGGCGCTGGTGGCAGGGATCACACTCAGTTGGCAACCAGGACAGCGCTATATTGAGTATCCCTGGGGCAAGATGGCGCTGGGGTCAAATAAACCAATTTTCCAACTGGAATATAACAAAGGAATAAAGGGTGTATTTGGATCTGATATCAATTTTGACAAATGGAAGTTCTCCATGGCCGATAATATGAATTTCAGGATCGGTGGTGAGTTCAAATACCGGTTGGGAGTGGGCGGTTTTTTAAATAGCAAATCTGTTTCGATACCGGACCTGCAGCATTTCAACGGGAACCAGACATTTTATAATATCAAATACCTGAACAGTTTTCAACTGGCACCTTACTACCGGTACAGCAACGCAGAGGAGTTCTATGCATTTGGTCATGCAGAGCATCACTTCAATGGTCTGCTGACAAATAAAATTCCTCTTTTCAACAAACTAAGATGGAACCTGGTGGGCGGCGCAAATACTTTCTTTGTGAATAAAGACAACTACTATGTGGAGGTGTTCGCCGGACTTGAAAATATTTTCAAATTATTCCGCGTCGATTTCGTTAATGCATACCAGCCGGGACTGGGCAACAAATTCGGTGTCCGCGTGGGATTCGGCGGCTTGATAGGAGGGAAGGTTCAGTTTAAATAAACCTGTTTTCCTGTAACGGGACGCCGAATAAATTCTTAACTTTGCGGCGAAATTTGGTTCAGCCTGCAACTGACCAATTATCCAATAATTTTCCCGGCTTTCGGGAATCAAATTTCAAGGCAATGGCATTACATAATCGTGTCTCACGACAGGAGCTAAAAAATCGTATAAAACAGGATCCCACACCTCGTACTACCATTTCATTTTATTGCTATTTTAAAGTTGAAGAACCCGGGGTATTTCGTAACACCTTATATAAAGACCTGTCTGCCCTCGGTGTCCTGGGACGCATTTATGTTGCCCACGAGGGCATCAACGCACAGATCAGCATACCCACTTCAAACTTTGAGCAGTTTAAGAATTATTTATACGCCATTCAACCGCTCGACGGTCTCAGGCTGAACATCGCGGTGGATGATGATGGAAAATCATTTTACGTACTGGATATAAAGGTTCGACCGAAAATTGTAGCCGACGGCATAAATGATCCGGTGTTTGATATGGCCAACCGGGGAAAATATGTAAATGCCGAGCAGTTTAACCAATTGACCGATGATCCCAACACCGTAGTGATCGATATGCGTAATCACTATGAATATGAAGTGGGCCATTTTGAGAAAGCGATCGAAATACCCAGTGATACATTTCGTGAACAATTGCCCATGGCGGTGGATATGATGCAGGAAGACAAAGACCGTAATATAATCATGTATTGTACAGGAGGGATTCGTTGTGAGAAGGCTTCGGCGTTTATGCTGCATAAAGGTTTTAAAAATGTGTTTCACCTCGAAGGCGGAATAATCCATTATGCCAACCAGGTAAAGGAAAAAGGCTTACCCAATAAATTCCACGGGAAGAATTTTGTATTTGATCAAAGGCTGAGTGAAAGGATCACGGACGAGATCATTGCCCGTTGTCACCAATGCGGTAAACCTGCTGATACGCATGTGAACTGCGCCAATGATTCCTGTCACCTGCTTTTCATACAGTGTGAAGAGTGTAAAGAAAATTATGAAGGCTGCTGCAGTACCGGCTGCCAGGATTTCATCCACCTCCCGGTTGAGCAGCAAAAGGAACTGCGTAAAGGGATTGACAAGGGAAGGAATGTTTTCAACAAAGCAAAAGCCAGGGTCGAAGGAATCATGCGCGGCCGCTAAGGGTCATCCGCTACGCGAACCATTTACCCACTATTGCCAGGTCCACATTGCCGCCACTAAATATTATCCCGACTTTCTTACCGGAGAATTCCTCTTTGTGTTTTAACACCAGCGCCAGTGTTACAGCCGAGCTGGGCTCGATAATGATCTTCATCCGTTCATAAACCAGTTTCATAGCCGAGATGATTTCCTCGTCGCTGACGGTATAAACAGATTTTACCAGTTCACGGATCACCGGGAATGTTTTATTGCCGAGTTTAGTGCGCAGTCCATCGGCGATGGTGTCGATATATGGTGCCGCTTCAATAGTACCAGACTGTACAGATAGTATTGCATCGGCTGCTCCTTCCGGTTCAGCAGCATATACGACTGTTGCGGGTGAAAAATAGTGTGCACTCAACAATGTTCCGCTCAATAAACCACCTCCGCCAACAGGTGCGATGATGGCATCGAGCCCGGGAATTTCTTCGATTAGTTCCTTTGCAACACTGGCCTGTCCTGCGATGACCCGGTCATCGTTGTAAGGATGGACGAATTCTGCACCCGTTCTGTCGAGTATCTGCTGCAGTGTATATTCCCTTGCCTGCTGGGTAGGTTCACAAAAGCTGATCTCCGCACCATAACCGCGTACCGCTTCTACTTTCACTTTGGGTGAATTGTCGGGCATCACGATCATCGCTTTTGTACCCACATGGCGTGCGGCATAGGCCAGTGCCTGCGCGTGATTGCCGGAAGAATGGGTTGCGACACCTTTTGAAAGCTTGTCGGCGGGAACAGACAATACCGCGTTCATCGCCCCACGAATCTTAAAGGCGCCGATCTTTTGGAAATTTTCACATTTGAAAAAAAGACTGGCACCTGAGATCCGATCAAGGTATTCCGAATGCAGTACCGGTGTGCGGTGAATAAAAGTTTTTATTCTTTCGTGAGCCTGCTCTATCTGTTGCCGGGCAATACTAAATTCCATATTTATATAAGTGAAGCGATACAATCAATTTCAATTTCGCAACCGCGGTTGAGCACATTGCAGGGCACCACGATCCGGGCAGGACGATGCTCACCCATGATGCTGGCAAAGGTATCATTGAATTTTGCCCAGTTGCCGATGTCGGAAATGAACACACTTACTTTCAGAATGTGATGGAGATCGCTGCCACTTGCCTTTAAAACATTTTCAAGATTCTTCATGCACAGCCTCGTCTGCTCTTCAATGCTTCCCAGTTGCGCTTCGCCATTTGCATCAAGTGGCAACTGGCCGCTTACATAGACAAGACCATTGTGTACAATTGCCGGGGCGTAGTGACCTTTGGGCTTTGCGGAGGGATAGATTGCTTTTATTTCCATATCATTATTTTTTTATTGAGATCCATTTTATACAAACGGGTTTTCCAACAGAGATGCGTTTTTGTGTATCCGTAAGCAAGCCTGTTTTTTTATTTCGTTGAAAGATCACGATTTCGTCGCTGTCCTGGTTACCGACCAAAAGGTAGTTGCCGCTGGGATCGAAATTAAAATTCCTGGGTGCTTTTCCCAGTGAAGATTGAAACCCGAGTATGTTTGCTTTTCCTTTTTTATCAAGTTTATACATGGCGATATTATTAAAATCGCCCCGGTTGCTGGCGTATAAAAATTTTCCATCGGGTGACACATGTATGTCAGCGCTACTTGCCGGGCCTGCCTGGCCGCGTGGTAGTGTGCTGGTCCGATTTAAGAATCTAAGCCGGCCAACTTCATACAGGTAAGTAGACACATGCCCTGAGATTTCTTCGATCAGGTATACCAGTTTTCCGTTGGGATGGAAAGCGATATGCCTTGGACCGGCACCGGGTTGTGATTTTGCAAATGCCTGAGCGCCCGGGACAGCCTGGCCTGTCGAAGCATCAAATGCATAGATCATTATTTTGTCAATGCCCAGGTCGGCTACCAGCAGGTGTCTGTTATCGGGTGATATTACTGTGCAGTGAACATGCGGACCTGCCTGCCGTTGGGTATTCGGTCCCGAACCCGAGTGCGATATCGTAGCGGATGGTTCACCCAGGCTGCCATCATCGGCCACAGGGAAAATGGAAAAATTGCCGCTGCTATAATTACCGGCAAAAAGCCATTTACCTGTTTTATCGATCTCCACGTAGCAGGGATGATCTCCCTTAGTAGGTTGGGAATTGATCAGGGTAAGGGTTCCTTTCTCTTTATCGAAAGAGAAAGCTGAAACCTGCCCGCCATTCCCGTTCTTACCATTTTCCTGTACGGCAAAAACGTATTTTTCATCCGGTGAGATAGTAAGATAGGAGGGGTTCGATGTTTTAACATGGCTGATTACTTTATAGTCAGCATCATCGCTGTTGAATTTATAAACGTATATGCCTTCACTTTTACCGCCTGTATAAGTTCCCACCAACAGGTAGTTTTCCTGCGACAGTCCCCGCTGCAGGAATGTGGTAAAAAGCAAGACTAACATGAACCCTGATTTCATATTATCATTGGTTTAGCGCCCGAAATTACGGCAAGCATTAACATCTGTTGTACATTTTCTTTAACACTTACTATTTAAATAGCATTTTTATTTGGTACATTTTAACAAGCCTCCGTATAACTTTAGCACCTGTGCATCAGTCTTAAGAGTAAGATCGTTGATCCCATTTTAATAACCTCAACTGAAAAACGATGAAAAAGATTTTTACAATATCTGCACTGCTGATCGCCACTGCAGTAATTTTTTCAGCCTGTTCAAAAAGAGGATATGGCTATGACTACGAAGAGGACTACTGGTTAAGACAGGAGAGAGGAGTGGTGGTATACAGCGATTCGTATTGCCCCTACTATGTGGTGGAAACCTACAGCGGCTATACCATTATTCGATCTTCCAGTGGATTTGCTCCGTTTGAAGGAAGTGTGATGTACGGTGATTTCAGCCGCCGTGGTTACCGTGATTTTTATAATCGTTCCGAAGGTTTTGTAATACACGGCCAGGTAACGGACTACTGGCTTACCTATGGTGAAGCACAATATTTGATCGATAATATGTGTTACTGATCTGCATAACTATGAAAACAAATAGCCCCTGGGGATACCGGGGGTATTTTTATAGCTATTTTAGAATGTGGCCCTAATTACAAATCCCAGTCCCCAATTACTAACCCTCTGCAAGTGCTTTCACAATCCGCTCATAAGTCTCCTCATCCGAAATTACTTGCGGTTCGAACTTTTTGCCTATCACTTTTTCATACAATTCAATGTAGCGTTGTGAAATCGTGTTGACCCATTCGTCGGTCATTTCAGGAACTGTCTGTCCCTGTTTTCCCATGAAATTATTCGCGATCAGCCATTCCCTTACAAACTCCTTACTCAATTGTTTTTGCCGCTCACCCGCTGCCTGTCTTTCTTCAAATCCATCGGCATAAAAATAACGGGAGCTGTCGGGTGTGTGAATTTCATCCATCAAATATATCGTGTCGCCAATTTTTCCGAATTCATATTTGGTATCAACGAGTATCAGTCCCTGCCGGGCGGCGATCTCTTTTCCTCTTGCGAAAAGTTGCAGCGCATATTCACTTAATATTTCCCATTCTTTTTCTGAAGCCAGTCCTTTGGCGATGATCTCGGCGGGTGATATATCTTCATCATGGCCCTGTTCCGCTTTGGTAGATGGTGTGATAAGAGGCATTGGGAAATAGTCATTTTCTTTTAACCCTTGTGGCATGATGGCGCCACATAACTCGCGGGCTCCCGACTGGTAAGTGCGCCAGGCGTGGCCGGTAAGGTTGCCCCGGACCACCATTTCAATTTTGAATGGCACGCATTTTTTTCCAATGGAAACATGTGGTGCAGGTACTTTTTCAAGCCAGTTCGGACAAATATCCGTCGTAGCACCGAGCATGTATGCAGCAATTTGATTTAAAACCTGTCCTTTAAAAGGAATGGGTCGCGGAAGAATGACATCAAATGCCGAAATGCGATCGGAGGCAATCATGATGAGGCGATTATTTATGGCATATACGTCACGTACCTTTCCGCGATAAAAACCGGTCTGCCCGGGAAATGAAAAGCTATCCATACACCGAAAGTAGGAAGGGTGTAAAAAATGCACAATTTCAGGGTTCTTAAGATTTCAACATTTTGTCCTTTCCCTCTGAAAATAAAATTTCTGCATGATGTACACAATGCTTATTTTACCGGCATATTCCCTAACCTAAAATTGCCATATATGAGAACAAGCTGCCGCTTACTGATTGCGATGCTGGTAGTAAATTTTATTGGTCTTGCTTCTTACGCGCAAACCATCAACCTCACTGGTATTGTACGCAATAGTTTAACCAAAGAACCTGTCCCCTCTGTCTCTGTTATTGTTAAAGGTCAGTCATCCGGAACATTCACAAATGAGGATGGCGTATTTAAATTGAGTGTCAATAGTCTTCCTGTCACCCTTGTATTTAGTTCGGTGGGTTATGAAACCCAGGAAGTAAATGCTACGGATGCAAGCGGCGATCTACAGGTTGAATTCTTTCCTGTTTCATCGCTCGGACAGGAAGTAGTGGTTTCTGCCTCGCGTACTCCCGAGCGGATCCTGGAATCACCTGTTTCTATTGAAAGGGTAGGAGCAGCAGCCATCCGTAATAATACTTCATCCAACTATTATGATATTGTAAATAAACTTAAGGGCGTCAATGTTGTTTACTCTTCGCTGACCTACGCTACACCTACCACACGCGGTTTTTCTGGAAGTGGTAATACCCGTTTTACCCAGGTGGTAAACGGAATGGACAACCAGGCGCCAGGTCTGAACTTTGCTGTAGGTATGGTTGTAGGTTTGACAGAACTGGATGTCGATAATATGGAACTGCTTCCAGGCGCATCTTCCGCGCTTTATGGACCCGGCGGTATGAACGGTACGTTGCTGATCAACGGGAAAAATCCTTTCAAGTATCGTGGACTAAGTTTCCAGATTAAAGAAGGGATCATGCATGCAGACGGCAGGCAAAGGTCTCCCTCGCCTTATCACAACTGGAGTCTTCGCTGGGCCGAGCAAATAGGTAAAAAGTTTGCATTTAAAATAAGTACTGAACTGATTCAGGCCAATGACTGGCATGCGGATGACTATCGTAACTACAAGCGCTCGGGTTCAACCGGGCAGGTCGTTGCCGGTACTCGCGATACTGATCCCAACTATGATGGGGTGAATGTATACGGTGATGAGGTTTCTACTAATTTGAGACAATCAGTTTTTCCTTTGATCGCGCAAGCGGTGCCTTTCCTGGCCAGTTATATAAATACATTACCCGATAATATCTCAGTATCGCGTACCGGATATACTGAGAAGGAATTAATCAACCCCAATACCCTCGTGTATAAACTTTCAGGAGCGCTTCATTATAAATTAACCGATAAGATTGAAGCCAGCCTGAGCGGCTATTGGGGTACTGGTAATACAGTATATACAGGGAGCCAGCGGTATTCTCTTCGCGACCTGAAAATGGGGCAATATAAAGTTGAGCTGACCCATAAAAACTGGTTTGTCCGCGGCTACACTACCCAGGAAAATGCAGGGGGTGCGCATAACCTTACGTTTAATACTGTGCAGTTTAATGACAAATGGAAATCTAACGCAGACTGGTTTCAACAGTATTCTTTTGCTTACCTGAACGCTAAAATGGCCGGTCGTGGTGACCTGGAGTCGCACAACCTGGCCCGTGCCGAAGCCGATAAAGGTCGTCCTGTTCCGGGAACGCCGGCATTCCAGAAGCTTTGGGACGAAACCCGGACAAAGCCAATTCCTTTGGGCGGCTTATTCCTCGATCGCTCCGACCTGTATATGGTGGAAGGTCAGTATAACCTGACTGATGCAATCAAAGTTGTTGAGGTATTAGTTGGTGGAAACTGGAAGCAATATGTACTGAACAGTGAAGGCACTTTATTTGCCGACAAACCCGGTGAGCCCATCAAAATAAATGAAGTGGGAGCCTATGTACAGGTTTCAAAAGAAATAGTAAAAGATGTACTTAAATTAACTGCTTCGGGACGCTATGATAAGAATGAAACGTTTTCCGATGGCAAGTTCACACCGCGCTTCACCGCGCTGATCAAACCAGCAAAAGATCATAATATCCGCCTTTCATACCAGACCGCTTATCGTTTTGCTTCTACCCAACAACAGTGGATCGACCTCGATGTAGTTACAGGTCGCCTGCTGGGTGGAGTAAAATTCCTTTGGGATAAATATAATATGACCAATAACCCGGTGTATGATCCTACAACTATGCAGGTAGTACCTTATGTGGAGTTCAAGCCGGAAAGCGTTCAGTCATATGAGATCGGGTATAAGACATTGCTCAATCAAAAATTGCTGGTAGACGCTTATTTCTATTTTAGTGAGTATAAAGACTTCCTTTCCCGCAGGGACGTGGTGCAAAATCCCGGTACTGTTGATCAGCAGGGATACTCTATTGTAGTAAACTCGCCCAGCAAAGTGAAGGCCTCAGGATGGGGTCTTGGACTGGATTATCTCCTTCCAAAAAATTTCTCCATTTCCGGTAATATCTCTTCTGATGAACTGGGTGATGTACCCGATAAATTCCTGACCTCATTAAACACACCGAAATATCGTACAAACCTGTCACTGAGCAATACAGGCTTCGGACCACAAAACCGTTTAGGTTTTAATGTTTCCTGGAGATGGCAGGACGGATTTTATTATGAAAACGATTTCGCCAGTGGCGATGTGCCAGCCTATCATACTGTAGATGCGCAGGTAAGTTATAAAAGGCCCGAAATAAAATCGACGTTTAAGATTGGCGCCAGCAATTTGCTTAACCAGTATTATCGTACCTCCATGGGCAACCCGTCTATGGGTGGACTTTACTACATAAGCTATGGCTACAACCTGTAATCGTCAAAAATCTTTAATGATAAACTAAATAAGTATGAAACGATATATAAATAATTGGAGGCTGTTTTCCGTATTGTTTGCTGTAGGTGCAATTATGTTATCGGCCTGTAATAAGGAGCTGCCAGAACCCGAACCCATCGTGACTCCGGCACCTACTGGCGCCACCATCCTTGAAACACTTGATGACCCTAACTATAGTTTTTTGAAAGCTGCCGTGACTCGTGCCAGCACGGTAAATAGTCCAACGGGCCGCCTGTCAACCATCCTGGGCGATAAGAATGGAGTTTTCACTTTCTTCGCCCCTGATGACAATGCGTTTAAAGCTTCCCTGACCGCTTTGGGGTTACCTGCAGATATCAGTTCAATTAACTTTTTACGACCGGGCCAATTGGATACGATCATCAAGTATCACCTGATCGGCGGACAGGAATATACTTCAGCCAAGGTGATGCCCACCGCGCCCAGTCTCAATCTTTACCTGCAGAGTACGTTTATGCTATCCGCGCCGTCAGCATCTTTACCGCCAGGTTACAGGATGCCGATTTTTATGGGAAAACAGGGAAGCTTCCTGTTTGCTAACAATGTTCCCGTCACTCAGCCGGATATCGAAGTAGCCAATGGTGTGATCCATAAAGTCGCTTTTGCACAATTGCCTCCCTCTACCGTGTTGTGGCAAAGAATAGCTACGGATCCCGAACTTACTTATCTTTTAGCCGCTATTTTAAAAGCCGATGTGGGCGATCCGGCAAAGACGCTTGAGTCGGCTTTGAAAAACGCCGCAGCCAACCTGACTGTTTTTGCCCCTGTCAATACAGCATTCCAACAATTATTGGTCGCACAGATCACACCGGCGATCATTCCTCTTATTACGCAACAATTGATAGCCGGGGGGATGGACCCTGCCGACGCCGCAGCCGCGGCTCCAGCCATGGCCCAGGCCCAGGCCACTGCTCTGGCTTCAACCCCCGATGTTTTCAATAATCCTTTACTCGCTACTGTATTGACACCAACAGTTGTAAAGGGGATGGTCGTTTATCATATTCTCGGAAACAGGGCATTTTCGGTAAATATGCCTGCAGGGATGACCAGTGTACCCACCTTGTTAAATTCAGCTATTCCTGGGCATCCGGGCGTTGGAATCCAGGCTACCCTTGGTCTGGCAGGTGTAACGACTGCATTGGTGAAAGGAGCTGCAAATGCAACGGCTGCTAATATCCTGATAAACCCCTTACCGGGCGGATCGAGTGACCAGCATTTCATCAATGGCGTGCTGCATAAAATTGACCAGGTTCTATTACCACAGTAAGTAGAATAAATAAAGATTTGTAGAAGATCATTTTTAATATAGTCGCTCCCTGGAAAATTCGCATTAGATTCGAATTCCTGGGCGCGACTTTTTTTATAGATCAGCCCGTTTGCTGCATATTTATGATAGACGAATAGAAATGCAGATTGATCAGCTCAACGTCTTGCTGACCTGGCCGATCTTTCGCCCATTGTGCCAAAGCTGGAAAGTATAAGTGCCTTTATCGCATTTTTCAGTGTCGATGGAAAAAAGGAGATTTTTCTGTTCACCTTTTTCATAATCAAACCGGATCTTCCGCGTAAAGTTCTTTTGCCCTTCAGCTGTCTCAAAGGAACCTGAATCCCAAACAGTGCTTTGCATGACCTGTCCGTCGGGGCCCATCAATACAGCGGTGAGTTCGGCATTGCTAAAGTGATTTACGTGGTTTTGCACTACAAACGCTACGATGAATTTGTCCGTTTTTTTAGCCTGCGAGGTGGGTTCTTCGGAATTACCTTTTATGGCGATCGCATCAATTTTTAGGTCGGACGCTACAAAAATAGAAGCTGAAGCGACCCGCTCATTAAGCTCCATATTTTCCTTATTCAGCCGCCTGATATTGCGCTGAAGGGTGTCTACATTTACTGTCAGTTGTTCCAGCATCCCGGTCAGCTGCTGTTTTTCTTCTTCCATCGACAGCTTCTGGTTGTTAAGTTCGTCCACTTTCTCCTGCAATTCATTGATCTTTTGCCGGGCCGGTCCGAGGTCTGACCGGGAGAAACCCTGTTTGTTCAAAAGTGCATTGATCTCAGATTTAAGCCGGTTGATCTCGACCAGCTTCTTATCGAGATTGCTACGGAGGGAATCGGCGTCGAGACGGGAATAGCTAAGTCGGTTGTCCAGATCGGCGATGGTACCGGAATAGATCCGGTTTAATGAATCACGGACGGCGTCCGCCACAGCCGTTGAGTCCCTGATATACACCTCTGTCTTACGCTGGCTATAGATTGTTTTATCATAAATATGATAGACCCAGGTACTAACCAGGCCCAGGCTCAGCAAAACCAATAATAGCGACTTTGAGTCCCTCATCTTACAAGCGTATGCTGAAAGATAAAGCATATTGGAATGGTTTGCAAGGGAGGGCCAGCCATAAAAAAAGCCGTCCCGAATTACCGGGACGGCCATGTTGCTGAGAGCAACTTGCTTTTAACCGAATAAACCACCTTTTTTCAGGGTTCTTACACCTTCACCAATTTTGAACCCGTTATGATAAATTTCAATCTTGTAATCACCTCTTTGGAAGTCTTCCTGGCGGATAGGGAAAGACAATGCCTTGCGGGTGCCTTGCTCATATTCTACAGGAACTTTTGTTGTATAGGGTTTGTCACCATCCGTACGGGTAGTCAGTGTAGCTGAACCCAATTCTGTATTAGAGATCACTTTACCATCAGGTGCTGTCACCATGATATACATTTCAGCAGGACCTGAGCGGGCGATACGGTTTTCTACATCGAAAGAAACTACGAGTTTGTCAACTTTTTTGGCAGTGCTGGTAGTTTTTTCTTTACCGCTTTTCTTTTCGTTCACCGGGGTGATCTGGATGTTAGAAGCGCTGAAGGTAGAACCTACATCAACTGTTTGAGCCAGGGCTTCTTTCTCAGTAGTAGAGATAGTGAGGTTTTGCTCCAATACTTGTTTTTCAGTGGTAAGCTGTGTATTGTTAGCAGTGAGCTCCTGGTTTTCACCAGTCAGCCGTGATACTTCTGCTTCCAGACTTGCGATCTGGTTGTTCAGGTCAGCGATCATTGTCCTGGCCCTTTTCAGATCCGCTGCAGTAGCGTTCCTGTCATTCAAAATACGCCTGATCTCAGATTTGTTAGCATCGATCTGTTTTTGCAAAGTGCTTTTTTCGCCCTGCAGATTATTGTTGGCGCCAGTGATAGAATCCAAACGCATTTCAGCATCATCATATAAAAGTTTCAGTGAGTCGCGCTGGGTCATGTAATTTTCAGACTGCGTCTGTGCAACCTGTAAAGTTTCTCCAGATTTGTTTTTATCATAGAGAAGATATCCCCAGGTACCCAAAAGTCCTGCGGCAAGTATACCTATGAGCAGGTTTTTATTGCCTCTGTTAGGAGTACGAGGTTCATTAGGGGTCGCCGATGGATAATTTGTGTTTGTCATACTAGTGGGTTTTAACTAAGTTTTAGGTTACTATTTTAAATGAGATTGTTTCGGTTTCCAGAGGTTAACTACGGCCGGAAAAAATTCTTTCGATGGCTAAATTTCGAAAACCGTGCCAGAAAACGGAAATTCAGTGTGTAAAAACCCGCAACCTGCTGAATTCGAACACGGGAAAGCCTGTATCTTAGCGCTTTATGGCAGTTGATAAAATCATAGCTGACTGGAAGAAGCAGTCATTCAAACCGGTGTATTGGTTGGAAGGAGATGAAGATTATTATATTGATAAACTCGTTAATTATGCCGAACACCAAATCCTCAATGAAAGTGAATCATCCTTCAACCTTACTATTTTTTATGGGCGGGATACCTCCTGGGCCGATGTTGTAAACGCCTGCATGCGCTACCCGATGTTTTCGGAAAGGCAGGTGGTAATATTAAAAGAGGCGCAGCACCTGAAGGATATCGACAAACTGGAAGCGTATATCGATAAGCCCCTGCCAACGACCATTTTTGTGGTGGCTTACAAGGATAAAAAAGTTGATGGACGCTCCAAATTGGCCAGGCTGCTCAAGCAAAAAGCGGTCATGGTCACCACCAAAAAAATGTACGATAACCAGATCCACCAATGGACACAGGATCTGGTGGAGTCGAAAAAGCTTTCTATTTCTCCTAAAGGACTGGCCCTGCTCGTAGATCATATCGGCAATGACCTGACTCGAATAGATAATGAAATAGAGAAGATCTCGGTGAACCTGGGTAAGCGTAAAACAATCACTGAAGAGGATATTGAAGAGTTTGTAGGTGTGAGTAAAGAATACAATGTCTTTGAATTACAGGCAGCCCTGGCCCGAAAAGACCTGGCAGCAAGTATACGCATCATACAGTACTTTGAGTCAAACCCCAAAGCCGGCCCCATACAACTGATACTACCATCTCTGTACTCATTTTTCAGCAAAGCCTTTATGGTATTCGGGACAGAGGCGCAGGACGAGAAAGGGATTGCTGCAGCCATCGGTGTTCACCCTTTTTTCGCAAAGGATTATTTGCATGCCGCAAAAGTTTACGATTACCAGGGTATTGAAAGGGCACTGCTGCTGCTCCACCAATATAATCTGAAGAGTATCGGCGTAAACAATGCCGGGGCCGAGGATGGTTCACTATTAAAGGAGATGGTCTGTAAAATGACAGCTTAGGTTTTTGAAAAGAATATCTTTTCTTTACACAACGAAGAAGCCGGAATTTGCATCTGGCTAAATATAAAAATACAACTAATGAAAAAATTATTGGGATTATTACTTGCCGGGGGAATGCTGGCTTTTACCAGTTGCGAGACTACCCGTGAAATTACTTTAAACGAAAACGGCAGTGGCAGCCTGATGACCACCACAGACATGAGCGGACTGATCGGGATCGCCAAGATGTCGGGACAGGACATGGGTAAGTCGGAAAAAGCACTCGATACCACGATCAACCTCGATAAGATGGTGGATAGTTTACCCGAGCTAAGCTCAGATGAAAAGGAACTGGTTAAGAAAGGTGTGCTGGGCCTGGTGATGAACCTGGACGAGGAAAAGCTGGTTACCAAACTGCAGTTTCCATTCGAGAACTCGGCACAGATAAAAAAGCTTGACGAAGTATCAGACAAGATCATGAAAAAAGCCATGCAAAAAGAAGCTGCCGGAAAGGAAGGCGCATCAGCTATCCCTGACGACCAGATGCCCAAGGCTACGATCGATGATTATTTTACCATGACATATGGTAAAGGACTGATCGAAAGAAAGCATATCCCCGAGAAATACGCGAAAGTGGGCGAAGACCAGGGCATGCAGGCATTGAAAGAAGTATCGGGACAGGGAATGCCATTCAACAATACGCTGATATTTAATCTTCCCAAACCGGCAAAGAAAGCGGAAGGTAAAAACGTGAAGCTTTCTGAAGACAAGAAAAAAGTTACTATCGCTACTTCGATAGATGATTTCTTCGATGACGTAACCAAGCTCGAGTTCAGGATTGAATATTAATCAATCCTGAAAGATGGAACTAGGGATTAGTAATTAGGATTATGACAAATTACTAATCCCCAATTACAAATTCCTCATAAAACTTCCAGGCTATCAATCTTATCCCGGTCTATTTGTTTTACCAGTTCATCGAGGGAGTCAAATTTCACTTCCTCCCTTAAATATTTTTTGACAAACACTCTTAGCGTTTTTCCATAGATATCCTGGTTGAAATCAAATAGGTTTACTTCAACAACTCTTTTCTTCCCATCCACCGTTGGTCGAAAGCCAATGCTCATCATGCCTTTCAAACGTGAGGGTTGAACATTTTTTACTTCATTTATAACCTCTGCATAGACGGCATAGATCCCGTTACCGGGGATGATCTTTTCTTCGTCCTCAATTCTTAGATTGGCGGTAGGATAGCCCAGTTTGCGGCCGATCTTATCACCATGTACTACCACGCCACTGAAAAAGAACTCATAACCCAGGAGTTTATCAGCTTTTTCGATCTGGCCATGTAATAATGCCTCCCTGATGGCGGTGGAGCTGATGGAAATTTCGTCGAGCACGTGTTTGGGTATTTCCTTCAGTCGATAATTAAAAACCGGTGCCAGCTTTTCCAGCAACAGGTAATCACCTTTTCTTTCCCTGCCAAACCGGTGATCATAACCTATGATAATTGTATGGGGATGAAATTTACTGACCAGGAAATGTTCTATATAATTTTCAGCCTCCTGGTTGGCAAAGGCATCGGTAAAAGGGATGATCACCAGGTGATCAATACCCAGGCCGTCAAGAAGCTCGATTTTTTCCTCCAGGGTATTGATAAGACGCACTCCCAGGATAGCGGAAGACACCACCTTGCGGGGATGAGGATGAAAAGTAATGATAACCGTTTCCCCCTGGTGCGTACGGGCTTCTTCTTTCAGTTTATCGATGATCTGCCGGTGTCCCATGTGTACACCATCGAAGGTGCCAATGGTGATCACGGCGTTGCCAAATCCTGGCAGGTTGTCAGTACCATGGTAGACTTTCATAAAGTGCTGCAAAACTATAGAAAAACTGCAATGGGCAAATACCGGCTGTATATTGTACATCAGTAGCGAAAACCGGTTTGAGACTTTTCCGGTATCCGGGAATCAAATTTACGTATGAGGCGGCTTGTTTACGGTCAATGCCCCGTAAAACTGCTGTTCCGTGTTCGAATTACCTGTAGTTTTGCGGCTCAATTGGCGATATGAGTTTATATGAAAAAAGAGGAGTGTCAGCCCAGAAAGAAGAGGTGCACGCAGCAACCAAAAAGCTGGACCAGGGCTTGTTTCCAAAAGCATTTTGTAAAGTGTACCCTGACGTGCTTTGCGGCGACCGCGACTGGGTAAACGTAATGCATGCCGATGGTGCAGGCACAAAAAGTATACTGGCATACCTGTATTGGAAGGAAACCGGCGATGTGTCAGTCTGGAAGGGCATTGCGCAGGATGCTATTGTCATGAATCTCGACGACCTGCTCTGTGTGGGTATTTACAATAACCTGCTTTTTTCTTCTACGATCGACAGGAATAAGAAAAATATTCCTGCAGAAGTGCTGGAGGCGGTGATCAACGGTACGCAGGAGTTTTTTGACACCATGAAGAATTTCGGTGTCAATATCCATTTTATGGGTGGAGAGACCGCTGATGTGGGAGATGTGGTAAGAACGATCGCCGTAAATGGAACCATGACCGCCCGCTGGCAAAAGAAACATATCATCAGCAATGAAAAAATAAAAGCCGGTGATGTGATAGTCGGCCTCGCTGCTTATGGTCATGCGAGTTATGAAACTTCTTATAACAGTGGGCTGGCGAGTAATGGCCTGACCAGTGCAAGGCATGATGTATTAAGTAAATTCTATCGTGATAAATTCCCCGAGACATTCGATGGCTCATTAAGCGATGATGTTGTTTATATCGGGCCACACCGGATGACCGAAAAGATTGATGCAGGCGGCGAACAGGTTGAAATAGGGAAGCTGCTGCTTTCTCCAACCCGAACTTTTGCTCCCGTTATGAAAGTATTATTGCAGGAATATATTGAAGAGATTCATGGCCTGATACATTGCAGCGGCGGCGGTCAGACCAAATGCTTAAAGTATATTCCTGACAATGTGCGGATCGTGAAGGATAATTTGTTTGAACCTCCGGTTATTTTCCAGTTGATTCAAAAAGCAAGCGGCGCGGACGACCGTGAAATGTACCAGGTCTTCAATATGGGCACCAGGCTTGAGATCTATACTGATGAAAAGGATGCGGAGAAATTTATCCGCGTTGCAAAAGGTTTTGATGTTGATGCAAGAGTCATCGGCAGGGTAGAAGCTTCACCGCGAAAAGAACTTGTGATCGGAAATGAAGAATCAGGAGTGGGCACACTGGTGTATTAAAGGTTAGCTTTGCAAGTGGATCCAAATCTTATTGTGACATGCGAAAGGGATTTATACTCACCAGCATTATAGCTCTTCTTGGTACCGGCCTGATGGGTTACTTTATAAACCCCTGGTGGTTTGTAGCCACGGGCTTTGTTTTTTTCCTCTTTGTGATGGGTATTGGAGATATGATACAGACCAGGCATGCCATCATGCGTACCTACCCGGTTTTTGGAAGAATGCGTTACTGGATGGAGGCACTTCGACCAAAGATGTACCAGTACTTTGTGGAGTCCGATATTGATGGCCGCCCGATCAACCGGATCGACCGTTCGACAATTTACCAGCGTGCAAAACAGGAACTGGATACCATGCCCTTCGGGACCCAGTTAAATGTTTATGAAGAAGGCTATGAGTGGATGAGTCATTCAATTGCTCCCAAAGATTATCTCAAACTCGATCATAAACCCCGCGTCATAATTGGCAACAAGGATTGCAGTCAGCCTTATTCTGCAAGTATTTTCAATGTATCGGCCATGAGTTTCGGTTCGCTGAGCGGCAATGCCATTGAAGCGTTGAATGCCGGTGCCGCGATTGGTGGGTTTGCTCACAACACGGGTGAGGGCGGCATCAGTGCACACCATTTAAAACACGGAGGCGATCTTATATGGCAGGTTGGCACTGGCTATTTCGGCTGCCGTGATGAGAACGGAAATTTTTCAGCAGCGGGGTTTTCAAAAACATCTTCACTACCTGTTGTAAAAATGATCGAGTTGAAATTATCACAGGGCGCTAAGCCAGGTCATGGTGGCATCCTGCCTGCAAAGAAAAATACACCAGAGATCGCGGCAATACGTCATGTCGTTCCTTATACAACGGTTTATTCACCTCCATTTCATAGCGCTTTTGAAGGGCCGCGGGGATTGATACTATTTATCCAGCAATTGCGCGAGCTTTCCGGAGGTAAGCCCGTTGGGTTTAAACTTTGTATTGGTCGCAAAAGCGAGTTCATCGCCATCTGCAAGGCGATGGTTGAGCTAGATATCTACCCCGATTTTATAACAGTGGATGGAGCTGAGGGCGGCACGGGCGCGGCGCCACAGGAATTTTCGAATCATGTAGGCGTACCGATGCTGGACGGGCTGGCATTTGTTCACAATATGTTGCAGGGCTTCAATATCCGTCAGCACATCAGGATCATTGCTTCGGGGAAGATTTTAACCGGCTTTCATATGGTAAGAGCCGTTGCCCTGGGCGCCGACTGTTGTTTTAGCGCACGCGCCATGATGATGGCCGTAGGTTGTATCCAGGCATTACAATGCAACACCAATAAATGTCCGACAGGAGTAGCCACCCAGGATCCGCAACTGACAGTAGGGCTGGTGGTGAGTGATAAAAAGAAAAGAGTAGCCAACTATCATGAAGACACGGTAGGAAGTTTTGTAGAACTGATGGGCGCAGCAGGCATAGAAAATCCGAAAGAACTCACCCGCTCTCATATTTATCGTCGGGTTTTTATGAATGAGGTAAGAACCTTCGAAGATATTTTCCCATCACTACAACCTGGATGTATGCTGACAGGCCAGGTACCCGAAAAATATAAACAGGATTTCGAACAGGCCGACCCCGACAGGTGGTATTGAGCACTGTGCAAAATTGAAACGCTTTCACACTTTATTTCAGTCATCTGGAAGTTTAATGCTTATGGCAGATAAAGAAGGTACTGGTAAATCGATTTTCATTTGGGCGCACAAGATCGATATGCATAAGACCAAACCAATCAAAACGCAAGTCTTCCATTAGTCAGTTTTTACCTGCAAAAGTCTTTTTCTACCATAGTTTCCTTTATTTTGCAGCAAAAGCTTGGAATAATGTCGGAACCCATCATAGAAATCAGTCATGCCAATATCTACCAGGGAAATAACCTGATACTCCAGGATGTTAACCTGACTGTGAATAAGGGTGAGTTTGTATACCTGGTTGGAAAAACTGGTACGGGTAAGTCGAGCCTGCTCAAAACCCTGTACGGTGAATTGACACTTACTGAAGGAGAAGCAACGGTGGCTGGGTTTAGTTTGCGTAACCTGCACTGGAAAAAAGTCCCGTACCTGCGTCGTACACTTGGTGTTGTTTTCCAGGATTTCCAGCTGCTCACCGACCGCAACGTCAACAATAACCTCAAGTTTGTCCTGAAAGCCACAGGATGGACTGATGAAAAGCTCATGGATGAGAAAATAATGGATGTGCTGGAGAAAGTGGGATTGAAAGCAAAGGGTTTTAAAATGCCATTTGAACTCAGTGGTGGCGAGCAACAAAGGGTGGATATTGCAAGAGCTTTGCTGAATTCACCTAAACTGATACTGGCTGACGAGCCTACCGGTAATCTTGACCCGGAAACCTCAGATGAAATAATGAACCTGTTATTTCATATCTCGCGTGATTTCAATACTACGATTCTCATGGCGACACATGACTATATTGTTGTACAAAAATTTCCGGCGCGAACAATCAAGACTGAACGAGGCCGCGTTATCGACAATGCTACCATAACCATTGAATAAGCTGGTTGGTATTTCTTTCATTGTCGTAAGTAGTGCTAAGTAGCTGGCGGCGCAGCACTTTTTCTTCCCTGGTAAATGGCTGGTGATAGAGTTGCATGATGATCGATGCGAACGCATTCGCGTTAGTGCCGATATGGCAGGCTTCTGCGAGACCTGTACCGTCTACCATTGGTTTATTCACCACGCAATGTCTGCCTTCGTACAGTGCATGCAATAATTTCAGTCGGATACCGGTAACATTTTTATTAAAGCATGGGAGTACATTCACCTGGGCTTTTTTCACCAGGTCGCTCATTTCTGTTTCGCCCGGATCAGCTACCAGGCAGGTATGTTGGCAAAGACCAGCCAGTTTTTGCAAACGCCTGGAGGGTTTTTTACCGGCAATTACGAAGGGTACCCTTGCCTTTGTAAATACCTTACATAAAAGCCAGAGAGCAGCTTCTTCATTTTCTGGCACTGATAGGTTACCATGATAAAGACAAAGATGTCCCTGATCTTCCTGTCCTGTTACTTTTTGCCAGGATGGAAAGATGGGTAAGAACCTTGCGCCTTCAAGCTTATATTCAGTTTTAAAGATCTCTGTATCTGTTTCTGATATGCAGGCATAAATGCAGTCGCCGGGCAGATCGGAACTATATTTTCTAAGAAGCCGGCTTTCATTATGAAAATAAAGTTTGTTGATAATACCTGATTCCGCTCTTGCCAGTTCACGATAATAAATGCTTTCTTCATTATGCATACGCACGACAACTTTTCGGTTGCTTCGATCGATCTGGTTCAATATTCCCGTGCAGTGTATACCTTCCAGCAGGATAGGGTGGCGGTCTTCGTTTAGTCGTTGTACCAGTTTTTCGTTGATACGGGAAGCCACGATATAGGGCGTCTTCAGCGAAAAACAGTCTTTCATTTTATGACGCTCATATACGCTGATGGTTTCGCAGAACTGGTTCAGTTCATTAGGTGTTCCCCGTTCATTATAGCTGAAATAGTGAAGGTGAATGCGAATGCCTGCCTGATGAAACATCCGGATACGATTCATCATATCGATTGCGCCACCGTAGTCGGCGGGCCATGGAACATCAAGACAAACGATATGTAAATGACGGATCACGTGGTAAATATGGTTTGATAAAAATCAAGAAGTTTAATTTCTTCCTGTTGCCAGTTCATGCGCTCCCGCTGGAGCAGGCAGTTATTTTGAAGTGTCTGATACAAAACATCATTTTCCAACAATAGGTTCAATTGCGCAGCAATATTTTTACTGCTGAGATCTTCTATCAAAACAGCAACAGGCATGTTTTTGTTTAATTCGCGGTAAACCGGGTAGTCGACACCCAGTTGGGGCACACCGGCATGTATATAGTCAAAAAAGCGGTTTGCCAGGGAAAAGTAGTTACTCAGACCTTTTTTTTCGAACAGGGTGATACCCACCCAGGCTTTGCTGGCATAGCCGGTGAGGTCTTCGGGTCTGATACGCCCCAGGAAGATGACTTTATTTTCCAGGGCATTTTGTTTTACCAGTTGTTTGGCCTGCTTCATAAAATTACCATCACCCGCGATCAATAACCTGGCATTAACTTCTTTCATGGCGGGGATCAATGTTTCAAAACTGCGCCCTTCATTTACCGCGCCCTGGTAGTAAATATATTTTTCCGGCTTCTCTGGAATGGTGAGGGGTTTTAAAACAGGTGTATTGCGAATGACAATATAATCGCGATCATACATTTTTTTAAACTCATCCGCGATGGGTTGGTTGACGGTATAGCCCAGGCGAAACCCGGGTACCGTTTTTCTTTCGATCCATTTCCAGGTTTTATAAACGGCAGGCCTTTGCATGATCTCTTTCATTTCACAGAAAAGTTCATGCGCATCGTAAACTCGATTTATTCCTTTAATTTTTGAAACCCAGTAACAGGGGAGGATCGTATCCAGATCGATGGCGCAGACAAGGTCCATTTTTTTAAAAAGCAGGTAGAAAAAAAGGCGGATATTGTATTCCGCGTAGAATAGTTTTCCTTTTGAAAAAATACAGCCCAGTCTTTTTTGAGAAAAAGGCCTTTCGCGGAGTGGTACTGAGTCCGGCATCCTGCGGCCTACCAGGGTGACTGCATAGCCGGCATGCGCCAGCGAGGAGCAAATGCGGATCATTCGCTGGTCGTAAGAAAGATCGTTGGTGACAGTAAATACAAGCCTTTTGGATTTGCCTGGCGGCTTCATAGGTGTCAAATATACTTTTCTTCAGTTGAGAATGGTGTACAAGGACTCCGTTATCCTGGGGAAATGGTCACGAAGAGCACAGAGGAAACACAAAGAACACGGAGAATTGTTGAGTTTTCTTCGTGCCCTTTGTGCAGATCTTTGTGCCCTCCGTGACCAGGGAAAGGTCACGAAGAGCACAGAGGAAACACAAAGAACACGGAGAATTGTTGAGTTTTCTTCGTGC
>JAFAEM010000048.1 GCA_023424015.1 Bacteroidota bacterium | reverse complement strand
ACACGACACTAGAATACTTGGGTCAATCTGGAATCAAGTATCCAATATCAAGTATCCAGTATCTAGCATCTCCGGTGGCTCAACCGACTCCCGACTCCCGACTATCGACTCCCGACTTGCATCATATCGCCACACCCCCAACCCCTCTCCGCGCGGAGAGGGGCCTAGTGTCCTATACTATAAAATACTTGGGTCAATCTGGAATCAACTATCCAGTATCCAGTATCCAGTATCAAGTATCCAGTATCCAGTATCTAACATCTCCGGTGGCTCAGCCGACTCCCGACTCCCGACTATCGACTCCCGACTACTCAATCACTCCCATCTTTTTCATCAAAAACGATGCGCTGAGTTTTGTGCATACACCGGGCTTTAGCTTATAGTCGAATACCAGTTCATCATTGATGATCTCAGATTCAAAACACTGGTTGCTGATATAGCCGCCACTTTCTGCTGCCAATTGAGCAACAGTGAGGTCATGGGTTGCAATGATGCCTGTAGCCTGGGCAGCTACCAGTTTGCGGATGAGACCTACGGTGCCATTATGTTTATCATTACTGTTGGTCCCGCGAAGTATCTCATCGAGTATCACAAAAGTTTTTTCACCTGCTTCCAGTTCATGGATGATACTTTGCAACCGTTTTAATTCAGCGTAAAAAAATGATTCGCTGTCCTGCAGGGAGTCGGTGATACGCATACTTACATGCACCGAATACGGATAGAACACAAATTCTTCAGCACATACCCGGCTGCCAGCCCTTGCCAGTACCAGGTTGATGCCGAGCGTGCGGAGAAAAGTGCTTTTTCCAGACATATTGGATCCGGTAAGAATAACAAATCGGTGACCGGTGAAAGAAATACTATTGTTGACCCGTTTATTTTCTGCGATCAGCAGGTGACCCATGTTCTTTGCCTCCAGGGTCTCCGTTTCACTCAGTCGGGGCATGCAAAATTTTTTATTGTTGAAAGCGAGGTTACCAAAGCTGGTCAGAGCTTCCACCTGGCCGAGCAATCCCAGCCAGGGAAATATCTGGCTGCCATTTTTTCGTTTCCATTTTTCGAGTGCAAACAATACATGCACATGAAAAAGGAATAACCCATTGAGCAGCACACTGACCAGCAGGTTGATGACCGTCTCGAGGTAATTAAAAAGCGAAGCCAGTTTGGCGATAGAAACGGAGGCATTTAACTGTCCTGTTTTCAAACCAGCCTGCAATTCTTTTAATAAGGCCGATTCGAACGGCTGATTTTCGATTTGTTGTAACTGCCCGGCAAATTGCTGTAATATTTTTGTTACAGAAGTGGAGACAGAAAGATGCGCCGCGATGCTTTTGGCAAACACCCCTGCGATGATGAGGTTGACGACAAATAGAAAATAGAAATAATTCAGAAAGGCTTCTTTTTCGGTTATGAAGTAATATACCAGGCATCCAATGGTCACCAGTGGGAATAGCAGAAGCAGCAGATAAATATTCTTATTGGTAAACCCTGGTTTTGCATGTAGCCAGGCTTTCAGCTGTTGTAATTCTTTTTCCCTTGTATCGAGCAGGGCGCCGTGCGCCTGCAGGTGTTGTCGAAAATCGAGTGTGCCCGCCAATTCATCAATAGCTTCCTGTCTTTTTTGGATCACATGCGTATCCGGGTGCAATAGATTTTGCGCAAGTGCATGTTTACCAAAACTGGTACTGGTGCGATTGAGGTAAGAGAACAAGCCACCCTCTCCAAATAAATCAAGGTCATAAGAAAAATGATGGTGAGGATCGGTATATTCCTTTCCGTCCGGGTACTTTGACGGCTGGCCATTCAAGAAATCGATCTCCGCTCTGTTGAGTCTTGCCAGTTCTGAGTAGAATAAAACCTCGGCCTGCAATTTATCATACCAGCGAATAAAAAGCAGGAAGATCACCAGGGTGGCACCGGTGGAAAGAATAAAAAGGCGGTCACCGGTTTGAACAGACTTATACCCAAGGAAAATAAACCCCGCAAACACCAACAGCCGCAGTATGCTAAACCAACTCAACTGATCCTGCAATGACGCAGCCCTGGCGGAATATTTTGAAGAAAGCTCCTCGTAGGTTGGAATAGGCATATTATTAGTAAAAGAAAAAACTTAAATCACCCCGCCTTCGCTAAAGCCCGGCGGGCAGGCAAGTATCCAGCATCCAGTATCCAGCATCCAGTATCCAGTATCCAGTATCCAGTATCCAGCTCACACCGGGCACTTCTCATGATAATTCACCAACTCAATAGGAATATGCTGGAATTCAAACCCCGCATAGGTTGATGCAATATCATCAAGCACTTCATTGATCTCTCCTTCTGTTTTCAATGTTACCAGCCTGTTGCGAAATTCTTTGATATTGGGCAGACCCTTTAGATAATTGGCATAGTGACGACGCATTTCATTGATGCCTACCACCGGGTTTTTCCACTCCACCGAGCGTTTTAAATGCTTACGGCAGACTTCTACACGGTCTTCGATTGTGGGAGGCGGCAGATACTGGCCTGTCGCCATGAAGTGTTTGATCTCGTTAAATATCCAGGGATAACCAATGGCTGCGCGGCCGATCATGATGCCATCTACGCCATAGCGGTTTTTATATTCAAGCGCTTTAGCAGGCGAATCGATATCGCCATTACCAAAGATGGGTATTTTGATGCGGGGGTTATTTTTTACTTTACCGATCAGGGTCCAGTCCGCTTCGCCCTTGTACATCTGCGTACGGGTGCGGCCATGGATCGCCAGCGCTTTGATGCCCACGTCCTGCAGGCGCTCGGCTACCTCTTCAATATTTTTCGTTTTGTCATCCCATCCGAGTCTTGTTTTGACAGTCACCGGCAGTGAAGTAGACCTGACTACAGCCGATGTCAGTCTAACCATCAGGTCAATGTCTTTAAGTACGCCCGCGCCCGCACCCTTCAGTGCTACTTTTTTTACGGGACATCCAAAGTTGATATCAAGCAGGTCGGGATTGGTGACGTCCACAATTTTGGCAGCCAGGGACAAACTTTCTTCGTCGCCACCGAAAATCTGGATACCTACGGGTCGCTCGTATTCGAAAATGTCGAGTTTTTTTCTGCTTTTGATGGCATCGCGGATCAGTCCTTCGGAAGAAATGAATTCCGTATACATGAGGTCAGCCCCATTATCCTTGCAAACGGCACGGAAAGGGGGATCGCTGACGTCCTCCATAGGTGCCAAAAGCAGCGGGAAATCCGGGAGTGTGATATTGCCTATTTTAACCATGATATATGCTGGGAGCGATCCTGAAATTGAACGAATTACAAAAGAAAGTCATCATTGATCGCTTCGTCTGTCAACTTACTCTATTTTTGCCTGCCACCGGGCCTGCCACTGGCTTTGGCGGAAGCCTGCAAATTTACACCATTATTGCTGAAAACTATGTACGATAACGATTCGAAAGGGATTTCATACACCGCCGGGTTCTTTATGCTGATCGCGTTTGCCGTAGGAGGTTTGATACTGGCTTCAGCTCTAAGCGGACTGGTCTGGCAGCAGATGACAGGAAGAAGCTTTACCGAAATGGCCGAAGGACTAAAGAATCCGGCATATAGTAATGTGATGAAAATCGTGCAGACGCTGACCGCCGTTTTAGGATTTTTTGTTCCTACAGTGGTGGCGGCTTTTTTACTACACAAGCGTCCAATCAAACTACTCGGGTATTCGGGTACAGGTATTAATATGCGGCAGGTGGGTTTGGTGGTTTTGCTTATAGGTGTGTCACTACTGGTGGCAACATCACTATCGTACCTGACCAACAGCATGCCCATACCGGATTCCTGGAAACTGAGGTTTGATAAACTGGAAGAGGACTACAACCGACAGGTGACCGCGATCATCAGCCTGAAGAATGCAAAAGATTATATTCTTGCGTTGATCATTATGGCGTTTATACCAGCAGTTTGTGAAGAAACCTTGTTTCGTGGAGGCCTGCAGAATTTTTTAACGAGGGGCACCGGGCTTCCGTGGTTGTCGATCATTGTAGTGAGTGTTATTTTCAGTCTTGCGCATTTTTCATTTTATGGATTTTTATCACGTTTCTTTTTGGGCCTTGTACTAGGTGCCTTATTTCATTATTCAGGAAAATTGTGGTTGAGCATACTAGGCCATTTCATCAACAATGCACTGGCGATTACCGTGCTGTATTATTCTATACAGCAGGGCCGGCCACTCGAGGAAGCCATGAAACAGGATGCCACCAGTTTCTGGGGGATCCTGGCTGTCCCGGTCGTGATGATCCTGTTTGTAGCATTTAAAAGAGCGTCCGACAATAGCCAGCCGGCTTAAATACTTTAGCATGGCATTTAACTTGCAAACTTTTAAAACGCGGGCATTAACAGCAATTGTATTCGTGATCGTTATGTTGACGGGATTACTCTGGAATCAATGGAGTTTCCTGGTACTTTTTTCTATTATCCATTTCGGTTGCTGGGGGGAGTATTTTAAACTTATCAGCAAAATTCATAATGCCTCTTTCCATATTTATACAAAGCTTGGATTGATGCTGATCGGCTATGGTCTGATGCTTTGGTTTTGCGGCAACACTTTCCAGGTTGCCGGGTATGGTATCAGGGAGAATATTTCATTGCCGGTTTCGATAGCGGGATTTATTTTATTGTTTATTGGAATTTTTCAAAAGATTAAAGTCGATTTGAGTTCGTTTGGTGCTGCGGCTTTAGGATTTCTTTATATTTCGCTGAGCTGGGGGTTGATGATGGATCTTTATAATGGGAAATATATTCATTTCTACGATACCGTGTTTGTACTTTATGGTTACATTATTCCTGTTGTTATCATTGCAAGTATCTGGATCAATGATACAATGGCTTATATCGTTGGATCTTTTATAGGCAAAACCCCGCTTTCCAGTATTTCTCCCAAGAAAACATGGGAAGGCACAGTGGGTGGAATTATCCTGAGCGTCGTTGTAGTTAGCCTGGTTTTTCCTTTGATCCTGTTCTCTTCACCGGATTTTAACTTTTCAATTCTTTTGATATTTATCTCAGCCATTGCAGCTGTCACAGGCACTTTTGGAGATCTGCTTGAATCTAAGATAAAGCGCATGGCCGGTGTAAAGGATAGCGGACAAATCATGCCTGGTCATGGTGGATTTTTAGATCGGTTTGATTCGTTGGTATTTGCCACGCCATTCGTTTGGCTATTTGTAAAAGCCATTCTCTAAACGTTTCACTGCAACCCAATGTTTGAATGTAAGTAACCAAAGCCCCGTCACGATTCACTATATTTGCAAATCAATTTCAACCCGATGACCGTCCATAAAGAAGGATACCCTACTATTGCCTGGAGCGTTATTATTGTGGTGCTTATTAACCTCCTTTCATTTTATCTGTTGAGTTTTGACTATCCAATCCTGACAGCTATTATCGTGATCGTCACGCTCGGGCTGCTTATTTTCATGGTATCATTTTTCAGGGTGCCAAAGCGGCAACATACCTCCAGTGAGAATGCGATCGTCGCCCCGGCAGATGGCAAGGTGGTGGTCATTGAGGAAGTGCAGGCTGATGAATACTTTACCGATCGTCGCATACAGGTTTCTATTTTTATGAGCCCTCTTAACGTACACGTGAACCGCAACCCGGTCAGTGGGGAAGTAGCGTATAGCCAGTATCATAAAGGAAAATACCTGGTGGCATGGCATCCGAAATCTTCTACGGAGAATGAAAGACATAGCGTAGTGTACCGCAAAGACGGGAAAGAGATCCTGGTGAAACAAATCGCCGGAGCGCTTGCCAAACGCATTGTCAACTATCTGCAGCCCGGTCAAAAAGTAAAGCAGGGCGAAGAGATGGGATTTATTAAGTTCGGATCAAGAGTCGATATCCTGTTACCGCTTGATGCAAAAGTAATGGTAAAAATCGGCGACCGCCCCCAAGGCGGTGTTACAACCATTGCTGAATGGTAGCCCTACCCTTCCTACCTTACAGGGGAGGTGTGCAACACTTGTTTTTTTATCAGCTCTCAGCTCGCCGCTCGTAGCTCACATCTTTATTAAAATATTTCCTCCAGTTCCTTCAATGAGTTTACGGTATAGGTGGCCTGTATCGCCGGTGTGATTCCAGCATGGTTTACAAAAACCTGGTCGATACCAGCGTTGATGGCGCCCTGGATATCTACTTCTATCGTGTCACCGATCATGATACTGGTGCTGGGATTAGCATTAGTTTTCTTAAAAGCGTAATCAAAAATTTCTTTATTTGGTTTGATGCTATTGGACCCTTCCGATGTAACCACTTCCATAAAATATTTGTCAAGGCCGGAATGTTTTAGTTTGCTGTGCTGCACCGTTTCAAAACCGTTGGTGATCAGGTGGAGTTCATAGTTTTTATTCAGCAGATAATCCAGGACCTCTTTCGTGTGAGGAAATAAAAGATTACGTGTTGGTAAAAGGTCGAGGAACAATACATTCATTTTTTGGGACAGCTCTTCATCGGCGATCTTAAAGTCGAGCAGGGCTAGCCTCATACGTCTCACTCTCAGCTCTTCCTGTTTGATCTGCCCTTTGCGATAAAAATCCCATAGCCGTTCATTGTGCGCCAGGTAATTTTTATAGAACAGGTCAAAATCATGAACACCCCTGTCCTTTAATTGAAGTTCTTCATATAACGTCGATAGAGTAGCGTGCGCGTTGGCTTCAAAGTCCCATAAGGTATGATCGAGATCGAAAAAGAGATGACGGTATTTCATGAATGCAAATTATGGAATTTGGTCCTGATGGCTATCGGGCCGGGATCAGGAATTGGGTCAGATGCGGTGCTTAAATGTATGCGTGTCAGGAAACCACAACGCACACAGCGGACTCAGCGTAATATTTAGCATCATGTTCTGTTCTCCATAGCAGATTTTTTAACACGTAGACGCTTTTCGCAGTGCTCGCCCTGCCCGCCGTGGTTTTTATAGTACACCAGAGTTTCCCGGACAATAATGATTCCTAATCCTCTAATCCCCAATTCCCCGGAAAAAGCTCTTACTTCGCAGCTAAAACCCGGCATTATGAATATTGTTATTACCGGCGCATCGAAAGGTATTGGAAAGGCGATTGCAGAAGCATTTGCGGAAGATAAGCAGGGTCATAGCCTTTTTTTATGCGCCCGCGATAAAGAAACACTTCAAATGACTGGTAAAGAGCTGCAGGGCCGTTTTCCACGTACCAGTGTATACACCCGGGCCTGTGATGTAGGCGTGAAAGCTGAAGTGAAACAGTTCGGAGAGTGGATCATGGAACAGGCAGACAAGATAGATATTTTGATTAATAATGCCGGACCATTTATCCCTGGAAATGTCTATGATGAGGAGGAGGGGGCGTTGGAACAAATGATGTCTGTGCATTTGTTTGGGGCCTATCATTTGACAAGAATATTGATTCCGGGAATGATCAGGCAAAATAGCGGGCATATATTTAATATTTGTTCCATAGCTGCCATTCAGGCCTACCCCGGAGGAGGCTCGTATAGCATCAGCAAATCCGCTCTCTCAGCATTTTCAAAAAATCTGCGTTACGAAATGAAACCATTTGGGGTTAAGGTGACTGCCGTCTACCCCGGTGCTGCGTTTACGGATTCGTGGAAAGATTCAGGTATTGAAGCAGAGCGCATGATGAAAGCAGAAGATATTGCAAAGATGATCTACTCGGCAGCCATGTTATCTCCACAGGCCTGCGTGGAAGAGATCATCCTGCGACCGCAATTGGGTGATCTGTAAGAGTTCTTACCAGGCAGGGTCTTGTTTACAATCACCGCCCCGGCCCAATACCTTCCATTCAAAATCAAATCAACCCTGCCATAAATTTGTAACCGGGCTTTAGCATTGTCTTTCTTAGATTTATCGACCATTTATGAAGCAGGGTTTGCTAATTATATTATTGCTGGCCTCTTTCGGTTCATTTGCACAACTGGATTTTCAGACCATTGTGACAAATGGGCCGGTTGTGGTGGGCGAATCCTTCCAGGTGCAATATGTGCTGGATGATACTGATGCGGACAACGAGTTTTTTGCCCCCGACTTCAATGGATTCCGGGTGGTAAGTGGTCCTAATATTTATACTGGTTCAGCCTACGGCGCATCAGGGCCCAGGAAGTTGAAGAACATTGTCTATACCCTGGCCGCTACTGCCACAGGTAAATTTATTATCCCCAGTGCCTCGGTAAGGATTGAAAACAGGCTTTATAAAAGTAACCAGGTATGGATACAGGTGATCAGTACGTCACAAGCCGCTGCAAAAATGAGAAAACAACAGGCGGTTAAGGTAAATGAGGATGTTTTCCTGGGACCGGGCGAAGATCCATACGACAAAATCCGGCGAAACCTATTTATAAAGGTGTTGGTAGATAAAACCAGCTGCTTTGTGGGAGAACCCGTCACCGCTGTTTTCAAATTGTATTCCCGGCTTGATTCAAGATCTGATATTGTAAAGAATCCGGGCTTCTATGGATTCACAGTCCAGGATATGATCAACCTCGACAATCGAAAGAGTAGTACCGAGCAGGTTGATGGAAAAGATTTTGATGTGCATATTGTCAGAAAAGTACAGCTATACCCGCTGCAGGCCGGTAGTTTCGAGATCGATGCCATGGAAGTGAAGAATAAGGTGAGATTTTCAAAAAGCCAGGTCAGCAGGCCGGCGGAACAGGAGATCATAGAAGGCGTCGTGCCTGAGCGAGATGAGTATCAAGATCCTAATACAGCTGTATTCGAAAACAGCATGTCGACCAGGCCAGTCAGCATCACTGTGAAACCGGTACCTGAAAAAAACAAACCCGAGGACTATGATGGGGCAACCGGAAATTTCAAGATCACAGCAAGCCTGAAAAAAAATCAGCTGGCCAGGAATGAAGAGGGGGAGATCATAATAAGCATAACTGGAAAGGGAAATTTTACCCAGCTATCTCCACCAGCTATTCAATGGCCACAGGGTATCGAGGGGTTTGAACCCTTTGTTGAGGATGCCATCGATCATATGCAGATCCCGATGAGCGGTAAGCGGGACTTTCACTACAGGTTTGTTTCCTCGCGAGCCGGAAATTATATCCTGCCTTCCGTGAAACTTTCTTTTTTTAATCCTGATACAAATGCGTACCGCAATGTGCACACCAGTCCGATGAAGTTTGCAGTGACAAGCTTTGAAAGTCCCCGTGTCCACCCCGGCGACACGAGCAACGCCAATGCTGCTCAAAATTTAAAAATCTGGACCTGGCTTACCCTCGGTATCATTCTCATTTCCGGACTGACATTCGCTTTCTTTTTTAAAAAAAATAAAAAACGCCAAATCGCGGCTGAAGCTCCCCCGCCAGTTACAGACAGGGTTCCGACTGTTGCAGAAATTTTGCAACCGGCCATCACTTTTTCGCAGGCCGACGAAAGAACATTTTATGCTATTCTTCGCGACTGTATCTGGAAGTTCTTTAGTGAGCGCCTGAATTTAAGTGGCAGCCAGATAAATAAGTACAGCCTGGCAGCAGACCTGCAGCGGAAAGGAATTGACCAGGACAGCCAGTCGGCTATACTGTCGATATTATCAGTCTGCGAAACTGGCATCTTCACAGGGGTGGAAGGTATGGGTGACAAGGATGAGCTGCTGCTGCAGGCAATGACTGAGCTTGAAAAAATGGATGCACAACTGAACACCTGATGTTAACCTGCTATTCCGAATATTTGTATCCTACTCCTCTTACCGAGTGAAAATATTTCGGGTTGCGGCTGTCTTCTTCAAAGTACTTCCGAAAATTGAGTATAAAATTATCGATGGTGCGGGTAGTGGGGTAGACATTGTATCCCCAAACCGATTGCAGGATCTTTTCACGGGGCACCACTTCATTTTTATTTTCAATCAACAGCTTCAGGAGCATGGTCTCCTTTTTACTAAGCTGTATTCTCTGGCGTGATCTAGTGGAAGCTTCCTGTGCCTTGAAGTCAATCACATTGTCGCCAAAGCTGTAACTATTACCCACCGTGGATTTGTCAAGCAGTTTTTTATTCTTATCAATCAGTTTATTGACCCGGAGCAGGAGTTCTTCGAGATTGAAGGGCTTGGTGAGATAATCATCAGCGCCTTTTTTTAGTCCCAGCACCCGGTCTGCGCTGGTGTTTTTCGCGCTAAGGATCAGTATGGGCACTTCATTATTGCTTATACGTATTGTTTCCGCTACGCTTATACCGTCCATTTCGGGGAGCATGACATCGAGGATGATCAGGTCAAAGTATTCATTATCCACGGCATTGAGGGCGCTTACGCCATCAAATGCGGAAGTAACACCATAACCTTCAAGCTCCAGGTTTAGCTTCAGCGCCTCGTGTAAATTCTCCTCATCCTCCACCAGTAATATGGAAGGCTTTTTGTCCTGATTCATGATCTTAATAGTTTAGTAAGTCGAACAAAAAAACTCAGATAAAGAACCTGACCACAAAAGTACTGCCGTGGGGAGTATTGTTTGTCACCAAAATGTCCGCATTGTGGTCGTGAGCTATCCGGCTGCAAAGATACAAACCCAGGCCGGTGCCCTTGGTTTTGCGCGTTGCTTCACTGCCGATACGGTAAAAGCGGGTGAATATTTTTTTCTTTTCCTCATCAGGGATGCCAGGCCCTTCGTCGGAGATCTCCAGTTGGATCAGGGACTCTGACTTTTTCAACTTAGCTGTGATGGGCGACTCTTTGGGAGAATATTTAACGGCGTTTTCAAGCAGGTTATTAATAAGTATCTGCATTAACAGCGCGTCGCCTTTTATATCAACATCTGGTTCGGACAGTTCCATGAATGTTCTGTCGGAGAAGCGATTCCTGAAATCCTGGACGCAGTCTTTTAAAAGGTCCGACAGGTCCAGTTCTTCTTTTGTAAACTGATAGCCGCCACCTTCGAGCTGTGAAGCGATCAGGATATTGTTGGTGAGAAAAGTGAGCCTGGTTGTTTCTTCCAGCGTGTTATGGATCAGTCTTTTTTGTTTTTCCGGTTCCAGTTCATATTTCTGCATGGTTTCCAGGTTGAGCCGCGCCACCGCGATCGGAGTTTTGAGCTCATGAGTGATAGCCATCATGAAGTTTTGCTGCTGTTGCTGTTGCCTGAACTGGCTCCTGACAGTCCGGTAAACAACAATGGCAGCCAGGATGATCAGTGCAAAAAAGAAAATACCTTCCCCGATATGTTTAAACGCTTCGCGTTTCCTGAAACTCGTGACACTATTATAACCGTTGCGGTACTGTTCAGGGTAAATCAAACTGTCAACGGTGGCATTGAGCTCGCGTAGTTTGAAATCGGCCAGTTCCGAGCTCTGGCGCTGCAATGAGATCAGCCACCAGGCCAGCGCTGCTATGATATAAAAAAGCATGAGCCAGTAAATAACTGTCGCCCTTTTAATTTTTTTTCGATTGGTGCCTGCCATGTGGCGTTTATTTCTTTTCGATACGCAGCCCAGCGTTCAACACATTTTTCAACGGGTCTTCACGCATGATCTGTTCAATCGTAAAACTGTAGTTACCGGCTTTCAGGCTTTGGGCAGGCGCAAGGGCAATGCGGTGTTCATAAATATCATCCATACCGGTTGCCAGCCAGCCCTTATCATTGGTGGCCAGTAAAAGGTCTTTTTGGATCTTCACCACAGAGTCCTGCCCCGGTCCTTTTACATATACGTTGATGTAGATATTATTGAAATTATACTTTTCGTTGTGTCGCAGAATAAAAAACAGCTCGTACTGCGTAGTAGTGTCGGAGATGGTGAAATCAAATACGGGTTTATAACTTCTTTCCCATTCATGCCGGGGGATGGTCACGCTTTTTTCATACAGGTCGACCGTGTTACATGAAAACAGTAGGCAGGAAGCCAGGATGACGAGGCAGGCTGGAAAGATTTTTTTCAAAAGGCTATTTTTTACAAAAATAATCAAGAACCGGGCATGAAAGCTAACCTCAGGCATTAAACCGGTATGTTTAAATATAGAAACAACTACAGTACGTTCAACACCTGTTCCTTTGCTTTTTCCAACTCATCTTTCATGAGGACCACGTTCTTCTGGATAGCCGCATCGTAGGCTTTCGAGCCGGTGGTATTGATTTCGCGGCCGATCTCCTGCAGTATAAATGAAAGTTTCTTGCCTTTTGCATCTTCCGGTTCGTTCAGTACGGAGAGGAAATACTCGCAGTGGTTTTTCAGCCGTACCTGTTCTTCGGTGATGTCGATCTTTTCTATATAGTAGATCAACTCCTGCTCCAGCCGGTTATCATCATAGTTTTCTTTGCCGACGTTATCTTCCAGGAGTTTGGAAATCCCTTCACGGATCTTTTTCTGCCGGAGCGGCTCGAGTCTGATGACTTCCTGCTGGTGGTTTACTATATTATTAATACGGGACATCAGTTCATTTTCCAGGGATTTACCTTCGTCAACGCGGTGAAGGTTGATATCATCGATAGCTGATAATAGTACCTGTTGAAACTGTGACCACTCTTCGTCAGTTAAGGTGTCGCTACCCGGCGTGATCACTTCCGGCAATTTTACCAGGGTGCTAAGAATATGGGAAGGATCAAGATTTAATTCGGCGGAAAGCTCTGCCAGCGATTTGTAATATGCTTTTGCCAGGTCTGTGTTGATGGTTACCGGTTTGGCATTTCCTGTTTCTTTCAGGCTGATCATACAATCAACACTGCCACGGGCCAGCTTCTCTGAGAGTATTCGGCGGATATCAAATTCGTAGGGCTTCAGGATGGACGGCAACCGGAGCTGGAGTTCAAACTGTTTACCATTGAGAGATTTGATGTCTACAAGAAAAGTCTTATCGCCAACATTATTTTCCGCTCTTCCAAAGCCGGTCATCGATTTCAACATGGGTAGTTTTTTGTTGGCTATAAAGATATTCAAAATAAAAATCCCTCCGAAAAATCGAAGGGATCGTTATAATGGATGGGTTAGTAAGTACAGGGAAAAAAAATTCCCAACACAATATTAAATATAATTTTCACGATCTGGAAAAATTTTATTAAGAATTTTATTCACATTTTATTTTGGCTTGTGGAAAAGGGAAACATGAATGAAGGGGAATTAATACCCCTATTGGTCCTTTCTTAGCAGGATGTTCAAAAAAGTTTCGATTATAATTTTCGTCTGCCCACTGTAATTCGCATGCAGCAATGATTACATCAGTCATAGTTTTTTCCTTGTAATAACACTGATGAAAAAGTCGGCAACTACAATTCAGGCTATTAGCCGCTACCTTTGCGGAAAGTTTTTTTATGCGTTTCGATAAACCTGTTCCTCTCACCGAGATCGCAGCATTGATCAAAGCCGAACTGCTGGGAAATATAACCGCATCGGCAACGGGTATAAACGAGATACACAAAGTAGAGAAGGGTGATCTTGCCTTTGTAGATCATCCCAAGTATTATGATACCTGTATTCATTCTGCCGCCAGCTATATCATCATCAACAAGAAGACGGAGTTCCCTGAAGGAAAGGCTTTGTTGGTAACCGACGATCCTTTTGAAGCTTACCAGAGTATTGTACGAAAGTTCAGGCCATTCGCACCCTCTATGCAAGTCCTGAGTGAAAGCGCGGTAGCTGGTGAGGGTACAGTGATCATGCCCAACAGTTATATCGGGAACCATGTAAGCATTGGCAGCAATTGCATCATTCATCCCGGCGTTACTATCCTGGATCATTGCGTGATCGGCGACGACGTGATCATACAGGCCGGAACAGTCATTGGGAGTGATGCTTTTTACTATAATAAAAAGACAAGCCGGGATATTCACTATAAAAAAATGCTCAGCTGTGGCCGGGTGGTTATTGGCAACGCTGTGGAGATCGGTGCCGGTTGTACGATTGATCGCGGTGTAACGGGAGATACGGTGATCGGCGCGGGTACTAAGATCGATAACCTGGTCCATATCGGTCACGATACGGTCGTCGGCCGCAATTGTCTCTTCGCTGCGCAGGTGGGTATTGCCGGCGCGACAACCATTGAAGACAACGTGATTTTATGGGGCCAGGTAGGCGTAAGTAAAACTTTGACGATCGGTGAAGGAGCTGTTCTTAATGCGCAAAGTGGTGTGAAAGATTCTTTACCCGGAGGTAAAGCCTACTTCGGTTCACCAGCGCAGGATGCCCGGGAGAAAATGAGAGAATTGGTTTGGATCAAGCGAATTCCGCAACTATGGGAAAAGGTGATGGGTAGTAAAGATTAAAGTTTAAAACGGAGGCGTGTAATCATAAGGCAATTGATCAGCCAGGTTTTTCCAGCTCCAGTATCCCTGGTTGATCCAGTCTTTCTGATCATAATAGTACCCATTCTCCATGATCGCGATAGCGTCGGTGATATCGATATAAGAAACCTGGATCGGGACATCCCTGGGTAGTTTGAACTGTTTCAGGTATTGAGGTTCGGGTTTTGCCTTGGCATATGTGACACTGATTTTCCGCGGGAACCAAATCTCGACCTGCATGGTGCTATCAAGCGCTCCATAATACAGGGTGTCATAAATATCTACCACCCTGCTGAATTTTTTATCATTCTTTTCATCAAGGATATCGATCATAAAGCCTTCTTCCAACACAGAGCTATCGTAATAGCTCCGCATAAAATGAAGTTTGGAGCCATAGTATGCTTTCTCCCTATTGGCTGACCAAACCGCCTTCATACTATCGCTGCCTTCCATTTCTGTGTACAGGCAAAATCCGCGGTAAGAATTAATATTATTATTGTAGTTATAAATAAAAGAATCCAGCTGATACCGCATGGTGTATCCCAATGCCCTGTTTTCAATAAGCAGCGGTTCGGTAGCCAACACTCGAAGCTTATTGCTTTTTTTCAGCAGGTAAAACTTCAACACCTCAGGATTCAGCAGGCTGGTTTGAGCCGCATTAGGGGTATGGCCGATAAAGTGACCGGTAAAGAAATCGCCATACTTTGCCCATCCATCCTTTACTTCGTTGCTGGTCTTAATCACCACCTCACCCAGGCTTTTCTCTTCCTTTATCATTTCTATATCCGCGATCCGGTTTTGCGCGCTGCTAATGTTTACCTGCCGGGTCTGGTAGCCCGTGTAACTGACGATCAATTCATAACCACCTGACTTTAATTGCAGCGAGAATTCTCCCTCCCGGTTGGTCGATGTACCGATAGTTGTATTCTGGCAATAAACAGACGCGCCAGTCAGGGGTTCCTTAGTAGCAGAGTCAACGATCCGTCCACTGACATTAAACTGGCTCCAACCGAAAAGGGAGCAAAGAGAAAGAAATATGATTAAGCCGAAGCGGAGTTTTTGCATAGAACTGAATTAATGTTCAAAGATACAACAGGGCAAGACCAGGTGATAGCGTAGTTCTGCGAAGAAAATTACTTAAAACAAGACTTTAACTATTGTAACTCCCCTCGACGCAGGCTTTTATACAATAGCCTCGCCCTGCTTAAGGTCATTAAGATATTGCACACAGGCTTCCCTTATCGTTGTGTCGAGTGGTGTGAATGAAAACCCGGGCAATGCTGCTAACAGTTTTTTGTTTTCAAAATAGGTTTTGCTAAGCGCTACCTTGGCGCTATCGCGGGTAAGCAGTGGTTTCTTACCACTGAAATATGATTTAAATTTTTCCGCGCGCCAGGCCATATTGAGAATAGCGGGCGTGGTTTCGCGAGTCGGTTTTTTCCGGTTCATTCCCTCTGCAATAGCATCCTGCAATTTTTTAAAAGCCCAGTTATCTCCATTGATGATAAAACGTTGTTCATTGATACCTGATTCCAGCATTGCAATCGTTGCCCTGGCCACATCCTGCACATCTACAAATCCATTAATTCCCGGTGCGTACCACTTGAACTCTTCATATACATTTTTGAAAATCGCGCAGCTACTGGTATTCCAGTCGCCATATCCCAGGAAGGTGCTGGGATTGAGAATCACGCCGCTCAGGCCTTCACTGATACCGCGCCAGACTTCAAGTTCGCTGAGGTATTTGCTCTTGCCATAGTGGGTGTTAACATTGCTGTCTTCCCATTTTTTATCTTCATTCACGGTGCCGCCATTGGCAGATCGGCCCAGGGCGGCTACGGAACTGATATGCACAAACCTGTCGATGTTTTTTTCAAGTGCAATGTTGACCATGTTGGCAGTGCCATTCACATTTACTTCAAACATCCGCTTACGGTCTTTTTTTGAAAAGGAGACAATGGCCGCCGAGTGAATTACAGAATCGATACCGTCCATGGCTTCTTCCAGGGCAACCACATCCAGCACATCACCATCGATCCATTCCACTTTTTCGAAGATTGAATTGGGAACATATCGTGGAAGATTCTTACTGCGGCGTATCGCACGAACCTGGTAATTTCTTTCAACCAGTTGTTTTATGATATATGCGCCGAGGAACCCCGTACCTCCGGTAATAAGTATTTTCTTTGACAAATTGATCAGTTGATGGGGCGAAGATAATGTATCGGGCTTTTAAGAATAAGTGTAATAACCTTTCCCTGTTTTGCGGCCCAGTTCGCCTGCGGCAACTTTTTTTTCCTGTATAAAAGAGGGTTTCAATCTTTCGGGGCGACCCAATTGTTCATAAACCGACCAACTCACCGCATAGTTGATATCATTGCCAATCAGGTCCATCAGTTTAAAAGGTCCCATTTTGAAACCACTTGCTTCCAGCAGCTGGTCGAGCTCCTCCATTTCAACCAGACCTTCTTCTGCCAGCCGCAACGATTCAATGTAAAAAGGCCGGGCTATCCTGTTTACAATAAACCCGGGGGCGTCTTTACACACAACTGCAACTTTACCCATTTTTTGGGCCAGTTGCATCGTAGTTGACAAGGTTTTTTCATTGGTAAAATTTGTTTTAATTACTTCCACGAGTTTCATCACTGGTGCGGGATTGAAGAAATGCATGCCAATGACGCGTTCAGGATTTTTGATGCCTTCAGCGATTCGATTCAATGACAGGGATGAGGTGTTGCTCGCGAAAATAGTTTCATCGCTATTGAATTGCGCCAGCTGATTGAAGAGATTCGTTTTGGCCTCCTGACTTTCGATAATAGCTTCGATAAAAATATCTGCCTTACAAAGCTGCAGGTTGCTGGTAAAGACGAGTCGCGAAAGAAGTCCTTTCTTATCTTCTTCTGTCATTTTCCCTTTCCCAATCAGCACTTCAAGACTCTTTTTCATGTTTACATGAGCATTATCTACCACGGTCTGTTTGGTGTCGAATAATATTGTATTAAACCCCGCGTGGGCCGCAACCTGTGCGATACCACTTCCCATGGTGCCAGCGCCACAAACGCAGATCGTATTTATCATGAAGGAGTATAGAGTTTGAATAAAGTTATTATGTTTCCCGCGGAGGGACTATAATTTTTGTTATCTTAAAATAAAATTTAAGATATGAGTGAAGACACCACAGCTCCTGAATCGAATCCCGCGCCGGTAACTCCTCCGCCTGCACAGCCCATAACAAAAATACCTACGACGATAAGCTTCGGCGTGGTATTGCTTTTATTCTTCCTGCCATTCCTGGAGATTAAATGCAACAATATGACTTTGCAAAAGGTAAGCGGTGTTCAACTTGCCACGGGTTTTAAGGTGAAAGGCCCGGGCAGCAACAATTCACTTGTTGGAGACCTGGAAAGTCTTTCTAATAATAAGAATACAACGGTGAAATCGGAACGCCGATCACCAAACCTGCCTGCCCTCGTTGCCCTGGGACTGGGGATCGCCGGGCTGGTGCTTGCCTTGCGGGAATCCAGGAAAGGAAGTTTTATCGTGGCGATACTGGGTGGCGTTGCACTGGTGGCAACTATGATCGATGTAAAAAGTAAACTGAACTCGGAACTGCGGGGTTCGAATAGTCCCATTTCTGGCAGTCGGGACTTTGGTGAGGACCTGCTGGTATCGATTGATTTTGCACCGGGACTATACCTGGCGATACTGGGTTTTGCCGCCGCCGCATTTTTTAGTTATAAATGGATCCGCGGCAGGTAGACCGTAATTGAATATCACATTTACGTAAGCATCAAATAGCGCCGGAGAACTGTTTTAAAAACCGGACATCGTTTTCGCTGAACAGGCGGATATCATTGATACCATATTTAAGGATGGCGGGTCTCTCGATACCCATCCCAAAGGCAAAGCCAGTGTATTTATTGGGATCGATATTACAGTTTTGCAAAACATTGGGGTGTACCATGCCGCAACCGAGGATTTCCACCCAACCGGTTTTCTTACAAATATTACAACCACTGCCTCCGCAAATAAAGCAGCTTACATCCATTTCAGCGCTGGGTTCTGTGAAAGGGAAATAAGATGGACGGAAACGAACCTTTACGTCCTTACCATACATTTCTTTTACAAAGAAGTAAAGTGTTTGCTTCAAATCGGCAAAGGATACATTTTCATCAATATAAAGACCTTCTACCTGGTGAAAAAAACAATGGCTCCGTGCACTCACGGTTTCATTGCGATACACGCGACCGGGCATCAACATGCGAATAGGCAATACGCCTTTCTCCATTTCCCGGATCTGGACACTGCTGGTATGCGTACGCAGAACCCAGTCAGGATTTTGTTGCACATAAAATGTATCCTGCATATCCCTCGCGGGGTGATGTAGGGGTAGGTTAAGAGCACCGAAATTATGCCAGTCATCTTCGATCTCGGGACCTTCTGCAACCGCGAAACCCAGCCTTTGAAAAATGGAGATGATCCGGTTTTTCATAAGCGTAACGGGATGACGACTACCTAATGGCACCGGATCACCGGGAAGGCTAAGGTCGATCTTTGCTGATTGCTGATCGGTGGATGTTATCCCGTTTTTGAGTAGTTCATACCGTTCTTCGGCAAACTGCTTAAACTCGTTCAGTATCTGTCCGAACTCCTTTTTCTTTTCAACCGGCACATTTTTCATTTCACCCATGGTGGCTTTCACGACGCCTTTTGTGCCCAGCCATTTGATGCGGAACTCCTCTACTTGCTTCTCACCTGGAGCAACAAAAGCTTCCATTTCCTTTTTGTGATCTTCGATCTGCTTCAGCAAATTTTCCATGCCGCAAATATAAGCAACCCAGGCGCAGGCAGGTGCTAGGGCTGGGAAAACTTATTGGTAGCGGCAAAGGCTGATGTACGTTTTCAGTTTATCTTGCAGCCATGTCAGATTACCTTAATATTTCCGATTTTCTTTCACCCATCAACCTGTTTGAAATATCCAACGACGAGGGATACAGGGATGGCCAGCTGGGTAAGGCCATCGCGGTGTACGAAGAGGAATTTCCTGACCTCAGCGACGCACAAATCGTGCTGGTCGGATGTGGGGAGCAAAGGGGTAGCGGGATGATTGGCGGTGAAAGTGAGGGACCGGCCATCGTCCGCCGGCATTTTTTCGCAATGTATTACTGGCATCAGGATATTCAGGTAGCGGATATCGGGAATATAAAAGCAGGATCTTCTTTCAGCGACTCTTATGCAGCACTCAAAACAGTGATCAGCGAGCTGATCGGTGATGGCAAAACGGTAATCGTGCTGGGTGGTTCTCACGATCTCACACTTGCACAGTACCAGGCTTATGCGGATAATAAAAAACTGATCGAGGCCTCTTGTGTAGATTCATTGATTGACCTCAATATTGATTCACCGTTTCGTCATGAGAATTTCCTGATGGAAATGCTGACTGGCGAACCCAATTACCTGCGTCATTATAATCATATCGCCTTCCAGAGTTATTATGCTCATCCGCGCATGCTGGAGACCATGGACAAGCTGCGATTTGATTGCTTCCGTGTGGGACATGTGAAAGAAAGCATCGAGGAGATGGAGCCGGTGATACGCAACAGCGACCTTTTTTCTTTTGATATATCTGCGATAGCCAATGCTTATGCACCTGCTAATAGTATTTCACCTAATGGATTGAACGGAGAAGAAGCATGTGTGTTGATGAGGTATGCCGGCATGAGCCCGAATGTAAAATCAATTGGTGTTTATGGATACAACCCGCAACACGACAGGGATGAACTGACGGCGCGCCAGGTCAGCCAGATGCTGTGGTATGTGCTGGATGGCAGGAGTCGCGGCAAACGCGAAGCACAGCTCAATGAAAAGGAATCGTTCAATGAATATCATATGGCGTTTGCGGAAGTGGAAACCGTTTTTTTACAAAGCAAGAAAACAGGACGCTGGTGGATGCGGTTGCCCGACAACAGGTTTATTGCCTGTAGCTATAAGGACTATTTGCTTGCAAGTAGTAATGAGATTCCCGAGCGCTGGTTGCGAGCGCAGGAGAGAGGATAGTTAGCGTATCGTTTATAAGATATTCACTTAAAAACTCAACCCGCAACAATAATTTTAACCAATGATCAGAACCGGGATTTGTTCTTACGGTATGAGTGGTAAATTGTTCCATGCCCCTTTTATTCAAAACCACCCGGGATTTGAACTATCCGCTATTGTGGAGCGATCTCGTAATGAATCCCGCGACCGGTATCCTGGCTCTATGTTGTACCGATCTGTTGAGGAAATGCTCGACGATGATAGTCTTCACCTGATTATTGTTAATACTCCAGTACAGACACATTTCGAGTACGCCATGAAGGCGATAGAGGCGGGCAGGCATGTGATCGTTGAAAAGCCTTTTACTGTTACCGCCAATGAGGCTGAGGAACTGGTTCGCCGGGCGGATGAAAAGAAAGTATTGTTGTTTGTGTACCAGAACCGCCGCTATGATGGCGATTATAAAGCTGTCAAAGAGGTTTTGGAGAATAAATTATTAGGTGAGATAAAAGAAGTGGAAATACGGTTCGATCGTTTTCGTACGGGGATAAGCCCCAAGTTGCATAAGGAGTCAGCTCTTCCCGGGGCAGGCACTACTTACGACCTGGGTGCACACCTTGTCGACCAGGCATTGCAATTGTTTGGTGAACCGAAGTCATTATTTGCCGACCTGATGGCCATGCGCGAGGGAAGCCTGGTGGATGATTATTTTGAGATCATATTGTATTATCCCTCGTTTCGGGTGAGGTTAAAGGGTTCAAGTTTTGTAAAAATGCCGGTGCCGGAGTATATTCTGAATGGAACGAAAGGAACATTTCTACAGCAACGTTCAGATATGCAGGAGACATTATTATTAAAAGGTATCGAGCCGTCCACTCAGCCATGGTATTCCCAACCTACACAACCTGATGGGATACTTAATATTATACATGAGGGTAAGGAAGAGAAACGTGAAACCACATCAACAGCTGGCAACTATATGGATTACTTTGAGGATGTATATAGGGCGATCAGGGGAATGGCACCCAACCCGGTACCGGGAATAGATGGAGTGCGGATCATCCGCATCCTCGAAGCGGCAAAACAAAGTGCAAATGAAAGAAGGGTTGTGGATTTTTGACGCGTTAAAAAACTTTAAGTTCATTGTTTAATAGATTTCAAATGTTCAGTGTTCACTCGATTTCAAGACCAGGATGGTTCCTGGTGGCCATGTTACTTTTTGTTTCCTGCTCCGTACAAAAAAAGATCGGTAAGTCAGCCGATAAGACAGTGTTGTCGACGCCAGCTTTACAGACCGCGCATGTAGGTATCAGCATTTACGAACCGTCGACAGGCAAGTACTGGTACGATTTCCAGGGTGATAAATATTTTGTGCCTGCCAGCAATACAAAGATTCCCACACTTTATGCTGCCATGAAATACCTTGGTGATAGCCTGGAAGGCCTGCGCTATGTGCTTTTTGAAAATGATAAAAAGGAAAAGACTTACTGGATACAACCTACTGGTGATCCTACTTTATTACATCCTGATTATAAGAACCAGCCCGTGGTTGACTTCTTTAAGAAAGATACATCAGCGCGCTACGAACTCATTAGCGGCAACCAATGGGAGGATACACCCTGGGGCGCAGGATGGGCCTGGGGAGACTATTCCGCCTACTATATGGCCGAACGCAGTCCATTCCCCGTTTATGGAAATGTCGTTCATATAACGGGTATGGGACAGGGAATACAGATTGCTCCCCGTGGATTTGAATGGGTGTATGGGGGCAAGGATAGCGACAGCGTTTTTTCGTTTCAGCAAAATAAATATAGTTTTCGGCGTGATATGAAACAGAACCAGTTTACCTGGACAAGAGGTTCTTCACCGGTAGTGAAATCGGAGATCCCGTTTGTTACATCACTACCATTATCGGTTTCCTTATTAAAGGATACAATCGCCGGCTTAAAACTTTCGATTTTCCCCAACACCAGGTTGATGAGCCCAAAATATGTTTACTCGCAACCGGCAGATTCGATGTTCAAACCCCTGATGTACCGCAGTGACAATTTTTTCGCGGAGCAATCGCTGCAAATGGTAAGCTTCAAGTTATTAGGCGTAATGAATGACTCGAAGGTTATTGATACCATTTTAAAAACAGACTTCAAAGACCTTCCGCAAAAACCGCGCTGGGCCGACGGTTCGGGCCTAAGCCGCTATAACCTGTTCACTCCCCAGGACTTTATCGCCATATTGAATAAAATAAAGAATGAGTTTGGTATGGAAAGGGTAAAAGCCATCTTTCCGACTGGCGGCACGGGTACGATCAGCACTTATTACAAGGCCGACAGTGGTTATATATATGGAAAGACCGGCACACTTTCAGGTGTTGTAGCTTTCAGTGGATACATGACCACAAAAAAGAAAAAGCAAATTCTATTTTCTGTGCTGGTCAATAATCACAATGCTTCTGCGACGGATGTAAGAAGAGCTGTAGAGAAATTCCTGCAGGGGATTAGAAATAATTATTGATCAACACGATTATCTTCCAAATAGCTTCTCCAGTTGTTCCTGTTTAAACTCCAGGAAGGTGGGATTGCCATCCGGTGTGGTATTAGGTTGGGTACAGGCCCAGAGATCATTCAGCAGTTGCTTCATTTCCCTCATACTGAGCTGTGTGCCTGGTTTGATTGCCTGTTGTTTAGCCAGTGAGCGCACCAGTCTTTCACGTTTGGAAAATTTAAGATCGGGATTGAAATGCTTGTATTGATCGATGAGCAGGTCAATGATAAATTTTTCATTGCCCGGTTCGATATCTGCTGGAGTGCCCTGGATCACGAATGTATTTTTACCAAAAGGCTCAATTGAATAACCGAGCTCCTGGAGCTCGGGCAGCAATTCTTCCAGGATCAGGGCATCGGCAGGAGCCGGTTCAAAGGTGGATGGGAACATGCTGCGCTGCGTGGCGATCGGTTTGCCCTGGGCTGCCGCGCTCAGGCGTTCGTATAAGACACGTTCATGCGCCGATTGCTGGTTGATGACCAAGAATCCTTTTCCGGAAGGTGTGATGATATAAGTATTCAGCAACTGCGTCAATTCTGCTTCATCAGTATAAAAAAACGGAGAGTGATATTCAACCTTTTCGGTCTCTGGTATCGGGGCTGGCCCCTTGTCACCTGTCTCAGGCGTATCATCCTTGTAAAATTCTTTCCAGTGTTTCAGTCCTGCCGACTGATCGGGGTCGATCACATGAGCCTGGTGTTTTTGTGTGAATCCTTTAAAGATCGATGAAGATGCCGCAGCTGCTTTTTTTTCCTCGGTAAAAGGCTGTTGAATGGAAGGTAATTGCTGAATGCTGGCATCGAGGTCAAAGTCAAGTGTTGGTGTAACGCTGAATTGTGCCAGCGAATGTTTGACAGCAGATTGAACAAAAGCGTAAACGATCTTTTCATCCTCAAATTTTATTTCCTGTTTGGTAGGATGCACGTTCACATCTACAACTGCTGGATCAAGATCAATGAATAATGCATACATCGGGTAACTATCAGGCGCTATCAGGTCCTGGAAGGCATTCATCACAGCGTGGTTGAGATAAGCGCTTCGAATGAACCGGTTGTTGATGAAAAAATATTGATCGCCCCTGGATTTCCTCGCGGCTTCGGGTTTACCCACAAAACCAAAGATGTTCATGTAATCGGTTTGTTCTTTAACCGTTACCAGTTTAGTATTGTAAGTATTTCCCAACAGTTGGATGATCCGCTGCTTGACGCTACCAGGCTCGAGGTGAAAAACCTGTTGGCCATTGCTGGTAAGAGAAAAGAAAATATGTGGAAATGATAGGGCTACCCTTGTAAACTCATCCATGATATGCCTCATTTCCGAAGCATTGCTTTTGAGAAAATTTCTTCTGGCCGGTACATTGAAGAATAAATTCTTCATCGCGAAGCTGGTGCCGTTGGCTGTCGCAATAGGTTCCTGTTTTCTAACAACACTATTTTCCACTTCGATGTATACACCAGTTTCGTCTTCAGCTCTTTTTGTTTTCAATTCCACCTGTGCTACGGCAGCAATAGAAGCCAGGGCTTCACCACGAAAGCCCATGGTCCGGATATGAAACAGGTCTTCGATGGTTGTGATCTTGGAGGTTGCATGCCTTTCAAAACACATCCGGGCATCGGTTTCACTCATTCCACTTCCATTGTCGATTACCTGGAGCAAAGACTTACCCGCGTCATTCACGATCAGCCTGATCTCGGTTGCGCCGGCATCGACCGCATTTTCCAGCAATTCCTTGGCGGCGCTCGCTGGTCTTTGTATCACTTCGCCCGCGGCAATCTGGTTGGCTATATTATCGGGTAATAATAAAATCTTATCTGGCACAAAAAAATTCTCCGGCGACAAAAATAGCAATTTGCCTTAAGTCGCCCGGTCATGTATACGAAATAACCGGTAAGAAATACCAAATATTTCCAATTGATGCCTTCATCCCGATAAAATGTTAAACCGGGGCAACTATTGAGACGATGATAGCATCAAAAGGATTAATTTTAGCGGTGATTTAATTATATAGCACATAATCCTATCATGACAATTAGAAGAATCGTTTTTTTGCTGCTTTTTGCAACCCCCCTGTTCTCATCAGCCCAATACAGAAGCCAGCTTTCAGCAGCTGACTGGGTCGATAGTGTATTTAAAAGCCTTAGTAAGGAAGAAAGAATTGCGCAGCTGATGGTTGTCCGCGCACACTCCAACCTGGGTCCCGAGCATGTAGCTAAAGTGACCAGTGATATTCAGAAGTATAATGTTGGTGCCCTTTGTTTTTTTCAGGGTGGTCCAGTTAGGCAGGCGCATCTAACCAATACCTACCAGTCGCTGGCCAAAACACCATTGATGGTGACCATTGATGGCGAATGGGGCCTGGGTATGCGGCTGGATAGCGTGACAAAGTTTCCTTACCAACTCACTTTAGGTGCCCTGAAGGAGGATGACCTGGTTTATAAAATGGGGCTGGCTGTGGGGATGCAATGCAAAAGAATAGGCGTGCATGTCAACTATGCTCCGGTAGTAGATATTAATAATAATCCCAATAACCCAGTGATCGGGTACCGGTCATTCGGGGAGGATAAAAATAAAGTTGCCCGGTTGGGGGTAGCTTATACCAGGGGTATGCAGGATGCCGGCATCATGGCCTGTGCCAAGCATTTCCCGGGTCATGGTGATGTGGATGTTGATTCCCACTACGATCTCCCGGTGGTCAATAAAACGATCGAGCAGTTAACAGATATGGAGTTGCTGCCGTTTCAAGCCGTGTTCGATGCGGGTGTAGGCAGCGTCATGATCGCTCACCTTGCTATTCCTTCAATTGATAATACTGCGAATAAAGCAACGTCATTATCCCGTAACGCAGTGACTGATTTATTAAAAGATAAAATGGGGTATGACGGCCTGGTATTTACCGATGCCCTCGAAATGAAAGGTGTTGCAAAGTTTTTTCCCGGCGGAACGATCGCTGTGGAATCACTGGTAGCGGGCAATGATATGCTTTGTTTGCCGGAAGATGTGGGTCAAACCATTGAGGCAGTGAAAAAAGCGATCAAAGATAAAAAACTCAGCTGGGATGATATCGATACGAAAGTAAAAAAGGTGTTGTATTCAAAATATGAACTGGGACTTAATCAATGGCAGCCCATTGAGATGAATAACCTCCTTGAAGATCTGAACGCAAAAACAAATGAGATCAGGTATGAGGTTGCCAGGAATACATTAACGGTTTTAAAGAATGAATCGAATGCTTTTCCGATAACTGGAAAGAGAAAGGTCGCTTATGTTGGAATCGGCACCGACAAACTGAACGATTTCGGAAAAAGAATAAAGGAGGACCTGGGTGGTGATACTTTTTTCTTCACTTACAAAGACAACGATCCCCAACGGATCCTTAAGGCGATTGAAAACGGCCGTTATGAATCGATTGTGATTGGCGTACATAATTATAGTCTGCGTCCCGCCAACAATTATAATATCAGCGCTACTGCTGTTAGCCTGGTAAAAGAACTCCAGGCCTTTAATGCTGCCACTTTCGTTTTTGGCAATGTGCTGGCTTCTGGTAATTTTTGTTATGCAAAAAACCTGGTCGCCTGCTACCAGGATGATGACATCACGCAACATGCAGCAGCAGATCTTTTAGAATCGAAGATTGTATCGATGGGTAAGTTGCCGGTGTCTGTTTGTGATTTCAAACCAGGTGATGGTATTATACACGGTGGCGTTCGGCCTGCGCAGGCGCCACATGCTGCATCCGGAAAGCTGGCGGCTATCGATTCGATCGTGAATGACGCAATTGCCAGGAAAGCATTTCCCGGCTGTGTTGTCATGGCGATCCACAAAGGAAATATTCTTTACAACAAGGCATTCGGAAATTTTGCTTATGACTCTTTACAATCCATGAGCCTTGAAAGCATTTTTGATCTTGCATCGCTTACCAAAACATCGGCGACGACGGTGTCAATCATGAAGCTGTATGAACAGGGCAAGTTGGATCTGAATAAACACCTTGGAAATTATCTCCCGATTGTAAGGGGAACGGACAAGGCTTCGCTTCGCATCGATGATATCTTATTGCACCAGGCGGGGCTTGTTCCTTTTATTGCATTTTACAGGGAAACAATTGATACAGCAACAGGTATTCCCAACCCTGGTATCTACAGTGAAAAAAAGAAACCCGGTTTTGAGGTCCGCGTAGCGGAGAACCTGTACCTGCGCAACGACTGGCAGGATACGCTTATGAGCCGGATACTGGCGAGCCCGGTTTCCAGGCAGAAAAAATATGTGTATAGCGACAATGATTTTATTTTCCTCGGCAAGATCGTAGAAGAGTTATCGGGGATGCCGTTGAACGAGTATGTCGAAAAGAATTTTTATCATAAAATGGGCATGCGCACTACCGGATTCAAGCCCCGCGCAGAATTTGCCGTGTCTAAGATTGTTCCTACTGAATCGGAAGCGCATTTTCGCCGGCAGTTGATCCGTGGTGATGTGCATGATGAAGGCGCATCATTATTTGGAGGTGTGGCGGGTCATGCCGGTCTGTTCTCCGATGGCTTCGACCTTGCGATGCTGTACCAGATGTTGCTCAATGGCGGTGAATTTAACGGACAAAGGATACTGAAAGAGGAAACGATTAAATATTTTACAGCATATCATAGCGATATCAGTCGCCGTGGCCTTGGTTTCGACAAACCGGAAAAAGATAACGACAAACGGCCCGAGCCATATCCTACCCTGAGTGCGTCGTCACAAACATTCGGGCATACTGGTTTTACAGGTACTTGTGTATGGGTAGATCCAAAAGACGACCTGATCTATATTTTTCTTTCTAACCGGGTATATCCCACCCGTAATAACAGGGTCTTTGGCCAGCTCAACGTGCGCCCCAAAATTCATGAAGTTCTCTACAGTGTAGTGAGAGAGGGTAGCCACGAATGACACGACTTGAATAGGGCCACAGATTACACGGATTAGCACGGATTGTACGAAAGGAACAAATTGTTTGAGAGGCTCCAGAGGCAGTGTCGCCTCTCTATTACGCCGACAAATAATATTAAACTGAATTGCTGATCCCTATTCGTGCCATTCGTGGCCAACCTCCTGCCGCAGGCAGTCAGAACTTACAACGCCACTTAGTAATCAATCTGTGTAATCCGTGTAATCCGTAGCAAAATCAAATTCTTTCAGGACACGAAGGCCACGATGACTAGCACGAAGGGCACAGAAGGCATAAATATAATCTGTGCAAATCCGTGAAATCCGTGGCTCCCATTCGTGTGATTCGTGCCATTCGTGGCCACTTCCCCTGCCGCAGGCAGTAAGAATAGTCACGAAGAAAACGATCTATAGGTTAGCCACGAATGGCACGAATTGCACGAATAGGATAGTTAACGTTTTATAGAGACAACACAATTGAGTGTTGTCTCAATTTCTATGATTCATTTAAGCAAATCTGTGCAATCTGTGTAATCCGTGTAATCTGTGGCCCCATTCGTGTGATTCGTGCCATTCGTGGCCAACCTCCTGCCGCAGGCAGAAAATTTCATCTGTGCTAATCTGAGTAATCCGTGTAATCCGTGGCTCCCATTCGTGTGATTCGTGCCATTCGTGGCCAACCCCTGCCGCAGGCAGAAAAAATTCATCCGTGCTAATCCGTGTAATCAGTGGCTAATTACTTCGGGCGTTGTTTGGGAGGGCGATTACCCTGAGGTTTTTGTGGCGGACGACCCTGCTGGCCCTGGTTGCCCTGCGGCCTGTTACCCTGTTGCTGCTGTGGACGGTTTCCACCGGGTCTGGGCCCCTGTCCCTTTTCTCTCGGCCCCTGGGTTTTGTCCCTTGGTCCCTGTCCTTTATCCCTTCCACCCTGTGCTTTCTCTCTTGTTTTCTGCCGGCGTTTTCTTTCAGCTTTTTCAAGGGTCTGCAAACTGATCTGACCAACCAGGTCGGCCATTTCGGGTTCCACTTCTTTTGGTTTGGAGGAAACAACTTCAACGGGTTCCAGCTCTTCAGGAAAAACACCCTGCTGGTTTAATGATTTTATTTTTAACACCCTTTCAATGCTCAGCGGATATTGTTTGGTACTATCGGGCAAAGTGTACCACATCAGGTTTTTGAAAATATCTTTTTTGACCAGGTAGGCATTGCCGCGGGCGATCTTAATCGCATCGCAGTTATCGGGGAAATGCTGTAAGGCATCGAGGTAGGTATCGAGTTCGTAGTTAAGGCAACATTTCAGGCGTCCGCATTGTCCGCTCAATTTTGCCTGGTTGATGGACAGGTTCTGGTAACGTGCCGCTGCAGTGTTTACGGATTTGAAATCTGTAAGCCATGTACTGCAACAAAGTTCGCGACCGCAACTACCGATGCCACCCACTTTACCGGCTTCCTGTCTTGCACCGATCTGGCGCATCTCCACTTTCACTTTGAATTCGGAAGCATAGACTTTGATCAGTTCGCGAAAATCGACCCGTCCATCGGCGATATAAAAAAAGGTAGCCTTTCTGCCGTCGGCCTGCATTTCAACCTGGCTGATCTTCATGTCGAGCTTCAACTGCCTGGCGATGGCGCGGCTGCGGATCACTGCCTCCGGTTCGCGGGCTTTATTCTGGATCATGAGATCGATATCGCGATCGCTGGCCGGGCGAAGTACTTTTTTCATTTCGGGGTTATCTTCCCTGGCTCCTCTTTTTTTCATCTGCAGCCTCACTATCTCACCGGTCAGGGAAACTTCACCTACATCGAAGCCGCTTACGCCTTCCACCGCGATCATATCACCTTTTTCGTATGGCTGAAGTGAAGGGTTCCGGTAAAAATCTTTGCGGGTGCCTTTATTGAAACTTACTTCTATGACTTTACAGGCGCTGTCGATATCGGCCATAGGGAGGTTGTGCAACCAGTCGTATGTGTTCATACGGTTGCATCCGCCGGTGCTACACCCGCCGTTGCTCTTACAACCATTTGGTTTACCGCCTTTAGCAGTACCGCAACTTCCACATCCCATGGTAATCGATAATTAAAATAAAGCGAGGGAGAAGGGGAGCTAACCCGTGCAGAAATATATTATCCACTAATTGTTGGCGTACACGCCCGCCGGTTAGGTATACCGGACATTTCTACTATTAAAAACCATCACAGTCCCGGCGTGACGAAAAGCCGGCAATTACCTCATAAACAATATATGTAGAAACGGATAACACAACTAAACAATTAATAATAATCAGGTCTGCATCCCGGGTTACGCACTATTCATACCGGGCATCTCTTATCCTCAATCCGTCAAAAATACAATTTTGTCCTGAATGATGTGATATACTTTAATCGTAAGGGCATGAAACAGCATTTTCCCATTAGCATTCCTTTCTATATAATAGCTGGCTTTGTCCAGTTCCTCAATGATTGCCTGCTGTTGCTCGATTCCTGCGATCTTGTTAAGACGCTGTAAAAAATCCATTTCCGCGTCAGCCCTGGAGGCATTTGCATGTTCGGGGGCGACTCGCAACCGGATAGCCTGCTGAAGCAGGTGATTAAAATAACGCAGAAATTGCTTTTGTTTTTCCCGCCCGAGTTTACCCATTTCCTCCACCCATTTGGTCTGGGCGATCGGGCCCGTCTTCATGATCGCGTTCAGCCAGTCGCGTAACAGGCTGTGCCAGTCTTCGTCGGAATGCTGGACCAATTGAAGCGCTTCCCGGTAGTTGCCTTCGGATACGCCGGCTACCTGCCTGGCGGCGGCGGTTTCGGTATTATTCCGTTCTACCAGCGCAGACACAATGTCCTCAGTCTCTAGTGCGGGTATCCGGATCACCTGGCAACGGCTCAGGATCGTGGGCAGGATCAGCGATTCATTTTCCGCAACCAGTATAAATAAGGTGTTGGCCGGTGGCTCTTCAATCAGCTTTAGCAGTTTGTTCCCTTCATTTCCCAGGTACTCGGGCAACCACATCAACAACACCTTGTACTCACTTTCAAAACTCTTCAGGTTTAGCTTTCTGATTATATCATTACACTCATGCGCGGTGATATTGCCTTGTTTATTTTCCGCGCCAATGAATTGCAGCCAGTCGTAGACATTACCATAGGGGTACGACTTTATGAATTCACGCCATTCATTGATGTAATCGGTACTGATAGGCGGGGTGCCTGGCTTTTTTGTAACAACAGGATAAGAGAAATGAATATCAGGGTGCACCAGTTGCGCAGCTTTTGTACAGGCTGCACAAACCCCGCAACTGTCTGTAATTGGTTCAGTTTTGGTTACCGGCAAGGTTTCACCAAACAAGGATAGCGCATCATTGGTTTTTGATCCGTTCACCCTGTCGCAGACCATATATTGCGCAAAAGCAATTGCGAGTGGCAGGCCGCCAAATCCTTCCTTGCTGGTAAAAAGGAGGGCATGGCTAAGCCGGTTGTGATTCACCATCTCAACCAGGTTATGTTTTACGCCATGCTGGCCAATAATATCCCTGAATTGCATGCGGCGAAGATAAAACCGGCAAACCGATTATGAAGCAGGAACTCCCGCCCTGTTACAGTTTTTTTAGATTGAAGGATGATAAAGCTTCTGCGTGGTAAAGTGATTAACCTATGCTATAATGTTGGCATTTGCTAAAGTCATCCACTTTTAACGTTAGCGACGAGGTTAATTCATGTATTTCAGAATTTCATCACTCATCGGTAAGGTCTTGGGAGCAAATGTTGCGATCAGATTTCCTTTTTCATCAACCAGGAATTTTCCAAAATTCCATTGCAGCGGGTTGTCGAAACCTTTGCGTGCTGCTTCTTCAGAGAGGAATTTATAGATCGGCGCCACATCATCGCCTTTTACAGAAACCTTGTCGGCCATCGGGAAGGTGACGCCATAATTTCTTTTGCAAAACTCTGCGATCTCCGTTTTACTGCCGGGTTCCTGTCCGTTAAAATTATTGGCAGGGAAACCAACGATCACCAGTTTGTCCTTGTATTTATCATAGAGTTTTTGCAGGCCTTCGTATTGTGGAGTGAGCCCACATTTAGAAGCAGTATTAACGATCAGGATCTTTTTTCCTTTGAATTGGGAAAAATCAATTTCGCCACCTTCCAGTCCTGCCACTTTAAATTCATATATAGATGTAGCGGATAGGGCAGCGGCTATTAATAATGTTAGCATGAATGTTTTCATATCCAGTAAATTTTTAAATGTATCGGCTTTGCGAGGTATAAAGTTACGCCAGTATCAGGATTCAGCCGATAAAAGATTGACCCGGCGGAAAGGAATGCGGGTGGGGGAACAGATTCTTATAATTTATTTAACCTGACCTTATTGTCGCTCAAAACATCCAAGGTCGGGCAGTCCGACAGGCCGGGGGAAACCATCGAGATCGATATTAACAGTGGAGGTGGCGCCGGCATCTATAGCTGCCGAGCCTGGCTGCAGCCGGAAATTATAATATCGTTTCGAAACATTGATACTGTCAAACAGGGGTGCCTGGTCGATGATATTACTGGCGCTAATATTTGCCGGTGCTGTTTTTACACGCCAAAGTACATGATCGAATACCACATTATCTCCTGGACCGCTGGTAACAATGACTTCATTTTCCACCAGTTTATTTTCGCCCGAGGCATCATCGCCCCAGAAAATGCAGTTCCTGAAAACGGCATTGAGTGGCGCGGTGTTGGTACCATCTGAATTGCTTGCGCTTAGAACAGGGTCTTTATGTTGTACGAATGAATTTGAGTAACTGGCTACGGTACAATGGTTGAATTCATAGCTGCCGCCCCTGCCAATGGCAATATTTTTTCCGCAGTTGCTAACCAGGCAGTTGTTGGCAACAATACTGGAGTTGAGCGCAATGATCCCGGCGTCGTAGGAATTGTCGATCACGCATTGGTTCAATATCAATTTCGGGTTTGCGTTAACCGATGGTCCTTCTGCGGCGATGGACTGATATGCATTTTTTATTACTGCATAATTGAGGATATTATCTCTGCTGCTTTCCCGAAAATAGATCCCCGGCCAGGCGGCAGGGTAGTCTTTATAAGGTGCGTCCATCCGGTCGCCCTGGAAATAGACCCGGTCGGCTGTATCTTTATCGCCATTTACTTTTAGCGAGCCATCGATAATGATAGGGGCGTCGGCGTGTACATATACCCGGCAGCCTTTTTCAATCGTCAGGGTCTGACCATCGTTGATATAGAGGTAGCCCTGTATCACATAGGGAAGATCATTTGTCCAGGTTTCATCCGATAAAACCTGTTTGTCGCGGAGAAAATGCGCATTCTGGCCCCAGGCTTCCAGTTGCACCCATTTTGTTTTCCCGTTATAGTTAACACCTATGCTGTCACGGATAATAAAAGGGAGGTTTTCTGAATTCGGGTCTACGTTTACCTGGACAAATACATAAATGCTATCGTTGGCTTCAATCTCGATATTATTTGCCTCCGCCGTTGCGGCACCATCTACATTGATCTTAAAATTTGAACCTATACCTCCCATCAGCTTTACTGATGACAGCCGGAGTTTCTGATTATTGTCATTGATGATTTTAAATGTCTGGGTCACGGAACCAACCGTGGTAAAGACAGTGTCGTAATGCAGTGTATCCGCGGAAATGGTCAGGCTTGCATCCGGTGAGGTGATAAAGGAATCCTTCCGGCAGGAAAATATAAGCAGTGAGGTCGATAAACAAATGAGTAAAGCAGTCTTCATGTCAAATTTTTGATAGGATGCTGTGGTGGTTACGATGTGAATCGTGAGTTGTGAGTGGTGAGTGGTGAGTAGTGAGTGCGGATTGCTCGCAGCTCATAGCTCAAGGCTCGCAGCCCATATTCCTACCTTGTTGCCGAGCACAGCGTAGCAATACTCAGTCTTACATTCTCGCCATTCAACAATTCTGTTCCACATGCTTCCAGGGTGGCGCCGGTTGTGATGACGTCATCCACCAGCAATACATGTTTGTTTTTTATTTTCTCCGAAGCCGAAAGGATGAATTTGCCCTCCATATTTTGCCACCTTTCAATTCTTCCTTTTTTAGTCTGGGTTTCAGTATGATGAGAACGAATTATTACGTCATTTAGTACCGGCACGGCCAAAGTTTCTGCCATTCCTTCGCATAAAACCGTGGCCTGGTTATATCCCCTCCGTTTTTCCTTGGCGGGGAAAAGGGGCAGGGGTATCAACGCATCCACTTCAAATCGCCGGGCGCGCACAAGGCTCTTGCCCATCAACTTACCCAGTTGAAATCCCAGGTCCTTGTTCTTTTTGTATTTAAACTGGTGCATGAGCCGTTGTATCAGCGATTCACGGGTAAAATAGCAGTATGCGGCGGCATGTTCAATTTGCAGCCGGCCCCAGAATCTTTTTTCAACGGGATTGCCGCTAAACCTTTCAAAGTCTGTTTCGGGCAACGCGTCGATACAGCGCACACAAAGCAGGCTTTCGGGGTTCAGTATATCGGATCCGCAGCCGACGCATACATGTGGGAACAACCAATGAAGAACCGCATCCTTTACTTCCTGTACACTAATCATGATCACACGGTTTAAATAGTTTGATTATAGCTCGTAGCTCGCAGCTCACAGCTCACAGCTTCTATATCGCTTATCCCTGGTTAAACAAATACCGGTACACTTCTTCGACTCTCGACATCGTAACAATACTGATATTGAATTTATGTTTCGCCAGTCCTTTTTGATTATATTTCGAAACAATAATCTTTTCAAAGCCCAGTTTCTCTGCCTCAGCAATCCTTTGTTCGATCCTGTTTACGGCCCTTATCTCACCGCTTAATCCCACTTCGCCTGCAAAGCAAATATGCGGGTCGAGGGGGATGTCTTCATAAGATGAAAGTAAAGCGCAGAGTACCGCAAGGTCGATCGAGGGGTCTTCTACTTTGATCCCACCGGCAATATTCAGGAAAACATCTTTAACGCCAAAGTGGAAACCACCACGTTTTTCCAGTATTGCCAACAGGAGTTGAAGGCGGCGAAGATCGAATCCGCTTACGGTGCGTTGTGGGGTGCCATAAACGGACTGTGTTACCAGCGCCTGCACCTCGATGAGCATCGGCCTTATACCTTCAATGGTGGCAGCAATGGCGATCCCGCTAAGTTGTTCTTCTTTTTGTGTGATAAGTATTTCGCTCGGGTTGATGATTCCCCTCATACCCTGGTCTGTCATTTCGTAAATGCCCAGTTCGGAGGTACTACCAAAACGGTTCTTCAGGGTGCGCAGGATCCGGTATGCATAGTGACGATCGCCTTCAAATTGCAAAACGGTATCGACCATATGCTCCAGCACTTTGGGCCCGGCGATATTCCCATCCTTGGTGATATGCCCGATGAGCAGCACCGGAGTGTTAGTCTCTTTGGCAAAGCGCTGAAACTCCGCGGTGCATTCCCTGATCTGTGACACTGATCCCGGCGAGGAATCGATTAAAGGTGTCTGCAAGGTTTGTACCGAGTCTACGATTACCAGGTCGGGTTTTAGTTTTTTTATTTCCTGGAAGATGGTTTGTGTGGATGTTTCGGTGAGCAAATAAAAATTGTCAGAGACAGGCATCCCGGAACAAACACGGTCGGCCCGCATCTTAATTTGCTGCTCACTTTCTTCACCGCTGATATAAAGAACCTTGATGTCTTTCAGCCATAAACCATTTTGAAGAAACAGCGTTGACTTACCAATCCCTGGTTCACCGCCGATCAAAACGATACTACCAGGAACTAATCCACCTCCTAATACCCGATTAAGTTCGGGGTCAGCAGTTACAAGTCTTTTCTCTTCATTGCTGCTGATATCATGTAATGCAATGATCCGGCTGGTTCTTTTATCGCTGCGATACGATTTCCAGTCGTTGTTATTCTTTGTATCTTTTTGGATAAGCTCTTCGACAAACGTATTCCACTGTCCGCAGGATGGACATTGACCTACCCACTTAACACTTTCATAGCCGCAATTTTGACAGAAGTAGGAAGTTTTAACTTTACTCATGCTCTAAAGATTTAAAAGTCTAAGGGTCTAAAGGATTAATGGTTGTAAACTTAATTGCCGTGACAAAACCTCTTAAACTTTTGAGACTTCTTAAACTTTTTGAGCACTCTCAACTAATCTTATTACGAGGTATATTCAAAATGTAAAAGGGGCCAATCTTACGATTGACCCCCTTACTTACTAACCCATTAAATTCTTTAGCTAAGTTACAATTCTGCCCAACATTTCAAAATAAAATTTTGGGGCTGTGAATAACTTCCAGTTATGAAACCAGCCCGCTCCCCAGTAAGAGGCCGGCTCTTGAAGAATGGTATAAAAGGCTGATAAACAGCATGCTATTGCAGGGTTATTAAGTGGAAACACTATTATCAATGTTTAAACATGAACTGAAAATATACCGCTGGAAAATGACAAAAAGGCTGGATAATGACGCAGTGATCCAAATGGCTGTAAGTTTGTTATAAGTAATAAAATAAAACAAAATCTATAGAGAATGACACCATCAATTATGCTTGTCTCTTTCCTTTTTTTAGGAATCAGTATGCTCGTATCCATGGTCCTCAAAAGCAAGTTTACCAAGTACAGTAAGGTACCCCTTAGGAATGGGATGTCGGGCAAGGAAATAGCCGAAAAAATGCTCCGGGAAAACGGAATATATGATGTAAAGGTTGTTTCTGTAAATGGCTTTTTGTCAGACCATTATAACCCCGTCAATAAAACCGTGAACCTTAGTCCGGACGTATACAATGGTACCAGTGTGGCCGCAGCCGCCGTTTCCGCCCATGAATGTGGGCATGCCGTTCAGCACGCCACTGCTTATCAGTGGCTGACTATGAGAAGCAAGATGGTCCCGGCGGTCCAGATCAGTTCCAGCCTGGTAAACTGGATCCTGCTGGTGGGGGTGATCATGGCTGCATCGGGAGGAAATACCACGGTATTATTAATAGGTATCATCCTGATGGCCGTGACCGTACTGTTTTCGCTGATCACTTTGCCGGTCGAGTTTGACGCAAGTAAAAGGGCGCTCGCCTGGCTGAACAATACTAATGCGACAACCCGTGACGAATATCCCCAGGCAAAAGACGCGTTGAAATGGGCCGCTATGACGTATGTTGTAGCTGCATTGGCAGCCGTGGTTACACTTGTACAGTATATCTTATTATACCTCGGAAGTCGCGACCGGTAGTAGTTTTTTAAAGCATGAAACGAAAAAGCGATCACTTAAAGTGGTCGCTTTTTTTTTAATTTTTTCTCACATTTTATTTAGGCCGTTTAAAATTTTGTTAAATTGTCGTATTCCTATTTTAAAAGCTAACTAAAACTACTACGCATGAGAAAACTAAAGCTACTGCTATTAGGTACGCTATTGTTGGCGACCCACATAGCCTGGTCGCAAAAAACGGTCTCTGGAAAAGTCACAGATGCTAAACTTGGGACACCCCTGCCAGGCGTATCTGTTATTGTTAAAGGCACAAATTCAGGTACCGTTACTGACGCCTCTGGTAACTACCAGTTGAGCGTGCCCGAAAATGCGAACACACTGATATTTTCTTCTCTTGGTTTCGGTACTCAGGAAGTGGCGATTTCCGGTTCCACCCTAAATATTAACCTCGAAGAGGGACAGTCGCAAAACCTGCAGGAAGTGGTCGTGGTGGGTTTTGGTACCAAGATCAAAAAAGACCTGACCGGAAATATTGCCCGAATCAAAGGCGAAGAAATAGTGAACACACCGGTTGCCAATATGACGCAGGCCATCCAGGGTCGCGCCGCAGGTGTGTTTGTTGAAGCCAATAATGGTAAGGTCGGGGAGGGGGTCAAAGTTCGGATACGCGGTGCAGGCTCCATCAGTGCTTCCAACGACCCGCTCTACGTGATAGATGGTATTCCCATCAACAACGGAGGTTTGAGAGGTAATGCGCTGGCGGATATCAACTTCAATGATATAGAAACTTTCGACATTCTTAAAGACGCCTCAGCTGCCGCTATCTACGGTTCACGTGCCGCCGGTGGTGTGGTGCTGATCACAACCAAAAAAGGACGCCAGGGTCGTACCAAGGTAAATGTAAACCTGCAATACGGCACTAACAAACCCACTAACCATCGTGAGTTCCTGAATGCAGCGCAATATGTGGAACTGCTACGTGAAGCGGCTATCAACAGTGATATTATTGAAGGTGTGGATCCAGCACATCCGGATTCATGGCTCACTTTCGCGGAAGGAAGGTTGACCCGTTATTCAGGCCACTCAGACTGGCGTACGCTTGAGACAGATACCGACTGGGAAAGCCTGGCATATAATGACGACGCGAATACAAAAATAGTTGATGTGACTGCCTCCGGTGGTAATGATAAGACCCGATTTTACATCAGCGGTGGCTTCAGCGATCAGGATGGTATTTTGATTTTGAATAATTTTCAAAGAATATCTTCCAGGTTCAACCTCGAGCATGATGCGAGCGACAGGTTGAAGATCGGTTTCAACCTGGGTATCTCTCGTACCGTGGGTAATCGCAATAACCTGGACAACGCGTTCCAAACACCATTACAATTGGTAGCCCTGGCGCCCATCACACCTCCCCGTGATGAAAACGGAGTATTGTACGATCGTCCTGTCACTACCTACTACAATGGTTTAATAGAACTTGAAGACTCCAGGTACAAGTCTACTATATTTCGAAACATCGGTACTGCATTTGCCAGTTATAAGATCATAAAGAATCTTTCTTTCCGTTCCGAGCTGGGTCTCGACGTGCAAACACAAAATGATGATTTGTTCAGGGGATCACGAACACTGACCGGTCTTTCTACCAATGGTTATGGTTCTTCAGAATGGAATCGTGATGTAACATTAAATACCAATAATTATTTCAGCTACATCAACGCATTTGGAGATCATGACCTGGATGCGACCCTGGGTATGTCATATCAAAAGTATAATTCTGATTACACCAGCGTTACCGGTGAGGACTTCCCCGTCGACGCTTTGCAAAAACTTGCCAGTGCAGGTAAGATCACCGGCGGTTCTTCTACTCTTACAGAATCAGCAATCCTGTCTTATTTTGCCAGGGCCAACTATAAATTCAGAGATAGATACCTGCTTTCGGTCAGCGGAAGGGTGGATGGATCTTCCCGGTTTGGTAAAGAGAATAAATACGGTTTCTTTCCTGCCGTGTCTGCCGGATGGATCATCAGTGAGGAAGACTTCATGGCTCAGTCGGGTGTGTTCAGTTTCCTGAAACTGAGAGGTAGTTACGGACTTACAGGTAATGATGCAGGCTTCGGTAACTTCCCGCAGCTTGGTCTTTATGGTGCATCAAAGTACAACAACCAGTCTGGCCTGGTACCTACGCAACTGGCTAATCCTAAACTGAAATGGGAAAAATCACAACAGCTGGACATTGGTCTTGATTTCGGTATTCTCGAAAACAGGATCTCGGGTGAAATCGATTATTATGTAAGAAAAACCGATGACCTGATCTACAATGTACCGGTTCCTGCCACTTCAGGTTTCACCACACAAACGGTAAACGTAGGGTCCATGGAGAATAAAGGATTTGAGTTCGTGCTGAATGCTAATAATATCACTTTCGGTGATTTCAAATGGAACTCAAGTCTAAACCTTGCACGCAATATCAACAAGATCACAAAACTCGATGGCGATCAGACATTGATACCTGGTAATGACGGCCGGTACATGAACTCCCTGATCGTAGGTGAGGCAATCGGTGTGTTTTACGGACCAAAGTATGCAGGTGTAGATCCCGATAATGGAGATGCCATTTATTTTGAACAGGATGGGAAAACAACAACCAATGATTATAACGCAGCAGGAAACTTTATCGTAGGTAATCCCAATCCCGACTGGATCGCAGGTTTCAATAATAGTTTTTCTTATAAGGGCATCGAGTTAAGTGTTCTCTTCCAGGGAGTGTTTGGCAACGAGATCATGAACGGTGCAGGCGGATTCATGTCGGCAAGTTTTGACTGGTTCGATAACCAGACAGCAGACCAGCTGCGCCGCTGGAGGAATCCAGGCGATATTACTGATGTTCCACAACTGCGCCTGGGCTATGGAAATGGTATCGGCGCATCCAGCCGTTATGTTGAAAGTGGAAGTTATGTACGTCTTAAAAATGTAACGCTTGCCTATAATTTCAGTCCCAGGTTGCTGAGCAAACTAAAAATGCAATCGCTCAGGATCTACTTTACGGGCGTAAACCTGGCCACATTCACCGATTATTCAGGATGGGATCCTGAAGTGAATACCGACTATCGTGTTTCCAACCGTAACCAGGGCAGTGATTTTTATGCTGCTCCGCAGATCAAGTCGATGACATTTGGGATCAACCTTGGATTTTAATTTTAAAAATGAGAAAACTATGAGAAAAATATTAATAGGTGCAGCGATTTCATTTTTCGCGTTTTCATGCAGCAAGAAAATTGACCTGCTGCCATCTCAAAGCGTTGAAGAAGGTGTAGCGCTGACCTCTGATGCTAACGTTAAGAAAGTGTTGAACGGCGCATATGATGCAGTGAGTGATGGTGACCTCTATGGTGGAGATCTTCTTCTTTTTTCCGAGCTGCTCGCAGCAGATGGAGAGATTCGCTGGGAAGGCACCTTCAATGAACCCGATGAAGCCTACGGAAAATCATTCCTGAAAACAAACAGTTTTGTCCGTGATATCTGGAGCAGCGCATATGATGCCATCAATATTGCTAACAATGTGCTCAGTGCCATTGACGTCGTAAACGATGCAGATAAGGACAGGGTAAAAGGTGAAGCGCAGTTTCTCAGAGGCGCCATGTACTTTGAGCTGGTCAAATTGTTCGCTCAGCCTTATAGTGCAGGTTCTGTGAGTTCCAACCCCGGCTTGCCCATAGTGCTTACACCCACCAGGGGTATTGATGAATCATCTTATGTGCCACGCAGTACAGTCGAGCAAACCTATGCACAGATCCTTACCGATCTTACCGAAGCTGAGAACCTGCTACCTGCTGTGAACCCGGGCTCAAATGCTACAACTCGGATGGTGTTTGCTACAAAAGCTGCGGCAGCCGCCATGCTGTCGAGGGTTTACCTGCAGATGGAAAATTGGAACGGTGCCGCCGCCGCCGCCGACAGGGCGATCTCGGTTGCAACCGCTAATGGACGCTCCCTGGCTGCTGATTATTCAGGTGCGTTCAACAACACCACTAATGTTCCCGAGTATCTTTTTGCCATGCAGATAAGTGAACTGGATGGTGCCAATAACATGCATCTATACTGGTCGATACCCGCATATGGCGGACGTGACGGAGATGTGGCCATCCTGGCTAAACACCTTGCCTTGTACGACGCCGGCGATGAAAGATTACAGCTTTTCTATTCGGGCGCAGGCGCAACAAGGAGTGGCAAATGGCAACAGCAATACAGGAATCTTCCTATCATCAGGCTGGCTGAAATGTACCTGACCAGGGCTGAAGCCAATTTCAGGGCTGGCACAAGCGTCGGAGATTCACCCCTGGATGATGTGAACCTAATCCGAAACAGGGCCGGTCTTGTTGACCTGGGCGCAGTAACGCTCGCGGACATTCTAAAAGAAAGAAAGCTTGAGCTGGCACATGAAGGTCATGCGGTGCATGATCTGAAGCGCCTGAGATTATCCGCTGATGGCTTTGCTTACAACGATAATAAAATGGTGCTGCCCATTCCTCAAAGAGAGGTGGATGCATCCCGTGGTATTATCGAGCAAAATGATGGATACTAAATTTGTATTCGGAATATAATTATCAAAGCGGATGATTTTGCGATCATCCGCTTTGTTATTTTCATTTACTTTGAAAAAATTCTTTTCATGAGAAAAATCACTACACTCATCATTTTTTTATTGATACTCGGCAATGCATTTGCACAAATCAAATCGCCGGAAGAATTTTTGGGTTATAAGGTTGGAACCAGGTTTACACCGCACTGGAAGCTGGTAAGCTACTATCAGCATATTGCACAGGCTGTACCAGGAATGGTAAAGCTGCAACAATATGGCGAAACCAATGAAGGCAGACCATTATACCTGGTCTTTGTATCATCACAGGAAAACATGAGCAACCTGGAAAATATCCGGCTCAACAATCTTCGCCTGGCCAATATTGCAAAAGACCGGATGGCGCCCCAGGAGAACTCGCCTGCCGTGGTATGGCTTAGTTACAATGTACACGGCAACGAGTCTTCTTCTTCAGAAGCAGCGCTGCTAACGATTTTCGCTCTCATCGATCCAAAGAATACACAGACGAAGGGGTGGTTGAAAAATACCGTGGTGATTATAGATCCCTGCGTGAACCCCGACGGAAGGGATCGTTATGTAAACTGGTACAATTCGGTAGTGGGCATTGCCTATAATCCACGTCTGGATGCAAGGGAGCATCGTGAACCCTGGCCTGGTGGCAGGACTAATCACTATAATTTTGATCTCAACCGCGATTGGGCCTGGCAAACGCAGGTGGAAAGCCGGCAGCGCATGGCTGTATACAACCAATGGCTGCCGCAGGTGCATGTAGACTATCATGAGCAGGGCATCAACCAGCCTTATTATTTTGCACCGGCTGCTCAACCCTATCATGAAGCCATCACCAAATGGCAAAGGGATTTCCAGGTTACTATTGGGAAAAATCACGCTAAATATTTTGACAAAAACAACTGGCTTTACTTCACCAGGGAAGTTTTTGATCTTTTTTATCCATCGTACGGTGATACCTACCCCGTCTATAATGGCGCTATCGGGATGACGTATGAGCAGGGTGGTGGAGGTGCCGGAGGTTTAGGTGTGGACACTGACGAAGGTGATACTCTCACTCTCTACGATCGTGCGATCCACCACTACACAACTTCTTTAAGTACTATTGAGATATCATCCATACATGCGGCTTCGCTTGTAAGGGAGTTCCGTAAGTTTTTCAATGACGCGGTGAGCGGACAGGTCGGCGATTATAAGACTTATGTAGTTAAAAATAACCCTGGCGACGGTGAAAAAGTCACCGCCCTGATGGAATTGCTTGACAGGAACGGCATACAGTATGGAAGTGGGACAGGAAATGGGAAAGGATATAACTATTATACTTCAAAAGAAGAATCATTTAGCATCTCTGGTGACGATATTGTCATTAGTGCAGCACAGCCAAAAGCAACCATGCTGAAAGTGTTGTTTGAACCACATTCAAAACTGGTCGATTCTGTAACGTATGATATTACCGCCTGGTCACTGCCCTATGCCTATGGGCTGACCTCTTATGCCAGCAAAGAGAAGATTGCTGTGAAAGCGGCTCCTGCCGCAGTTGCAACAAAGAATACGACCAACGATTCATATGGTTATGTAATCCGTTGGCAGGGACTTTCATCAGCAAGAGCAACGGCCCAGCTTTTGAAACAGGGCCTGCGTTTGAGATTTGCTGAAATGCCATTTGAGTTAAACGGTCAGCAATTCGGCCGCGGTTCGGTCATCATTTTAAAGAACGGTAACGAAAAGTATGGTGACACTTTGTGGCGCATGGCAGCCCGGCTTTGCGATGAGCAGGGTGTGAAATTGAATCCTGTAAGTAGCGGCATGGTCGACAAAGGCTTTGATTTTGGCAGTTCAAAGGTGCATCCCATAAAGACGCCTAAGATCGCAATGTTGACCGGTGAAGGCGTGGGTTCAAACGATGCAGGAGAAGTGTGGCATTTCATGGAGCATCAATTAAAATATCCTGTTACCCTGATCAATGTCAACGATCTTGCAAGGGCAGACTGGGGTAAGATCGATGTGCTGATCATGCCTAACGGCAACTATCGTTTCCTGAATGATAAAGTGCAATCCGAGCAGTTTGCCCAATGGATTCGCAGTGGTGGAAGTGTGATCGCATTAGAAAGTGCGGTGACGCAGATCGCCAGGCTTGACTGGAGTGCGATCAAACTGAAGAAGGATGATGACAAAGATTCTGCAGCGGGAAAAGATCCGTACAAGCCACTGCTCCCCTTTGAAAACAGGGAACGCCACGAATTGCAGACAGTAACTCCCGGATCAATCTACCGTGTGGATGTTGACAATACTCACCCGCTGATGTTTGGTTATCCTAACTATTATTATACGCTAAAAATGGATAACAACATTTTTGAGTTTATTAAAGAAGGTGGCTGGAATGCAGGTGTGATCAAAAAGACCAGCCAGGTAGCGGGTTTTGTGGGTCACAAGTTGAAAGACAAACTACAAGACGGACTCGTGTTCGGTGTTCAGGACATGGGACGTGGCAGTATCACCTATCTTACCGATAATGTCCTGTTCCGTAATTTCTGGGAGAACGGGAAGCTGATGTTCTGTAACGCGTTATTTTTTGTGGGACAATAATGTAGTCGTGAGTCTGTAGTCGTGAGTCTGAAGATAAGGCACGCTTCAAATTCATGACTACCGGCTCCGGTTACAGTTTGATTTCTTCGTCGTGCTGATCGAAGAACTTATATTCTGTGAGATGATAATTGGTATCGGCTTCGATCCTGGTCTTTTGGCCAAACTTCTTTTTCCAGGCTGCCATCTTTGTATTCCAGGGCCATCCTTTGGTGAGATAAGCATACATAATCGGGTTCACGATCAACTTTAAATTCTTGTGCTGGTGTGTGATCAGGTAGCTAAGATTCTTTTCGATCTCATCTTCTAACAATAGTGAGGAAGAAATCTTACCGGTGCCATTGCAACTTGGACAAACTTCCTGTGTGTTGATATTCATTTCAGGTTTCATCCGTTGCCGGGTGATCTGCATGATGCCAAACTTGGAAATAGGAAGTACTGCGTGTTTGGCCCGGTCTGGTGCCATGAATTCTTCCATTTTTTCTACAAGCCTGCGCTTGTTTTCCGGAAGCTTCATATCAATGAAATCGACTACGATGATACCACCCAGGTCGCGAAGGCGAAGCTGCCGGGCTATCTCTTCCGCGGCTTCCAGGTTTGTCTCCAGGGCGTTTTGTTCCTGGTTGTTGCTTACACTTTTGTAACCGCTGTTTACGTCAATGACGTGCAGCGCTTCGGTGTGCTCTATGATAAGGTAGGCACCGCTGTTCATGTTTACGGTCTTACCGAAGGATGATTTAACCTGCTTGGTGATTCCGAATGAATCGAAAATGGGCGAACCGTTTTGATAAAAAGAAACGATATCCGCCTTTTCGGGGGCAATGCGCTGGATATAATTTTTTGTATCGGTGAAAATTGTGCGATCATTCACCACGATCCTGTTGAAGTCGGCATTGAGCAGATCGCGAAGGATACTGTTTGTCTTGGTTTGCTCACTCAATATCTTAGCCGGAGCGACTGCACCTTTCAGGTTTTTCTGGATCGTTTTCCACATATCAACCAGTGCCGAAAGGTCTTCATGCAGTTCTGCCGTATTCTTTCCTTCAGCGGCCGTACGCACAATAACACCAAAATTTTTGGGCTTGATCGCTTCCACGATCTTTTGCAGCCGTTTTCTTTCTTCTGAAGAATGGATTTTCCGGGATACGGCCACGATGTTATTAAAAGGTGTTATAACTACGAAGCGACCCGGTAGAGAGATCTCACAACTTAGGCGCGGACCTTTGGCGGCAATGGGTTCTTTCAGTATCTGTACCAGTATATTTGGTTTGCCCCCCAATACTTCATTGATCTTGCCGGTCTTGATGATCTCGGGTTCGATCTCAAACTTTCCAAAATCAAGGCCTGATTCACTTTTGTCATTGATAGTCTGGGCAGTGAATTTGAGCAGCGATCTGGCATATGGGCTAAGGTCGGTATAGTGGAGAAAAGCATCTTTTTCAAAACCAACTTCTACAAATGCGGCATTTAGCCCGGGAATCAGCTTTTTCACTTTTCCCAGGTATAAGTCACCCACGGCGAAACGAGCATCGCTTTTTTCGCTATGTAATTCTACCAGTTTCCTGTTTTCCAGCAAAGCGATTTCAACGCCCTGCGGAACAGCATTAATAATGAGTTCTTTGTTCATTACAGCTTACATAAATGAATGTCCTTAGTGCTGCTGTAAACACCGGTTGCCAGAAATCCGTACATGGTATGCGGGTGGGATAAAGGTTGCAGCAAATTGGTGGGGTGCAAACTAATACGGGCGGCAAAACAACCAGTCGAGCTGAAACCCCTATCCCGCCAAAGGCGGGACAGGTTGGTTTCATAGCAGGAAAAATTTATTTCCTTTTCTTATGACGGTTCTTTCTTAGTCTTTTCTTACGCTTGTGCGTCGCAATTTTATGACGCTTTCTTTTCTTACCACAAGGCATACTCAAATAATTTTTAAAACTTGTTATATAATATTTTAAAACGGGTTTTAACCGATCACCCGTATTTAAATTCTGTCTTACTTACTCAATTCGGCAATTCTTTTTTCTATCTCAGCTCTCACATCAGCGCGGTTGATAAAAGCCAGGCTTTTTTTATACCAGTCCGCTGCTATCCGTTTGTCTCCTTTTCTTTCATGTAATTCTGCCAGCATCAGGATCGCTTCTATATTCGAAGGCTGCACCCGGTTTACAGTCTGCAACCGCTCAATCGCCTTGCTGGTCTGACCTGAGATCATTAATCCTTTCACCATCGTAAGCTGTGCATATACATTGGTGCTATCTTTGTCAACCACTTCCCTTATTTTAGAAATACCTTCCATCGGATTGGGAGAAATATTTCCAAAAAGATAGCATGCGCCCAGCCCTACTTTCGCGGAATCATTGGCAGGATTAATCTTCAAAGACCTTTCAAACAAGTCTTTAGCCTGCAGCGCTTCCCATTTCATAATCCGGGGATTCGGCTCCTGCTGCAAGTTCTCTAAAAACAAGTGGGCTGCAAAGGTGAGGGATTTTTCCGAATTTTCCAATCTTGCTGCTTCGGCCTCATACCAGGCATAAGGCGGAAAAAAGCGCATGGAATCGCCCCAGAAATGTGACAATTGGTGATAAACTTTTATCTGCTGTTCCTTCACATCACCCCGGGAAATTGAATTCTCCAATTGTGTAATGCGGGTAATCTGCTCATTATTAAGTTGTTTTTTGGCAATCAGCAGGATGGAATCGATGGTAAGTTCATTAGATGTTCCATGATCATGGCCGTCATCCTCGCTATGGGTTTCGGTTGCAACTATTGTTTTTTCAGGTATGGTGCGCCCCAGGAAATAGATGGCAACCACCAGTATAAGCGCTATTCCAATAGTAATCCACTGCGGTTTTTTCACTACAAATTATTTGAATTGCGAAATTACCGCTGAGATCGTTAATAATTCCAATAAATTGATTTGGAGCAGGTAAATAAATCTTAAAAACAGTGATTATGCATCCTCGCCCGGTCCTTCATCGGGTTTTGGCTCTTTAAGTTTCTTCACTTCCGCGACGAATTCCTTAGCAGGCTTGAATGCGGGTATATAATGTTCGGGGATATGCACTGCAATATTCTTTTTTATATTGCGCCCGATCTTTGCAGCTCTTTTTTTGGTTATAAAACTTCCGAAGCCACGGATATAAATGTTTTCACCCGCAGCTAATGTGTCTTTTACTTCTTTAAACATTGTTTCAAGTGTAACTAACACGTCTACTTTCGGGATTCCTGTCTTTTCTGATATCTGATTTACGAGATCGGCTTTTCTCATTTTTATGAGGTTTAAGTAGTTTGTAATGCCAATTTAAGATAAAAAATGATGATTGTCAAAGGGATAGCCGAATTTTTTTACAACAAATTAAGAGCCATGTTTCCAAAAATGGCAGATCTTTAAAGTTTACATTCGCTCAAACCGACCATGACAGAGGAAAATAAGCAAGTCCGGGATGAATTTTCCCGGCTTTTGTTGCGCTGGAATCAGCGTGAAAATAATCGCCAGATGCCCTGGAAAGGGGAGAAAGACCCATACAAAATCTGGTTAAGCGAGATCATCCTGCAGCAGACAAGAGTGGAGCAGGGGCTGGCTTATTATCACCGGTTTATCGCAAGTTTTCCCACCGTTCATCATCTGGCTGAAGCATCGGAAACGTTGGTTTTCAAGCATTGGGAAGGTTTAGGCTATTATAGTCGTTGCCGTAACCTGCTGGCCAGTGCCAGGTTTATTTCCCGGCAACTGGGAGGTCGCTTTCCTTCACGTTATGATGATATCAGGGCGCTGAAAGGCGTTGGTCCATACACTGCCGCGGCCATCGCATCCTTTGCCTACAATCTACCCCACGCCGTTGTGGATGGGAATGTGTTCCGGGTGTTATCGAGGGTGTTTGGGGTAAGCAAGCCTATCGATTCCACCGTGGGTAAAAAATATTTTAATACCCTGGCTGCCGAAGTGCTGGATAAAAAAAATCCCGGAGTCTTTAACCAGGCTATCATGGATTTTGGCGCAACAGTCTGTAAACCGGTAGCGGCAGTTTGCGAAGCATGTGTTTTTAAAAAGGTCTGTTATGCTTTCATCCATGGGAAAATAAATGAATTACCGGTAAAAGAAAAAAAGACCGCAACCCGGAAGCGATATTTCTATTACCTGGTCATGGATTACAATGGAAGCATTGCAGTGCGCCAACGTACCGCAAAAGATATCTGGAACCAACTGCATGAGTTTCCACTGATCGAAACCGGCGGCACTAAATCTAAAAAAGAAATACTGGCTGAAGCTGAAAAGCAGGGCTTGTTACCGCGTGGAGATCACTATGATGTCGTATCAATATCGGAGGTATTCAGGCAGCAACTTACACATCAATCGATCACAGGACAGTTCATTCGGGTGAAATTAAAAAAGACAAAACCCGGCGATTGGACCTGGATTTCGCGAAAGCAAATGGCGGGGCTTGCTTTTCCAAAGTTCATCAATCAGTATCTGCAATCCGAAAAATGATCCCGTTCTTAATTGATCGTACTGATACTCCGAAATTGCATTCTTCCATTCCCTTCCACCTGCAGCTGCACTGAGGATGACCGATAACCAGTCAATTGAAGGTTGATCGTATTGCTGCCTTTTCTAAGTGGAATTCTTGTATAATAAATAGTATGCGGCAGACTTTGCCAGTTGCGTGTATCGGCTTTTTCTGTCGCGAAGTTTAGTATCTGCAGACCCATTGCCAATGCTTCACGCTGATTTCTTTCCTTTTTTTCTTTTTTCTTTTGTTCTTCGCTTTTATTCTTGTCGTCCTTTTTGTCTTCTGAAGGCCTGACAGCAGCTTCTGCAAGTTTCTTTATGGCAAGACGGGTTAATGTCGTAGATAATTCTTTAAGCATTCTTTCTTTCAAAGTCTCAAAAGCAAGATAATTTACATTCTCCGCGGCTTCGAGTTTAAAAGACTGATATTCTAACTGTACACTGGCACCAGTATATCGCAGGGGCTGTACTTCGTATTTTGGTAACGCAACCCGGAAACTACGCAGGTTTTCCAGTTTGAGATCATTTCTATTGTAACCGCTGCTAAAATCAAAGGGAACATTATAAAGGCCGGCGGCATCGGCAAACATAAAATTGCCCCCCGCGTCTTTGAATAGTGTAAAGAAAAGGTCCTGTTGCTGTTTAACAGGTGCTGATCCGTTTTCCCAGAATAAGACCAGTTCACCACCCTCTGGCTGTGGCTGGTTTTCAAATCGGATTTCCAGTATATTTTCATAGCGGCCCAACTCATCCATGAATCCGTTGGTATAAGCCGTACGCAACAAATCTTGTTTTAATTGCTCTGGCATTTGAACACCATAATAGCTTCCTTTATTTTCGATATACACATTGGCGGCATTCCGGTATGCGATGAAGGCGTTGTTGATATCATTCCCCTGTTCATAGATCAGGCCCTGCAGCATCAGTGAAAAAGCGTCCTGGCTATATTTATTCTTATTACCCAATTTGTCATCCTGGGCCTGTGAACGCAGGGTGATCCTCCTGGCCTCTACCATAGCTTCTTCAGTGAGCCCCAGTTGCAGGTAATTAAGAGCCTTATAGTAATGAACGAGATATTTCTCAAAATCCTCGCCTTTGTACTGCTGCATCATCGGGTTGATGAGCGTGCCCAGCGCTATGTCTTTTGCGTTCGTACGCGCATCTTCCATCAGGTGGTCCGCCTCGTTGAAGTATTGGTTACTTTTTTCCCACTCCTGTAAGAGATGAGAAACCTTGCCTTTTTCAAGCAGGTAGAGTAAATGGTTTCTGTTCTTTTTTAAAAGCCGGGTATGGTCGAGCGCATCCGCTGCTTTCTGATAATTTCCTTCCTTCAGGTTGTGATAATACTCAGCAGCCTGGTTGTTGTAGCTCGCACATGAAGACAGTGTAAGCAACAACCATAGCGAGGCGTACACCCGCGCAATATGTGACCGGGAAAGTGACATGATGCTGTGGCCAATCCTGTTTCAATTAGTTCTTGACGTATTTGGCAATTTTCTTTTCACCTATCCAGACCACTTCATTTGTTTCGATGTTGGTCAGTTCGAGGTTGGTTTGGTAGTAAACTACTTTCTTTCTTTTATGGGAGTCGACAATGGAATTTATAGAGCCCTGGAGGATATAATCTGCGCCTTGTTCGAGGCCAAATTTTTTCATGCTGCTGACGCTGGCATTTGATTGCTGGTCGGCTTTTTCAGCCCTGAGCTCTTCGCGTTTTTTGCCACCCTGAACCAATCTTACTTTTTGCGTACTTACAAAGGAATTCTCCACGTCTTTTACAAATGTTTCAGCTTCGATATGCTCATGGCTCTTATTGGCTACAAAGCCAACGATCACAACGGGTCGCTGTCCATTTTTGGAAGCCATGTGATCTGTGATCCAGTTGGCGCTTAAAATAGTTTTTGTCATGTCTTCCGCTACCAGCCGGGAGTCGGTATTATTCCAACGGCCACTGATATCTACCTGCTCTGCAGGGTCGATACGGGTTACTTTATGTGAGCAGTTTGAAAACAGGACAATGGTGGTAAGAGCGAATGCAAAAGATATAATTCGTTTCATTTGAATTGTATTTAAAATTTTTTAGCAGTAATAATGTTGGAATGTTCGGTTAACGCCACCAGTAATCGAAGCGATTAAATGGTGAGTAGTAATGCCCGCGAAAAGGATGATACCGATAGCGGTTGTGGTTACCACGGTAATCATTATAATAAAACCCGGAGTTGTACCAACGGGCCCTCTCCAGTCTCAATTGCCTGCGAAACTCGCGGCGATCCGCCCGGGCTTCCTTGCGGTCGGCCAGCCAGTCGATCGCTTTATACATATCATGTTGGGTAGAACTATGCCACCTGTTGAGCGAGTCAGCCATATTCATATACTTTGCCAGACTGGCTTCGTAATTCGGGTTTTGATCGGGAGCCAAACCAGTTTGTGAAAAGCTGGACAGACAGCCAAGCATTATAATTACGGTAGCAAAAAAAGAAGGTAGAACTTTTTTCATAGCACCTGTGTTTGGTTTAATAATTGACAGGACTAAAGTACAAATCCACCCGTTAACCCATGGTTAAATATTGTTTTAAATGCGGTTAACGGGGTATGAATTGCTGTAAAACAGGTAGAAGGAGAAGCGGGAAACTGTATAAACCCCTGCGGATTCCCGAAGTTTTTCTTTATTCCAAAGAATTCATCAGCCGGTAGTTGTCATCCGCCAGGGGTTGTTTAAAAATTTTTCATTCCATCAAAAAAAATTAACTTTAAAAAGCAACGGCCTGGAGCGAACAGTAAATTAGAAAAAAGAAAAGCTATGAGAGGCGTAAACAGAGTAATGCTAATCGGCAACCTGGGTAAAGACCCTGATGTCCAGTTTCTCGAGGGCAATATTGGAGTTGCTAAATTTCCACTGGCTACCACCGAAACTTTCAAAGACAGGACCGGTAAGCTTGTATCGCAAACCGAATGGCATACCGTGGTATTGTGGCGGGGGCTTGCCGAACTGGCTCAAAAGTATTTGCACAAAAGCAGCCTTGTTTATATCGAAGGGCGGCTCAGAACACGAAGCTGGGAAGACAAAGACGGGAATCGCAAGTTTGCGACCGAGGTAGTTGGTGATAATCTCATCATGCTTGATAAAAGGGCCGATGGTGGTGCTCACCCCGCCGAAGGTGGTATTGAAAACATGGGAAGCGGTGACAGCCAGCCGCCCATTGGAGATCCGCCGGAAAATATTCCCTTTTAGGGCTTGATTCATTAAAATAATAACTTCGCTTCATATTAACCGGCAGGCCGTTTTGACCTGCCTTTCTAATTAAACGATTTATAAAAAAATCCTTGATTTGGATAGTCATTCGATCATCGGCTTTATTTTCAGTAAGCTTTCTTACATTTTTCTCTCTGCCGATCCCCAGGGTATCACGCTTCTTGTCGTGCTGCTGGTGGCCCTGCTTATACTTTCATTCACTATATCTGGCGCTGAAGTTGCCATCTTCTCGCTAAATGAAAAGGATATCAATGTACTCAAGACCAAGCAGCACCCCGCTGCTCGCCGGATCATCAATTTCCTCGAAGAGCCAAAGGAAGTTTTCGCCTCATTACTGATCGCCAGCACATTTTTTAATATCTGCATCATCGTGCTCACCGGGTTCCTGATCAACCAGTTTATGCCTTATGGCGCACTCCGGGCCTTTGGCAGCAACTTTTGGAGCTACCTGATCGAACTGCTCGTGAGGGTGGGTATCATTGGCTTTATTTTGATCTTTGTCGGCCAGATATTACCCAAGATCTGGGCTACTCAAAATAATCTTCGGTTTGCCTATGGTTCTGCAGTAGTGGTCGAAACCGTGCATTTTGTTTTCCGGAGAATAAGCAAATGGGTGGTGTCGCTGGCCGATGGAATTGGTGGCAGGGTAGGCGCCAACAAATCGGAAGCGCTCAGTATACAGGAACTGGACGAGGCCATCGATATCAAGACGGATGATGAGGCATCACTGGAAGAGAAGAATATCATGAAGGGCATTGTGAAATTCGGAACGATATCGGTGAAGCAGATCATGAAAAGCCGGCTGGAAGTAAATGGGATCAGTTACAACATGTCTTTTGGCGAAATGATCCGCAAGGTCGAAACCCTGCATTATTCCCGACTGCCGGTTTATAAGGGTAATCTTGACGAAGTAGCCGGTATCATAAATACCAAGGACCTTATCCCGTTTCTGCAAGAAGCGGATGATTTTAACTGGCATCCCTTGATGCGGCAGCCATATTTTGTACCTGAATCCAAGCTGATCTCGGATTTGTTAAGAGACTTCCAGGCGCGCCGTGTACATTTCGCCGTAGTGGTAGATGAGTTTGGCGGTACCAGCGGTATCGTCACGATGGAAGACATTATGGAAGAAGTGATCGGTGATATCCGCGATGAGTTTGATGTTGAGGAAAGTCAGAATAAAAAAATTGATGATTACAATTTTATCTTCGAAGGCAAGACGATGATCCATGATATGTGTAAGATGATGCGGTTGCCGATGGACACATTTGATAAAGTAAGGGGTGAAAGCGAATCGGTGGGTGGACTTGTGTTGGAACGGGCTGGTGAGTTTCCCAAAGTGAATGATGTGATCACAGTTGGTGACTTCGAATTTACAGTGCTTGAATCGGGCAATAATCGGCTCAGGCTTGTAAAGGTAACAGTCAATAAAAAATCTATTTAACGGATATCCTGATGAATAAACGCATGATCAACCTGCTGGTTTTACTGGCATTCGCCGGTTTTTTGTTTAGTTGCAATAGCCCTTACACGTACAAGAAGAAAGGTTATTTCCATATTGAGTTTCCCGAAAAGAAGTACCAGTTATTTGATGAACCAGGTTATCCCTATACTTTCGAATATCCCGTTTATTCAACGGTCATAAAGGATACCACGTTTTTTGATACCCGTCCAGAGAACGACTGGTGGATCAATATCGACTTTCCACGCTTTGGCGGACGTGTTTATATCAGCTACAAAGAGGTAAGTAAGAATAATTTCGATTCCCTGGTAAATGATGGCTTCAAAATGGCTTATAAGCAGCACACCGAAATCTCAACAGGCATAAGCGACAGTTTGATGAAAACACCAAACAATGTGGAAGGCATTTATTTCTCTTTGAGTGGAAATACCGCTACTGCCAACCAGTTTTTCTTAACAGACTCGGTCAACCATTTTCTACGTGGCGCTTTGTATTTTAATACGTCGCCCAATGAAGACTCGCTAAGCACCGTTAACGATTTTCTCAAAAAAGACGTGCTACACCTGATCAATACTTTGAAGTGGAGAAACAGGTAGGTGTCATTTGCATTGACGTATTGGTAAGATCTGGATTATTCTTTCGTTTGCGATAGCGAAGAGCTAAAGTAATGAGCCTGGTATGATAAGTGATAATTCTGCAGGCCATCTGACTTTAATCATCTCATATCACGGTATACATTCCAGGCTCAATTTGATGGGTTACTCCCCATTGGATTTCGCCAATGGCTTCTTTGCCACTTTCGGGATTTCCCCGAGCGGGGCTCGACTGAATAACTCGGGATCTAATTCTTTCTCTGATTTTTTGACGGACTTGGATTTTTTTGTTTGTGCCTGTTTCGATCCTGTTTTTTCCGGGCTGCTCATTTCCCTGACAGGCTCGAAGATCACGTCCCTTGTGGGTTCCAGGCGGGTTTCGGCAGGGGTTACTGGAGTAAAAATCTCTTTTTCCTGGTACAGGGATTTAAATTCGGGGTTGGCATTTGTTTTCTTAAAATCGGCAAAGCCATAGATTCCGGCGGCTATCATCAGTGCACCACCTACATAGAGGATTGATTTCATATTGCTGAAGTTTAAAGGTTTCGTCTTATGCCTTAAAGGATTTAAGGTAGGATCTGCTGTTGCGGTGGATGATCCATTCCGCTACCAACATATTGCCCAGCACACTTATCCAGAGTGAGATTTCATAGTTTTCAAGTTGGTCCCATTCCAACAGGTAGAAAATAATATGATAGATACGGAAAGTAACAGCCGTCATGGCCATGGCATATGAACGGATCATCCAAATCTTGTGTGCCAGGATATTTTTCTTCTGAATCGTGTTTAATCCTTTTAGTGTAGTAATAAACCAGGTGATCGCCATAAAAAGAAAGAGACATCTTTCCCAAAAGCTTCCCTTTGCAAAGAATGACATGTAGAGGCCGGTAGGCGCACCCAGGAATAGAACTACAAAAACATACAACTTACCTGACCAGCGATGTATGGATTTTGTTTTTCTGAGAATATATCGTGAGAATTGTATAAGCGCTGTAAGTATACAGACAGCACCTGCAAATATGTGTACATAGAATGAAGCATTGTAAAATGGGTTACCGAATAGCAAACTTCTCTCCTGTATAAATGAAAATTCTTTCTGAAAGGAAAAATAGGGAACGGTATTATAAACCAATAAAAGACTGAATGCAATGACAGGAATCCAAAAGATCAAACGAAAAATAGCTTTGGCAGCTTTGTAAGAGGTGGCCCGCCGCGAGTTGGTCATAACGGTTGGTTTACAATTTAGATTCGTCTGACCCGATACTCCACACAAGTTCCGCGTTAGAAAAATGTTAAGGAAAAATCTTACATTGAAGAATGAGAAAACTAATCGCGATCCTGCTACTGGCCGTAGTGCCGGTATGTGGCTTCACGCAGTCACGGATGTATGTCGTCGATTCAATGAAAGCGAATGTCGCTAACGCTAAAACCGACGAGGAGAAAGTAGAGCAACTGGGTTATCTCTCCCGCACATTGATGAATATTGATTTGGCAGAAGCAGAGCGCTATGGACTGCAAATGATCGAAGTTGCTGAATCCTCACGTGACCGGAAACTGATGGTGGATGCCCTGCTTACCAATGGCGAACGATATTCATACCTATCTGGTCGTACGGAGAATATTCAAAAGGCCATTACTTATTATAAGAAAGGGCTCGAATTGGCCCGCCAAAACAGGCTGGAAGCTGAAATGATTAAGGCTTATCTGTTACTTTCAGAGGTGTCCCGATATATTCCGGATGCCGGGAAAGCGCTTGATTATTGCAACCAGGCATATTCTTATGCAGCAACACTTAAGCAGGATAGTATTTTCGCAAGGGTACATCTTGAATTTGGTACAGTGTACCTCGTCAAGAATGAGAAACTTCTTTCGCTGCGGAACTATATGACCGCGCTTCGTTTGTCAGAAGAATTAAGAAATAATTCCCTGCTAAGGATCACTTATATCAGGTTGTCGTCTTTTTATGCTGGTATCAGCGACTACGACAAGGCTATCGATTACCAGGCGATGGCTCTTAAATTGGCTGACCAGATTAAGTCCGGGCAGTCGCCTTATAATAAGGTTCAGGATCTTGTGCGTATCGGCGACCTGTACGGATTTAAAAAGAACTATGAAATGGCCACGCATTATTATGAACGATCGCTGGCCGTTGCCGACTCGTTGAAGTTTGAACCAATCAAAGCCCTGTCATACCGTAGCATTATCAACAACTATCTGTCGGCGGATCAACCTCAAAAAGCCCTCGCCTATTTTGATTCAAAGCCACAGCTAAAAAATTATCTCACTTCACTCAACTTCGGTCATTTCGTTGACCAGTCGTATGGATATATTTATTCGAGGCTGGGAAAATATGATTCGGCCCGGTATTACTATAATAAGGTTGCGCCGTTTTTTGAGAAAGACGTTAATAGCGGGAATAAACTAGGATATAATTACCAATTGGGAATGCTTTACAAAATGACAGGCGAATATGATAAGGCGATCGGGTATTTTAATAAAGCCAAACAACTCGCCGATGAGATCGGACGCCTTGAGCAAATGAGTGAAGTGTCCATACAATTGGATTCGCTCTACCGAATACAAGGTGATTACAGACAAGCCCTGTACTATTCATCCCTGAATTACCAGTATAAAGACAGTCTCGATAAGCTTGGAAAGGAACGAGACCTGATGCAGGTAGAAGTAGCTGACGAGCAGCAACGTCAGGAGCGTATTGCCAGGGAGAAACTGGAGCAGAAAAGAAAGCGGGACAATATCCAGTATCTTCTTATTACTATCGGTATTGCCGGGCTCTTTATTCTGATGGTGATGATGGGAATGTTCAAAGTTTCGAAGACAACGATCAGGATGATCGGCTTTTTCGCATTCCTGATGTTTTTTGAGTTCATCTTCCTGATATTTAAAAAGAATATCTATTCCGTAACACAGGGTGAACCCTGGAAAGACCTTCTCTTCATGATCCTGCTGGCAGCGGTGCTATTGCCGGCCCATCACTGGCTAGAGCATAAAGTGATCCATTACCTGACATCCCATAATCGCTTAACCGCCACCGGCAAAGGACTGCTAGATAGGGTGATACGAAGAAAAAAGCCTACAGCTTGATGGGCAGGTTGTACCTTTGCGCCAAAACTGTTCTGTGATAGTTATAGATAATGTATTGATCAGTGAGGATGTGGTGGAAAAGCAATTTGTCTGTGACCTCGGTAAATGCAAGGGGGGGTGTTGCGAGGATGGTGATGCCGGTGCCCCGCTCGACAACACGGAGTTGAAGATCATTGCGGATGTATACGAGCAGGTTAAACCCTACCTGACACGTCCCGCGATCGAAGAAATAGAAAGAGTCGGGCATCATGTCTACGACAAGGAATTTGGATGGGTAACTCCTGTATTACCGAGTGACAATGAAATTTGCGTATATGGCTACCGTGAGCCCAACGGCTTGATCAAATGTGCCTTCGAACAGGCTTACTACGATGGAAAAATTGCCTGGAAAAAGCCCATTAGTTGTCATCTTTATCCCATCATTGCGAAAGCCGGCAAGCACGGCGACTATACAAGGGTAAATTATTCGCCAAGGGAAAAGATGTGCCAGCCTGCCTGCGCGCTCGGTGAAAACCTGAAAATTCCGGTTTATAAGTTTTTAAAGGAGCCATTGATACGTAAATTCGGGAAAGAATTTTATGAGGCGCTGGATACAGTTGCCAAGGAATATTATACTGAAACGGAAAAATAACTCTGGTGAAAGAAACAGCTGAAGCGTTTAATGCCAAAAGCAGGGAAAAAGCAGCCGACCTCGCTCATCGCAAGACCATCAACTTTAATATTGGCAAATACAATGCGGCAGTACCACAGGGCAAGCTACAGTTTGCCGAGTTAACTGTAGCCCGTGAACGAGCCAAGAATGCAAAATGGCGGGCTATAGAAAATCTCGATTCCCAGCTTGAAACATTTGAAGCTGCCATCAGCAGCCGCGGAACGAGGGTGGAATGGGCCGAGGATGCGGAACAAGCACTTGACATTGTAAAAAGAATTTGCGAGGAGAAGCAATGTAAGTCGCTGGTGAAAAGTAAAAGTATGGTGACGGAAGAGATTCACCTGAACGCATTTCTCGAAAAGATCGGTATTGAAAGTATTGAAACTGATCTCGGCGAATATATCCAGCAACTCGACGGCGAACCACCTTACCATATCGTAACTCCGGCTATGCACAAGAGTAAGGAGGATATAGCGAAGCTATTTGCAGAAAAACTGGGTACAGATCCGAAGCTGACCCCCGAGCAACTGACCCTTGTGGCAAGAGAAGTACTTAGAGAGAAATATCGCAACGCGGAGATTGGGATCACAGGCGCCAATTTTATCATTGCAGATATCGGGGGTATCGCCGTTACCGAGAATGAAGGCAACGGCAGACTGAGTTCCTCTATGCCCCGCACTCATATTGTGATTGTGGGTATCGAAAAAGTGATCCCAACGCTCACTGACCTGTCGTTGTTCTGGCCTTTATTAGCCACTTTTGGCACGGGTCAGAAGATCACATCTTATAATACCGTCTTCACAGGTCCCCGGCAAGCCAATGAAACCGACGGTCCCGATGAGATGTACGTGATCCTGCTGGATAATGGTCGAACCAAAATCCTGGCGGATGAAAAGCAAAGGGAAAGCCTGTATTGTATCCGTTGTGGGGCCTGTTTAAATGCCTGCCCGGTTTATAAAAACATTGGTGGACATACATATGCTTCCACGTACAGTGGTCCCATTGGTTCGGTGATCACGCCAAACCTAAAAGATCTTGGTGAGTGGAAGCACCTCAGTCATGCTTCATCGCTTTGTGGAAACTGTACCGAGGTATGCGCGGTGAAGATAAACCTGCATGAGCTGCTTTTGGAGAACCGCCATGCCGCAGCTGAAAAAGGGCTGGCACCGTTTTCAGAAAAAATGGCCTGGAAAATGTGGAAGATTGCGATGCTTAAACGAGGCTGGATGAATATGGCTAATGGCGGGATGAAGACCAGGATGGTTAACCTGATTGGAAAATCCTGGTCAGAGCATCGCGGCAAACTGAGCTTCCCCAAAAAATCTTTCAACCAGCAGTGGAAGGAGAAAAAAGGAAAATAGATTACCCGTGCTGATCTATACTGAAAACATAAGCCCGCGCCTGCAGTATATTGCTGAATTTGCCGGAAAGCTGATTGCAGGGAAGTCTTTCGAACTTAGCACCGACAAAAACCAGTACCTCGCATCCGGTTCAGGGAAAATAAATTATAGCCCGCTGAGAATTTCTGATGACGAATGCTGGATAAAGCCTCACAGCTTATTATTTGAAACGACTGTTACGCCACAGCAAATTCAATGCTCGGAAAAGGATGGCCGCAAGTTTTTTTTCAGCACCGAAGGTGACTGGCCCTTCGATATATTTGCTGCCAGTTTTTACCTGCTCACCCGTTATGAAGAATATCTGCCACATAGCAAAGATATGTATGGCCGGTATGCTCATGAGAATTCAATTTCATACAGGGAAAAATTCCTGGGGACCCCCCTGGTAAATATCTGGTGGAACGATTTTAAATCCGCCTTTCGTGACAGGGTTTCATCCTTCAGCACACCGACCCAGGCTTTTACGTTTGTTCCCACTTACGATATTGATATTGCATGGTCTTATAAAAGTAAAGGATGGCAGCGCAACCTCGGCGGTTTTTTGAAATCCGCGTTTCGCGGGGATTGGAAGCAAAATGCCGAACGTATGCGTGTATTAAGAAAGAAGAGCAGGGATCCATATGATTGTTATGGATGGTTGAACAAGTTGCATGAAAACTACAAGCTGAAGCCGTATTATTTTTTTCTTGTTGCTGACAAAAAGGGAAAGTATGACAGGAATATATCTCCCAACCGGACGGAACTTCAGCAATTGATCAGGGACCACTTTATCAGGTACCCGATTGGACTACACCCATCATGGCGAAGTGGTGATGAATATGAGTTATTAAAAAAAGAGATCGAAACACTGTCGCGTATAACAGGTTCGGGTTGTTTATCGTCAAGGCAACATTATATCAGAGTTGACCTGCCTGACACTTACCGGCGCCTTCTCGACGTGGGTATTCGATATGATTTTTCGATGGGATATGGTAGTATCAATGGATTTCGCGCTTCCGTAACAACTCCTTTTTACTGGTATGATCTGCAGGAGGAAAAGCAAACGGATCTGATGTTATTCCCGTTTTGTTATATGGAAGCCAATTCTTTCTATGAGCAAAAATTTACAGCCCAACAGGCGCTTGAGGAAATGAGGGAATATCGTAAAGTTGTGAAATCAGTAGGGGGAATGCTAATCACGATCTGGCATAATCATTTCCTGGGTAGCGAAAAAGTGTTCGGGGAATGGAAGCAGGTGTACGAAGAGTTTATCAGGGAAACCGCTGAAAAAGTATAGGTCTCCCTTATTACAAACCTTCTGTTTCGGGTATTGTCGTTGCCGATACTTTATAGGCTTTGTTGACCAGGTATACACCTGCCAGTGTCACCAATCCTCCCACCGCGATAAAAATGGTCAGGCTTTCAGAAAATATCAGCCAGCCGAGCAGTACCGCCACAATCGGGTTAACATAGGCATAAAGCGAGGCCTGTTCTGTGGAGAGATTCTGCAATGCGTAGAGGTAAGCAATAAAGGAAACTACAGAACCAAATATCACCAGGTATGCTATCGCCGCCCAGGATTGCCAGGGAATATTTACCACTGACACCGCATTCCCGGAATTATAAGAGGTGATGGACAAAGCAATACCGGATATCACCATTTGCAAGCCGATGCTGAAATATGGGTTGAATTTGGCCGCGTATTTTTTTGTATAGATGGTGCCAAATGCCCAGCCCCAGGTAGCAAGCAGGGAAAGGAAAATACCAAACCGAAAGTCGGCGATGAAAAAATCCTGCAGGTGCTCATAGAAGATGATACACACTCCGCCAAACCCTAACAGCAATCCCATTATCGCCAGCCTGGGCATTTTTGTTTTCGCTGAAAAAAGCCCGATCACCACCAGCCATAAAGGAAAGATTGCGCCGATGATGGCACCCAGTCCAGCGGAAATGTATTTGAGTCCCCATGTGCTGAGGCCGTTTGCAATTATAAAGTTTAGAAAACTTAGTATGATAATGGATTGCCATTCCCTGCGTCCCGGCCATTTTTCACCCTTCGCAACAAAAAATAGTACGTAACAAAGTCCGCCGAGTAGCTGCCGGATGCCGGCCATCTGCAGGGGTGGCATATATCGCACGCCTTCTTTTGACGCAATCCAGGTGGTGCCCCAGAAAAAGCAAACCAGCGCCAGGCAAAAAACTGCTTTGGCTCTCACTCCTTTTTTATGGATCGTGAGCGGGTTGAACACAGCAAAGTTGCGCAGAGATTTACCCGCGGGTTTAATAATGATCTTATTAAAGTCGATAAAGGCCATTGTCTTTCATCTAGTATCTCACATCCAGCATCCAGTATCCAGTATCCAGCATCCAGTATCCAGTATCCAGTATCCAGCCCTCAATGCTTAAAATGCCTCATACCGGTAATTACCATCGCCAGATTATGTTGCTTGCAATATTCAATTGAATCTTTGTCGCGAATAGAACCTCCAGGCTGGATAAACGCCTCGATACCGGCCTGATGACCTAATTGTACACAATCATTAAAAGGGAAAAACGCATCACTCGCCATAACGGCGCCATTCAGATCAAAATTAAATTGCTTTGCTTTTTCCACTGCCTGTCTTAATGAATCGATACGACTGGTTTGTCCGCAGCCCTTCCCGACAAGTTGTTTATTTTTTACCAGGGCGATCGCGTTTGATTTTAAATGTTTGCACACGATATTGGCAAATTCAAGATCCGATCTTTCATCCCGGGTGGTTGTTCTTCCTCCGGCCTCTTCCCAGTCTTTGAAATTGCCCCTATCAGTAGCCTGGATCAACACGCCATTGAGAACAGATTTATATTGTTCACTGCCAGATGGGAGAGATTTTAATTGTAAAAGAATCCTGTTCTTCTTTGATCTTAAAACGGACAAAGCTTCTTCATCAAATGCCGGGGCGATCAGGACTTCAAAAAATATCTCGTTGATGGCATCAGCTGTCGCTTTGTCTACCGCACCGTTGGTGACCAGTACGCCGCCAAAAGCACTTTCAGGGTCGCCGGCAAGCGCGGCATCCCATCCTTGTTTAACAGATGGTCGCTGGGCAACACCGCACACGTTTGTGTGTTTTATGATGGCGAATGTTATTTCCTTGTTTGATCCCGCACCGTTAGTGCCAAACTCACTTATCAACTGTACTGCGGCATCTACGTCCACGAGGTTGTTATATGAAAGTTCTTTGCCATTGAGTTGCTCGAATAATTCGTCCAAACGACCATAAAATACACCCGGCTGATGTGGATTTTCGCCATATCTCATCGGGCGGGGATCAGGAATAGACTCGAGGAAATACAATGATTCAGTTGGGTTAAAATATTTTGCGATAGCTACATCATAATGTGCTACCACTTCAAACGCTTTGGCTGCAAAGGTTTTCCTTTGTTCGAGACTGGTCTCTCCTTTTTGTTCTTCCAGGAGTTTTTCAAGTGTGCCGTAGTCTTTTTTTGCCGCGATCACCACCACATCATTAAAGTTCTTGGCAGCACCACGTATCATCGAAGGTCCACCGATATCGATCTTTTCGATAATGGCTTTTTCATCCGATGTGCTGGCGACGGTTTCCTCAAAAGGATAGAGATCCACGATCACCAGGTCTATCTCGGGGATGTTGAATTGCTTCATCTCCTGCACATGGGTAGCTTCGTCGCGTTTTCCGAGTATACCCCCAAAAACAGAGGGATGTAATGTTTTTACACGTCCTCCAAGGATGGAAGGATAGCTTGTGAGGTTTTCGACCGGAACGACACTGATGCCAAGGTTTTCGATAAAAGTCTGGGTGCCGCCGGTGGAATAAATGACAACACCAAGGTCGGTAAGTTGCTTAACGATATTTTCGAGGCCGTCCTTATAAAATACAGATATAAGTGCCGATTGAATTTTTTTTGTCATAATATCGGGTTGAATAAAGCATGCCACCCCGATGGTGTGGGATGGCATGCCTCGTTTGGAGCCGCAAAACTAACTTAATTCAGGTTCATCACAAAAGCTCCTTTTTCCCTCACGTCATGATAGGGGATAAGTAGTAAGTCGCAGTCCTTTTTCCAATTTCTTAATTTCCAGGCGGGCACAGAGCCATCAAAAACGACCCGCCTGATTCCGAAGGTATTGATGAGCTGAGAGAATCGCAGATCCGGATTTTTTGATAACACGAGAACATCGATCGTTATGGGTTGCGGGGATGAAAAATAAATCGTGGAATCTAACAACATGATTGTCCTGCCTCCCAGCCGGACAAAGCAGTCTTTTTCGAGGATGCGATTGGTTTTTTCAGCAGGTTGTATTCGGTGGCGTGTTCTGGATGATTTCAGGTGGAAATTGTGTAAAAATTCATCTTTTTGAAGTTCGGGATCGCCCCTGAATACCAGTTTGCGGCCATCTACGAGATCGATAGCCTTGTAATTGGAGACATTATAGACGATGAGCTTTTGCTGGGTAGATGCCCGCCAGAAAGAATATCCTCTGAGTACAAAGAAGGCCGTAAGCGCCAGCATGGTTGTTGTAAGGCCCTTTTTTGATTTTTCGAGTAACCAATAACTGCACCCCGCGATAAACAGGTACAGTATGATCACCTGCAAAAGATTTATTTGTAATCCCTGCCATAGTGAAAAGCTAATGCCCTCTGTTTTTTCAATATAATTATTCATATGGCGGATCAACCAACCGATCAATGCGCCAAGCTGGAGAGACAACCAGGGAAAAAAGGAAACGGCACACAAAAGTATTTCGGCTAACAGAATAACACTTGATAGAGGTACTGCAATAAAGTTCGTAAACAGAAAAAGTATGGGAAACTGGTGGAAATGATAAATGCTGACAGGTGTAGTAAGAATTTGAGCTGCCAGGGTTACGGCAGACATTTGCCATAACATATCCAGCAGTTTATTTTTGATATAGAAGATATCGTAAACCGGACGCATAAAAATGATGATACTAAGTACTGCGGAATAGGATAATTGGAATCCCAGGTCCCAGAGCCAGAAAGGATTGTAACATAAAAGTCCGAAGGCGGAAAGGGACAGGGTATTGAAGACAGATGTCTTTCTTTTCGTGCACTCGCCAAGAACAATACAGGTAAACATCACTGCGGATCGAAGTATGGAGGGTTGTGCACCGGCAAGCAAGCTAAAAAGCCATAACCCTGTAATGATAGCAACAGGGCGGAGCCATCGTCCATGTCTTTTTTTTTGAAGAGGCCGGAGCAGGATGACCAGCAGCCAGTATATTAACCCGAGATGCAGTCCCGAGATAGCGATAATATGTACCACCCCGGTGTTGCTGTAGGACTGTACCAGGGTTTTGTCCAGGTCATTTTTGTATCCGATGAGCAATGCTTCTGCCAGGCCAAGTTCCTTTTCACCCTTTATGTATGTTCTTAAGATGCGTAGTACCGAGACTCTGATTTTTTCTACAAAGGATGGCAGCCATTCTTTATTGGTGCCGGGAAGTATTACCCAGTCTGAAGAGTCCAGGAATACCTGGTGTGTTATGCCCTGGAATAATGAATATCGCTCGTAATCGAAGCCTCCCGGGTTTCCGGAATTCTTAATAGACTGCAGCGGTTTTTTGAAGATAATCCTGCTGCCATTGGCTGGAGGTAGGAGCGAATCCTTCCTGAAGTAAATAATGATTTTTGCGGTAGTCGGAAACCTATTGTTGTTCACCACAAAGCAGGAGACCATCGCATTAGCTTTGAAGGATTTCGTTTTTTCTACAGGTGTTTCCGAAAGTGTAGCGATGAATGTTGCGTGTTCCGGCTGTTTTTTCGCCAGGGCATGGTCCGAGTTGCGAATATCCTGGAACCAAACCAGTAAGGCGCCGAGAGCGGTAAACGAGATCAGGGTGGCAATACCGCCAAGTATCTTATAGCGGAATTTTTGAAATATGGAGAAGTACGAGAAGGATATGATAAGCAGTATGCCAATCGCCAGTATGGTGAACCAGGTGACCCTGGAAAGCGGAGCATACCATTGCAGCATGATACCATTAATAAGCGGGAATAGTATTCTAACGAATGGTGCTTTTTTCCAGATGTAAATCTCCCGGCTCATCAGGTCAAATATTAAATCTCTTTGTCATCTACATCGGCAGTCTTCCCGTCAGGGTGGGAATTGTTTGAAGATTCTATCTTTTTGCGTTATTGAAAATCATTTTTTAGCGGAATATTTTGCCGGTGTTTTCACGGTATTTTTTCCCTTTTTTCACGGTATTTTTTTATTATTTTAACCGCTAAAGTTTGATAATCTTAACTTTATGAATATGCTTAATTTGTAATTACTAAACTAATCAAGGTTTTAGATCAAGTCCGCGACCAGTTCCTTAATAGTTTTATGATGCAACCAATATTAGTTGCGATCAAAAAAATTAAGGCGATGACTACAATTCAAAAAAAATCATTAAAGGCGGGCAAGCAGGTTGACACCAAGCACGTAGACACAGTAGTTAAGAATTACAAACAGGAACGATGGGTGCATAATTCAAAACGCCTGGGCAAAGAAGATTCATTAAGTGTCTGGTACAGCATTGAAGAGCTCGAAGAGTTTATGGCTATGTGCAAAGACCATGGAGCCGATGGCGTAAAAATGTACTTTGGTGCATACGACAAAGATTATACAGAAGATCCTTTATATGCGGGGCGTCAAACGATAGCTCTGGTAGCCACAAAGCAAAGACAAACTGAGAACGGACCAGCAAACAAAGATGTTTATATCAAAAATGGAGAAGAGTCCAGTATACTTGCCTGGAATGCGGGAAGGCTATGTCCCCCATATTGTATCGTGAAAGATGATGATGGTATTGGTATTACTATTGTCGACAAAGGCGAAGAAGGCTTGATCGTCGTATAACCACACCGCTCTGATTAACAAAATTATACCTCCCGTACCGGGAGGTTTTTTCTTTTATAGTCATACATTTAGCCCCAGTTGAGATGTCGATTTTCCCATTATATATTTATTTCATCTTCATCAGCTTCGTGGCGAGTTGCCTGGTGTATTTCAGGCGTGAACCGGCACCTGTTTATCTCAAAGCATTTCCCCCTTATTTGCTGGCTACGCTAATTGCGGAGTCTATCGGCAGTTATTTTTATTCAATTCAAAAGAATAACCTGGCGCTTTATAACTTTTTTACAGTTTTTGAATTTTGTTTTTATTTATGGGTTATCAGCCAGATCATCTATAGCAGGGTGGCGAAGCGCGTGATAAGCCTGGTAATGGTACTTTATTCCATTGGTGCGGTGGTCAATATTATTTTTATTCAGAAAATGCAGGCTTTTCATACGTTTACCTATGCCATAGGATGTTTATTGATCGTGGCAGCCTGTGTATACTATTTTTTTGAATTATTCCGGTTGCCCAAAGCTGTGAAGCTGGTCAACACACCCGCATTTTGGATATGTTCAGGGTTGCTATTCTTCTATTGCTGCGGGTTCCCCTTGTACGGGTTCACTAATTTTTTAATTGGCATCTCAACCCTGATTATTACGAACTTCATGGCCATTATAACTATCCTGAACATTTTTTTGTATTCAATATTTACCATCGCTTTTTTATGCCGATTGAAAACCAGGAAATATACTTCGTCATCATCATAGGCATTATTCTTGGTTTGCTGCTTGTGGGTTTTATCGTGACGATTCTTTTTCTCTACCAGCGTCGTCAGCAGAAACAGGAGCAGGAAATAGAGAGAATGAAGGATATGTATGAACGGGAAGCGCTGCGATCTCAACTGGAGATCCAGGAGAACGCATTTAAGACTATCGCACAGGAATTGCATGACAATATCGGGCAGATGTTGTCGGTAACAAAGCTCTCGCTGTCATTATTACCCATAAACAAGGAGCACCCTTCATTCGAACCTTTGCAGAATTCGAGGGACATACTTAATAAAGCTATTATTGATCTTTCAAATCTGACCAAAGGGTTGCATACCGACAGGATAGCACAGGTAGGTCTTGCCGAGTCGATCAGGTATGAGCTAGTGGCTTTAAAAAATGCGGGTATATTGCAGGCTCAGTTTCGGAAAGAGGGAGAGGAAGTGGCATTTAATGAGCAGGTTTCCGTTTTCCTGTTCCGGATTTTCCAGGAAGCGTTAAATAATATTCTAAAACACGCCAGGGCAACGCGGATATCCGTCAGGCTGGAATACCTGGATAACCTGTTTACCATGGAAATGAAAGATGATGGGGTGGGATTTAATGTGGCGGAGAAAAAACAATCAACCACTTCGTACAGTGGGGTTGGTTTAAAAAGTATGTACAACCGTGCTAAGCTGATCGGTGCCGATCTGACGATGAAAAGTGAGCCGGGTAATGGTACTACGATCATGATCGAACTTCCTTTATAAAGGAGCTAATTTTTATGGCGAAAGCAAGTAAGAGTATACAGGTGGCGATAGCCGATGATCACAGTTTGCTGAGAAGCGCACTGGCCCGCCTCATTAATACATTTGAGGGATACAGTGTTTTGTTTGAAGCCAATAATGGCAGGGAACTTTGCGAAAAGATCGCAAAGAATGTGCTGCCTGATATTGTAATGCTCGATATCAATATGCCTGAAATGGATGGTTTTGAAACAACACAATGGCTTCACAAAAGATATCCCCAGATCAAAGTGCTTACCTTATCTATGCTGAGTGACGAGCGAAGTATTATTAAGATCTTCCGGCTTGGTGCTAAAGGGTATTTACTGAAAAATGCCGAGCCTGCCGAACTCAAAGAAGCCCTTGACGCGCTCATGAATAAAAATGTTTACCTGTCAGAATACGTTTCTGGTAAGCTTGTCAGCGGCCTGCACAATGATGTAGCAGTAGAAAATAAAGAAGTTGTGCTGAATGAAAAGGAGCGGGAGTTTTTGCGTTGGGTTTGTACCGAACTTTCGTACAAGGATATTGCAGAGAAAATGAATGTGAGCCCAAGAACGGTCGACGATTACAGGCAAACTCTATTTAATAAACTTAAGGTGCACAGCCGCGTCGGGCTGGTCATGTATTCGATAAAAAACCGGATCGTAGAGATTTAATTTCCTGCCAGCTGCTTCTTAAGAAAGGCCACCTGCCCGCTATGGTAAATATTATGCTGAATAAGCCCATTTAGAAGGAAGCGGAAATTGTAATCGCGGAAGTCTACTTTTTCATCCAGGAAGCTATCATCTTTCGTTTTTAGGATCGCGACAATTTGCTGGTGGGTTGCAATAAATGCAGCCAGGGCTTCATCCCAGTCATGAACCATAGGGTCTATCTCACGCCAGTCGAGTTTTTCGAAAGCTTTCATGTCATTCACCTGGTCTCGTTCAATGCGTTTCAGTGTGAACTCGGCCCAGGTTAGCATATGGTATAGCAGTTCGATCAGCGAATGTGAACCAGAAGGTTTCTCATACGCGTAAGAAGTTTCTACTTCCCCGAGCAGTTCGTATACCGACCTGCCAAACCAGGGCTCACCATCCAAAGTTGTTTCAAGGTGCTGGATGATCGATTGCAGTTCTTTTTTCATGGATGCAGGCATTTATAATTTTACAGAATGTCAGCGCTTGGAAATTTGAGCTTCCTTACGCATCTCGCTCCAAAAACTATTTGCTAAGGTACATGCTCCTGTCTTTATACAGTTGTCGGAAATAAGGGTCCCTAAGATCTTTGATAAATCGTATCGCTTCACCTGTTGATTTCATCTCCGGTCCCAGTTCTTTATTAACGCCCGGGAATTTATTAAAGCTGAACACCGGCTCTTTTATTGCAAAACCGTTAAGTTTTTTCTCAAACCTGAAATCTTTTAGTTTGTTCGTGCCCATCATTATTTTGGTGGCAATATTCAGGTAGGGGATCTGGTAAGCCTTTGCAATAAAAGGTGTGGTACGTGAGGCCCTTGGGTTGGCCTCGATTACGAATACCTTACCATCTTTGACTGCAAACTGGATATTGATCAGACCGCGAATATTAAGTTTACGGGCAATTTTTTCGGCGTAATGCTCCATGGTCGTCACTACCAGTGGTGTCAGATTGAAAGCGGGTAATACAGCGTTGCTGTCGCCACTATGTATACCTGCCGGTTCAATATGTTCCATCACGCCCATGACATGAAAGTTTTCTCCATCGAAGATGGCATCGATCTCGGCTTCCTGGCATCGATCGAGGAAATGGTCGATCAGTATTTTATTACCGGGTATATGCTTCAGCAGGCTTACCACCGCTTTCTCCACTTCATCGTCATTGATCACGATCCTCATTCTTTGTCCGCCTAATACATAGGACGGTCGTACCAGTACGGGATAACCTACTTTATTAGCTACAGATATCGCTTCATCCACATCATAGGCCGTACCGTAGTCAGGGTAAGGGATTTCCAGCTCTTTCAGCATATCAGAAAACCGTCCCCTGTCTTCCGCGATATCCATGCTGTCGTAGGATGTACCAATGATCTTTATACCTTTTTCATGCAGGCGTTCGGCCAGTTTCAAAGCCGTCTGGCCACCCAGTTGCACGATCACACCCTCGGGTTTTTCGTGTTCAATAATCTCCCACAGGTGTTCCCAGTACACGGGCTCGAAATAGAGCTTATCAGCCATATCGAAATCGGTGCTCACTGTTTCGGGATTGCAATTCACCATGATGGCTTCGTAGCCTGCTTCCTTGATGGCCAGCAGCCCGTGCACACAACAGTAATCGAATTCGATACCCTGACCGATCCGGTTGGGACCGCTGCCCAGAACAACTATTTTTTTCTTATCGGTGATCCTGGATTCATTTGATACAAGCGATCCACCGTCGGACTCAGGGTGCGAGGGCACCTCAAAAGTCGAATAGAAATAAGGAGTTTTGGCTTCAAATTCTGCGGAGCAGGTGTCTACCATTTTGAAAACCCTGGTGATACCGGCCGACTTGCGTAATTCATAAACTTCATCTTCGGTACCATCATTCATGATACGGCAAAGCTGTTCATCGCTAAAGCCCATTGTTTTGGCTTCGCGAAGAAGTTCCGCCGGTATGGTAGCCATTTTATACTTCGCGATCTCTTTTTCAAGATTCACGATCTTCTGGATCTCATAGATAAACCAGCGGTCGATACCGTTTGTAGCTTTTGATATTGTACCTACCGAAATGCCAGCCATCAAAGCATCTTTGATACGGAAGAGGCGATCCCATTTTGGTGTTTTAATATATTCGAGTATCTCTTCAGCATGCATCAGGCTTTTACCATAGTAGCCAAGACCCACCGCATTGTTCTCGAGACTTTGACAGGCTTTTTGGATAGCTTCAGTAAAGCTCCTGCCGATGGCCATCACTTCACCCACACTTTTCATCTGGAGACCCAGCGTATCGTTGGCGCCTTTGAACTTATCAAAATTCCAGCGTGGCACTTTTACGATCACATAGTCCAGTGCCGGTTCAAAATATGCTGAAGTTGTTTTTGTAATCTGGTTTTCCAGTTCGTCGAGGTTGTATCCAATAGCCAGTTTCGCGGCTATCTTAGCGATCGGGTAACCGGTTGCTTTGGAAGCGAGAGCAGACGAACGGCTAACACGTGGATTTATTTCGATAGCGATGATTTCTTCCGTATCGGGATTGAGGGCAAACTGAACATTACATCCACCCGCAAAATTACCCAGGTCACGCATCATGCGGATAGCGGTGTTGCGCATCAATTGCATGGCAGTATCACTCAGTGTCATTGCCGGAGCTACGGTAATTGAGTCGCCGGTATGAACACCCATTGGGTCAAAGTTCTCAACCGTACAGATGATACAAACATTATTAGCGCTGTCTCGGAGTAACTCGAGTTCAAACTCTTTCCATCCCAATACCGCTTTCTCTACCAATACTTCATGAATTGGTGAGGCCTGCAGGCCACGGTTGAGGGCTTCGTCGAGTTCGGTCTTGTCATGCACAAAACCACCACCTGTACCACCCAATGTAAAGGAAGGGCGGATTACAAGGGGGAAACCGATCTCCTGCGCGAATTCTTTTCCTTCCAGGAAGGAATTGGCTGTTTTAGCCGTTGCCACCGGCACGCCGAGTTCAATCATCCATTGACGGAATTTTTCGCGGTCCTCAGCTTTATCGATAGCTTTTATGTCAACACCTATCAGTCTTACTTTATATTTTTCCCAAAGGCCAAGATCTTCGGCTTCTTTGCAAAGGTTGAGCGCGGTTTGCCCACCCATGGTCGGCAGCACCGCGTCAATCTGGTTTTCCTCGAGTATCTGTTCGATACTTTCCACTGTCAGCGGCAACAGGTAAACCTTATCTGCCATCATCGGGTCGGTCATGATGGTAGCGGGGTTGCTGTTGATGAGGTAGACTTTAATTCCTTCCTCGCGAAGACTGCGGGCGGCCTGGGTTCCCGAATAGTCAAATTCACAGGCTTGTCCAATAATAATAGGCCCTGAACCAATGATCAGGACCGAGTTAATTGAAGTATCTTTTGGCATTTTCTTTATACAGGAGGCATTGACCCGGATTCACCCGGAGCTAGCCAGTCCCGTCCGAAGGCGGGGTTTTGAAGCGGTTAAATCACGATTCGTTTCGGGACGCAAAACTAAGGGAATCCAGTCGGTTTGGAGTAGCTGTTGGTAAAAATTTAGGTGCAGGGATTGTTAACATTTCGGGGAGTTCCGGCGTGCGAATACCGGCGGGGAAACAATCTGGCCGGGGTTAAAATCATGCACGTCCCTTCCAGACCGAAACGAAAACCTTACAACTGTTAGCGGGAAAAATCAAATTAACAATGCGATTCAGCTATGATAGGTGAGTTCTTCAATTTCGTCGAGCAGAATGCCGCCTTGTTCACGTTGATTGGGACGGGGTTGATCCCTGCGTTCTTCATGTTTAAATTTCATCTTGCTCACCCATTTGTTGCGTACTTCCTGTCCTTTGATTATGCCGATAAACAATCCGGCAATCATGATCATGCTAAATATCAAAGTGTATAAAATCCGATTCATGTGCTGCAACTTTTAGGGGTAAACTCTTTTGCCGATTATCTAACAAATTCGTGCCAGAAATCTAATAACTATAAAATATAACATGAACGGCCGGATAAAGTTCCGGCCGGCTGCAGCAAATTCGTTAACCAATCGCTAAAACCCGGTATCATTGAACCAGGGGGATCTCTTTCTTTCTCTTCCTGCCAGCAATCAGCTTTATGATCACCGGTGCTGTAGTAATGATGACGATGCCAATAATGATCTTTTCGAGATTTTCCTGGACCCATTTGTTTTCGCCCAGGAGAAAACCCGCTGTAACAATACTCCCGGCCCACAAAAAGCTGCCGACAACATTGAAGAAAGCGAAACGACCCGGGTTCATTTTTACCAGCCCGGCCACAATGGGCGCAAATGTGCGCACGATAGGGAGGAATCGAGCCAACATGATGGCCATGCCTCCTTTTTTGTCATAGAAATCTTTTGCCTGCAGCAGATACTTTTTCTTGAATAGCCAGGTATCTTTCCGGTGCAATAAAAGTCCATCGGATTTCTTACCCAGCCAGTATCCGACAAAATTGCCAAGGATGCCGGCCGTTGTGATGAGTAATATCCAGTAAAGCAGATTTACAAAAGGTTCACCAAATGGTGATAGCGTATTGGCGATAACCATACCCGCAATAAACAAAAGCGAGTCGCCAGGAAGAAAAAAGCCAAATGGGAAACCCGTTTCAATAAAGACAATCAAAACAACAATGTATAGGCCGCCATGCAGCATAATCCATTCGGGGTTGGTGAGATTGGAAAAAAAATCAATGATAGTCTGCATAAAATATAATTAGCGAGCGGTGTTATAAATTTTATCTGTTATTATTTAAGTCTTATAAAGAGCGTCAGGCAAAAGGACAATGGTTTAGTCAAAATCAAACAAATCCCCGAGGAAAGATTTCTTTTTATAAGGCTTTCGATGGTCATGCTGGTATGGTGGGTGTTTTTCTCTATAAGGTGCCTGGCCGGGTCTTGACTCATAAGAATCAAACCCAGGGGTATTGGTTGTTTGTTTTGCTGCATATTCCAGCATTTTGTCCAGCTCGCCTTTGTCGAGCCATACGCCACGACAGGAAGGACAGTAATCAATTTCAATACTGTTTCTTTCAGTCATTAAAAGTGTCTCGTTACAGTTTGGACATTTCATAAATTCTAAAATTAATTTTACAGGAATGGCAGGCAGACAAACGCCTGTCTGCTACTTATCGATTGGTAAGGAGCTACTGTCGGTCTGTGACACGTTTAGCTGGCGACCTAAAATAACTGGTACAGGTGGAGGAACCTGTAATATTCCGGCAGGGAGGGATAATGGGAAGAAATGGAACCAATCAGCGGCTGATTGATGGATACAACCGCTGATTGGGGGTTGTCATCAATACGTTTATTTACGAAATGGCCGGTTTTCTTTTTCCTGGTGTTATAGTAATAGATTATTTGTTCTTCAGCATTTTTGAGCTGATGAGTCTCACTATTTTCCGATGAACTACGTTTTTGGCTGAGATAACCGGTACCTGCGTGGTTGTCGCCTGAATACAGATGGATAAGTGGCGCGACAGCGATCAGACAGTTTAGTAAAAGGAAAAAGACCACTTTCGCCGGCTTAAAACCAATCTTTGTCTTCAGGTACATTGGTAAGAGGATAAAATTTTATAGGCAAATGTATCAGAAATTGGATAGATGAAATGTTATTATTTTAATAATTGAAGATGATTTATAGGCCAGGGTTTGCACCGAAATGATGCCTGCGGTATAATGCAAGCTGCGAATGGCATGAATGACACGAATTTTGCCACCGTTGGTACGGATGAGGCGGATAGTGTAGAATGAGATCTTGGGACAGCCTGTCGGCGCAGCTTAATTTTAACAATATTCACGATAATCAATGGTTACGGGGGTTATTTTTGCAGCATGCAGCGTTTTTTTATAGTATTAGCAGCGGTTTTATTTCATTCATTCTTTGTACAGGCTCAATCAGGTAGCAAATCCTATCCAAAAGGCTATTTCAGGTGGCCACTCGACCTGCGCCCGGAAATTGTGGCGAACCTCGGTGAACTTAGAAGCAATCACTGGCATATGGGTCTTGATATCAGGACGGCGCAACGCGTCAACCAGCGGGTGTATGCGGCTGCGGCGGGTTATATTTCAAAGATCAGGATCGAACCATTTGGTTTTGGCCGAGTGATCTATATCAATCATCCTAATGGACTCACCACACTCTATGCGCACCTGAATGATTTTTTCCCTGCATTGGAGAAATATGTCGAAGATCAGCAATACAAACAAGAGACCTGGGCAATCGAGCTGGAGTTTACACCGCAGCAGTTTCCTGTGAGTAAGGGTAGCTTTATTGCATTCAGCGGAACCACGGGCGGTTCACAGGGGCCCCATGTGCATTTTGAGATCAGGGATACGAAAACTGACAAATGCCTAAACCCGCTTTTGTTCGGCATGCCCCTACAGGACAATGTGCCACCTACCATTGTAAAACTGGCGATGTATAACAGGGGGATGAGTATATATGAGCAGAGACCACAACTCTTCAATGTAAAGAAGACTGGAAATTCATATACACTCGCAGGCAGCCCCGTTATAAAAACAGGTTTTAATAAGATCAGTTTTGCCATACAGGCTTATGACCGGATCAGTGGCTCCAACAACCAGGATGGCATTTTCTCTGCAAAACTTTTTATTGACGGCAAGCCAATAGCAGGATTTGAAATCGATAGCATCAGTTATGCGGAAACCGGTTATATGAACGCACATATCGATTATTCATTCAAACATAACGGGGGTGCATATTTGCAGCATCTTTCCCGCCTCCCTGGCGACCGCGGTCCCGTGTACCTCCCGTATGGTGAGGGCACCATTCACCTGGATGATACCACGATACATGATGCAAAGGTGGAGATCAGGGACGCATATGGAAATTCGACAGTATTAAATTTTTCTATACAATTCAGCAACCTAACATCAGGCGATATTAGTCATCCCGGACACCCGCATTTTACACCAGGTATTGTAAGTATTCTTGAGAAACCAGGGTTTGAAGTCTATTTACCTGAGATCAGTTTATACGATACTATTCCCGTCCTCTATTATACTATTCAAAAAAACAGTTCTGGGGCCTTATCGGCGCAGCACTCCTTAAATGATCCTGCCATACCAGTGCATGGTAACTTTACCGTGAGGGTGAAACCAAATGAGGAACTTCCTGGTAAATGGTACGATAAAGTGATTTTGCAGCGGGAATTTGGCGGCCGGAAAACGATCCGCAAGGCAAGTTATGAGAATGGTTTCCTGGTTGCAGACTTTGGTGATTTTGGGAATTTCCAGGCGTTCCTTGACCTGGAACCTCCAGCAATCAGCGGTCTCGGCAATGCCGACACCTTAAATCTAAGCGGTGCTTCAAGCATTGTTCTTCAACCCACCGATAATTTTGGTATCCGTAGTTTCAGGGCTGAACTCAATGGCGAATGGCTTCGTTTTACAAATGATAAGGGCAGATTGCATGTCTATAAATTTGATGAAAGATGTCCTTATGGTGTTCATGAGTTGAAAGTAACAGTTGTAGACCTGGCAGGTAATACAACAACCCGCACCTGGTGGTTCAAAAGAGCAGCTTATACTCCACCGAAGAAAAAACCGGTCAAACGAACCAGTACGAGAAAAAGCCCAACAAAAAAGCGTAGATAATTCAAACAAATGGTATGGTAATTTTAAAGGAAGGCGACAGAGCGCCGGAGTTTAGTGGAATAGACCAGGACGGTAAAACGATCTCTCTTTCTGATTTTAAAGGAAAGAAAGTTGTTTTGTATTTCTACTCCGAAGCGGGCTCGCCCACCTGTACAATCGAGTCATGCAATCTGCGCGACAATTATGATCTCCTGAAAAAACATGGGTTTGAAGTGATCGGTGTTAGTCCGGATGATGAACGAACTCAAAATAAATTTGCTTCAAAATATCATCTGCCTTTTCCACTTGTAGCAGATACTTCGCATAGTGTATTGGAGAAATATGGTGTATGGGGCCAGAAGAAATTATTTGGGAGGGAATACATGGGTGTGCTGCGCACAACGTTCGCTATCGATGAAAAAGGAATTATAAAGAAGGTATTCCTTAAGCCCAGGAACAAGGCGCATGCACAGGAGATCCTGGAAGCAATGGGATAAATCTATTGGCATTTACGAGGCAACCCGGTATCAGATTTTCCCGTTTATTCGGAAAATTGAGTATATGCATAAAATTGCCGGTCTGTTACTCTTACTGAGCACGCTGAGGGTCTCGTCGCAGGATACGATTGTCAACTCCAATTCTACTACACCGCCTCAGCCTGACTATATCTGGATTTTTTCTTCACCTCGACTGATCAACGCTAATACGGTTGAACTTGTTCCGCGGGGAATACTGGAATTTAAGGTCACTCATAATTTCGGTGACATAGCAGGTGACCAGGGAGGTATAAAGAATTTCTTCGGGTTGGATGGCGCCACAGATATTCGCATTGGATTCCAGTATGGTTTGAGCAATAAAGTGAATCTCATCGCGGCAAGAGCAAAGGGCATGAATCTTGTTCGCCAGCTTTATGAACTGGGCATTAAGTATCGCTTCTTACAACAAGCTAATAATGGAGGTCATCCAATTTCCGCGGCATTGTTTGCTAACGTAGTCGTATCTACTGTAACTGCCAATGCAAACCCTGACAGGGAGAATTCATTTGATAATTTTTCTGACCGGTTGAGCCAGACAGTTCAATTAATGTTTGGTCGCAAATTCGGGAACATCAGTATTCAGTTAAATCCGACACTTGTACACACGAATTATGTGGTGCCGGGTGATGAGAAAACCTTGTTCGCTCTTGGCGGTGCTTTGCGTATACCCGTAAAGGGCAGGTTTAGCCTGCTGGCAGACTATTTCCATACATTTCGCAGTCAAAGCAGTATTGATATGTTTAAGCTGCAGGATATCAGGTTTTATGATGCATTGGGTGTGGGGGTTGAGTTTTTAACGGAGGGGCATGTTTTCCATCTCAATTTTACCAATGCAACCGAGATCCTCGAGAATCGTTTTATACCCCGTACCGTCACATCATGGGGCAAGGGGCAGTATCGCTGGGGTTTTACTGTTTCGAGAGATTTTGATATGATCAGGAAAAAAAGGAATCGAAACTAGCTTTCACAGCATGAACAGTTGGTTTAAAAAGGGTTCTTGTGAATACAGGAACCCTTTGTGTATTGGACATTGAAGGCGGGAATAAATACTGTTGATCGTTGTGCAGCATTTCAATCGGAGAATCAATAATAGAATCGGGGAGCCGGGAGTGTTAGTTGCTTGTGCGATTCGATGGAGTTGGAGCTTATTCTGGGTCAAAGATGATACACCGGGAGATTTACTTCGAGAACGAAATTTGTTTCCCTTCGAGATCCCTGGCGGGGCCCTCCCTCCCCCGCCACCACCTCCGTTTTGCATAGGGGCAGGGTTTCAGACAATATCATGCCTGATCGGTATTTCCAATCCCTGCTTCATACCAAATCCCTGTCGGAAGTTGTTAAGCTAATCGAAATTTTATGACTTCACCGAATCTGGCATGCATCGTCCGGGTCAATCAAATTCAAATATCAACTTACCTGGAATCAAAACCATGGGAAAAACACCGGTAAAAAATGGGAAAAAATGGATCGGGGATTTTATTTCCTGGAGAAAGGTTTATATCCCACTGTAAACAATACCCCTGCATTATTCAATTTTACCATACCAACCCCGATACCACGGATTGGGAGTTTGATATAAGGCTCCGCAAGAAGGGTCAGCTTTTTACTGAGATGATACTGGTAACCACCAGATACACCAATGACTGAAAATAGGTGCGTGTTTTCATTTTTGTAGGTGCGATCGTAATACTGCGACTGCCCCCATGTATTGCTATAATAATAGCCATAGGTCTCCCTTTTCATGATATAAGAGGAGACGGTACCCGCCAAAAACCAGTTGTGTTTTTTTACACGGTTGAAATGATAAACCAGGGATAGCGGGATCTCATAGACAAAGCAGTCTGCTTCTACTTTTTCGAGGTTGTTGATTGGGTATGGCATTTTGTAACCGGTAGAATCAGCATTGTATTTTTTATCGCCAGCGTAAAAGCCGGTGCGGATTACAAGGTTTTTGTCTAAAGCATAAGCCAGACCAAAACCGTATTGCAATTGCATGCGACCCGGCCTGTCGACACTCACGGCGCTGATATCAGGACCTGCAGAAAAATTGATATTGAATCTTTCACCAAACGAACTGCCCGATTTTTTTAAGGGTGTTATCTTCTCAGGTATCAATGCAGAGTCAACGGGTTCTGGTTGTTCGTTGATGTTCAGATCGCTTACATTTTCAGCAACTTTTTCTGTTGTATTATCTGAATTATCGTTATTTATCTTTTGGGTAAGATCATTGGTAATGGAAGACGGATCAGGTGTTGGAATTCGTTTCTGTTCAGGCGAATGAACGGGAACCTGTGAATTGATAGGGTCGTTACTCACAGCGGGAATTGTTACTGATAAATAGCTATTATCAGACCTGGGTTTAACTGGTTTCTTTACATTCTTATTTTGTGCCACCGGACTAGACTCAGTTATAGATTTGAGTTCAGACTGGTATTGTTTTATTAAATGATCTGGCAGGTCGACTCTATCTACTTTTTTTGATGTACCCGGGGGAGTAGCGATAATGCTGGCATCTTTGGTAGAATGCGTCGATGGCGAAGAGCTTTTGGTATTGGTATTTAGTGTAGTGGGTAAACTGCCTGGCTGCGCCTTCCTCGAAATAACAAAGTAGGTGGCGATACCGAGACCTAATAAAATAGGGAATAGCAGGAAAATAAATCTTCTTCTTTTCTTCTCCTGTGGCAGATGTTTATCCAGCAGCGCTTCCATCTCATCCCATGCTTTTTCGGGATGAGTGTAGTCGCGGTTTTCGCCTTCCATCATTTTCTTATTTAACTCATCAAACCACATTTTTTCTCAGTATTTCATTTTGTCTGAACAATATTTTCTGCAATTGCTTCCTGGCTTTTGCCAAGTTGGATTTGGACGTGCCTACTGAGATGCCCAGTTCCTTTGCGATCTCTTCATGACTAAAGCCTTCAATGATAAACAGGTTCAACACTGTACGGTACCCGGGTGTAAGGAATTTAATTGCATTCAATATTTCATCGTATGATATTTTCGAAATGGAATCTTCTTCGGGATCGGGGAGATGCATATAAGTTTCATTCAGCTCCTTCGCCATGCTATGTTTATGGTTTTTCCGGAAATGATCAATAGCCGTATAGATCATGATCTTTCGGAGCCATCCTTTAAAGGAGCTGATGGTGTCGGTATATGCTGGTTTAAAACGGTAGATTTCAACAAATACTTTCAGGAAACCGTCATTGAGGATTTCGTTGGCATCTTCTTCGAGGGCGGTATATCGGTGGCAAATAGACATGGCATAGCCATAGAAAGAGCTGTATAGCGTTTTCTGGCTCTCCCTATTGTTCAGGGCGCATCCCCTGATATGTTTTTCCAATTCCTGCTCCGACAGCAAATCCGGTTGGTTTAGTTATGAATCGTATAACCAGGTGGAGAAAGTTGCCTTTATAAGTTACATTATTTTTCTGTGGGAAGGATCCATTCGATCTCGCCGAGGTCCAGGGTTTCTTCTATTCCATGTTCAATAACCAGGCGGCCATTGGGTAAAACAGATTTTATAAGCGCATCAAATACCCGGCTCCCCTTTTTCAGCTTTACGATCTGGTCTCGTTTGTAAAGGTTCGACAGATATTCCTGGTACAAGCTGTCAAAACCCTTAGAGATCAGCTGGTTAAAATATAAATCGATCAATTGGCAAAGCTTTTGGGCTAAACCGGCGGGGTCATGATTTTTAGAGGTGATCTGCTTGAGCGAGACCGGGTTTTTAAGTTCTTCGGGGAAAAATTCCTGGTTCAGATTTATGCCGATACCCACGATTGCCCACTGCCATTCGCCGTATGAAGGATCCTCGTTTGCAGATCTGGTTTCGACGGTTTTTGCACCGATAATATTCTCGATTAAAATACCACCTGCCTTTCTGTCGCGCCAATACAGGTCATTAGGCCATTTAATGGCTACTTCTCCGCCTGCATATTTACGCAAAAGTGCTAATCCCGCCAATGCGATACAGGCACTCAACTGGAACTGTTGGCCAATAGCCAGGGGGTGGGGATCCACGACCACACTCAATATCAGGCTGGAGTCGGGAGCTGCGGTCCATGATTTCCCACGCTGACCCTTCCCCGCAAGCTGCTCACGCGCGAAAAACGCGGTACCATGTTGTGCCAAACCAGCACGTACCTGCGTCAGGGCATAATTGTTGGTACTGTCAACGGAAAGGAGCTCAATAAAAGGCTCTCCAATGCGTGTGTCTGAGGAGGGTTCTGGCAATTAATTGCTATTTTTGGGCAAAGTAAATATGTTTAAGGCTAAGGATGAATTGTTTAGAATAAATTCTGCATTTACAAACCTTATCCAGGCCTACACATGATATGATAAACTAAAAAAAGAATTCATTATTGGAACAACTTGCTGTTTTATCTACGCGTAAAGTGAAAAGTGCATCCCGGTTAACGCAACGTTCAAAGATCATCAAAACCATTATTGCAGCTATCCAGGAAAAAAAGGGGGAGAATGTGATTGGCCTCGACCTGCGTAAGATCAACGAAGCCGTCGCTGATTTTTTTATCATATGTGAAGCCGGTAACCAGCCACAGATCAAAGCCATCGCCGACAATGTGGAGGAAAAAGTGAAGAAAATCTGCCACGAAAATCCTTATCACCATGAAGGTTATAAAGCTTTACAATGGGTGCTGGTTGATTATGTGAATGTGGTCGTACATGTGATGTTGCCGGAAACCAGGAAATTCTACAAGCTTGAAGAAATGTGGAGTGACGCATCGGTATTGAAATACGAGTAATGTTAAATGTTAAAGAGATCGAACTTTTTCTAATAAAAATTATTAATTAGCAGGAATACAGACACAATTATGCCGCAGGAACCATCCTATAATAAAAACGAAAAGAACCCGAATCCCCGATTTGGCAACCGCCCACCCGGGGAAGACGGTCAACCACCCCGCAAAGGTCCCAAATTCAGTATATATTGGATTTATGCTATCATTTTTGCCGTATTGATCGGCTTCCAGCTTTTCGGACCATTCTCATCCAACACAACACAGATAGATCAGTCCTATTTCCAGGAAATGCTGAAGGCTGGGGATGTAGATAAATACGTAGTTGTCTCCAATCGCAATCTGGTAAAGATTTATATCAAAAAAGGGTCCTTAACAAAATATGCCGACAAGCTCGAAAAGGGTGTGGTAAAAGCCAATCCCGAAGGGCCTCACATGAGTTTCAAGATCGTTTCGGGCGACTCATTTAAGGATGATATGAGGAAATTTCTTGCCGACAATAATATCACAAAAGACGTTGGTACTGTTGAAACAGAAAGCGACTGGTTTAGCAAATCACTGTCATTTTTACTTCCGATCCTGCTTTTTGTTGGACTTTGGATTCTGCTGATGCGCAAAATGGGTGGAGGTGCAGGCGGCGGTGCCGGGCCAGGCGGCATCTTTAATATCGGAAAATCTAAAGCGACTTTATTTGATAAAGGAACCAAGGTTAATATCACATTCGCAGATGTTGCCGGTCTCGACGAGGCAAAAGTGGAAGTGATGGAAATCGTAGACTTCCTGAAAAGTCCTAAAAAATATACAGCCCTCGGTGGGAAAATTCCAAAAGGTGCATTGCTGGTAGGCCCTCCGGGCACAGGTAAGACCTTGCTGGCAAAAGCGATGGCCGGTGAAGCCCAGGTACCCTTTTTTAGCCTCAGCGGTTCAGATTTCGTGGAGATGTTTGTAGGTGTGGGCGCAAGCCGGGTTCGTGACCTGTTCAAACAGGCGAGGGAAAAAGCGCCCTGTATCATTTTCATTGATGAGATCGACGCAATCGGTCGGGCCAGGGGCAAGAATGTGATGATGAGCAATGATGAGCGTGAAAGCACCCTCAACCAGCTCCTGGTGGAAATGGACGGATTTGGAACTGATGCGGGTATCATCGTACTGGCGGCAACCAATCGTCCCGATGTGTTGGATACCGCCCTGCTTCGACCGGGTCGTTTCGACAGGCAGATATCGATCGATAAACCTGATGTAAAAGGGCGTGAGGCGATATTTAAAGTACACCTGAAACCGATTAAGATCTCCGAGAAACTGGATGTACATAAACTGGCAGAACAGACACCGGGATTTGCCGGCGCTGATATTGCCAACGTGTGTAATGAAGCCGCCCTGATCGCCGCACGTAAAGGTAAAGAGGCCGTAGACATGCAGGATTTCCAGGATGCGGTTGACAGGGTGATTGGTGGACTTGAAAAGAAGAATAAGATCATTTCTCCCGAGGAAAAAAAGATCATCGCCTACCATGAAGCCGGTCACGCGATCTGCGGATGGTATCTTGAACATGCTTACCCGCTTTTGAAAGTTACCATAGTACCCAGGGGTACTGCGGCCCTGGGTTATGCACAATACACACCGAAAGAACAATACCTATATAATACTGATCAGCTCAAAGACCAGATCTGTATGACACTGGGTGGAAGGGCCAGTGAGGATATATTCTTTGGAAAAATCTCCACCGGCGCTCAAAACGACCTGCAGCAGATCACCCGTACGGCTTATGCAATGGTTACAGTATACGGTATGAACGATAAGGTCGGTAATGTAAGCTTTTATGATCCTCAGCAAGAGACTTCCTTTACAAAACCTTACTCTGAAGAGACATCCAAATTGATTGATGAAGAGGTCAGAAGCCTGATCGAGACTTCGTATGAGAGAACAAAAAACCTGTTGATGGAGAAACGTGAGCAGGTGAGAATACTGGCCGAAGCGCTCCTGGATAAAGAGGTTTTATTTCAAAGTGATGTCGAAAGCCTGATAGGTAAGCGACCATTTGAAGAGAAAAAACCATTGGTCGACGATGAAGTGATCCCGGCAGAACAGGGTGAGATATCGGCGGGCGTGCCGCCTTACGATAGCGACGTGACGAAGAAGGCCCTGCCCTAAGTCGTTTAATAGGTCAAAAGGACAAATACAGTTGTGAACTTATGAATGTTTCACCTGCCAAAGAAAATATACTGAAGAGAATAAGAAAGGCGTTGAGTCACTCAACGCCTCTTCCTTTTCCTAAAAGCGAAGGAAACGATTCTGTATTCCAGCCGGAACAGCAGGAAAAGGAGATTGAGTTCGCTGAGCAGTTTACCAAGCTGCATGGACGTTTTATTTTTTGCATCAACCAGCAGGAACTTGCATTTCAACTTAGCAGCCTGGTCAAGAAAATGGATTGGCAAAAAGTGTTTTGCCTGGAAGACGAACTTATAAAAACCGCAGGTTCGCAGTTTGCCGACCGGATCGTGAAGAAGGGACTTGCCGATTGCGATGTTTCGATCACGGGATGCGAATGCCTGGTGGCCCGAACCGGTTCGATCGTCATGAGCTCAGCACAGAAAAGTGGCCGCAACACCAGCGTTTACGCGCCTGTTCATATTTGTATCGCTAATTATGACCAGTTGGTTTATGATATCAAAGATGCGCTACAGCTTGTAAAGGATAAATATCATCCGGCACTGCCCTCACTGATCACCTTTGCTACAGGACCCAGCAGAACTGCTGATATTGAAAAAACACTGGTTGTGGGTGTACATGGACCAAGGGAAGTGTATTTATTCCTCGTGGAGTCCTGATTATTTTGCCAACCGTTGTATTTTTAGCTTATGACTAATCATGCCTCGTACTATTTATTCGTCTATGGAACACTTCGCAGCGGATTTCATAACCCTGCCTACGAATATATCAGCCGCTATTTCAATTTTTTTGGCAATGCAAGGGTAAAAGGCAGGTTGTATGATCTGGGCGAATACCCCGCCGCCGCACCTACTCAGGACGATGCCTTTATAACTGGGGAATTATACATCATAAAAAATGAGAGGGAATTTTCCTGGGCTATTGGTCAGCTCGACGATTATGAAGGGGTAGTAGTGGAATCGGGCGAGCTGCGCTTATACCGTCGCGAAATTGCCGATGTATATATTAACGATGCGATTGTTCCTGCATGGGTTTACTGGTACAATGCTGATCTCAGCGGCAAACCGTTTATCAGTTCGGGAGATATAATGGATTATCTAAATAAAAAATGACCCTGAATAAAAAGATCTATTTTCTCTCCGACTTTCATCTTGGAGCTCCTGACCATGCAAGCAGCCTGGAAAGAGAAAAGGTTATCGTCGGGTTTCTCGACTCGATTAAAAATGATGCTGCCGAGATATTCCTGGTTGGCGATATGTTCGATTTCTGGTACGAATACCGGCAGGTGGTACCAAAGGGTTATGTAAGGCTGCTTGGTAAACTTGCCGAGCTCACCGATATGGGAATACCCATTCATTTCTTTGTCGGCAACCACGATATGTGGATGAAGGATTACTTTCAAAAGGAATTGAACATACCTGTTTATTTCTCGCCAAAGGAATTTGTGCGCGAGGGTAAAACATTTATCATTGGACATGGCGATGGGCTCGGGCCGGGCGACCATGGCTACAAGCGCCTGAAGAAAATATTCCGAAACCCTGTTTGTCAATGGCTTTTTGGCATTTTGCCGCCGGTAGTTGGGATGGGTATTGCCAACTATATGAGCCGCCGGAGCCGCGCCCAGACCGGGGCTTCTGAGGAGGTTTTCCTGGGTGAAGAAAAAGAATGGCTGATCATTTACTGCAAGGAAGAGTTGCAAAAAAGAAATATCGATTTTTTTGTGTTTGGACATAGACACCTGCCCATAGATTATCGTCTTGGTAATAGCCGGTATATCAACCTGGGCGACTGGATACGTTATTATACCTATGCTGTCTTTGATGGGGCTGAGCTGGAATTGAAGTCATTTAAAGGCAAGGAAGGAAAAATCATCCGGAATTAAAATGGGAAAACGATTATATACAGTTTTGGTCCTGATGTTTGCACTGGGGTCGGTGTACGCGCAAAATGAAAGTACATTCCGCCTGGAAAAAGTTATCACAGGTGATATAGCTGCGTTTACGGTTGATAACCTCGACAATATTTACCTGCTTAGCAGCAGCAACCAGGTGAAGAAGTTAAATCCCAACGGTGATTCGGTTGCCATATTCAACGATGTAAAGAAATTTGGACAGGCATCCCTGATCGACGTTTCGAACCCGTTGAAAGTGCTGCTGTACTACAGCGATTTCGCCACGGTGGTTGCCCTGGACCGGCTTATGACGATCCGCAATACGATCGATCTCAGACGTTCCAATATTTTCCAGGCAAGAGCAATTGGCCAGTCATACGACAACAAAGTTTGGATCTATGACGAAGTGGATAACAAGCTTAAGAAAATTGATGAGGAAGGTAAGCTCTTGTTAGAGACACCCGATTTCAGGCAACTATTCGGTGAAGCGCCATCCCCGCAGAAGATATTCGACCAGGATCAATTGGTTTACCTGTACGATTCAGCCAAAGCAATTTTTGTTTTCGATTATTATGGTGCATTAAAAAATAAAATACTGATCTCAGGCTGGCAGAATTTTAAGGTAGCCGGAAAATATATTTTTGGTTCCTCCGGCAATAAGCTGTTCAGGTATGATATCGCAACTTTTCGGGTGGATGAATGGGTACTGCCTGATGCCCTGCACGAAAGCACTTCTTTCAATTTTAGCGCCACCCGGCTTTATGCCCTGAAAAAGGACCGTATTGAAATTTATAGCTTTCACTAAACGAATGCTGGTTGGATTTGATAATTTCGAGTCATAATCGTTTTCTTCTATGGATCAGTTCCTTGACCAGGTTTGGCTCGACAATACGATCAGAAATTACCTGGTTGTAGTTGGGATCATATTATTCGTTGTCCTGGTTAAAAAATACGTTGCTCATTATATCGCTGGCTTCCTTTTTCATTTTATCAGGGCAGTCTGGAAAGATGTCGATAAAAGATCTTTCACCAACCTGGTTTCCAGGCCACTTGGGATATTCCTGGCTATATTCGTCTCGATCGTCTCCATCTACAAACTCAATTTCCCGTCGCAACTGGATGTAGATATTTACCGGCTCACCTTAAAAGAACTTTTACACACCATAGCTTCGCTTGTACTGATTATTTCATTTATCCGGCTCTTACTAAGAATAATAGATTTTGTTGCCCTGATCCTGAACACCAAGGCAGACCGTACCCCCGACACCACCGATAACCAGCTCGTCGTTTTTTTCAAGGATTTTTTTAAGGTGCTGATCATTATTGTCGGGGTGCTGATGATACTCAAGTTTACTTTTGGTTACAGGATCACCAACCTGCTGACCGGCCTGAGTATCGTAGGTGCTGCCATTGCGCTGGCGCTTCGTGAAAGCCTGGAGAACCTGATCGCCTCCTTTATAATTTTTTTCGACAAACCCTTCAGTATTGGTGACGTGGTAAAAGTGCACAGTTTTACAGGCACGATCGAGAAAATCGGGTTGAGAAGTACCAAGATCAGGACGGATCAAAAGACTTTTATAACGGTACCCAATAAACAAATGGTCGATAGTATAATCGACAACCATTCCCTGCGCACTCAAAGGAAAGGAGAATTGAAACTGGAGATTAGCCTGACCGCCACTTCGGAGCAGCTGGATCGACTGGTCGCCGGTGTAAAGGCATTGACTGGCCGGAAAGAAATTGAATCATCTACCGTGTTGTTAAGCGATATCAGTTCCAACGCTTATATCATAACGATAGATTATTTTACCGGGCCTATTACAGCTTCCGAGTATAATGAGGTGAAGGAAAAATTGAATTTCGATGTATTGAAAATGCTGGAATCGCTGCAGGTGGAACTCGCCGGCGCTAATACTGATATCAGGATCAATCAACCGGTTAGTTCCTGATGCTATTTACCTTTTAGATACTAAACATATGAAACCAATCCGAACAATTCGGGTGATTACTTCGTGGCAATTTCTGTGATCTCGTTTTCCACCATCCCTGTCCGTCCATATTCCACCACACGTCCTAACTCTTTTCCTTCCTTCATCACGATAACAGTGGGTACGTTTGTTACATTGAATGCATCACTCAGGTGACTGATGGTTTTTTTATTGCGGTCAACGCCTACCACCGTCAGGCGTTCATTGGGAAAACCTGCTGCATCGAGGAAAGGGAATAGTTTTGGAATGATTACATGCGAGTCTTCGCACCAGGTACCCAGGAATACGATCAGCTGGATACTGTCTTTTTGTTTGGAGAATTTAATGGCAGTTTCCTTTTCTGCGGGGTAGGGTTTGAGGTTTTGGGTATACCATTTAAAATCGGGGTCCTTAGTGATCAGGTCCTTTGAAAGGATTCCTTTGAGTATCTTTTGTCCGCCATTTTCCTGGATCACCTCATATTGTGTCTGGGAAAAGCTTACAACGGTGATAAGGGCAAACAGGATTAAAAACAAGGGTTTCTTCATGCTATCTATTATAATTTGTAGTAATTAGTGGCTCTCACATAGATGAGCGGCCGGATATTATAGTTGCAAAGTAAATATGAAAAAATCAGGCTGTCAAACACTGGCGGGTTACCGGGGATGTAAATAATCCCTAAATACCTGCTTTCAATTCCAGCAAAAAGGATTTGATCTTTTCCAGCGACTGGATCATGTCGAATTTTTCTTCGGCCTTTTTATTCATTTTCAGGTATTCCTTTGCGCCTTCGATGGTGAATTTGCGCCGCCTGAGCAGGTCGTAGATCAGTACCAGGTTTTTTATGTCAACAGGGCGGAAGAAGCGGTCGCCCTTGCGGTTCTTACGAGGCTGAAGGATATCAAACTCTGTTTCCCAGTAACGGATCAGCGACTGATTTTCCTTGAACATCGAAGCCACTTCACCGATCGAATAATACTGTTTTTGAAACAGAATTTCGTCTGCAGGTATTTCAATCAGGTCAGCGTTGATCCCGATATCTTTCAGAGACCGGCGACCCCGGGTAGAACCCTGTTTTTTATGAATCTCAACAGGTATCGGTGCAGGAGCGGTTTCAACCTTCACTTCAACCTCTTCTTCCAACACGGGTTCAGTAACGGAGTCTTCTTTTTCCGATACCACGGGTCCAAAGTCGAAAGTTATTTGTCTGAAAGGCTTATCCATAACCGTATGCACAAAGATACAAAGCTTGTATGCAGCACCGCAAAGGTTATACCAACTGTGGAAAAATACGAGAGTTAGCCACGAATTACACGGATGAGGTTGCCACGAATTGCACGAATGACACGAAAGGGGAGCCACGGATTACACGGATTTGCACGGAATGGGTTGTTGCCACGAATTGCACGAATCGCACGAATGGAGCCACAGATTACACAGATTACACGGATTGGGTTGCCACGCATTGCACGAATGTCATGCAAGGTGGCCACAGATTACACTGATATATTTCTCTGAAAAACCTGCTAATCAAAACTCTGATTAGAAGCGGCTGCCTGTTTTAACAGGCGATCAAACTGTTCAGGGGTGAGATCATTATAGAAAAAATATACTGGGTCGATCTTGTTTCCATTCTTGTGCACTTCATAGTGACAATGCGGGCCGGTTGATTTCCCCGTACTTCCCACCCATCCTATGATCTCACCACGGCTTACTTTCTGCCCCGGACGCGATTTTACTTTAACCATGTGGCCGTATAGTGTTTGATAGCCATATCCATGATTAATGATCACGTGATTGCCGTAGCCGTTACCCTTGTTTCCTGCTGTTGTAACAGTACCATTTGCGGTGGCATAGATCGGTGTTCCCTGGGGTGCGGCAAAATCGAGGCCTGCGTGCATCTTCACGGTTTTATAAACGGGATCTATACGGTAACCAAATCCTGACGCGATCCTGTTCAGGTCTTTATTACTCACAGGTTGTATGGCGGGTGTATGCGATAAAAGGAGTTCCTTGTTTTTGATCAGGTTGTCGATCTGTTCGTAGGATCTGGCCTGCACTTTTACCCGGCTTGTCAGCCTCGACAGTGTTTGTGTTATGGATCCGAGGAGCTGGTTATTTGCCATTCCCTCAATGGTTGCGAGTTCTTTTTCGGCTTCGATCTCCTTGGCCCTCGCGCTGTCCGGAATAGGATTGGCTTCAAATATGGCGCGGTACACACTATTGTCTCTTTTTTCGAGTTCGGACATCTGTTTGTCCAGCTGTTTTGCTTTTTCAGCAAGATCTGCGTAACGATCGCGAAGACGCTCATTTTGCAGGCTTAGTAATTTTTCGTTGGGTGAACCGATAAACTGGAAGGCAAAGTAGGAGATCAATGCTGCAGTAACGAGGGCGGCAGCCACAAAACCAAAAACGCGCAGGAGTTTTACACGCAGGGGTGTTTCCAGCTTTTCATAGCGCAGCGTATTGGTATTGTAGTAATATTTAATTTTTTTCATAGTAAACCAGCCGTTAACCTGGTTTTCGCAGCGTACAAATAAACATCGAAACTTTTACCTTTGCCCACCAGCCACTGCGATGGATGGCAGAGACCTTTATTTGTAAATTTTCAATATTGACAAATATAGGGCGTTAGACAGCAAAAATCAACCCAATTCAACGGCTTTGAAGCATGTCCGGGAAAAAGCCTGTCATAGATGAAAATAATGATAAAAATGACCGCAAGCGAAATACGACAAGAATTCCTGGATTTTTTTAAATCAAAAGCCCACGAAATAGTACCCTCGGCTCCTATCGTGGTCAAGAACGACCCTACCCTCATGTTCACCAATGCGGGCATGAACCAGTTCAAGGACTATTTTCTCGGCAATAAGAAATCGCCATATCCCCGTGTCGCGGACACCCAAAAATGCCTGCGCGTCAGTGGTAAGCATAACGACCTGGAAGAAGTTGGCGTCGATACCTATCACCATACGATGTTTGAAATGCTGGGCAACTGGTCATTTGGTGATTACTTTAAAAAAGAAGCCATCGCCTGGAGCTGGGAACTGCTGACCGAAGTTTATAAGATCGATAAGGAAAGATTATACGTTACCATTTTTGAAGGTGATAGCAGGGAAGGCTTGCCAAAAGATCAGGAAGCCTATGATGAATGGAAGAAGTTTATTTCAGAAGACAGGATACTTCCGGGTAACAAAAAAGATAATTTCTGGGAGATGGGTGATACAGGACCCTGCGGTCCCTGCACCGAGATCCATGTCGACTGCCGCGATGAACACGAAAGAAATTCAGTTGATGGCCGCACCCTGGTCAACGCTGATCATCCCCAGGTGATTGAAATATGGAATAATGTGTTTATCCAGTTTAATCGCAAAAAGGATGGAAGCCTGGAACAGCTACCCGCTAAACATGTCGATACAGGGATGGGGTTTGAACGCCTGGTGAGGGTGTTGCAGGGAAAGACTTCCAACTATGACACCGATGTTTTCTCGGGAACAATTGCTGCTACAGAAAAAATAACCGGAAAAAAATATGATACCAGCATAGGTGAAGATAAGCAGGCGATAGCGTTTCGCGTTATCGCTGACCATATACGGGCGATCAGTTTCACTATTGCCGACGGACAGCTGCCATCCAATACAGGAGCAGGATATGTGATCAGAAGAATTCTTCGTCGCGCCGTCAGGTACTACTACTCCTATCTGGATTATAAACAACCCCTGCTTCACCAGCTGGTACCTGAGATCGCATTACAGTTCAAATATGTCTTCCCGGAACTGTACCAGCAGGCCGAATTTGTAAACAGGGTAGTGAGGGAAGAGGAAGAATCATTTCTAAGAACACTTGACAAGGGATTGAAGCGCATCGAAGACCTGGTGGACGACAACAAAGCAGCCAGTACTGTCACCCTCAGCGGCCGCGATGTATTTGAGCTTTATGATACTTATGGTTTTCCGGTTGACCTTACCCGATTGATAGCAACCGAGAATAATCTTGTTATCGATGAAGCAGGTTTTGAGGCTGAGATGAAGAAGCAGAAAGACCGCTCACGCGCCGCAACTGCCATTGATACCGAAGACTGGGTCGATGTGAATAAGTCCGAAAGAACCAATTTTGTTGGTTACCATGATCTGCTTGTGGAAACCCAGGTGGTGAAATACAGGAAGGTGAAGTCAAAATCAAAAGAGCAGTATCAACTGGTCCTGGAGACCACACCTTTTTATGCCGAAAGCGGCGGCCAGGTAGGAGATAAAGGTTATTTGCAATTTGGTGATGAAAAAATCGCAGTGACGGATACCAGGAAGGAGAATGACCTGATCATACATTTCACGGACAAGTTACCATCTGATATTAGTTTGCCTGTTACGGCTTCGGTGAACCTGGACATACGCCTGCGCACGATGTACAATCATACAGCAACGCATTTATTGCATGCGGCCCTGCGCGAAGTGCTGGGCAAACACGTTACCCAAAAAGGATCGCTGGTATCGCCCGATATTTTACGTTTCGACTTTTCCCATTTCTCCAAAATGACCGATGAGGAACTGCGCCGCGTTGAAGTCCTGGTCAATGAGAAGATCAGGGCCAATATACAGGTAGTGACAAAGGAGTTGCCCAAAGAGCAAGCCCTGCAGATGGGTGCGATGGCTTTGTTTGGCGAAAAATACGCTGACACCGTCCGGGTAGTGATCATCGACCCTGAATATTCCATCGAATTATGCGGCGGCACCCATGTGGGCCATACCGGCATGATAGGTCTGTTTACCATCGTTTCGGAATCCGCTGTGGCGGCGGGTGTGCGGAGGATGGAAGCCCTGACCGGCCCGTCAGCCATTCAATTTATTGCCGATAAAGTAGGACAGTTCAGGCAGGTGACAGAAGTCTTAAAGGCCAAAGATCCTTTAAAGGCGCTTGAGAAACTTCTGGAAGATAAAGCAGCCCTGGAAAAGAAAATTGAAAGAATGGAAGCCCGTCAGCTGGTGGGCATTCGCAATGAACTCCTGCAAAAGGACGAGATCATCAATGGTGTCAACTTTATTGGTGATATTATTGAAGTAGATAACCCCGACGCGTTGAAGAAGATCTGTTTTGATCTGAAAAATAATCTACGCGACTATGTTGCGGTACTGGGTGCCAATATTGGCGGAAAGCCCTTTGTGGCCATCGGCATGTCAGAAACTGTGGCTGCAGCCAGAAACCTCGATGCGGGAAAAATCATTAAGGAGCAGGTTGCCCTGCTGATCAAAGGCGGCGGTGGGGGACAGAAAACCCTGGCGACGGCCGGCGGACAGGATGCCGGAGGATTGAAACAGGTGCTGGAAACGGTGAGGAAATTATTGGATCAGTAAGGAGTCTTGTTACGCTTTCCGGGAGATTTGTAGTTGCGAGTCTCAATATATATTACCAAAACATATACAATAACGATTGCACATAGTACAATACAGGTGATGGAGAGAATTTTCATCATACAATGAAAAGCAGTTCGGTTGGTGACGATGTCAAAAATGCTGATTTATTTGCAGATTTCCACCTATTTCAACAGCGAAAAACCCTTAGTAAATTTACTATTTAAGCATTTTCTTTACCAATGATATCGCGCCATCCAGCATCGAGCATCCAATATCCAGCATCGAGTATCCAATATCCAGCATCGGGCAACTCGCAGGCTCCAGACTCCCGACCCGATAGCTATCGGGTCCAGACTATCGACTACTACCCCCCCGCTCATCCCCAAAATCAACCATTTACTATTTAACATTTCCGAAATGCTTCGTATTTTCGGATTTGTCCTTATATTTGATCTACGAAATTCAACGTAGTTAAATTATAAAACAAAAACAGCATGAAACAACTTGTTAAAACACTCTCTTTTCTATTCCTGGCCACTGCATTTGTGGTTCCGGTATCGCTGAAGGCGCAGGATGAAAAAGACAAAGAAGTAAAAGAGAAAAAAGAAGCTGAGCAGATCATCATTACCCGTAAGGGTGGTAAAGACCAAAAGGTGGTGATCGAAGTAACAGGCGACAAGGTTATTGTGAATGGTAAGGAAGTAAATGAAAAAGATAAAGATGGTGATGTAACGGTGCGTCGTCATAAGATAAAAGACGTTTGGGCTTTTGGTGGCGATGGTATGGCTGGTTCCTTTAGAGCACTTGACGACCAGTTGAGGATGTATAATTTCAACGACAATCTATTCAGCGTTAGCGAAAACAGGGCTATGCTCGGCGTTACAACCAGCCAGGCTGATAAAGGTGCTGAGGTAGAATCAGTAACTGAGGGAAGTGCGGCCGAGAAAGCGGGTTTGAAAAAAGGCGATATCATTAAAACCATTAATGATCGCAAGATTGAAACACCCAACGATCTTTCTAAAGAAATAAAAGAGCATAAGCCAGGTGATAAGGTATCTATCACTATACTGCGTGATAAAAAGGAACAGAAATTAACGGCTGAACTGGACAAATGGAAAGGCGTTTCAGCTTATAGTTTTTCACCCGGACAGAGTTTTGACATGAACCTTGAACGCCTTGCACCCAGTATCCGTGCAATACCACGTGCGGGACAAAACTGGAGCTGGTCTGGTAGCGGACCTAAATTAGGTGTATCTGTGCAGGACACTGAAGATGGAAAAGGCGTAAATGTGATCGATGTGGATGAGGATGGAAATGCGGCTAAAGCTGGTATCAAAGAAGACGATGTAATTACGGAAGTGGACGGTAAGACAGTGAGTAGCGCAGATGATATTGTAAAACTGATGCGTGAAAACAAAGAAAAATCCTCTGTAAAAGTGAAACTGTTGAGAAAAGGAAAGTCTGAAACAGTGGAAGTGAAAATCCCCCGTAAACTGAAGACTGCCGATCTCTAGGCGATAATGGTTATCGATATATTTAAGAGGCTGGATCTCAAAGGTCCGGCCTCTTATATTTTTAGGAAATCTCTAAGCCCCTTTCGAGGTTTGCGGCTTACTTTTGCAGTTACAGATGACCGAACCTTTTGATTCATATGAAGTAGTGGTAGGACTTGAAGTGCATGCGCAATTGCTCACCGAAAGCAAGCTGTTTTGCGGTGACAGCATCGCCTATGGTTCCCCGCCCAATACCCAGGTAAGCCCGATCACACTCGGTCATCCAGGCAGCCTGCCAAAGATGAACCGAAAAGCTATCGAATATGCGATCAAATTGGGACTGGCCTGTCATTGTGAAATTGAAAAGCGAAACTATTTCGCGCGCAAGAATTACTTCTATCCCGATCTTCCCAAAGGTTACCAGATATCTCAACATACCACACCAATTTGTAAAAACGGGTATATCACCATACGTGTTGATGGCCAGGAAAAACAGATCCGACTCAACAGGATACATATAGAAGAGGATGCCGGGAAAAGTCTGCACGATGTTGATGAGTACAATACCTGTATCGATTATAACAGGGCGGGTACGCCGCTCCTCGAAATCGTAAGCGAACCCGATATCAGAAGCAGCGAGGAGGCCTGGAACTATCTTACCGAGTTGCGTAAACTGGTGCGTTACCTGGAAGTATGCGACGGAAATATGGAAGAGGGGAGTTTCCGCTGCGACGCCAATATCTCTGTCAGGAAAAAAGGCGATTCTAAACTAGGTACCCGGGTCGAGGTAAAAAACCTCAACTCAATCAGAAATGTAAAACGTGCCATTGATTTTGAAGCAAAACGATTAATGAAATTAATCGAAGACGGTACGACCATCATACAACAGACCCGGAGCTTTGATGCGAATACCGGAACCACTTTTGCTATACGCGATAAGGAGGATGCAGATGATTACCGTTATTTCCCTGACCCCGACCTTACTCCCTTTCACCTGGAGGAAAGTTTTATCGAATCGATACGTAAAACTATCCCCGCATTGCAAAAGGAAAGAGTAAAAAAATATACATCGGTATGGCAACTCCCGGAATACGATGCATATGTATTGTCGGAAGAAAAAGAAATGGCAGACTTTTACGAACAGGTGGTGGCGAATACAAAAAATTACAAGGCGGCTTCAAACTGGATGATCGGACCTGTAAAGTCGTGGTTGAATGAAAATAATAAAGATATCGTATCGTTTCCATTATCACCCGCTACAATTGCACACCTGGTACAACTGGTGGACGATGGTACGGTGAGCTTTACGATAGCCTCTGGAAAACTGTTTACACACCTTTTGAATGATCCGGGAAAAGATCCAATGGAGGCGGCAAGGGAACTTAACCTCGTCCAACAGTCAGATGCCGGTAGCCTGGAACCGATCATCAATGAAGTACTGGAAAAACATGCGGAGAAAGTAAAGGAATATAAAAAAGGTAAAAAAGGTCTGCTCTCGCTGTTTGTAGGTGAAGTAATGAAGCGATCGAAGGGCAAAGCAGACCCAAGGGCAACGAATGAATTATTACTTGAAAAACTTAAATCATAAATATTGACGCGATCTTAGAATTTTTTCGAGTTCGCTTTATTAATTTTTAAATTATGAACAAACTGATCCTTGCATCTCTTGCAGCAAGTGTGTTGATGGCTTGTGGTGGCACATCATCGGATAAATCTTTTTCAATAAACGGGACGATCTCCAACAACACCGCCAAAATGATATACCTGGAGATGATCCCCGCGGGTGGCGCCCAACCCCTGACTACCGATTCATCCAAAATTGGTGGAGACGGAAAGTTTTCACTGAAGGGAGAAAGGGGAGAGTCCGTCATTTATAATCTGCGACTTGATCAGAACAGGTTCCCCGTTGTATCTGTCATCAACGACGCCGACAAGATCAAACTCAATATCCAGCTAAGTCCTGAGAATAATGAATTTGCGGAAAAGTATGAAGTGGAAGGCTCACCTGCCAGCCAGAAGATGAAAGATTTCCTGTACACTTTTAATAAAAGTCTACAGGAAATATTCCCACAGGCCAGAAAGATCGACAGCCTTCATCGCCTGGGGGCACCCGATAGTGTTATCTATCCACTGATCGCAGAGCAACAGCCACTTGCCGATAAACTGAAAAAATACTCTGAGGATGCCATCCTCAACGCCAACGATCCCGCACTGACCATTTTCGAGCTCGGATACTACCAGGAAACTGCCAATAGAGGTGGCTTTGGACTGGTACCGCTCTCCAATGACCAGGTAATGGATATTATTAATAAAACAGCTGAGAAATTTCCTTCACACCAGGGCATTGCAGCCGTAAAAGCTACGCTCGATAACCAGTTGAATCCGCCAGGCGCGATGAGTTGGGTTGGCAAAGAAGCACCTGATTTTTCGATGCCCGATCCATCTGGAAAGGAAGTGAAGTTGAGTTCATTCCGTGGCAAATATGTACTGGTAGATTTCTGGGCCAGCTGGTGCGGACCTTGTCGCCAGGAGAACCCTAATCTGGTAAAAGCCTATCACAAATTCAAGGATAAAAACTTTACGGTATTAGGCGTGTCGCTCGACAGGCCAGGCCAGAAAGACAAATGGCTCAAAGCGATCAGCGATGATAAACTCGCCTGGACCAATATCAGTGATCTTCAATTTTGGAATAGTCCTGTTGTGGGACTGTATGGTTTTGATGGAATACCATACAATGTACTCGTGGATCCGCAAGGCAAGATCATCGGCGAAGGTTTGAGAGGTCCTAGCCTTGAAACCCGCCTGGCGGAATTACTGAATTAATTATTTTTTGCGTTTCCCTGCAAGATTGATCAATAACGCAGGAAGCAGTACCAGGTTGGTGAATGTTGCTGTTACCAGGGTTAGGGATGTTAACCATCCAAGTGCCTGTGTCCCGCCAAACCCACTAAAACTGAAAATGATAAATCCTGCGATGAGTACCATCGACGTATAGATGATGCTGATACCCGTGCTGTGAATGGTTTCGATCACGGTGTTCCTGATATTATATTGTTGCGGTTCCAGTTCCTGCTTATAATTGACAAGAAAGCGGATAGTGATATCTATCGCAATGCCCAGTGCAACGCTGAACACCAGCACCGTCGATGGTTTCAAGGGTACACCAGCCCATCCCATCACCCCGGCCGTAATCACCAGGGGGATCACATTCGGGATCAACGAACACAAAAGGATTCGCACCGATTTAAAGAGGTATAGCATACAGAGGGCAATCAAAAGAAAGGCCCAGAATATACTTTCTTTTAATCCATTAATGATAAAGCTGCTGCCCTCCAGAAAAGTTATACTGGTACCCGTTAGCTGCACATTATATTTATCATTGGGGAAAAGATGATCCACCCGCTGTTGTATAGTATCAAGGATCTGAGGCAGCTTTACATTCCCGACATCAGCCATCGATACACTGATCCGGGCTTCCTGCTTCGCACTGTCCATAAAACTTGCGATTAGTTTGCTGAATGAATTCTTTGTAGCACCGGGTTCGCCCCGGAAATTAAGGTACTGTGCCAGTGCGGGCAGATCGTACTCTGAAGGCATGTCATAGTTCATGCTATCACCTTCAAAAAATGCCTGTCGGGCAAATTTCAAACCTTCTGTTATGCTCAGGGGTCTCGCTATTTCAGGTATCGAAGACAGGAATTGCGATAATGAGTCGATGAGTTGCAGGTTTTTTAAGTTTCGTGTAACACCATATTTCTTTTTAGTGTCGACAATAATTTCAAGTGGCATCACGCCTTTGAAATTTTTTTCGAAAAATTTCAGATCCGTATAGATCCGGTCGGTATGGGGGAGGTCATCAACAATAAATCCTACACTTTTCAGTCGCGTGATACCTATGATCGAAAAAATAAGGACGATCCCTGTTACTGTGTAGATCAGCCTGCGATGATTCAGACACCACCGCTCCAGCCGGTCGAGCCACCTGTTGAGCCGGGGATTTTGCAGGTAACGTGTATGCCTTGTTTTGGGAGATGGTAAAATACTAAGCACCACCGGTATCAGGACAAGTGAGATGAAAAATAATACCATAATATTGATCCCGGCTACGACGCCAAACTCCTGCAGTATTTCACTTTTGGTAAGTGCGAAGACCGCAAATCCAATCGCAGCGGCCAGGTTGCAAAACAAAGTGACGATACCCATTTTGCCAACCATGGTCACCAGGGCAAGTTCCCGGTTACCCGTCTGGTTATAAGAAGTGTGGTATTTATTCAAAAAATAAATACAGTTGGGTATCCCGATCACAACGATTAATGGTGGAATTAGCGCTGTTAAAAGGGTGATTTTATAACCCAGTAAATGCATGGTCCCCATACTCCATACAACGCCCATTAACACCACACCCAATGACAATAACATAGCGCTGAATGAACGGAAGAATAAAAGCAGTATAAGTGCCGACAAGGCGATGCTGGCAAATAAGAACCATTTCATTTCGTCAGCGATCCTCGTCGCCATTTCGGTTCTTATTAGGGGTAGTCCGCTTAGATATACCTGCTCGTTGGATGTTTGACTAAACTCTTCCGTCAACTTGCGGATAGATGCTACAACCGAATTTCTTTTTTTTGAATTGATGACCGACTTGTCAATGCTGACACCCATCATCCAGGCATTCGTGGCGGGATTGTAAAGCAGATTTTGATAAAATGGGAGATTCAGAAAAATCGCAGCACTGCTATCGATCTCGGGCTGCGTCAACTTGCGATCGGGAAATATATTGACGGCATTCAGCTTTTCGGTCTCGGGTTGTTTTACCAGGTTTACCGCCGAAGGCACTGAAATCACATCGATGACACCATCCAGTTTCTTGAGTCCTCGCTGAAGTTCCGCGTACTCGTTAAATAATTTTTCCTTGAAAAGACCGGAGGTCTGCAATCCGATCACCAGCAGGTTACCATCCTGGCCATACTTCTGTTTAAACTCCTGGTAGGTTTTGTTGGCCGGGTGATTGGCGGGAATAGCGCGGCTAAACTCATAGCTCAATTCCAGTTTGGAGGCATGATAGCACATAAACCCGGTAGCAGCAAGAATAAGAGTCAGCAGAAGCCAGCGATAGGTCAGGATAAATTGCCCGGTTTTTCTCCAAATAGTTGAATATTTTGCCAGCCTGGTGGTTTTTTTAAGGATACAGGCCATTCTTTAAAAGCGATGCAAAGAAACACAAAAACAGGTGGATGTCATTGATAATCTTCATATATAAATGAAAGAAAAAAATTCTGCTCAATTCGCTAAACCAGCAAACATTGTCAGATATCCATTTGTAAAGCCACCGTTATCATACGTTTGCGATATTTTTGGTTACAGCGAAGACGATCTTGCAAGAGTATCAGTCAGCGGTAACGGATTTTCAACAAGTATAAGTAACAGTGGCGGACAAAGTATTTCATACAAAAGGTATCGTACTGCGTACGGTCAGGTACGGTGAAACAAGCGTGATCACGCTGATATTTACCGAGATGTTTGGCATACAATCCTACCTGGTCAACGGCGTTCGCATGTCTTCAAGAAAATCTCCTGGAAAGGCAGGCATGTTCCAGCCTCCGGCCATACTCGATATGGTGGTATATCACAACGAACTGAAGCAACTGCAACGAATAAAAGAATTCAGGTGGGCCTTCATTTACCAACAGATATTATCGGATGTAAGAAAGAACGCGGTGGCTGTATTTATGGTGGAGTTGCTGACCAAATGCCTGAAACAACCCGAGCCCAATGCGGAGTTGTTCCATTTTGCAGAAGACGCTTTTCTACATCTGGATACTGCCAATGATGCCATCACTGCTAACCTCCCTCTTTTTTTTGCTGTGCATCTTCCTGTATTTTTTGGATTGCGGATCCATGATAATTATTCTGAACAATTTCCCTACCTCGACCTGGTAGAAGGCGAGTTTGTAAAGGAACGCCCGCGGCACCCTCATTTCCTCGAAGAAAAGCAGGCTGCTGTTACTTCGCATCTGTTGAAGGTGCAACAACCGCTGGAACTGGAAGAGATCAAATTAAATCATGAGTTCCGGCGAAATCTCCTGCATGCTTATGAAAACTACTATCACCAGCATATCCAGGATTTTGGCAGCATGCGTACCCTACCTGTACTAAGGGAGATACTCGGTTGATAATTTTCCGCAACAAAAAATTTCGGGGATCAAAGAATCCAGAAAAGGATCGATTAGTCGATTTTTCGCAGGCGTAGAAAAGTGATGACCTGGTCGACCTGTTCAGAGCTCATTTTTTTTGCCACCGCATGATTTTTTGGATCGATTCCGATCAGCGCTGCGGCGTGGTAACTGTCGATCTGTATTTTGGTGAAATTGGGAACACCGTCTTTACCCTTAGAATAAATACCGTGGCAACCACTGCAATGAATTTTATAAAGTACTTTTCCCTTTTCGCATTTTTCAATAAAGGCCTGCCGATTAGCGGCAGTTACATGATCAGGAATATCATATGCAGTTGCTTTTTTCTGTGTAACACATTGGTGAAATATGGTACTCAGTATCACTAGTGTAAGAATCGTAACGATCAATTTCATTCCTTCAATTTTTTTAAATAAATCACTACGCCTCTAATATTCACCACCCACTTTGCGACCATTCAACGATTTGTTTGATGATGACGGCAAACCAGACGGGGGTGCTTCAAAAATAACGTTTTCATTCAAAGAGTGTATGAATGCAATCAGGTTTGCTTTTTCCTCAACGGTCAGCTTGAGTGAATCACCTGCAAGCGTTTGATTGGGCACTGAAAGTTTATTTCCTACACCACCACCCTTGTCGTAAAAGTCAATGACTTCTTCAAGCGTATTGAAAACACCATTGTGCATGTATGGTTTTGTAAAAGGCGCATTGCGTACCGTTCCGGTTCTGAACGCATTCATCATTTCTGATGCAGGATGTACGCTGTAGCGTCCGTGGTCGGAGCTCAATTTTGTAAAACCAGTATCGGCAGGAACACCCAGTACTTCAAACTCAGAGCTTATATAAGGTGGTTTAATTCCATTGAACTGAGGTACAAAATGACAGGTACCGCATTGTGCCTTACTCATAAAAAGATTAAAGCCGTGCTTCACTTCCGGTGTCAGGCTGGTTTTATGGTGCATGGCATCATCAAAGGGTGCATAATAATTACTGAAATCCGCATAATAAAAAGTTAGCGCCGCGCCGATATGACTCAATGATACTTCTTTTTCTTCGGGGGTATATTTCAGAAATTTTTTAAAAGCGTCTTTATACTCTTTGCAACTCATTACTTTTTTCACCAGGTCTTTTTCTTCTCCATTCATCTCCTCCGGGTTGGTGATCACATCCCTGGCCTGGCCCTGCAGCGAAATATGTTTTCCATCCTGCATGATCAGGTGATTGAAGATCGAATTGACCAGGGTAGGAGTGTTTCGTGCCAGTTTTTGCCGGTGATCAAAATGCGGTGAAGTGGCCTGCGTGGTATCGGTAAAGAATTCCGTAGGCTTATGACAGGAAGCGCAACTTCTTTTATTATTACCCGAGAGAATGGGATCATAAAAAAGCAGTTTACCAATACGCTTTATCTCCGCCAGCACTTTTTCATCTTCCACAAATGAAAAAATTCCCTTTGTATTTTGTGAGTTGTACAATCGCTTGTCAAAAATCGAGTTAACCGAATTTTCCAGCGAGTAATCATTGAAATTGATGCTTTGAACATTGTATGTATTGATGAATTGCTGGTTCATCCCGAAAAGCGGGTTGACAAAATCCCTGATGAATGTGAAATGATCGAATAACGAAAACTGTAACGACTGCCCTTCCACAAATTCAACGGCATTATTGTAAAGGGTGAGGTAGTCCGCAGTTAGAGGTGTTGCTGGAAATTCCACATTAAAATTTGAATAAACTTTCCTGATATCTTTCATCATACTCCGCAATTCGCGGATAATATTACTTGTATCAGGACATTCAAAGCCTGTCGTGTACAACGCCGCAAGGTTGAGAATATAAAGCCGGTTGGCAAGGAAAAAATGATCAAAGGAATTCAGCTGGGTCGTTATGGAATCAGCTTCAAAGGTTTTGATGCCTGTCAGTGAGCTATCCATTAAGGTAAGAAGAGCAGATTTATTGAAAGGGTCTTCTTCCAGTGAAAGTTCAGCCAGCATAAGTCCACCACCACCTCTGTAGTAAGGGGGTTCAAATTTTTCAAACACTTCTGTTTCCCACTCTACAGGTAAGGGTCCATTGATCCGGCGGTAGGCAATTGGTTCGAGATAGCGCAGCCAGAAATCAAGAGATTTCAATTTAAGACGGCTATCGTGTATCCGTTTTTTGATTTTTTCACGATCAGCCCCGTTGCCCAGGTCCGCGTTTTTGATGAAGTCGTATAGCTGGCCTTGATCCCGTTTGAAATCTTCAAGCGTGGTATTGTAAAGGCTTGTATATTCTTTTTTATGCCTGAATGTAAATGATAGGCAAAAGACAACAGCAGAAAGGATCAGTATAACCAAAAACGTTTTCATTCGAAGTGGAGCTTAACGGGCGACGGATGGTGCTTATTGTACCTGGATTATAAAAGCCGTTTCGATTCTGTAAATGTCATATCACACCAAACTATACCCGGCTTTTTCCCTTTCTCAAAACTACCTAATAAGTGATCCATTTGCAAGGCTTTGGCACCGTTAAGTGTGGCCCATCTCAAAATTTTTTCTTTTTTCACAAATGGGAAATGTTCAAGCACCGTTTTCATTTCCGACACAATGCTCAATTGCCGGTTGGACGCCAGGCTGTCGGTACCGAGCACTATTTCACAATCGTAATCTGTAAGTAGTTCTATATTAGGCAGCTTATCACTAATATAAAGGTTAGCATTAGGGCATAAGCACCAGCTTAACTGGTCCATGTATTGCGCCTCGTCACAATAATCGAGGTCGTTGCGATCGGTAAATACATTATGCACGAGTATCAGCTGCTGATTGGGCAAAAAATATGGCAGGCAGGCCTGAAGACTTGATTTCCCAGGTGGATTAAAAAATGATATATCGGCTTTCATCCCTTCAAAAAAACCAGGGAAACCACCGGATTTATCCCGGAACAGCTCATTTTCATCGGGAGTTTCCTGGTTATGGAAGGTCATTAGCTGGTTGCCAGGAAATGCCATGATCCGGCGCCAAAGTGCTTCGGATACCGAGTAGGGGGCATGGGGTACGATGGAATTTGATGCGATTGGGGTATTATAGTAAGGTGCAAAGGCATTATAAACATCCAGTGCCATTTTAAAGCGGAATTCAGCTGATTCGGGCAAAAAACCGCTGGTTTCGATGAAATTATGATACCAGATACGTCCCTTTTTCTTCTGGTCAAGGGTTAGTTTATTATTACATATATCACCAACTGCCACGATGCCGGTTTCCCACATCTCATCCTCCGCATCGCTGATCGCAGAAAGGATCTGTTCCTGCGATACATGCCTTTCTTTCATCACCTGCGTAACAAATTGGATCAGGCCGGTTTGTCGGGGTATTACACCCCGCATATGGCTCAGTTCCAGGTGGCAATGGCAGTTAATAAATCCCGGGGAAAGAATACCTTCAAAATATTGTACGTCGTCGCCCGCGTCTTCAGTTTTAACGATATCCATCACGATGCCGTCGTCGGTAACCACCAAAACCGGCCGGTCCTGGTGCAGCGTGTACCCGTCGAAAAGCTGATCCGCGCTGAACTTGTAAAATGCCATACTGTATTTCTTTAACTTTGCCGACCCGATTTTTTGAAGCTGGCCCTTCAGCGCTTCAAATGTCGTATTTCATCCTTACTATTCATATATGTTAGATAAACTTGAAGCTATCAAAGGCCGTTTTGACCAATTGGGCATCGCGCTTACCAACCCCGAGATTGTCGGTAACAACAAAAAATTTGCTGAGACGAGCAAAGAATACCGTAGCCTGGAAAAGATCGTAAACGCCTATAATGACTACAGGAAAATACTCGATGACATCGAATTTTATAAAGAAGCATTGAATGGCAGCGACGAAGAACTAAGAGATCTTGCCAAACTGGAAGCACCGGCTCTTGAAGAGCAAAAGGAGAAAATGGAAAGTCAGATCCGACAGTTGCTGATACCTAAGGATCCCCAGGATGAGAAAAACGCCATCCTTGAGATACGTGCAGGTACGGGTGGTGATGAGGCCAGCCTTTTTGCCGGCGACCTGCTACGCATGTATATCCGCTATTGTGAAAGGAAAGGCTTCAAGACTGCCATCCTCAGTGAAAGTGAGGGTACGGTGGGTGGTTACAAAGAGGTTCAGCTCGAGGTAACCGGTGACGATGTGTACGGCACCTTAAAATTTGAAAGCGGTGTGCATCGCGTGCAGCGCGTACCCGATACTGAAACCAGCGGGCGTGTTCATACATCTGCTGCAACGGTGGCAGTCATGCCTGAGGCCGAAGAAGTGGATTTTGAATTAAACCCGGCTGATGTAAAGATGGAAACCGCGAGAAGTGGTGGCGCAGGAGGTCAGAACGTGAACAAGGTTGAAACAAAAGTTTTGCTCACTCACATACCGACCGGAACAGTGGTAGTTTGCCAAACGGAACGTTCACAGTTGGGCAATCGTGAGAAAGCGATGCAGATGTTGCGTACTAAACTTTACGAAGAACAGGTTAGGAAGCAGGAAGAGGAGATTTCAAGGCATCGGAAAAGCCTGGTGAGTACCGGTGACAGAAGCGCCAAGATCAGGACTTATAATTTTCCCCAGGGCAGGGTCACCGATCATCGCATCGGCCTAACAGTCTACAACCTTGATGAAGTATTAAATGGAGATATCCAGGAATTTATCGATGCATTGCAGTTTGCCGAGAATACCGAAAAAATGTCCAGCCAGGTCTAAAAATATTTATTCGCCTTTCGGATTTTTTAGATGTAAAATCAAGTATCTTAATAGGAAAATCGAACGATGCTTGAACAAATCTCTCAGCTTGTAAAGCAATACGGCCGCGAGGCGGTCATTGACAACCCCGAAATTTCCAACGAAGACAATAACGCCATCCTGGCAGAAGCGACCACTACCATTACAGGAGGTATGCAGAATATGCTGGCTGGTGGCGGCCTTGGCGACATTATTTCCATGTTTACTGGTGGAAAAGGGGTGCAGTCCAACACACAATCGAGCGGAATAGGTGGCCTATTGAAAAACCCCATTGTCGCTATGATGGTGGGTCACCTGATCAGCAAACTGGTGGGTAAGTTCAATATGAGCCCGGCGCAGGCCAGTAGCATTTCCAACAACCTTATTCCAAACGTACTGAACGGGCTGGTAACGCGCACCACCAATCATGACCCCGAAAATGATGCATTCGACCTTAATGACCTGATCGGTTCGCTGACCGGTGGAAATGTAGCCACTTCAGAAAGTTCACAGGCTGGATTTAACTTTCAGGGCTTGCTGGACCAGTTGACTGGCGGCGCTGGCAACGGTGGAGGTGGCAATTTGGGTGGGTTCGACCTGCAGGATATTATTAGCCAGGTAACTAAAGGCGCCGTGGAGAATAAAGCGCAGCAGACCAGGGGAAGCGGGGGACTGGTAGACCTGGTTAAAGGGTTTTTTAATTAGCGCCGGGAATTGTCAATGACTTGCAAACTTTCAGCATTGACAGGATTCTGGCATAGTTTTTCTATAGATTATTATACCGGATGTGAAGTGTTTAACAGTGGTAAGAAGATTTCCGGTTAGCTCTTATAAATAATGCAATTGACAGTTGAATGTCTGGGATGTGCAGGGAATTATTTCTACATATTAAGGTTGAAATAGCCGTGTTGAATCGTAAAAATACCCGCCAGGCCTTTTAAAATTTCATTAACAGCGAGCACAGATCAATGGCAGTAAATTTGCGTTATAGATACTGAATACAAGTTATTGCAATATAAATAGCAGACGATTTTCTCATAAGCAGTTAGTTTTGGTTGCGACCCCTGTTTCTACAGGGGTCTATTTTTTTATATACCTCCTCCAGCTAAACCAAACACCAGCCACTGCGCCAACGCCGTCTGCCACTACATCACCGGGATCGAAAGATCGGTTGGGTACCCAGAATTTTTGAACAAATTCCATCAGCAGTCCATATAGCAGACAGGCGACCCCTATCCAGGCAAATTGAGAAATTAAAGAGCCGGGAAACGGTTTGATTTTATAAAATGCCCAGCAACATGACAGGGCCATGATCCCAAACATGCCAATATGCACCCACTTATCAAACCATGGAATTTGTGAAAAGATACTTTTACTTGGAAAAGATGATTGTGGAAGAGTTAACAATACAGTTGAAAGAATGATCCACCCTATCGCAGGCAGGTAAAAGCGATTCTGATTTTTCAATGTTTACCAATTGTCTTTATAAACAGACTTCACCCCATCCAGTATCCAGCATCTAGCATCCAGCATCCAGCATCTAGCATCCAGCTCAGCCCCCCACCATTGCCTCATATCCCTTCGCATCCAGCAAACCTTCCACATCAGCAGGATTATCGACTGTCATTTTGATCATCCATCCTTCACCATAGGGGTCATTATTTACCAGTTCGGGTGCATTGGCCAGGGCAGGATTCAACTCGTTGATGGTCCCGCTTATCGGCAAAAACAGATCAGATACCGTTTTAACAGCTTCAACAGTTCCAAATACCGCGGCTGCGCCTAGTGCCTGTCCAACAGTCTCAACTTCAACATACACGATATCACCTAGTTCGCGCTGCGCGAAATCGGTTATACCAATAGTTGCCTTGTTGCCTTCCAGCAGGACCCATTCATGGTCCTTAGTGTAGCGGAGATTATCGGGATAATTCATAATGAATGATTTAAAGCGCAAATATGGGTAAAAGCATTTAGAAAATGCCCGGCGGCATAATTATTTTTCGCATTTCGCCGGAATATTATAGCCGTTCATGCCAGTTTTTGCACCACTTGTCGGCAATCACTTTACACTTCTATGACACGCTGGTATCTTTGTGCACCTTATCTAAAAGTGGGAACATTATATGAGAAAACTAACTACAATGCTGGCTATGGCCATTTTATTCAGTTCGGCCGTGGCAGCACAAACCTTTCCAACCATTACAGGGATTGTAAAAGACGAACAGGGTAAAGCGGTAGACAAAACAACTGTTTCATTATTGAACGCAAAAGACTCCTCCGTAATAAAATTATCTGTTACTGACAATGAGGGCAAATTTAAATTCGAAACAGAACCCGGGACATACCTGCTCAGCGTTTCACACGTTGCCTATCTTCCTGTAATTTCCAAAGCAATTGAAGTCTCAGGTGCCGGCGAAGTATCCGCTGGGGAATTGAGCATGGTAAAAAAAGAAGGCGCACTTCAGGGTGTGACGGTCAGCTCGCAAAAGCCGATGATCGAAGTAAAGGCCGACAAAATGATCGTAAACGTGGAAGGCACCATGAACTCGGTAGGTAATGATGCCCTCGAGCTGCTGCGCAAATCACCAGGTGTAACTGTCGACAAGGATGATAATATCAGCCTGGCTGGTAAAAATGGAGTGCAGGTTTATATTGATGGCAAGCCCAGCCCGCTGGGTGGCACCGACCTGGCCAATTACCTGAAAAGTATGCAGTCGGCACAAATCGAGTCGATAGAGATCATTTCAAACCCATCAGCCAAATATGAAGCGGCGGGTAATGCAGGTATTATTAATATCAGGCTGAAGAAAAATAAAGCATTCGGTACAAACGGTTCTGTCAACCTGGGCTATGTACAGGGACACTATCCCAAATACAATGGCGGTGTAAACCTCAATCATCGCAATGGGAAAATAAACGTATTTGGCAACTACAACTATAATAATGGTAAGTACCTCATGAAAATGAATATGCGGAAGGAGCAGTTTGACACCCTGTTTACCCAAAACAACCGCATGACCTTCAAGAATAATTCTCACGGCTTCAAAGCAGGTGTTGATTATTTCATGGATAAGAAAAATATACTCGGCCTGGTTATTAACGGCAATATTGCTGATAACAATTTCAATACCTCGGGTCCGATGTATTTCGATTATCAGCCAACCAACCAGCTGGTGCGGATCCTAAGGGCTACCAATGACAACGACATGAAGCGTGATAATGTGAACGCGAACCTCAATTTCAAACATACCGAAGCGAATGGAAGAGACCTGAATATTGACGCCGATTATGGTTTCTTTAAAATACGTTCTGTTCAATACCAACCCAACCGTTATTACGAAGGTGATGGCGTCACAGAGATCAGTCATACCATTTCTGATATCGTTGCCCCTACAAATATTGATCTGTACTCGGTAAAAGCCGACTACGAACAGAATTTCAAAGGTGGGAAGCTGGGTATTGGTGGTAAGATCGGGATTGTAAATACCGATAATAACTTCATGCGACATGATGTTTCTAATTCACAGGTTACCGATATCAACAACCTTTTTGAGTACAAGGAAAATATCAACGCACTTTACCTGAACTACAACAAGCAGTTCAAAGGCGTGATGGTACAACTCGGTGTACGGGCGGAGAATACACATGCAAAAGGCGTTTCTTCCGGTTTTGAAAAGAGCAACGGCACAACTAAGGATATCGACTCTACCTTCGACCGGGATTATACCGATTTCTTCCCCAGCGCTTCGGTTTCATTCAATAAGAACCCAATGAGCCAGTTTACATTTTCCTACAGCCGCAGGATCGATCGCCCGGCATACCAGGATCTCAATCCGTTTGAGTTTAAACTGAACGAGTATACTTATATGAAGGGTAATACGGAATTGAAACCGCAATACACCAATAGCGTAGGTCTTACCCATATTTATAAATACAAACTGACTACTGTACTAAACTATAGTCATGTACAGGATGTATTTGCTCAATTGCCCGATACGATTGATAAAACAAAAGGATTTTTGATGAAGAAAAACCTGGCAACACAGGATGTGGTCAGCATCAACATCAGCTACCCGTTCCAGTACAAGAAGTATAGCTTCTTTGCTACTACCAACGGAGCGTACTCACACTACAAAGCCAATTTTGGTGAGGGTGACAGGAAAGTAAACCAGGAAGTATTTTCAATGACATTCTTTATGCAAAACAGCTATGATTTTGGTAAGGGATGGAAAGGTGAACTGAGCGGTTTGTACATTTCTCCTTCAGTATGGCAGGGTGTTGTAAAGTCCAGGGCCATGGGTTATGTAGACATTGGTTTTATGAAAACAGTTTTGAAAGGCAAGGGTACTTTCCGCGCCGTTTGGAGCGATATTTTCAAAACAATGAAATGGGGTGGTTCTACCAATTTCGCAGGTACCAACAGCGTGTTTAGCGGGAACGGTGAAATGCAACAGGTAAAACTCAACTTCAGCTACCGTTTTGGTAGCAATACCGTGAAAGCTGCGAGACAAAGAAAAACCGGTATTGAAGACGAAAACAAAAGAGCCAACACAAGCGGTGGCCAGCAGGGAATGGGGCAGTAGTCTCTGCAGCCATCAGGGATTAGTAATTTGGAATTAGTCTCACCATACTCCAAAAAAACCCCGGGTTTATCCCGGGGTTTTTTATCGCCAGCATCCAGCATCCAGCATCCAGTATCCAGTATCCAGCATCCAGAACCTAGCGCCTCTTCTTCCTCTTCACCAAACTCATCTTACTTATCACCACATCTTCCAGTGGACGGTCACGATCAGCAGCTTTGCTGGTAGGCATCGCGGCGATCTTGTCGATCACCTCAAGTCCACTCACCACTTCTCCAAATACTGTATAACCCTGGTCGAGATGCGGTGTGCCGCCTAAAGTTTTATAAACTTCTCTTTGTTCAGCGGGTATCTTCCTGTTGAGCCGGTATGTTTCAACCGAATCGAGGCCGGCATCAGAATATTTTCTTCCCTGTGTAATATAAAACTGGCTGCCACTGCTGGCTTTTAACGGGTTTACCTGGTCGCCCTGACGAGCTGCAGCGATCACTCCTTTTTTATGAAAAAGGGCAGGCCTGAATTCGGCTGGGACAGTGTACCCGGGCCCGCCGTCGCCGAGGGCTTGCCCTGCTGGAGCGTTTTTGCTGTTGGGGTCACCGGCCTGGATCATAAAATTATTGATCACACGGTGAAAGAGGATCCCATCATAATATTTTTGTTTCACCAGCTTTAGGAAATTGTCTCGGTGTAGTGGGGTGGAATCAGAAAGCCTTACTACCATTTCACCCATACTGGTTTGTATCAGCACATCTCTTTTACGGTCTTTCTTTTTTACAACGACTTCTTTTTGGGCAAGACCAGCCTGAAGCATCAACAGGCCAGCCAGGAAGAAAAATATTCTTTTCATTGGCATATTTATTTAGGAAAGATAACCAGGTTGAAAGACTGATTAGAAGCTATTTTCTTCAAAGTACAATAAAACATGATCCTTTAAAAAGTTTTCCTGTTCGATAGGATTCATATCGGGCATGGGCTTTAGCTGCCTGAAATGAGGCCAGCCTTCCTCATCTTTTCTTTCCAGTTCATAGTAACCGCTCGGCATCAATACGGTGCAGACCGCCACGTGCATCAGGTCCTGCTTTTGCTCCTTGGTCACTTTTTGTCTGATGATACCCGTTTCCTGCATGCCGATCAGGAATAATATCGTTTCCAGGTCCGGTTTTTTATCAAATCGCTCCACCAGCTTTGCCTCCAGTGTCCACCACCGCGTTTGAAGATCATCTTTTGTAAACATGATACAAAGATAATAGATCATTTTCTGGGGTTCGAAGCTCTGAGGCAATTAACATCACATTCTAAAATTCTCAACTGAATTACCGATTTGAAACATTTGGGATCACAGCATCGGGCGGCGCTTTGGTAGCACAAATGCTCCCCATGGTAAATTGAGTGCCGTAGGCACGATGTTTTGAACCAATGTTGCCATCAAACCAATTTCGAATAAATGTTTAATAGCAAATTCACCAAAACGTCACCCCTACGGGGTTCATGTCTTCTATTACATCATTTCTACCATAACGTCGTGCCTACGGCACTTGGGTATTCCCGGTTTTATAGTGATTCTGTTGCCTTTGATTTGAATTATTTAATCGCCTACAATTAACATCACATTCTAAAATTCTCAACTGAAATACCGATTTGAAACATTTGGGATCACAGCCCCATCGGGGCGGCGCTTTGGTAGCCCGCATGTTCCCCAGGTAAATTGAGTGCCGTAGGCACGACGTTTTGAACCAATGTAACGTTCAAAACATTTCCGGATAAATATTTTATACGAACCAACCCAACAAAACGTCACCCCTACGGGTCTTTTCGGAGGAAAGCCGTTCTCCCACCGGGGACATTTTCTCAATCATCTTTAACCTTTACCTTTGCGCAAACTTTTTTAAAGATGTTGCAGTTACAGGTATTGCGCCAGGACCCTAACGCGGTAAAAGCGAGGTTGAGTGTAAAAAATTTTAAAGAGATCAGCCTCGTAGACGATATTATTTCATTGGATGATCAACGCAAGAAACTGCAACTCGAATTCGACACCACGCAGGCAAAAGTGAATACTGCATCGAAGGAAATCGGTCAGCTGATGGCTAAGGGCCAGAAAGACGAAGCGGAAAAAAGGAAGACAGAAGTGGCAACTCTCAAGAGTACACTGCAGCCTGTATCGGATCAATTGAGTGAAACTGAAAAACAGCTACAGGACCTGCTGATCAGGCTGCCCAACCTCCCTTCCGGGAGAGTGCCTGCTGGCAACACGCCTGCCGATAATGTAGTGCTGAAAGAGGCGGGAGAAAAACCTGTTTTAGCGCAAGACGCTACGCCACACTGGGACCTGATCAGGAAATATGATATCGTGGATTTTGAAACCGGTGCTAAAATTACCGGCAGTGGTTTCCCGCTATACAAGGGTAAAGGTGCGCGATTGCAAAGGGCGCTGATACAATATTTTCTTGATTATAATACTGCCGCAGGGTATACCGAATACCTTCCCCCTTTTATGGTCAATGAAGCCTCTGCTTACGGCACTGGTCAGTTGCCCGACAAGGAAGGCCAGATGTATCATATGCAGGATGATAATTTTTACCTGATACCCACTTCTGAAGTACCGGTGACTAATATTTACCGCGACGAAATACTAGCGGAAACCGACCTGCCGATAAAGATGACCGCCTATTCTCCCTGTTTCCGTCGGGAGGCGGGAAGTTTCGGTAAGGATGTGCGCGGACTCAATAGGGTTCATCAGTTCGACAAGGTTGAGATCGTACAACTAACACAACCGCACAACAGTTATGCCGCCCATGAGGAGATGGTCGCACATATCGAAAAGTTATTACAGACGCTTGAACTTCCTTATCGTATTCTGAATCTTTGTGGCGGCGATATGAGCTTCACTTCTGCGCTCACTTATGACTTCGAAGTGTACAGCGCGGCGCAGGAAAGATGGCTGGAAGTGAGTTCCGTTTCCAATTTTGAAGCGTATCAAACCAACCGGATGAAGATCCGCTTTAAAGATGCTAATGGCAAGACACAGCTGGCGCACTCGCTAAATGGAAGTTCACTCGCCCTGCCCAGGATCATGGCCTGCCTGCTGGAAAATAACCAGACCCCTGACGGGATCAAACTGCCGGTGGTGTTGCATGCCTATTTTGGAGGCCCTTTAATTTCATAAAATTTCAGACTGGCAACAGGAATTGCTGTTGCAGGGGTATATTTTACCAGGCACACAAGCCGGGAATGAATATATGTAGCATAATTGATTAAACCTTTTGCGGCGATGCTGGTCGAAGTGCAAACCCCTTTTGCATGCCCTTATCTGACCAATTGAAGAACCAGCATTTGTTATGGCGCGCTGGCTTTGGCCCTGCCGTGGAGCAAATGGGTGATCTATCCAGGCATACTCCTGCTGAAATTTATAAGGCCCTGGTCAAAGCATCCGCCAAAAAGCCCTCTTATATCAATGTTGCCGACAATTACCTGCAGGGACTGGTGATGGGCATCGATCAGGTGGCCCGGCTACAACAAAAAACGCTTACTCCCGAAGAAAAGAGAAAGCGACAGCAATTGAACCGGGAAGGTGTACGCAACCTCAATCTTTATTGGCTTAATGTAATGGTGAACAGCAGCGCCCAGTTGCGGGAAAAGATGTCATTATTCTGGCATGGGCATTTTGCCTGTCGAAATCTAAACATCTTTTACCAGCAGGGTTTGTTGGATGTGATCCGCAGAAATGCCCTGGGAAATTTTGGCGACCTGTTGAAAGAAGTATCACGGTCGGCAGCTATGCTCAATTTTCTAAACAACCAGCAAAATCGCAAAGGCCATCCAAATGAGAACTTCGCGCGGGAAGTGATGGAATTGTTTACACTCGGTAGAGGAAATTATACCGAACAGGATGTCCAGGAAGCTGCCAGGGCCTTCACAGGCTGGGGAGCCAATGCCAGGGGAGAGTTTGTATTCCGGAAGTTTCAACACGATACGGGCACTAAAACGGTATTGGGGCAAACCGGCGACCTGGATGGAGAAGAAGTACTTGATATTTTGCTGTCGCAACCTCAAACCGCCAGGTTCATCACAAATAAGATATACCGATATTTTGTCAACGATACACCGGATAAAGAAAAAGTAGAATGGCTCTCTGACCGGTTTTACAAAAACGGATACGAGATATCCGGATTGATGGAAGATATTTTTACCAGCGACTGGTTTTATGACGAGAAGAACGTTGGGAACAGGATCAAATCCCCGGTGGAGTTAATGGTAGGTATTCGACGTATGTTGCCAATGACGGTGGAGAATGAAGAAGCTTTCCTTGTCCTGCAGCGTTTGCTGGGCCAGTTGCTTTTCTATCCTCCCAATGTTGCGGGATGGGCCGGAGGTAAGAGCTGGATCGATAGCAGCACATTGATGTTGCGCCTGCGTATTCCAGGTCTGATCAATGACACCGATGAAATGAACATTGAACCAAAGGCGGATGACGATCAAATGATGGGAAGGCCATCGACGGAAACGGATACGATAAGCAGCAAATCCGCGGTGACCAGGAAGACTAGTAAATTGATGGGCAAGGTCGGGAAACCGATTTACGCGGATATAGCATGGGAAGATTACACATCATTTTTTGCTAAGACAAAACGCGAGGACCTGGCAAATCGCATTGCCGGTATTTTATTACAAACAAATACGGCAGTCGATCCCTTATTGTTGAAAACATACGCGGATGAAACCAGTCGCGAGAATTTCATTAGGTCTGTGACCTTGCAGTTAATGAGCACTCCCGAATACCAGGTTTGTTGATAGATGAAATGATTTAATTTATTTGACAAAGAGTAAGTATGTTAATTAAACGCAGGCAATTTATCCAGGTGGGTTCGCTGGCAACAGCCACGCTGATGCTCCCGAAGTTTTTGAAGGCTTTTGAAGGTCAGCCACTCGTACCGCCAGGTAACAAGGTAGTCGTGATATTGCAACTTAGTGGTGGCAATGATGGCCTGAACACTGTGGTCCCAATCGGTAACGATATTTATCATAAGTCGAGGCCGGGTCTTGGTATTGCCGGATCAAAAGCATTGCGTCTAACCGATGAAGCGGGACTACACCCGGTATTGGAAGCGTTTAAAGGATTCTATGACGAGGGTAGTCTCGGTATTATCAACAGCGTAGGTTACCCCAACCCGGATCGATCCCATTTCCGAAGCATGGATATCTGGCAAACAGCCAGTCATAGTCACGAGTACCTTCATACAGGCTGGGTCGGCCGGTATCTCGACGCGCAGTGTCGTGGCTGCGACAAACCAACACAGGCTATCGAAATCGATGATGTGCTTAGCCCGGCCCTGAAGGGAAACCAGGTAAATGGTATGGCGTTGAAAGATCCCAGGCGTTTGTTTGGAACCGCCAACGAAAAGTTTTTTCGTGACGTAGCAAAACAACATGGTGGAAAAACCAGCGAAGAAACTGTGGACTATTTATATAAAACAATGTCGCAAACGCTGAGTTCGGCAGATTATATTTTTAAACAAAGCAGGCTTCGTCCTTCTTCGGCAGAATATCCCAAAACGGAACTGGGCAGAAGTTTTCGCACGATTGCATCACTGATATTCTCTGATATCAATACCAAAGTTTATTATGTATCCCTGGGAAGTTTCGATACACATATCAACCAGGGTGCGCAGCAACAGCGACTTTTTTCAGATATGAATGAATCAGTAAAAGCATTTGTAAAAGACCTGAAGGAAAATAACCGTTTCGAAGATGTATTGCTTTTTACATTTTCAGAATTCGGACGTCGTGTTTCGCAAAATGCAAGTGGTGGCACAGATCATGGCGCTGCCAATAATATGTTCCTGGTCAGTGGCGGGTTAAAACAAAAAGGGATGATCAACGCCATGCCTGATCTTACTGATCTGCAGGATGGGGACCTGAAGCACAAGGTGGATTTCAAAAATGTATATGCGACGGTACTCGATAAATGGCTGCAGGCTGATTCGAAAACGATACTGGGAAATGAATTTGAACTGTTGAACTTCATATGATCTTTGCAAATGTGGTTCATTTTTGATCCATACCCTCCAAATGAAGACCCCGGTATACCGGGGTCTTTGCTTATCAATTATTTGATACGATCCAGTTTATTTCTTCCTGCCTATCGCGATGCGATAAAGCGTATAGCCCATGAGTGCGAAGAATGCAACACCCAGCCATTTGTAACCATCACCAGATAGGGCGGTTGTAAGGCCGTGTTCCGCATTTACATTTCCGAGGCTCGAACTTATTGCCGGGATAGAAGATAGAATGGCGACCAGTACTCCCGCCAACGCCCCTCCTGCAACGAGCCCGGTTGCAAAAAGATTACCCCGGCCAAGGTCTTCTTCTTCGGGAGAGACCTGAATATTTTTTCTCTTGTTTCTCCACTCAACAATGCCCCGGATGGCACCCCCTATGAAAATGGGTAAGGTAGTAGAGAGTGGAAGATAAATTCCGATGGCAAAACTCAGGGAACGGATACCACAGAGTTCTACAACTATGGCCATGAATACGCCTACCAATACAAATTGCCAGTCGAGGTTGAATGAGAGAATGCCTTTTATCAATGTCGCCATCAGTGTACCCTGGGGAGCGGGGTATTTATCGGTACCGATCGCATGTTGAATTCCCTGCGCAGCCATTTCCGCTGTTGGCTGATCCAGGATCTTGATCGTGGCACCGATGGCCACTGATGAGACGATGGCGCCAACAAACAATGCGATCTGCTGGCTTCTTGGTGTAGCACCAACAAGGAAGCCGGTTTTCAGATCCTGTGAAGTAGCACCGGCATTGGCCGCAGCTATACAAATCATGCTGCCTACCACAAGCGCCATAGGTTCATAGATATGCCCTGTCCATTTTACCATGATAAAAATTAAGCAGGTTCCCATCAGGGTGGCGATGGTCATACCGCTGATCGGGCTGTTGGATGAACCGATCAAACCTACGATGCGCGACGCGACGGTAACGAAGAAGGCGCCAAAAATGATCACCAGCAGACCCAGCAATAACTTGCTGCCAATATTGGTACCGGGTATCAGGGTTTGGGGTAATAACGCAATAACTAATAATAAAGCGATACTGCCGATTCCCACTACTTTTATGGATAGATCCCTTTCTGTTCTGGGTGCTTTTTCTTCATTCACTCCATCCACGCCACTTTGTTTGAGTGACCCAATACTGCCTTTAAATGACGAGATGATCGTGGGTATAGTTTTAATCAGCGTAATAAAACCTCCCGCAGCCACTGCACCTGCACCGATCTGACGTATATAAGCTTTGTAAAGGGCATCAGACCAGTTTGAAAAATTTTGTGTGGCAGGATCCCATCCCATAGAACCTCCCGCTACATTAAGATCAGTGAGGTATCCAATTTTTACCAATTGCGCAGCTATAATGGATGGATCAACTAGTGAAGCAAGAAGGGGGATCATCACAAACCAGCTCAACACGCCACCCGCAACCAGCACACCTGCGATCTTTGGGCCGATGATATAACCCACGCCCATGTATTCAGGTGTGATCTCCCCGCTCACGCGTGCCGACGGGAAAATTTTATTGGCCTGGCTGGTAAAGAATGCAGGCGTTTCCGCGATCACATGAAATATTTTTTGCAGGAGGGCATAGGCAAATGCAAACCCGAGTCCCATGAATGCGGTCTTTGCGAAATCACCACCGCGTTCGCCGGCCTTTAATACGGATGCGCAGGCTGTTCCTTCGGGATAAGGCAAACTTCCATGCTCCTTCACGATCAGTGACCGGCGCAGGGGTATCATCATTAGGGTGCCGAGGATGCCGCCAAAGATGGCGAGGATGAGGATGGTGAAATAGTTAAAGTAGTTGGCACTGTTGGGGTCGCTCAAAAATAAAAAGCCCGGCAGCGTAAACACAACACCTGCGGCGATACTTTCACCTGCGGATCCTGTTGTTTGAATGATATTGTTTTCGAGGATGGTTGTTTTCAAAAACCTGCGGCCGAGTGTGATCGCGATAACAGCGATGGGTATAGAAGCGGATACCGTTAAGCCGGCTTTCAGCGCCAGGTACACGGTGGAAGCTCCAAAGATGATCCCGAAAATGGCACCGGTGATGATCGACTTGATCGTAAGTTCTGCCATCACCGTTTCGGCGGGTACAAATGGTTTGAATTTGGATTGTTCTTCTGCCATACAGTTGGTTTTGGTAAAGGGAAGATATAAAAAAGCTTCCAGTCCAATTACGGAGTTTTACTTGGGGCGAGGGAGATTGGCCACGAATGGCACGAATGACACGAATGGAGCGACGGATTGCAGCCACGGATTACACGGATTGCACGGATTGGACGTAGGATATTCAATAAAGTCGACAACAAAACAATTCGTGTGATTCGTGCCATTCTTGGCTTTCAATCTGTGTAATCCGTGGCGAAACAATTCGTGTGATTCGTGTCATTCGTGGCTCTTCCCTCTGCCGCCAGGCAGAACAAATCAATCCGTGAAATCTGTGTAATCCGTGGCAAACCCATCCACGTAGTGGATTATCTTTGGGAAAATTTTATTTAGCAAATGAACAACAGGCCTCGTATCAACCATGAGATAGATTACCAGATCCATGGTGAAGAATTACAATTTGTGGAAATCGAACTGGATCCCAATGAAACCGCCATCGCAGAAAGCGGCGCCATGATGATGATGGATGACGGCATCCAGATGCAAACCATTTTTGGAGACGGTTCCACGCAGCAGCCCAGCGGATTTTTTGGTAAACTGGTAAGCGCAGGTAAAAGAATACTGACTGGTGAAAGTCTTTTTATGACAGCGTTTTCCAATACCGGCAACAATAAAAAGAAAGTAAGTTTCGCAGCTCCCTATACCGGCAAGATCTTGCCAATGGATCTGCAACAACTTGGTGGAACCATCATCGCGCAAAAGGACGCGTTTTTGTGTGCGGCCAAAGGTGTGAGCGTAGGGATCCATTTTCAACGTCGTCTGGGCACTGGTATATTTGGTGGTGAAGGGTTTATCATGCAAAAGGTAGAAGGCGATGGCTTTGCTTTTCTGCATGCAGGTGGTTATGTGATAGAAAAAGAATTGAAACAGGGTGAGGTATTGAAAGTGGATACCGGTTGCGTAGTGGCTTATACACCGGGTGTTGACTTCGACATTGAATTTGTTCGTGGTATCAAGAATCTCGTTTTCGGTGGTGAAGGTTTATTCTTTGCCCGTTTGACCGGTCCCGGCAAAGTGTGGATACAATCCCTACCCATCAGCAGGCTGGCCAGCCGTATCGTTGCCTATGGCACTTACAACCGAAAAGAAGAAGGCAGCGTGCTGGGCGGGTTGGGTAATTTGCTGGATGGGAGGGAGTGATGGTCTAAGCTATGTAAAACAAAAGGCAGATATTCCCGTCTGATCGAATCTTTTTAATGCAAAAAAAGTGGCTGTCTTTTTTGTAAGACAGCCACTTTTATATTTTAGGTAGAATAAGCTATTAAAACGCTTTCTTCACCGGCTTGCCATCAGCATCCAGCTCGATGATCTCGTAGCCCAATTTTTCAAGTCCGGGAAGGATCTTTTCCTTATCTCCAACTACCAGGATATTCATCTTGTCGGTTTGCAGCCATTTTTTGGCCAGGCGATCGATCTCCTCTTTGGTGATAGAGTTGATGATCTTGTTTTGCTGGTCAACATAGTCGGCTGGCAGATTGTGCTCAAGGATATTACCGATAAAGCCCGCTTTCTGGAAACCGGTTTCATAACGCAAGGCATCACGCTGACCGATCGCGCTCTTCATAAATTCCAGTTCCTCCGGCGTAACACCGTTCTCTGCAAATCCTTTCAACTCTTTCATGATCTCAACCAGTGCGCTATCGGTGGCATTGCCCCTGATACCCGAACTGAATTCATAGTCACCGGTTTGCTTGCCACCGCTGAATGCACTACGGGCACCGTAAGTCCAGCCCTTGTCTTCTCTTAAGTTCATGTTGAGCCTGCTATTGAATCCACCACCGAGGTTATAGTTCATCAAACCTGATTTATAGTATTCGCCGGTAGCATCATACTTAAGCCCGGTCACATAACCTACGCGAAACTCGGTCTGTGCTGATTTAGGCACATTCACCAGGTACACTTTTGTTTTCTCTACAGCAGGCGCCGGAGCGATCGCGGGGATCTCAATTTTTTTATTCGGCAATTTGTTCAGGAACGACAGCTTTGGAAGAATCTCATCTTCGCTCACATCACCTACCACGATCACTTCCGCATCCTGTGAGGTCATATAGTTGTCGTAGTACCATTGTATGTCATCCAGTTTGAAGGATTTGACTGTTTCCTCGGTACCTCCACCCTGTACGCCAAGGATATGATTGTCGCCATAATTAACTTTTGCAAAAACCTGGTCTGCCACAACAGAAGGCTGTGTTTTTGCCACCTTAAAGCTTTCCAGCGTTTGTTTTTGGATACGACTGAAGGCATCCTGCGTGAATTTCGGGTTCAACATTCTTTCTTCAAGCAGGCGGAGTGTTGCGTCCAGGTTTTTAACCTGCGACTGTACCTGGAAGGTGATGTCTTCATTACCACTGAACACATTGATCGAACTTCCGAGTTTTTGAAGCTCACGGCTCATTTCTTCCGCCGTATAGTTTTTCGTGTCTTCGGTCATCATATCAGTAAAGATCGAAGCCAGTCCAACTTTCGACAGGTCGTTTGTATTAAGCAGGTGACCACCGGGTATTTTGATGGACAATGCGACAGTGGGAAGTTCGCGGTTTTCGGTGCCAATAAATTTGATACCGTTGGGCCAGTCCTTTCTCCAGAACGCAGGCACTTTTACAACCGGATTTGGTCCGTTCGGGGGCATCTTGGTACGGTCGAATTTATCTTTCGCTTTTACATATTTCAAACCATCGTAACCGTAGTCGGGTAGCTGATAGCCCGCCTGATCAATTTGATAATTGTTTTCACCCACGATTGCAGATTCCTGTCCTTTCGGTAGGATGCTAACCACAACAGGGTGTTTGAGTTTGATGTATTTATTATAAACCCGCATCACATCTTCTTTGGTGACAGCCAGGTATTGTTTGAGTTGCTCACCGATCATATTTGGGTTGCCGGTAAATGTTTCAAAAGCTGCCAGCTGAGAAACTTTACCAGAAACACTCTGCAGTCCATTGATCAGCTGCGATTCGTAACCGCCTTTGAACTTGGCGATATCGTCATCTGTCACACCTCTTGCTTCAAAACTGTCGAGGGCATTGTGCAATTGGTGATACATATTAGAAAGAGGTTTGCCAGGGAATGGGATCACCTGGAATGCAAACAGGCCCGATAACTCCATCTGGAAGCTAAAGCATCCGGCTTGCAGCGCCTGTTGTTTCTTGGTGAGTTGCTGGTACATCAGTGAATTGTTGCCCTGTCCCAGTATTTGCGCCAGGCAAGCCAAAGCAGCTTTGTCGGGATGATAGTCAGGTATAGTCGGGAATACCATGACCATCATAGGCAGTCTTGCATAGTTGTCGACATAAGATACAAAGCGGTGTTTATCCAGCGTGGGCACCATGGGTGGCATCTTTTCTACCTTGGGTCCACGGGGTATGGGTCCAAAATATTTCTCGACCATTTTGATCACCTCTTTGGTGTTAACATCACCACCGATAGTGATAGTGGCATTATTGGGTCCGTACCAGCGGAGGAAAAAATTCTTGAGGTCATCAACCGTTACACGGTCCAGGTCTTCCACATAGCCGATCGTCAGCCAGGAATAGGGGTGACCATAAGGGTAAAGGTTTTTCGACATGGTTTCAAACAATAAACCATAAGGAACATTGTCCACTCTTTCACCGCGTTCGTTTTTCACAGTGGAGCGTTGGTTCTCAAATTTTTTCTGTGTCACCGCGTCTAGTAAAAAACCCATCCGGTCTGCTTCCAGCCAGATCATTTTCTCAAGCTGGTTGGAAGGAACCGTTTGAAAATAATTGGTGCGGTCGGTATTAGTAGTACCATTCAGGCTGCCACCGGACGCGGTTACCAGCTTGAAGTGCTGATCATCGCCAACATTGTCGCTACCCTGGAACATCATGTGTTCAAAAAAGTGAGCAAACCCTGATTTGCCGATCTCTTCACGTGCCGAACCCACGTGATAAGTCACGTCGACATGCGCTACGGGGTCGCTATGATCTTCATGAATGATCAGCGTAAGCCCATTGGGCAATACATATTTTTCATAAGGAATCACCAGTTCGTCGCCCTTGCGTACCACCTTTTCAACCAGTTTAGCCTGCGCGTCGGCAAGCACTGCGCAAAACAGGCCCAATACAGTCAGCAGTAATAATTTTTGTTTCATCAGTCGTTAGTTTTTAATTGAATCGTTCTGTCGTGAATATTGAATCAGCCGGAACATATTCTACGACGTATTCATGTGTTGTTAGGTATTTCGATCCGGATAACCGGCAAAATAAGATAATCTGGCATTTTAACCTTGCCATTTGTCAATTAGCTAAGCTATTCATAACGAAGTTTTAGCCGGGAAGGATATAACTAGTGTTAAGTCAACCATATTTTGATGGTTTCTCTAATTTTAGCTGCGAGCTGCGAGCTGTGAGCCATGAGGCTCAAGGCCTCAAATTTCGTGGTCAAACGATCGATTTCGAAGCTCATAGCTCGTAGCTTTTTGAAGCGGCATTTTAAGCTTGCCACGACACTAGTTTAAGGTTGGTGTATTTGCCTATTTACACAGATCGGCAGGGCTGCCATTCTCACATTTTCAAATCCCCAAATTTTCAAATTTTCAAATTCCCCCTGCGAGTCATAACACCGCCAAACTACCCTAATTTTGCAAAACAATTTTTTCAGATGATCCGCAAGCAAGAAGTTTTACAGGACGTGGTGATCAAGTTCGCCGGGGATAGTGGTGATGGGATGCAACTTACTGGAACCCAATTTACTAATAACACGGCGCTACTTGGTATCGACCTTTCCACCTTTCCAGATTTCCCGGCAGAGATCAGGGCGCCGCAGGGTACCCTGCCCGGTGTAAGTGGCTACCAGCTCAGGTTTTCAAGTGACAGGGTATTCACACCAGGTGATGCCTGTGATGTGCTCGTGGCGATGAATGCGGCGGCATTGAAGGCAAATCTTACCGCGCTGAAAAAAGGAGGCAAGATCATTGTCAATACCGATGGTTTTGATTCTAAAAATCTTCGTCTTGCCAATTATCCCGAAGGTGAGAACCCGCTTGAGAACGGCAGCCTGGATAATTATGAAGTCATCAGGATGGATGTGACCAAGATGACCCGCGAAGCCCTGAAAGATTTTTCGATGGGTATGAAAGAAAAGGATCGTGCTAAAAACATGTTCGTGCTCGGCTTCCTGTACTGGATGTACGACCGGGATATGAGCAATACCACGAACTTTTTAAAGGAGAAGTTTTCAAAAAAAGAAGAGATATTGGAAAGCAACCTGCGCGTGTTGCAGGCAGGTTATAATTATGGTGACACAACAGAAACATTTACCACCACCTATAAGGTTGCCAAAGCAAAAATGGAAGCGGGTGAGTACCGTTCCATCATGGGCAACCAGGCGCTTGCCTATGGGTTGATCGCCGCTTCCAATGTAAGCGGTTTACCGATGTTTCTTGGCTCTTATCCCATTACGCCGGCTTCCGATATTTTGCATGAGCTGGCACGGCATAAAAATTTTGGTATCCGCACATTCCAGGCAGAAGACGAGATCGCGGCTATCACTACAGCGATAGGTGCAGCTTATGGTGGGGCACTGGGTGTGACTACCACCTCTGGCCCGGGTATGGCTTTGAAAGCCGAAGCCATGGGATTGGCCGTGATGCTTGAGATCCCGCTGCTCATCATCGATGTACAACGTGGGGGACCGTCCACCGGATTGCCCACCAAAACAGAGCAGAGTGATTTACTCCAGGCCTATTATGGTCGTAATGGTGAATGTCCCATGCCCGTGATCGCAGCGGCTACACCCGCAGATTGCTTTGATTCGGTATATGAGGCGGTACGAATTGCCGTGCAACATATGACGCCGGTGATATTTTTAAGCGACGGATATATCGCGAATGGTGCTGAACCCTGGCGTTTCCCAACAAAAGATCAATTGCCACCCATACACGTAAAGTTCAAAACGGAGCTGGGTCATGGTGAGGAAAAGCTCCAGCCCTACCTGCGTGATGAAAAACTAGCCAGGCCATGGGCCATACCGGGTACTCCAGGACTCGAACATCGTATCGGTGGACTCGAAAAACAAAACATAACCGGTAATATCAGTTACGATCCCGAAAACCACCAGCTGATGGTGAAGATCAGGCAGGAAAAAGTAGATAAGATCGCTGATTATATCCCCGAACAAAAGATCGATAGCGGACCCGATAAAGGTAAAGTGCTTGTACTGGGATGGGGCTCCACTTTCGGCGCCATCAAATCGGCTGTTGCGGAATTGCAGGCGCAGGGACATGCGGTAAGTCATGCTCATTTGCGGCATATGCGTCCCTTTCCCAAAAACCTGGGTGAGATACTGAAGAATTTTGAGACCGTGCTTATTCCGGAGATCAACAATGGTCAGCTGATCAAGATCATCCGGGATGTTTATTTTGTGGATGCCAAAGGCTACAACAAGATCATGGGTGTGCCGATCACGAAAACGGAACTGGTGGAAGAGATAAAGAAGTACCTGGTTTAGTAATTTGGGATCATTGCTGTCCGGAATAGAATTTTTCCTCGAGACCTTCTCTTTGCTGGTCGTAGTTCTAATGTCTCGATGAGTCAGGAAACCACAGCGCACACAGCGGACACAGCGGAGTATTAGCATCTGTCCTATTCTTCGTAGCAGATTTTTTAACACATAGACGCCTTTCGCCGTGCTCGCCTTGACCGCCGTGGTTTGTCGTACTCCAGGGTTCCGCGGACAATAATGATTTGGAATTAGGGATTAGGAATTGGGGAGAGGCTGTGAGCACTTTGATCGCTTTGTGTCCAAATTACAAAGTCCCAACTCCATGTTTCGGCAATAATTCAATAAAAAATCATTTCATGAACAAGTACACCCTTCTCCTAATCCTGGGGTTTTCATCCTTCCAGGCATTTACCCAGCAAAATAATATCCAGAAACATAAATGGCACTGGCAAAGTGACCAGGATACCGCGGCGGGTTATGCGCAGGTAGTGAAAGTGGATAATATATTATATATATCAGGGACTGTATCGCTTGAAATAACGCAAGCCGGTATCACGAGGTTGTACAAGGGGATTGAAAGGTCGTTGCAGCAATATGGCGCTACCTTCCAGAATGTGGTCAAGGAAAATCTTTATACCACCGATATCGAGGCGATGAAAAAACACAATGAAGCACGCAAAGTTTTTTATAAAGGTGATTTCCCCGCCGCTACCTGGGTACAGGTTAGCAGGCTATATATGCCCGAAGCAAAGTTGGAGGTAGAGGTCATTGCCCATTTGCCGAAGTGAACTTCCAGAAAATAATCTTATTCCCTTATTTTTCGATGGGATAAGGGAATTTGTTTAGATGGTTTTAAGTTGTTGGCCTCGAAGCTCGAAGCTCACAGCTCGTAGCTTTTTGACACGAAATAGGTTGACTTAAAATACTATGGCATCTTTATCACGCTGATCACTTTTTGCAATGACTTATTCTGCAGCCTGATAAAATAAGCCCCCGTGGCAAACCCGTCACTATAGATATCGATATTATAAGTACCGGCTGCATACTCCTGGCTGGTCAACACTTTTACAACCCTTCCCAGCGCGTCGATCTGTTGTATCATCGTATGACCTCCTTTTGTCGAGAACTGAATAGTGGCATTGATCGAATAAGGGTTTGGCCACATTTTCAGAATTAAGTCCTCCGAAGCATTATTCGTATCATCCGGGTCTTCGGGCAATCCACACGGACCACCCTGGATGAGGGGCAGCGACTGGTAATTTTGCAGCATGATGGTATCCAGCGCAGGCTGGTTTACACAAAACCATTGTTCCAGCACAGACGCGTAAACGCTCCTAAAATCATATTGAAAAGGGATATTATTGACCACCTGTATATCGGAAGGGATCTCGGGACTATTTCCCAGGATTCCTTTCTTCGCATGCTTGCCAAATAAAATCAAAGGCGCGGCGGCGCCGTGGTCAGTACCGAGGCTGGCATTGGATTTTATCCGCCTGCCAAATTCGGAGAATGTCATGCCCATCACACGATCTTCGATCTGCATCATCTCCAGGTCTTGCTGGAAAGCGCTGATACCTGTCGACAGATCTTTCATCAGCTTTGCATGCATACCTGTTGTGGTATCGCTTGCATTCACCTGTTTTTTGTGTGTGTCAAATCCACCGATAGTTACCGTATATACTTTCGTTTTCAGGCCGCCTTTGATAAGCCTGGCCACGATCCTCAGCTGATCAGCCAGCCAGTTGTCTTCGGGATAATCTGCCATCGTAGATGATCGGCGATAGGCTGTCCTGATGATATCCGAATAGATCTTTGTTTTCTCTGAAACGACTCTGAGGTATTTCAGTTCTTTATTAGCCGGTGCTGAGTCCAGTGGATAATCAGAGAAAGGGTTGGTAAAAGAATAGATCTTTTCCGGATCGGTTATGGATAAGCCCATTGAATAGATCGGTCCCTGTGCCACCAGTGTAGGTGTGCTGCTGATCTGTATCGCGAGGGGATCGGGCATTTCATTGCTGGGATAAGCATCAGGATAGCCGGGGTATTCATTTTCCAGGTAACGTCCCATCCATCCCGTCTTTACACGTTCCCTCCGGCTTTCACGCGTATCGCCACTGCTCCAGATATCAGTGGCCCGGAAATGGGAGAAATTCGGATTTTCATAACCTACAGATTGCACAACACTTATCTTGCCTTCATTGTACATATTTTGTAGCGCTGTCATGGCCGGGTGTAGCCCCGATCTGTCGGTGCCATCAAGTCGCAACACTTTACTCTGCGGGATGGCTACATTGGTTCTTGCATTATAATAGTTCGCATACATATCCAGCGGTATCACCATGTTCAATCCATCGTTTCCACCCGCCAGCTGGATCAATACAAAAACATGATCGGTATCAGCACCGGCCTCTTCCAGCAAGGATGCGAGGGCATTTTGCGAAGCGCCATAGGCTGTAAATGAAAAGCCATTCACCAGACCCGGCAAAGTGATCGCGGCCGGTACAGTATTTTTCAAAAAGTTTCTCCTGTTCATAGTTTGGATTTAATCGTTAGCAGAGATGAAACTCTGGCAGGTTCATTAAAAACTTAAACATTTCCCGCAATGAAGCATTGATCACTGCATTATCGTTATTATTCCAGGCATTTGTCCATACGGAATTATCATTGGTGTTGTTCAATAAGAATCTTCGCTTTACATACGATCGTGAATTATCTGATAAGGGATATCTCAGCAACAACGCTGTTACATCAATGATCAGTTGATCGGGATCGGCAGGATTAGTCGAATGGGCTGCGAAAGCACGTGTATCGATCAGGGCATCATTCACCAGTCCGTCGGTAAAATCAGCTCTTTTGGGAAGCGAATTGCTATTGACCCAAAGCTCGTAATGCATGGGTTCCTGGTAATAGGAAGGCCAGCCCGAGACATCGGGCGGCTGAAACAGGTCCTGCTGCATATCGGCTGCATGCTGATACAAAGAGAAAAACAAGGGATAGCCTGTCGTATAATCCGTGTAGGCAGGGAAGGTGACATCAAACTCCCGCAAGGTGCCGGCAATAATATCAAACGGGCTTTTGATATAGCATGCCTGGTTGATGGGATCAAAGAAGTGTTCGCTTTTAAGCAAGGCTGACAAAGCTGGCCTGATCTCGAAATTGTTTGCCTGCAGGATAGCTGCCATCGGTTCGATCACATCCCTCTCCGTGTCGTCATCAATTTCATAGTATACGAACCATTTATAAAGTTTACGGCAAATGAACCGGGAAGCTTCTGTGGTGGAAAAGATCATGTCGACCAGCGCATCGAGTTCCTGCTCTCCGCTGCCACCGCTGATCGTTGTATTATTGTAAAAAGCGGAAAAAGATTTAGGCCCGGTATCATGGGCACCGGCATCAAAGTAAGAACCGAGCGGATCATCATTGATACGCCAGCCAGTCAGCACCCTCGCTGCAGCGATCACGTCATCTTCGGTGTAAAGCGAATCGTCACCTTTTCCTATAGTAAACAATTCCTGCATTTCGCGTGCATAGTTTTCATCGGGAGCCTGCTTGGAATTGAGATATCCATTCAGGTGTATTAGCATGGCCGGGTCGATCGTGACTTCGCGGGCCAGTGTTTTAAAATTTCCAAGCATATTACTACGAAGCAGGTTGTGATGACGATAAAGTATCTGTGCATTTTCCACTTCCTGCATTTGTACGGAAAAGTGATGGTGCCAGAACAGGACCATTTTCTCCTGTATACTTCTCTGCTGGTTGATGATAAGTCCTGCCCACCACTTGCGGAGACTCTCGACACGCCGGCTATTGATAGCACCTCTGACATCGGGGTGACTCGCCATATTGGGATCATTAACCCAGGTTTCGCCAATGGCTACTCCGAGATCATCCCGCAGCGAGCCTTCATCGTCTTCAATCAGACCATAGTCTCTTACGGGAGGCGAAGGTGTCATTGTTGTATTGAGCAGTTCGTCGATGGCAGCATCGGGCGACAGCCCGAGAAAGTAATCACAATCTGTTTTTTTTGCGCCAAACATGGTGCGCTTCAATAAATGTGTCACCTCGTTAAGGCCCCAGGGTCCCGCATAGGGTGTCAGGCCTGAAAAGAATGAATGCCTGTTGCCGGTTTTTCCGACACTGGATGTCCTTTTGCGTCGGGTCATTTTAAAAAAATCTCTTCTGTCCATAAGGTCTTTTTTATTCAAGCCGGTTTATCTGATAAGTGTGAACGTGCCTTTTTGCTGGTGAAGTTTATTTTGCATGTCCTTATAGTCGATCATGTAAATAAATACCCCGGATGGTTGTAACTGTCCCCTGAATCTTCCATCCCAACGTTGCTGCATAGCCGAACTTTTGAAAACCATTTCGCCGTTCCGGTTGAATATTTTTAACGTGTATTGATCCGGTACTTTTCCAAGCGGACCAAAAAAGTCATTGAGTCCATCGGCATTGGGTGTAAATGCTGTCGGCGTCAGAACCACTGCATCGTTTAGCACCACGACAGTAAATTCACCCGTCACCTGGCAGCCTTCCGGAAGTTGGTTGATGGCAGTAAAAACAGTTGTGGTGTTTGGATTTGCGATGGGGTCGGGGCAGTTATAACAGCTCAGTGATGCATGTTCTTCCCATGTAATATTGGCATTGGCATTTGTATATAATCGGGTGCTTTGCCCGGAAAAAATGGTGTCCCTGTTTCTGATGTTTTCAAAAGGGTTGTTGATCGCAACAGGCTGGTACTTTACCACCACAGAGTCATAGCCGCATGCATCGTATAGCGTATCGCTGTAGGGAACAAATCCATTCACGGTGCATACGGCAGTGTCCCGGGTTGCCAGTTCAGGTATTTTCAGTTTTATGATCGCAAAATCGGTTTCTCCATGCAGGTTGCTAAAATCACCGTCGCCAGAACCTGAGTCGCCGGCAAAATAGTATTCATTTAAAACCGGATCGTGTATCATATAGCGGAGATGATCGCTGCCACTGCCGCCCCAGGTTTTTTTCCAGGCAAGGGTTCCATCAGCGGCTAGTTTCACGGTCCAGAAATCACCTTCGCCCCTTGCATCATTCACGTCACCATCGTCGGAGTATGAGATACCGCCAATGATATAGCCACCATCTTCGTCGGTTATCACATTATTGGCGAACTCGGCCTCCGTACCACCCAATACTTTTTGCCAGTTTAAATTACCCTGCTGACTTACATTGATCACCCAGTAGTCCTGGCTGCCTTTTGCGCCATTCACATCACCATCATTTGATGTAGTATAGCCCGCCAGTGTCAGGCTGCCGTCAAGTCCGCGTGTCATGGAGTAGATTACATCATTTTGCGAGCCACCATAGATCCTGCTGAAGATTTTATTACCACTGGCATCAAGTGCGAGTAACCATGCATCATAGTTTTTCTGGCTGGGAGGAATATCACCATCGACGGAGTTGGTAAAGCCAGCGAGGAAGATCCTGCCATCGATGATCTCGATATCAAATAATTCTTCATTCTTGCTGCCGCCAAAACATTTGCTCCAGAGTAGCGAGCCATTTGCAGATACCTTCATCAGCACACCGTCAGTATATCCACCTGTGCCATGATTGCCGGTGATCTGTCCGTCGTTTGAAGATGACGATGCGGCGATCAGGTAGCCGCCATCGCCGGCGTGTACAATATTATTTCCGATATCTAACCCGTTACCACCATAGCGTCGCTGCCATTCGAGGATGCCGGCGGCAGAGAGTTTAAGTAACCAGATATCCTTGGTTCCACCAAAGCCGGCAGCCACACCACCATTAGTCGAATTTGTTTCGCCCAAAATAAGATAGCCCCCGTCTTCTGTTGGCAGTATATCCCTTGCACTTTCATAACCGGTGCCTCCAAACGAACGCTCCCATTGAAGGTTGCCGCAACGGTCCAGTTTAGCAACCCAAAGATCCCAATATTCGCGAGGGGTATGTGGATTGATATCACCGTCTTTTGAATCCGTATATCCGCCTGCAATCGTACCACCGTCGGCCGTAAATTTTATAACAAAGGGAACATCAACTGCAGATCCGCCAAACTGTTGTGCCCATTGTATGGGGGGAATGGCGGGTTGTGAATTGGCGTATATGCTAAACAGCAGTGCAATACACGCAAGAAATAAAGAAGGGTGGTTGATTCTCACAGGCTGTTGGTATTTCGATAGATACTGGAAATTCAACTAACCAGGAGGCAAGTATTATGCTAAACTTTTACTTGTACATACCTGTTTTCCCTAGATTTAAATGAATTTTTACGTAGGGATTCCCGCAATGTTTTTTTATACTCTTCCGGCAGGTAGCACCACCTGCTGGAAATACAAGCATGCTTGTTGTAGTCCGCATTCCCTGCATTTTGGATTACGTGCAACGCAGATGTACCGGCCATGAAGAATAAGCCAGTGGTGGGCTTTATGGATCAGTTCAACGGGTAGGTTGCGGGTTAGTTCTTTTTCTACAGCCAATGGAGTAGAAGCTGTTTTGGGAACAAGTCCTATTCGCCGGCTTACCCGGAAGACATGGGTGTCGACAGCCATATTGGGTTGCTGGTCGATAACCGAGGTGATAACATTGGCTGTTTTTCTTCCCACACCCGGCAGTTTTATGAGCTCTTCTACCGTCATGGGTATCCTGCCATTGAATTCATCTTCTACCATTTTCGCCATACCGATCAAATGGCGGGTTTTGTTATTCGGGTATGAAATACTTTTGATCAAAGGAAATAGTTTCTCGAAAGTGGTTTTACTCAGAGTGGTAGTATCGGGGTATTTTTCAAATATGGCAGGCGTGGTTAAGTTTACTCGTTTATCAGTACACTGTGCGGATAATATTACAGCGACGAGGAGTTGGTATGGATTATCATAGATCAGTTCGGTTTCCGCTTCGGGAACATTTTTTTCGAAGTAGTCAATTACGAATTCGTAGCGTTGCCTGCGGGTCATAAAAATGCCGTAAAACTTTAATTCTTTGTTTATTTGACGGTAAGGCGGAAAGTTAGGAAGTAATGAAACATAATGTTCAAAACTGCCTGACGTCATCAAGGTATATTAATGTTTGATTTTTGCTTCTCTTATAGTGAAGGAGACATTTTTCGTTTGAAACTGGCGGGCAAAAAAAAGCATCCACCGTAGGGGATGCCAGTTTTTTAAATCAAAGCCGGAATGGTTTAAACCATTTCCGATGATTTTTCTCGGGCATAATTCAGGATGTTTAAAATCACTTCTGTGCGCGGGGATTCTTGGATTTGATCCAGCCTTAGCATGGAGGTTTTTAATACATTGAATTTTTCCCGTAGAGTCCAATCCAGCCTCAATGCCTGCGATATCGCTGCAGTTAGCTGGGGAGAGCTTTCTTTGTATAAATACATTAAAAGTTCCTCCGGGGTAAATTTTGTCATTCGCAAACCATTAATGTCCTAAAATGTGAGATCCAGAAAAATTGTCCGCATTATTAACGGTTAATTAATGCTTTTTATTGCCCTGGACAAATTATTCAGTTTCAGGCGCTTCCGGGATGATAAACAAATCCTCATCGTCACGTTTCATCAGGTATTTCTCCCTCGCGTATTTTTCCAGGGTGCCGGGATTGGACTTAAGTTGTTCTAATTCTTTGCGTTCGCTCGAAATTCGGTCCAGGTAATATTGTTTGCTTTCCTGAAGGTCACGGAGTTGCCGGTTGCGTGCCGACTGGGTAAAAAGGTCATTTTTATCGAAAAAAAGCATGATTGCCGCAAATACGCCAAAACTTACGAAATACTTATTTCGCAACAGACCGGGAAGCCGTAGCAGACTACTTCGAAACGATGGCCGGTTATTTGAGCGGTCTTCCATATTACCTGGTTTAAAGGTAGCAGTCAATTTAAAATAAAATCATTCAGTCAATATTTTTTCTGAACGTATTCTTCCAGATTATTTGCTCCCCAGCCCAAATTTAATCTTTCCTTTTGGATAAAATGCACTGCTTCCCAATTGTTCTTCGATACGGATCAACTGGTTGTATTTCGCGATGCGATCTGTACGGGAAGCAGAGCCGGTTTTGATCTGGCCACAGTTCAATGCCACCGCAAGATCGGCAATTGTGGTGTCTTCGGTCTCACCGCTCCTGTGACTCATGATCGTATTATAGCCATTATGCTGCGCGAGTGTGACAGCATTGATGGTTTCTGTGATGGTGCCGATCTGGTTTACTTTTACAAGCAGGGCATTGGCGATTTGTTTGTCGATACCACGTTGCAGACGGGTAACATTGGTTACAAACAGGTCGTCGCCTACCAACTGGCATTTATCGCCTACAGCCTGTGTTAATGCTGCCCATCCATTCCAGTCATCTTCAGCCATACCATCTTCAATGGAAACGATGGGATATTTTTTCACCCAGCCTTCCCAGAATTTCACGAGCTGATCACTGCTTAGTTCTTTGCCATTACTCTTATGGAAAACATATTTTTTCTTCTTCGCATCCCAGAGTTCGCTGTTGGCGGCATCCATGGCGATCACGATCTGTGAGCCTGCCTTATAACCAGAAGCCTGGATAGCCTGCATCACGGTATCGATGGCTTCTTCATTGCTTTGAATGTTTGGTGCAAAGCCTCCTTCATCGCCAACATTTGTACTAAATCCTTTTTTCTTCAGTACAGATTTTAATGCATGAAAAATTTCAACACCCCAGCGCAGACCTTCGCTGAAGTTTGGGGCACCTACTGGCATGATCATGAATTCCTGGAAATCGATTTTGTTATCTGCGTGCGCCCCGCCATTCAGAATATTCATCATGGGGATGGGCAAAGTTTTGGCATTGGTACCACCGATATAGCGGTATAAAGGAAGCGCTGCTTCTTCAGCCGCTGCTTTTGCCACTGCCATGCTCACTGCCAGTAAGGCGTTGGCGCCAAGTTTACCTTTGTTGTCTGTGCCATCGAGTTCGATCATTATTTCGTCTATGCCGGTTTGGTCAGCCACGTCATATCCTAAGAGAGCAGGGGCAATAATGGTGTTTACATTCTTCACTGCCTTTAAAACACCCTTGCCCAGGTATTTTTTCTTATCATCGTCGCGCAGTTCCACGGCTTCATGTATGCCTGTACTGGCACCACTGGGCACAGCAGCACGACCCACAGCGCCTTCATCGGTTATCACATCTACTTCAACGGTGGGGTTTCCTCTCGAATCAAGGATCTGCCGGGCAAAAACTTCAGAAATGTAACTCATAGCATTGACTGGTTTTTTTGTAAGGTAAAAAAATACTGGCAAGCGGATGCAAATGTAAACCAAGCAATCCATAAACAGTTCCTAAAGACGGCGAAAAAATGGGGGTGAGAGGGTAAAATGCATGAATTGCTAACGGCCAGGGTTTATACAGATTCTTATCAATTACTTCATTGTTCGGTGTTCAATTTGGATTCTAATGATCGAGGTTTTTTGGTCACGAAGCATACAAAGGAGACACGAAGTACCCGAAGGGTTGACTTGTTGCTATTTATTAATTGATCTTGAAGCTGCCAATGATATTGACAAGATACCGGTCTGATTTATCTTTCCAGTATTCGATATTTCCATTGGCGAACCTGATCGCAAAGTCGGTATTATATCTCAGATCCATTCCTTCATCCGGCAACCAGATACCGACCCTGTATATTCCTGGTGAATAACCAGCACTAGTATGCAATGTGTGTTTGATCGTATAACCAGGATCTGTATCTGACTGGACCGGAAGCCAGCTTCGGGGATCTGAATTAATGGGTATTTCTGAAATATTATCCTGTTCGTCGATCAGCACCAGGTATACCGGTCGCTTATTGATCAATGGTGCAAATCCAAAGTTCTTCAGATGGATAGTGAAGGCTGCCGGATTGCCGCGCAACACGTTGTTGGGGATACTCGCTTCCGTCAGCTGAAACCGGTAACCTAAATGATCCCTGATATATTCATAAGCTGTTCGGGCTACAGGTCGATCATGCTGATCCAGGAAATAGTCGTTGCCGGTAGTTATTTTCTTATTAATAAAATGATCCCGCGTTATGGCCTGTTTTTTCCAGGCGCTGATATTTAGGTTGTAGTTATGCACCAGGCTGAAACTGCTGTAAGCATGTTCTTTCATTCTCTGGATAGCCCTCCATCCTCCCTGGTTACCATGGGCCAGTTCATTAAAATTATAAATTCCGGGTCCATCATAGGGCATTTCACCATCAACTACTGTTGGCATGGCTTCTTTCTTCACCAAATAATAGTCGGGATCGGGCCAGCGATAATCCCATATCGCATATTCTCCCTGGTCGAGAACCAGGTAAGCGTTTTGAAAACCAATGCGATTGTATTCTTCGGTCGTTAAAGGAAAGTATTCTACAGGGCCGTTAGCTGTGCGCCTGACAAATCCGGCGGCATCCGTTTTATAACTGGTTTCCCTTACCTGCATTTTCCGGCTGGCAGGGATGGCCTGCAAAATATCGCGGATCACGGCTTTTTTATGAAAAGGAGAATTATCTAGTCCTGTACTATGCCATTCGCCCCAGAGCCCTAGAAAGCCGGCCTGCACAGCAAAGATCATTGATTCATTTTTTTGAAGGAAGGGCTTTAACTGGTTCAAATGTCTTTTGATATCCCAATAAGTTTCATAAGCGCAGTATTCATCATACCGGTAAGCAAAGATGAGGACCACTTTGTAACCGGAATTTTTTAAACCATCCAGCACCGATTGCATATTTTGAAAAGCCGACTCAGGAATAGAAGTTCCCATATAGGCCGTGAGATAAAAATAAAGCTGTGTCAGTTTTGTTTCCTCCTTATACGCTTTTTCATCTTCCTGCACGCGTGATAAGATATCATGATACTTAACTGAATGGTAGGGATTGGTCAGGTCGTTCGCCTTCATGATATGTTCCAGCCGGAGACCACGCTCCGGATTGGAAAGGGGTTTCCTGCCCAGGCTATCATCTGGTCTGATGCCGCGAAATTTGATTGTTTGCTGGCAGGAATTACAGGCTTGGAGCAGGTATGTAGCAGCCCTGAGTCCGTCATGGCTTTCAGCCTGTACGGGTTCAATCGTTTCTTTTTTGCAACACAGCAGAAACAGCAAGCAAGTTAGTAATGGTACTACTCTTCTAATGATCAGTGGCCTGGTGGTGTACCCTAAATTAAGTAAAAACCCTTAGCTTTTGACTCCAATTTATCCACCAGTCAGCGACCGGAATACGTCCTCGAGGCTATGTGTTTCGCTTTGAAGGGATACAATATTGAGGTTGCGCTGCAGCGACAGTTCAAGTATTTGTTTTCGCAGGAGTTCCGGTTCTTCGGTTGATAATTCCCATTGATTGGGACTGGTCTCCCGGACCTTCATGGCGGCGGGTAGCCCGGAAAGCAATTGGCTGTCAACGGGTTCTTTAAAACTTACTTTTACCAGGTTAGAGGAAGAACTACTTCTCAGGTTACGCAGAGAATCGTCGGCCACAATGTTTCCTTTATCGATAATGATCACCCGGTCGCAAACTGCTTCCACCTCCTGCATGATATGTGAAGAGAATAAAACCGTTTTATCCAACCCCTGCTGCCTGATCACTTCCCTTATTTCCACGATCTGGTTAGGGTCGAGACCGCTTGTAGGCTCGTCCAGGATCAACACTTCAGGATCGTGGATCAGCGCCGCAGCAAGTCCCACACGTTGTTTGTATCCTTTGGAAAGCTGGCCGATCTTCTTCTTGCTTTCTGCAGTGAGGCCGACCGTTTCGATCACTTTTTGAATGGCCCGGTCACTGTCTTTTATATGATGGAGTTCGGCGATCAGGCCGAGGTACTCCTTTACGTACATGTCATAATACAGCGCATTCAGCTCGGGCAGGTAACCGATCTTTTTTTTGATATGCAGCGGATTCTCTGCCACATCTATCCCTGATACTTTTACCTCGCCAGCATTGGGATGCAGGTAACCGGTGATGATCTTCATGGTAGTGGACTTGCCCGCGCCATTGGGTCCCAGGAAACCTACGATCTCGCCTTTGTTGACGGTAAAGGAAATATTATTGACAGCTTTTTGTTCACCGTAGATTTTAAGAAGGTTCTTTACTTCGATCGACATGATTGCAAATTAGCCATTTGAAATGAATTGAACGCAGCGCATAAAATCGAATTTCTCAAAGTGGTAGATGGATGCTTATGTATTTGAATGTCCACTTGTCATTGCCCAGCAGCTTGCGCCACTGCAATACGGGAGTCGGCCGTACCATAGTACAAAAACCATTTGTTCTTATACTGCACCAGTCCTTCCGCGAAACAGACATGGTTGACCTGGCCTTTGATTTCGTAATCCTTATCAGGTCTCATAAAATAGGTGTCCATCCTGTCGATCACTTTGGAAGGATCTGTTTTATCAAAAAGGATCTGGGAAGGCGCATAGGTTCCTTCCGCGAGACTGGTATCTCCTTTTGCAGGCACATTGCGGCAATTGTAGATCATGACTATGCCCTCATCGGTGAGCATCGCCGCTGGACCGGGCTCTACCAGGTCGCTGTCAAACTTTCCTTTCCTTGGTCCAAATACCGAAAGCAGTTTTCCCTCAGTAGTCTCAACCGGTGTCCAGTCGATCAGGTCCTCTGAATGTGCGAGGAATACATCCGTGTCGCCCCAGTACATCCAGTATTTGCCATTTATTTTTACTGCTACCGGGTTGCCATTTTTATATTTACTCACGATCGATCCTGACTTACTCCATTCATTCATGTATTTGCCGTCGTAGGCTTTTGAAAAAACAAGACCTTTTTTCTGCCAGTTGTACAGATCGTCTGACACAGCCACCAGTAATCGAGCCTTGTCGCCATCATAAGATGTGTAGGTTAGATAATATTTTCCCTGCTCATCCTGCACAATTCTCGGGTCTTCGCAACCGCCTTCCCATTCATATTTTTTCAGAGAGTCATTATCAGGATATAGAACCGGAACGGTGTGTTTGTTAAAATACAGGCCATCGGTGCTCCAGGCGATGCCGACACGGGAAGTGCCAGCGTATTTTCCGACATGATCTTCGGCGCGGTATAATAAATATAATGTATCATTACGAACGATGGCGGCGGGGTTGAACACATCTTTCTCTTCCCATTTCAGAGGACCGTTAATGGGGCAATCGAAAACAACGACTGTGTCGGGGAGAAGGACAGGGTTCGCAGCGTCCACTTTTTCGAATGGCCCCAGTGCCCAGGACTTTTCACCGGTGTCGTCTTTTGGCGAGGATGCATTATTACAGGCTGCCAGAAGCAAGCAGATTGAGAATATCTTCAGAAATTGCATAAGCTGTATTTAAAGACCTTCGAATTCGTATAGCGGATCAATATTGTTGCTGCCTGCCTTTAGTTCTATCAGGGGTTTAATAATACCGTCATGCAGATCATATACCCATCCGTGCAGGTGTGGCCGGTTGTCTTTTAGCCAGGCTCTTTGTATAATTGAAGTTTTCGAAAGGTTGTAGATCTGTTCTATTACATTCAGTTCTACCATGCGGTTCAACCGGCTTTCTTCGTCGGGAATGGCTTCCACCTCTGACCGGTGAAGGCGATAGATGTCTTTAATATGCCTCAACCACATGTTCAGCACCTGGTTGAAATGCTTTTTGGTCATCGCGGCCTTTACACCGCCGCAGCCATAATGGCCGCAAACGATTACATGTTTAATTTTCAGGTGATTCACCGCGTAATCCAGTACACTCAACAGGTTGACATCGGTATTTACGACCAGGTTGGCTACATTTCGATGAACAAATATTTCACCTGGCTGGGTACCCGTGATCTGGTTGGCAGGCACGCGGCTATCACTACACCCGATCCAGAGAAATTCGGGCGTTTGAAGATGTACCAGGCGTTCAAAAAACTGCGGATCTTCGGCAAGTCTTTCAGCAGCCCAAAGTTTATTATCTTTTAATAGTTCCTCGTATCGCTCCATAGTTGGCTGGTTGTTAGTCAAAATTAGCTGTTTAATTCATCCAATGATCGAGACAGATACCATGCAAGCCGGGTAATACCCAGATTTTTCCCCGATCAGAACTTTTTCACAAATCTGCTGTTACAACTTCCTGCACAGCCGATGGCTATGCAAAAACAACCGTTAGTCCCCAAGAAGGATCTATGAACGGTTTGGATTGGAAAAATGAAATGTTTAATTTCGCCAGACTGAATGAAAACCAACCGCGTGCCATATAGTCCCATACAAATGGTATCTGCCCTGTGCATGGTACTGGCTTTGCTTTGGCTTACGATCAGTGCACCGTTTGTAGTTGCCGGTCAGAAGTTGATGGCGCAGTATGAGAAGACCTGTACCCATGATTTTGGTACGGCGGATGATAATGAAGGGGTCGCCAATCCTTTCGGTAATAATACGGAAGAAAAATCTCCAAGTTCGAGCTCCTTCTCAGAAGAGTATTTGCACGATCACCATAAACCTGATCATATATTTTCGATCATTTCTCCCTATCACAATAGCATGAATGCTGACACCTATGTCGCGTTTCATGGCGAACTCCTTGTGCCCCCACCCAACCGGGCGTAGTTCATCCTAATCTACTATTTCAATCTTTTGCTAAGGCCTGGCACAGGTCCGGGCGTATCTATTTTTAATCAAAAATGCTGTCATACTTTATGCATGGCAGTGGAATAAACTATTAACAATGAGGAAACACTCAAAGGAGTTTCTGCAAAACCTCACGCCCTGCCAGGGTTTTGAGTTGCTGCAGGAAGGAAACAGGCGTTTTATAAGCAATCTGAATAATGACCATGATCATCTTGAGATGATCAATGAAACACGCGAAGGACAGTATCCCTTTGCCGTAATACTGAGTTGTATGGATTCACGTACCTCGGTTGAATTAATATTCGACCAGGGACTTGGTGACCTGTTCAGTATCCGTGTTGCAGGCAATATTGTCAACAATGATATACTGGCGAGTATCGAATACGCTGTTAAATATGTAGGCTCAAAAGTGCTTATGGTCCTGGGCCACACTGAATGTGGCGCTATCAAGAGCGCCAAACAAGGCGTACGTGATGGGCATATCACTGATTTGCTCAAGCGCATACAGCCTTCTATCAGCAAGGCCCTGCTCAGGGATGACCAGGACCATTTATTTAGCGATAAGGTAGCCTATGCCAACGTTGAAAATAGCCTGGAAGAAATTCTCACACGCAGCGAGATCGTCCAGGACATGTTTGCAAAAGGCGAAATAGGTCTCGTTGGCGGCGTGTACAACGTGGAGAACGGACAGGTTGATTTCTTTAAAAATCTCACAAAAAAAAGCAGGAAAGAAAAGCCTGCACAATTAGTATCTACCCAATAAAACCCCGGAAAGATTGCAGGAGCCTTGAGCTCCTGCAATTGAAAACCGGATCAAAATTTTATTTAGTATGAAGCTTAATACAAAACATCTCAAAACGGATGCGTTGTCGGGGATGGTCGTTTTCCTCGTCGCACTCCCGCTTTGCCTGGGTATCGCAGTTGCAAGCGGCGCTCCACCTTTTGCCGGTATCATTACCGGTATCATCGGTGGTCTTGTCGTTGGTTTTTTAAGTAGTTCAAATGTGAGCGTATCGGGTCCCGCAGCAGGATTGCTGGCAATTGTGCTGGTGGCCATCACCGACCTGGGATTTGAAACTTTCCTGGTAGCCGTAATAATCGCGGGCATGATCCAAATGACGCTGGGTCTGTTGAAAGCGGGCAGTATCTCAAGTTACTTTCCAACCAGTGTGATAGAAGGCATGCTTGCCGCAATCGGTATCATCATTATAATGAAAGAAATTCCCCATGCTATTGGCTATGATAAAGCCCACGAGGGTGATTTTTTCAACTTTGAGAAAGGCGCTGAAGCCAGCTACCTTTCAGAGATCACCAGTGCGATCAATTACGCTCACCTCGGTGCTATCATCGTTGCATTGGTCTCATTCGCCATACTTATCGCTTTCAATAAAGTACCGGCACTGAAAAAGATCAAGATCATACCCGGAGCCCTGGTTGCAGTTGTCGCCGGTATTATCATTAATGAGTTGTTTAAGTCGACCGGGTCTCCACTTGTAATTTCTCAGGAGCATCTGGTGACAATACCCAGTGCATCTTCCGTCACTGAATTTTTTGGACAGTTTACAACACCTAATTTTTCAGGGTTCAGTAATCCTAATGTGTGGGTCGTGGGTGCAACGATCGCTATTGTTGCCAGTATTGAGTCGTTGCTATGTCTGGAAGCCGGAGATAAAATGGACCCGATGAAAAGATTGTCGAGTGCCAACACAGAGTTGCGGGCGCAGGGAGTCGGTAATATGCTGGCCGGCCTGATCGGCGGTTTGCCGATGACATCGGTGATCGTAAGAACATCAGCAAATGTCAACGCCGGCGCTAAAACAAAGTTGTCGACAATTATGCACGGAACTTACCTGCTGCTGGCAGTAATCGCTATCCCCACCCTGTTAAACAAAATACCGATGGCCTGCCTGGCAGCGATACTGATTATGATCGGTATCAAACTGGCGAGCCCCAAAGTTTTCCGCCATATGTGGCATACCGGTAAGCACCAATTCATTCCTTTTCTGGCAACAGTGATTGCCGTCGTTTTGACTGATCTGCTTAAAGGAGTAGCTATCGGACTTGTTGTAAGTATAGTTTTTATTCTGCGCGGAAACATGAAGCTGGCTTATTTCTTCAGGAAGGAAAAACACCAGGAAGGTGAGTCTATACTGATCAATCTTGCACAGGAGGTATCATTTTTAAATAAGGCCGCCATAAAGCAAACCCTTGCTCATTTGCCTGCAAATAGCAAAGTGATCATCGATGCGGCCAACACCGTGTACATAGATTATGATGTACTTGAGTTAATACGCGACTTTTTAAATTATGGTTCAAAAGACAAGAATATAAAAGTGACGCTCAGGAATTTTAAGAAAGAGTATAATATGGAAGATTCCGTTCGTGTGCATTCGGAGAAAGAAGCACCGGTGTTTGTGTACGCGGAGCCAGAGGAAGCAGTACTTCAAACAAAATAAGCCAACATGCAAACCAACGTAAACACAACTGCCGTAACCACAACAACCGTCACAGTTGGCGAAAGGCCACATGTGCATCCGGTTTTTGATGAGAACCATGTGTTGCATGAGCTGAAACATTTTCTGCCCTCGCAGCAGGCATTGAAGGATTTTATCCATCATAATTCCCTGCATACGTTTCAGCATATGAAGTTTTACGATGCCATCTTCAAGGCCTCGAAAATTTTTGGTTACCAGGTGCATTTGCAGTTGGACGAATACAGGAAGCTGTATAAAAGCGGACGTATCCGGGATGAAGTGCTGGAGATGGTTATCGCGAATAAAAAAGGGAACTCAGGCGGGTGGAAAGAAAAACTGTTAAACAAGGAATATGATACGATCAATCGCCCACGTATAGGAAGATTCAGGCGGCTATGGAAAGAAGCCTATCATCTTGACCTTGACAACAGGATCCACCCGCTTCTATTTCGCATACTTTGCTCTTTCCTGGACCAGGGGGTAGCTATTGAAAATTATCCGGTGGCCGGCAAAAGTTTTATTGAAAGTGTAAAAAAACTTGAGCAACGCAGCCTGGTCAGCTTCTTCAGGACAAAAGAGATCAGGCAAATGTTTTTGTCGGGTCAGTACACTATTAACGGCCTGTTAAAGGCGATAGTAGGCAACCCTGCTTATTTTGAGCAGTACCTGTTTGATCAGCAGTTTGCACACCATGGATGGAGCGGCTTTGTGAGCGCAGTCGAGGATAATCCCCAAACTTTATTGGACAGTAAAAACATATCACTCCGGCAGCTGGTGGAGTTTGAACTGCTCATGGAGTTGGACACGCTTAATGCCGTGTTGAAGAATAAATGGCGACCGCTGGCAAACCATGCAACAGAACCACCCGTGCACCTAATCGCCGAAGTGGAAAAGACAGAGCTGGCGGAGGCAATTGAATTGTGGCAGGACGCATTTGAATGGAGTTACTACGATTCAGTCCTGAGAGGAATTCAATTAGCGGCGCCGCGCTCTTCCATGACAAACCATGTTACATCGGTCAATGGAAACGGTGTTTTATCCCTAAATAAAGGGACTTCCTTCCAGGCCATATTTTGTATAGATGAAAGAGAAGATTCTTTACGACGGCATATTGAAGCCGTAGATAAAAAGTGCCAAACATTCGGCGCTCCGGGATTTTTTGGTGTTGAGTTTTACTTTCAGCAACAGGGAAGCAAGTTTTATGACAAGCTTTGTCCCGCGCCTGTGACACCAAAATATCTTATCAAAGAATTAAAAGCAAAAACTTCCCGGAAAGAAGAACTCCTTTATACAAGGCATACGCATGGTTTTCTATCCGGGTTTGCCCTGAGTATTTCATTTGGTTTCCTGGCATTTGTACAAACGGTTCTAAACCTTTTCAGGCCAAAAATGAGTCCAGCCATTTCCAATGCCTTCGGTCATATGGACAGGGAATCGGTGCTCACGATTGAAAACAAAGACCCGGATGATATTGAAAATGGTTTGCAGGTCGGTTACACGCTGAATGAAATGGCAATAAGGGCTGAAGGGTTTTTGCGCGGTATCGGGCTGGTAAAGAATTTCGATCCCATTATATACCTCGTCGCGCATGGCAGCAGCAGTGCCAATAATCCGCATCATGGTGCGCACGATTGCGGTGCCTGCAGCGGAAGACCAGGTGCTACCAATGCGAGGGTGATGTCTTTTATTTTGAATCATAAGGGTGTGCGGGAGATATTGCATGCGAAAGGGATCGCTATACCGATTACTACCCAGTTTGTTGGATGCATGCACGATACCGCCGCTGATGTGATGGGATATTATGATGAGCATTTACTGCATGAAGAGAATGCAAAGGAACATCAGGTAAATAAACAGAATTTTGAAACGGCACTTAATCTCAACGCAAAAGAAAGAAGCAGGCGTTTTGCATCGATCAATACGCGGCGTGAATGCGAACATGTGCGGAAAGCCATTCTTAACAGGTCTGTTTCACTTTTTGAGCCACGACCTGAACTTGGTCATGGTACCAACACCCTTGCCATCATCGGGCGCAGATCAGTAACCAAAAGCCTATTCCTCGACAGGCGTGCGTTTATGAATAGTTATGATCCCACAACAGATCCTGATGGCACCATCCTTTCAGGCGTGATGCGACCCATCGGTCTTGTATGCGGGGGCATCAACCTCGAATATTATTTTTCAAGGGTTGATAATATCAAACTGGGTGCTGGTACCAAACTGCCACATAATGTGATGGGACTTTTCGGCGTTGCCAACAGCAGCGACGGTGATCTCCGCCCGGGTCTACCCTGGCAAATGATCGAGGTACACGACCCGGTCAGATTGCTGGTCATCGTAGAACACAAACCCGAGATCGTTTTGAAAGCGATACAGTCTTCGCCTGAAGTGTTTGAGTGGTATAAGAACGAGTGGGTGCATATCATAGCCCTGCACCCGGAAGAAAAACAATTCTATTATTTCCGCGATGGAGCTTTTGTGCTCTATGAACCCATCACTGGCGCCGAACAGATCCAGACCATTAAGAATATGGAAGAATTTATTGAAGGAGCCAAAGAGATGGAGACCAATAGCATCATACATGCTACAGAGGAAAACCTGCCAGTGTACTTATTAGAGACAACAAATTCCTGAAACTGAAAAGTAATTTGATAAACGTTTACCTGGATGGATCAACTTAATAATATACTCAACCAGTCGATAGGTTTGTTTGTATTCATTCCCATGGTTACTTTCCTGGCATCGCTAATCTGGAAGAATAAGCAGGAGAAACCCATCGCAGGTATCGTTCAGTTTACAAAGGCCTTTTATATTGTAGCGGCCGTGCTGTATGCTATATTGTGGATTGCGGGCGGCCATACGCCTATAAGCTATTCTCTGGTCACTTTGTATGAGGCGGAGAATTTTGTTTTCGCCATCCATTTTTATTACGACCATATCACGGCTGTATTCAGTATCGTAGGCGCTGTCTTGTTTTTCCTGGTTGCCACTTTCAGTCGTTATTACATGCACCGTGATGAGGGGTATAAGCGATTTTTCAACACCATCCTCTTCTTTGCCCTGGGGTATAACCTCATTATTTTTTCCGGCAATTTTGAAACGATGTTTATCGGCTGGGAGATTATCGGTATCGCATCATTTTTACTGATCGCGTTTTACAGGAGCCGGTATTTGCCTGTAAAGAATGCATTCAAGACGCTTTCGAACTATCGTCTTAGTGATGTGGCGTTGATACTGGTGATGTGGATGATGCACCATCTCACACACCAGAACATTTTGTTTACTCAGCTGACCGATGCAAAGACAACTGCAATTGAACATGGTCAGCAGGGAATGGCCATATTCATCGTAGCTATGATCGTTTTGGCCGCCATGATCAAGTCGGCACAACTGCCATTTACTACCTGGCTTCCACGTGCGATGGAGGGGCCCACATCTTCTTCCGCCATTTTTTATGGATCGCTAAGCGTACATATCGGTGTATTCTTGTTGTTGCGTACCTGGCCGTTCTGGCAGGATATGATAGGAGTTAAGGTCGCCGTGATCGTTATAGGGGCATTAACCGGTATTGTCGCGACATTTATTGCCAGGGTACAGCCCACAGTAAAAACACAGATAGCCTATGCCTCTGCCGCGCAGATTGGCATCATATTTATTGAAATAGCATTGGGCCTGCATATCCTGGCTTTGATACATTTCGCGGGAAATGCTTTTTTAAGGACCTACCAGCTGCTGGTGTCGCCTTCCGTTTTGAACTACCTTGTCCATCATCAATATTTTCATTATCATCCTCCGCAGGCGAAGCCTTTATCCCGGGTGAGAGCTACGCTGTACACGCTCGGCGTCAAAGAGTGGAACCTGGATAGCCTGATGTTCCAGTATTTGTGGAATCCGTTTAAGTGGATAGGCCGGCAGTTTCAATTCCTGGGATCCCGGAACACAGCCCTGGTTGTATTGTTGCTTGCAGTAGGGGCCATGTTAGCTTCTCTATATAAGCCTGCATTTTTGGCTTCGCCAAATGAAGGAATAGCTACTGCTCTGTTGATCGTATCGCTGGGCATAGTTCTTTTCGCATTTTCTCACCGGGGATCGGCACTGATCACCTGGGGGTATTTATTAGTGGCGCACCTTGTTATCATCGCCGCTATCGGCATGAACACCACGCAGATAAATTCGATAGAGGTTGTTTATTATACGAGTGGGATTGCGGGGGCGTTCTTACTTGGTTATTATTGCCTGCAAAAGATAAAAGCCATAGATCAGGATATTAGTCTGAATAATTATCACGGGTATGTTTATGAGGAGAGACCAACGGCGCTTTTATTTATGCTCGCCGCCATCGGTATGCTGGGTTTCCCGGTTACGGCGGCTTTTATCGGAATTGATGTAATATTCACTTACGTCGGCAGCAACCAATATGGTCTGATCTCGCTGATGGCGTTGTGTTTTATTTTTATCGAACTAGCCGCTATCAGAATTTACCTACGCATCTTCCTGGGACCACATAAAAAATTGAATCACCCGGTAGCATTTAGATCGTCCTGATGTTAATTAATATTTTCCGGCGCAAGACATGGGCACGCGGATTATTATGATGGTCATGATTGATTAAGATAAGATCATAACAGATCATAATAATCAGGACAATCCGCGTTCTGAATTTCCAGGAATAGAAGACGCTCCTTGTTTTCGTAAAGTCATCTGGCGCTGGACCGGGGGACGCGGATTATTAGGATGGTTATGATTGATTAAGATAAGATCATAACAGATCATAATAATCATGAAAATCCGCGTTCTGAATTTCCAGGAATAGAAGACGCTCCTTGTTTTCGTAAAGTCATCTGGCGCAGGACCGGGGGACGCGGATTATTATGATGGTTATGATTGATTAAGATAAGATCAAAACAGATCATAATAATCATGAAAATCCGCGTTCTGAATTTCCAGGAATAGAAGAAGCTCCATGTTTTCGTAAAGTCATCTGGCGCAGGACCGGGGGACGCGGATTATTATGATGGTTATGATTGATTAAGAAAAGATCATGACAGATCATAATAATCATGAAAATCCGCGTTCCCTATTTCTAGCGTATAGGAACTTTAAAAAAAATGGGTGTTTATTACAATTGCCCCGAATCTTCCGGCAGGTGATCGTATTCACCTTTAAGTGCATACCAGCCAAAGATCATCAGGCCAACGGCAATGGGTGTGAAAATGGCAATGATGATGATCCAGATCACAGGGTTATTGATATCCTTCGTTCCCGAAGGATCGATATAGCTGATGGCACCGCTGACCAGAAAATAAATAACCACCGGCGCCAGGAGCAGCCAGACAATTCCCAATATTTTTTTTATCGCGTTCATACTTAAAATAATTTCAGGTTTAATGATAGATTTTCAAATTGACCCTTAATCGTTTACTTCCCTGTCTATTTTATTGCTCAGGTAAATGCTGCCTATCGCCAGGCAAAGCGCTGCCACACCGATGGGGTACCAGAGGCCAACTAGTGGATCTTTGGTATATGTAGTGGTCAACAGCAGGCCAATAAAAGGCACCAGTCCGCCAAACACACCATTACCGATATGATAGGGAAGGCTCATGGACGTATAGCGGATCTTTGTCGGGAACAACTCTACCAGGAAAGCCGCGATGGGTCCATAGACCATCGTAACATATAAGATCAGCAGGAACACCAGGCCCACAAACTTCCAGTAAGTGCCGCCTGGCAAATGTTTGTCGGTATATTGAATACTGCCTGCTTGCGGATTGTTTTCAATAGTAGAAGTTGTTATCACTGTCTTAACAGCCGTGGCTGCTGCGCCATTTTCAAATTGTAACCTGGATAAGGTAACCGTTGTAGAGTCGTTTGGATTTTTTGTCTCCAGGATTTGATGGTCAGCGGCAGGCAGAGCGGCACCTGCAATCGCAGTCTCTATCTTTGAATCTTCTAAAAAGGTATTGAAGATAGGCCGATAGGTAAGTATTCCCAAAAGCATACCCGCCATCATGATCCACTTTCTGCCGATCTTATCACTTAGCCATCCAAATAAAAGGAAAAAAGGCGTTGCGAAGGCAATAGCCCAAAGCATGATCGTACGACTTTGCTCGAATTCGATCTTACAGACAGTTTCCAGAAAACTCTGCGCGTAGAACTGACCCGTATACCAGATCACGCCCTGTCCCATGACGGCGCCAAAAAGCGCCAGCAATACCATTTTAAAATTGGATTTTTTCCTGAAGCTTTCCTTTAAAGGGTTGGTAGATGTTTTACCTTCCGTTTTCAGCTTTGCAAACAACGGTGATTCCGACATCTTTAACCTTATATATACGGAAACTGCTACCAGCACGATCGAGATCCAGAAAGGATAGCGCCAGCCGCCCCAGTGTGCATTGAATTGTTCATCGCTCATATTCATCTTTACCAGCATGATCACGCCTAGCGCTACAAATAAACCCAGCGTGGCCGTGGTCTGGATCCAGCTGGTGTAAAAGCCGCGTTTCTCCACGGGTGCATGTTCGGCTACATAAGTAGCGGCGCCACCGTATTCACCACCGAGGGCAAGTCCCTGGAGTAGCCGCAATACCAGAACCAATATCGGTGCTGCAATGCCGATAGAAGCGTATGATGGCACCAGCCCGATGAGAAAAGTGGAGCCACCCATCAACACCAGGGTGAGCAGGAAAGTGTATTTACGACCAACAAGGTCACCAAGCCTGCCGAAAACCAGTGCACCAAAGGGCCGCACGATAAAGCCGGCGGCAAAAATTGCCAGCGTACTTAATAGAGCGGCAGTTGCATTGCCTTCGGGAAAAAACTGTGTGGAGATGGTTTTGGCCAGCATGCCGAAAATGTAGAAGTCGTACCATTCGATCATGGTGCCGACGGAAGAAGCGGAAATAATTTTCCAGATACCGGTAGGCCTTGACGTGTTAGTTGGTTTCATGCGTTTAAAATACGAAGAGATAATGACTATTGTGCCTAAAAAGAAATTAATGGTAAATCCTTATTGTTTCATTTAAATATATGCGCGAACTTGTTGCAGGGGTTAACCACTATCCGGAAGACTCTTTCAAAATAGATTTTAACTTGTACTATAAATTGTTGCACTATGAGAATACTTCTTTTTACCCTTGCCATACTAAGCTGCTTTTGCTTTGCCGACTGAAAAAAAATAAAAAAATAAAAAAATAAAAACACTCCACCCCCCGATAACCCTTACGGCCTGCCCAATGCCACCCAGGAAGGGAAAAATATTTTTTGCCTGTAGGGTGAATGGGAAAAACTGGGTTGTAAAGAACAGTATTTATACACTAGGAGGGGGGCTAAAGAATGATACTTTATCGGTCTCAGGATCGTCAGGGGGGATAATTATTTTCATCATTTAACTCTGTATATCGCAGAGGCTATTGAGCCTCGTAATATTTATATCCTTAACAACTTTAACAGTATTCTTCTAAGTGCTAATTGGACCCCATGTCAAGGCCCTATGGGTAGTAACGTTATACATCAATATGCAACCTCTGGGCGATATTCGTTATTATTAATCGCTGAACAAACCGCTATGAGAAAAATTTCTACGCAACTAATAGTTTGCTTTTTTGCCTGCAAAAAAAATAATAGGGAAAGAGATTGTACGCAGCTTGCTATAGTTCCTTACCAGCCATTTAAAGATCCGGTATGGCATCCCAACGGGCAATTACTGGGTTTTAATCACACGCCTCAAACAGGAATTTTTCCCATGGACACCCCCCCTGTGAGTGGTATATGAATGCTGTAAACCGCGATTCCACAGGGTTCTATTTGATGAATAAGGATGGTACCGGTTTTAAAAGAGTAACAAATTATTACCTGTATTATCCTTCCTGGTCGCCGGATGGTAACTGGCTGGCATTTTGCGCTCCGCCGCATATTTATAAAATGCGGTTTGACGGGGTAAATTTTGACACTGCATACCGGGCTATATAGCTCGCAAGTAAATTGCAATGCCAAAGAATTCAAGCTATCGAGTTATGTGTTATAAAGCACCTTCCGGCAATTTTTTCAGACAAAAATGATGTGATTTTTCAAAAAATTTTAGGGTAAACCCTTATTGTTTAACTGAAATATATGGCCGAACTTGTTGAAAGAGCCTGATCATTATTCTCGAAATGGTTACCGTTAAAGGCGGGGGACTAGCGATACTTCACCAGGATCTGAACGTTATAAGCAACCCTTTATGAGCACTCTGATAATCGAAAATATTACTGATATGATTACATATAAATATTTTACAGTTAGAATTCATGACCCGCCATGCAATGTTCGGATTAATTTTATTGTCATATTAAATAAAATGCGATGAAACACTATTTAATAATCTTCCTTTTTCTACTCCTTGCTTGTAATAAAGAAAAAATAAAGTATGATTTACCATGCACTAATCCAACTAATGAATTACTTGCAACTAGTGCATTAATAATTGGAAAGTGGGAGTGGGTTTCCGAATTATACCGTGTTCCATTTACTAACGAATATATTCTAAAAACACCTCAAACGGAAGGATATACAAGGCAATTAAACGTTATTAATGACAAGCTCACATTTTATAAAAGCCATGTGTTTGACCAAAGCTATCGGTACAACTTTGTTGTTGAAAGTTCACTTACAAATTATCCACTTGATAGCTTGAATGTACTTGTTTTTAATGACCTCAATACTGGAATCAGAACAAACTATACTCACTATAAGATTTGCAATGATACTTTGATATTGAACTTTCAGGTGCGTTCGGAAACCAAAGGTATAGAAAGATGGGCCAAAGTAAAATAACAGTGAAACAACTCTTATTTTTCGTAATAATCCTGACATCTTTAGGTAAAAGTTATAGTCAAATCGTATGTGGCTCAGAGTTAAATCTGCCGCTAATTCAACAGAATAATCCTGCGCGTTATAGTCGAATTTTGGCGTTGGAGCAACACACGCAGAATTATATTAATTCCGTAAGTAATGACAACAATGCGGCAAGGTTAATAAACGCTAATGCCACTATCATTATTCCTGTAGTTGTACATGTGTTGCATCGCGGCGAAGCAATTGGAGTAGGGCGAAATATTAGCGATCTTCAAATTGAATCACAAATTGATGTTTTAAATGAGGATTTCAGAAGGTTAAATGCTGATGCGGTCAATACACCTGTTGCCTTTCAAGGGGTAGCTGCAGACGCTAATTTTGAATTTAGACTTGCTTGTATTGACCCTAATGGCAACCCCACCAATGGTATTACAAGATCTTTTGCAGGGGATGATCAATTTAATCCGTTGGGAAATATAAATCCACTTGATGGCTCATTCAATGAACAGGCAATAGGAATAAAATTTACCAACTCAGGAGGCATTGATGCTTGGCCAACAAGCAGATATTTAAATATTTGGGTTTGTGACATGTCTGGCGGACTAATTGGTTATGGACAATTTCCTGATGAGTATTCTGTAAAACCAAATACCGATGGTGTTGTTATGCTATTTAATGCGTTTGGCAGAGTTGGCAATCTACTACCGGGTTTAAATCAAGGGCGTGTTTGTGTTCATGAAATTGGACATTGGCTCAATCTTCGCCATATATGGGGTGATGCTAATTGTGGAAATGATTTTGTAGATGATACTCCCACACAAGGGTTTCCTAATGGCGGATGCCCTGTTTTTCCACATGTAACATGCAACAACGGACCGAGTGGGGATATGTTCATGAATTATATGGATTATACCGATAATGGGTGTATGAACATTTATACGACCGGACAAAGCCTAAGAATGAGGGCAGTGTTTGCCCAAGGAGGGCCAAGAGCAGATTTTATTGATAATTATTTTGGGATTAATACACCAAATGATCCTATTTGCACTTCGGGTACAATAACAGCCAATAATCCAAATTGCTTACCTGTTACCTGGGAAGTTGTTTCCGGTCCTGCCACTATCACTAATGGACAAGGAACAAGTACAGTTACGATAGAGAGAAGCGGAAATCCATTTGGAAACATTTTATTAAAAGCTACAGCCGGAGGTTATACTGACGAAAAAAATTTTATAGTCGGCTTTCCTCCATTTATCGGCCCAACAGGAGCCGATACAGCCTGGCCTAATGGCAACTATTACTATTATGCCCACCTACCGCTGGGCTACCCACCCGTTACTGATTACTACTGGGAGGTGCCTTCCGGCTGGACCATCTTATCAGGACAGGGCACCAACACTTTATATGTGCGTACCGGAACTACCGGTGGCGCAGTAGAAGTGGATGTAACCGCCTGCGGCATTACAAGACCTGTTTATAAATATGTGGAAATCGGCAGCGGCTCCTGGTGGCCCGACGGCGGAGGCGGTGATGTGTATATGCGGCAAAGCACAAGACTTTCTCCTAACCCTGCCGATAATTTCGTAACAATTTCAATAGGCAACAATAACAGTATAAAAACAGGTAAAGAAGCTGACACATTTTTTAGCGCTGTTACTATCTATGATATAACTGGCGCGGTAAAGAAACGCCTGCGATACCCGGCAGGTACACGACAGGCGCGGTTAAATACAAGCGACCTGGCCACGGGCACCTATATTGTAGAAATTGCCGACGATAAGACCATCGTGGAGCGGCAGCAGTTGGTAATACAACGATAAATTTGCAAATTACATCTACCACTACAGCCCGGCAGGTTTTAAAAAATCTCCCGGGCTTTTTCCTTCGCTTAACTATCATTGCTGCATTAATCGACTTTTTTTGATTACGATTGAATCTGTACATTTAAGGTTTTAAATCGTAGATGACATGCAATACCCGTATCAAATCACTTCATTGCAGCAATATCATGAAGATTACAAAAAAAGCGTAGAGGATCCTGAAGCTTTCTGGGCCAATATCGCCGGCCATTTTGAATGGAGAAAAAAATGGGATAAAGTTTTAAACTGGAACTTCAAAGAGCCCCGTATCGAATGGTTTGCGGGTGGTAAACTGAACATTACAGAAAATTGTATCGACCGTCACCTGGCTGAGATGGGTGAGAAGCCCGCGATCATATGGGAGCCAAATAATCCCGAAGAGAGAACAAGAATTGTAACGTACAACCGTTTGCATAAGCGCGTTTGCCAGTTTGCGCAGGTACTAAAAAATAATGGCGTAAAAAAGGGTGACCGGGTTTGTATTTATATGGGCATGGTACCCGAACTGGCCTATGCAGTATTGGGTTGTGCGCGCATCGGTGCGATCCACAGCGTGATCTTTGGTGGCTTTTCCGCTCAAAGTATTGCCGACCGCCTCAATGATGCGAAAGCAGAGTTTATTGTAACCTGCGATGGCGCTTTTCGCGGTGGCAAAGACATACCATTAAAATCGGTGATAGACGATGCGCTGATCGGCAACAACGTCGTGAAAAGGGTAATTGTCTATACCCGCACCCGTACCCCCGTGAGTATGATCAAGGGCCGGGATGTGTGGTGGGAAGATGAAATGGAACATGCAGAAGCACAGGTGGAAAAAGAAGGCGTTGTTTCTTTCCCCGCAGAAGAGATGGATGCGGAAGACCCCCTGTTCATTCTTTATACCTCGGGAAGCACCGGTAAGCCAAAAGGCGTGGTGCATACCATAGGCGGATACATGGTATGGACCAACTATACATTTGTGAATGTATTTCAATACCAGCCCGGGCAGGTGCATTTTTGTACCGCAGATATTGGCTGGATCACAGGTCATAGCTACATCGTGTATGGCCCGCTGAGCGCAGGGGCTACTTCCGTGATGTTTGAAGGTATTCCCACCTGGCCCGATGCAGGCCGGTTTTGGGATATCGTAGATAAATACAAGATCGATATTCTGTATACAGCGCCTACCGCTATCCGAAGCCTGATGGGTTTTGGACTCGACCCGCTGAAAGGAAAAGACCTCTCTTCACTTAAGGTACTGGGTACTGTCGGCGAACCGATCAATGAGGAGGCCTGGCACTGGTATAATGAAAATGTGGGTAAGAACCGTTGCCCGGTAGTCGATACCTGGTGGCAAACCGAGACTGCAGGCACGCTGATCAGCAACCTCGCCGGAGTCACCCCGGCCAAACCATCCTGGGCTACACTGCCGCTGCCAGGCGTACAGCCCGTACTGGTAGATGAAAATGGTAAGGAAGTAACAGAGAAGGATGAAGATGGACACTATAAAGGAAATCTTTGTATAAAAGGGCCCTGGCCGGGGATTATCCGTACTACTTATGGTGATCATGAACGTTGTCGCACCAATTATTTCGCGACATATGAGAACCTTTATTTTACGGGTGACGGCGCCATTAAAAATGATGATGGTTTTTACCGGATAACAGGTCGCGTGGATGATGTGCTGAATGTGAGCGGACACCGTATCGGCACGGCAGAAGTGGAGAATGCGATCAATATGCACGCAGGCGTGGTGGAAAGTGCGGTAGTGGGTTATCCGCACGATATTAAAGGACAGGGGATATATGCTTATGTTATCTTTAGCGGTCGTCATGTGGATGATGAGCTGACACGCAAAGACATTTTACAAACCGTGAGCCGGATCATCGGTGCAATCGCCAAACCTGACAAGATCCAGTTTGTGAAGGGGCTGCCCAAAACCCGGAGTGGTAAGATCATGCGGCGGATATTGAGGAAGATTGCTGAAGGGGAGACTTCGAACCTGGGTGATACTTCGACCTTGTTGGATCCGGGGGTGGTGGATGAAATCAAAGCTGGCAAGATTTAGATCTGCCTGCGGCAGAGGGAGGAGGCCACGGATTGCACAGATTACACGGATTATTACTGCCTGCGGCAGAGGGAGGCCACGAATTGCACGAATCACACGAATGGGGCAACGGGTTGTAGCCACGGATTGCACGGATTATACGGATTACATTGGTGTCCTCCGTGCCCTTTGTGTAAAACTCCCTGCACACCGTGTCCTAACAGAATTCCATTTTTCCACGTATTCCGTCGATTGCAGGAAGTGGTGCCAAGGGATATGAGGAGAATTGACTTAAAGGGAATATGATTAGTGTACTTCGTGCCATTCGTGGCCTATACAAAATAATAAAGCAGCCGGATCTGCTGCTTTAAAAGGTTTTTCGAATATCGTGCAATAATTTGTGTCCTGATAAAATTCAAAAACCATACCCTTTCCGCCTGTTCAGGGCTAGATTGAAAATTTGGGGAAAACTTCGTTGTTTTACCGACTTTCTAACGTAAAAATCCTTAGTATTATTTCCTTATCACTACGCTGGTGCCGATTGGAGTAAAGGCATACAACTCCAGGAGATGGTCTTTTTTCATGGAGATACAGCCCAGTGTCCAGTTCTTATATTTATCTATAATATAATCCTCGCGTGGCCAGGTGCCGTGAATGCCAATCGAACCCCCGATACTCGCGTTGGAAGGTATTTCACCCCGCTTCTTACGGGCTTTGAATTTTTCCCAGCTCTCTTTATTGGGATAATCAATCGCCAGGAAACGATACCATTTTTCGTGCACCCGCTTGCTGATGATCCGGAAACTACCTTCCGGTGTTTTCTTGTCTCCCTCCATTTGTTTATCATCGAGATTGTTGCTGCCAAATACCACTGGGAAGGTAGCATACCAGCCCTCTTCGTCATATACGCTCAATTCATAATCCGATTTGTCGATTACGATAGAAATGGTGCCTACAGGGCTCGTGCTTGTGCGTTTGAAACTCCGGGCAGCAGAAGAGGTATTCTTCGACGAGTGGGGACTGAAAAGCAATAAGCTGCTTCCCAATAACACGGAACTGAATAGAAAAACACTTTTCATAGTTGATCCTTTACCGTCGATTATCTAACGGGCATAAATGGGGTTTATTTTTTGCGTGGAATTCTTTAACGAATGCTTTGCACCACACAGCACCCAGGCAACGGTATACAAGAATACGCATTCAGCAAAAATGATGCAAAGGAAAAACCCCCTGAAAATTTTCAGCGGGTTATGCACAGGAAATTAAATATGTTTAAAACTTATATAGTTAGCGAGATTTATTTGCCGGTATCCCGATAGTTATCGGGATGGGAAGGCGGGAAGTGATATCAGGAGAAAAATTGCTTCGTGTTTCTTCGTTTAACTAAGTTTATTTTTTGCCGGGGAGGTGCTGTGACGGGAAGAATATTAAGTTACACTAGTCTGTAAAAAACGTGAAAGAGGGAAGGGTGTTCTCACCGTCTTCCCCCTTCCCGGCCAATCAGATATTAGTTTACCAGTTACTAAACCGTAAACCAACATTATAAGGCGTCAGGTCAAGTCCTTTTTCAAACATGCTTTTGAATGCATACGAGCCATATAGTTTGACAGGACCTAATGCGATCTCGCCGATATAAGAAAGTTTCCATTTACGCAGGTCAAAATCGCTTTTCACCTTATCTACGTCACCATCCTTTTTGGTTTTTTGTCTCGCACTATAAAGCCAGCCTGCACTTACACCTGCACTAAATCCAAAATTGTTGCGCTTGTTGGGTGTGAAATTAAAGTTCACCATCAGGGGTACTGTAAGGTAATCAGCTGCGAATTTGTTCTTGCCCAGGTCACTGTTTCCAAGATCTATGAGCGTTGGGCTTTCAGAAAACCGGATGTCTTTATTTTCAAAATGATAATTGTTGAGTTCAAGTCCCACACCGTATTTCAGGTTCACAACATGTTTGATCACATTCAGTCTTTGCATAAAGACCCAGAGATTGATATTCCTTGATTTTCCGGCACGTGCTTTCAGATCGTCTTCGCCCACATTGTTGTCGGTAATTGCGTTTGGATAAACGCTGTTGTCGACATAGTTGGAAAAACCGATATCAAATATCCACCAGTTGGTGCTCAGGTTAGCGGGTTTGTCGCTGCTCCTGCGGTTCCGGATACTGAAGATCTTGTCACGTTTGCGGGTTGAGTCATAGTTGCCGCCTGGTTCACGGATGATGACCATGCCACCTATCCTGATCGTATCTGTTGTTTGTTTGGGTATGGTATCTGTTTGTGCAAAGCCAGTCATTACGGCACACAATACGACACAAAGGGTAAAAAACCTTTTCATATAACGTAGTTTAAAATGCTTTTTTAAATTTTGATTGCTAAACCTGCCAGCAGCAAACGATCTTCATCATCGGTTGCTTTTATATTGGTGTTCTTTTCAAAGGTCCGCGTGATCTTCCGGAAAAATCCACGGAGTTTGTTTTTCTTACCATTCTGGCCATCCTCAACCGGGTCAAATGTTTCGGCTGATGTATTTGAAGTGTATAACGCACCAGTAGTCGCAGGTGTTACAGCTACTACCGGACTTGTTTCTTTAGAATTTGTTAAAGGGGTTTTTGTAGTTGGCTCCACCATTGCAATAGGATTTTCCTTTGCAATGTTATTGATCACATTCGGATTATAAACTGGCTCTGGCAAATCGTTTGATTTCTTTTTCTCGGGAACTACCGCGAGCTCTTCAGTTTTGATGACATCAGAACTATTTTTTTCTTTTACTCTTGTATCCGATTTATCAGGATTATCAACGACTGAAGGTTTTTTTGTATTCGCTGTCTCTGATTGTAATGGCTCTGCTGTTACAACAGCCAGGGGAAGTTCAGTTGGGTCAGTATCTTTTATTTCTTCCTTAATTGCAGGTGAAGCAGGCGTACTGTTTTGTTGTGCCGGCACGATCTTCCTTTCAACATTTACAATATCTGCCGGTTTTTCTTCATTTGAATTAAACAACACTACTGCTGCTGTGCCTACCGCCAACACCAGGGAGGCGGCAATCGCTATTCGACGCCAGTTGATAGCAATCACCCTCACCTTTTCTGCCCTGCGATAGAGAATGGATTTATCTCCGAAGACAATATTTTCTGGTTGCAGTTTTGTTTTCTGTAAAATTTCGAATTCTTTTTTTATCAAAGGTCTGTCTGCAATAAATTGCTCCACCCTGCTTTTTTCCGGGCCTGTCAGCTCGTTGTCGATGTAAGACAACAGCCTTTCTTCGTAATTATCCTGCCTGATTGTAGCTGACTCAGTTTTTAAAAGAGATTCCTTACCGTTAAACACCATATCTGTATCCACTGACAACTGGCTTTGGAAAAGGATATCCAGTTCTGCTTTCAGATCGGGGTTTTGCTGTACAAAAAGTTCTACTTCGCGGCGGTCTGCGCTGCTCAGTTCATTATCCAGGTAAAGGATAAAGTACTCTTCGTAATTATGACGGGTAATTTTCATGTTAATTTTTTTGGGCGTTAAATGACGTTTTCAATCTTCACAAGATATTCCTTTAACTGCACCCTTGCCCTGTGCAGGTAAACCTTCACCTGGCTTTCGCTCAAGCCCGTGATCTGGCCAATCTCATCATAACTGTAGCCTTCATAATCTTTAAGCAAAACCAGGGAGCGCTGGGTTTCACTAAGCCGGTTCAGGGCTTCTTCCAGCACTTTTTTCAGGTTATTGGCGGGTCGGTCCTGTACCCTCGAGCCTTCGCCAAATTCTTCTTTCAGGTGTACCCTTTTAACCTTCCGGATATGGTCGATCATCTGGTGATAGGCCACTGTAAAAAGATAAGACTTAGAGCGTTGCGCATCCACTTCGGCGCGATTGCGCCACATTTTTTCAAAAGCGGTCTGCACCACATCCCTCGCATCCTCTTCATGTCGAAGGTTCTTCACAATGAAGCGGTACACATTGTCTGCGTACGTGTTAACACATTCGTTATATTCCTTTTCAGTCATAAACAGCCGGAGTTCCCGGGGTCCAAAATTACTGGATAAAAGCCGGGATTTTTAGGTGATACGGCGGGCCAGGCCAAAAAGTTACAGCCGGATCAAAAAATCTGCTATCTGCTCAGAGGCTGGAGAAAAACTGGCGTGGGAGGTTTTCCCAGATCATTTTATCACTGCTGCTCTTTTCGCAGCAGGCATCCATAGATTCCTTACAACGTGCCTCTTTTGGCGCGCCATTGGAGGAATATAATGCCGCGAACACCCCGGCAATCAATACCAGGGTCAATAAAATCTGTATCGCGTATCTGGATCTCATGTTGGTTGGTTATTGCATTTGACGCAACTATCCGGTAAAATGTTACACCAAAGATAAAAACCCAAACCAACCCCAAAAGAGAATATTGACAGAAAGCAGGTTATGACCGACAAAAAGCGGAAAATCCCGGGTGAAATGCCCGCGGGAGCAGTCGGTAGTCGGGAGTCGATAGTCGGGAGTGGCCTGCCCGCGGATGCTGGAAGTTGGATACTGGATACTTGATACTGGATAATTGAAACAAGAATAGTCCATGGGTATTTTAAAGTACAGGACGCTAGTGTCGTGTCAAGGTTAAATGCTGCTTCAAAAAGCTACGAGCGATGAGCTTCGAGACCGATCATTTGACTACTAAATTTGCGGCCATGAGCCTCATGGCTCACAGCTCGCAGCTCGCGGCTCGCGGCTAAAATAAAAGGAACCGTCTTAACCCTAGCCTCTCTCCCTGGGAGGGGTGAGGCCTCGTCAAAACTTTACGTAGGTTTGCGGCTCAAAATGGAAAATATGAATTCAAAATTTGTGCAACGAATTGCCAAAGAAGTGGAAGAAATAAAAGCTTCGGGATTATATAAGATAGAACGGGTGATAGAGAGTCCGCAGGGTGCGGAGATCAGCTCGGGAGGAAAGAAGGTTCTGAATTTTTGTGCCAATAATTATCTCGGTTTATCATCGCATCCCAAAGTGATTGAAGCCGCACACCAGGCGATCGATTCACATGGTTATGGCATGAGCAGTGTCAGGTTTATTTGCGGTACGCAGGATATTCATAAAGAGCTTGAAGAGAAAATCTCAAAATTCCTGGGCACAGAAGATACCATCCTTTACGCCGCTGCCTTTGATGCCAATGGTGGTGTGTTTGAACCTCTATTCAATGATGAAGATGCGATCATCTCTGATGCCCTGAACCATGCATCTATTATCGACGGTGTCAGGCTTTGTAAGGCACAGCGTTTCCGGTATGAGCACAATAATATGGATGACCTCGAGGCCAAACTCAGGGAAGCCGCCAGCTGCCGGAGCCGCATCATCGTAACCGATGGATCCTTCAGTATGGACGGTACTATTGCGCAGCTGGACAAAATCGTAGCGCTGGCCGAAAAATATGATGCCGTGATCATGATCGATGAATGTCATTCCTCTGGTTTTTTGGGTAGAACTGGTCGCGGTACCCATGAATACCGCGGGGTAATGGGTAAGATCGATATCATTACCGGCACACTTGGAAAAGCGCTAGGGGGTGCATCCGGTGGATTTACATCGGGCAGCAGGGAGGTGATCGATATGCTCCGCCAAAAATCTAGGCCTTATTTATTCAGCAATACCCTGGCTCCATCCATTGTCGGAGCTTCTATCGCGGTGTTGGATATGCTCACCGAGACTACCGAGTTACGGGATAAACTCGAATTCAATACAAAGTATTTCCGCGAAAAAATGACCGCAGCCGGTTTTGATATCAAGCAGGGCGATCACCCGATCGTACCGATAATGCTATACGATGCAGTGCTGGCACAGAAATTTGCAACCCGCCTTTTGGAAGAAGGAATTTATGTGATCGGTTTCTTTTTTCCGGTGGTGCCCAAGGGACAGGCCCGGATCAGGGTGCAACTTAGCGCGGCACACGAACAGGCGCACCTCGATAAAGCCATAGCTGCGTTTACAAAAGTGGGAAAGGAATTAGGCGTATTGAAAGCGTAAACTGAATGTTCGGTGTTCTTCATTCGCGTTCCTTTCCTGAGCACTGAACATTTCTTCTTTTATATTTTTGGCAACTTATATCCATTGTGATATTCTGCTGCCAGTAGCTTGTTTGCGCGTTTGTCTGTGAATTTATTTTTAGTGTTATCCCAATAGATCTTTTTCCCTGTCCTGAATGCGATATTGCCCATCTGGCAAACAGTGGCCACATGACTGCCTACACTGATTGGCGTTTTCAGGTCATCGAACTTTCTTGACTGGATCACATCCAGGAAATTGGTGGTGTGCAACAACAGGCCGTCATCGGATCTTTTTTGAATGGGAACGGCTTCCATCTTTTCTTTTTCGGGGATCACTTCCCAACCACCACGGTCTACTACCAGGGTACCATTATTACCTATAAATGCCACACCGTGATTGCGACCGTAGGGTCCGCCATCGATTCCGGTAGCATGCTCCCATTGTAAATTGAAACCCTCAAACTCAAACACCGTTGTCAGCGTGTCGGGGGTTTCTGAGGCATCATCGGGATAAGCGAATTTGCCCCCGGCTGCGATAATTGCTTTGGGCGAACCGGCTTTCATACCCAGCAGGGCATAATCTATCATGTGCACACCCCAGTCGGTCATCAACCCGCCGGCATAATCCCAGAACCAGCGAAAATTAAAATGGAACCGGTTTTCATTAAATGGTCTTTTTTGGGCCGGGCCCAGCCACATATCATAATCTACGCCGGGTGGCGGGCTGCCATCAGGTTTTACGATTACAGGTTTCATCCAGCCCTGGTACGCCCATGCCTTTACCAGGCGAACGTTGCCAAGTTTTCCCGAATGAACAAATTCCATGGCATCGGCATAATGTTTATTGCTGCGTTGCCACTGGCCCACCTGTACCACGCGGTTATGCTTTTTTTGTGCAGCCTCCATAATGGCGCACTCAGCTATTGAATTGCCCGCCGGTTTTTCGACATACACATCTTTTCCAGCCTCACAGGCATCCGCCATCATCTTACAATGCCAGTGATCCGGAGTGCCGATAATAATTGCATCGATATTCTTATCGTCGAGCAAGCGGCGATAGTCTTTTTCGGTATTTACCTTAAAATTCAACTTTGCGAGGTCAGCGGATCTTTGTTCCAGTACGGATGTATCTACATCACAGATAGAAACACATTGCGCCCTGGGATCTTTTAATACACTGGAAAGGTCTGCCCATCCCATCCCTTTTACACCAATAGCCCCAATTCGGATCTTATCACTGGCGGCTACCTTTCTTCGGGTTGATGCCAGTAGATCCATTGGCAACATGCTGGCTGCAGCAGCGCCACCCAGGAAAGCTGAGGAAGAACGGATGAATTGTCTTCTTTTCATAAAAGCAATCGGTTTGAATAGTTTATAAATATCGGGAATGACTTGAAAAGACCGGTAAGATGAATAGGTTATCGTCAATATTCAATTCTGCCCATCTTCCCGGTCCCGGTCAGGAGGTATTTTATTTCAGGTTTAATGATCCTGCTACCTGTTTTAACAGGTCTACACCGGTATTTTCACCTTCAAGCGTTACCAGCAGCCTGTCGCCGGCCAGGTAGGTAAGGGTGGCGCGGTTATCGCTTTTGTCCAGGTGTTCAACCGCTTTTACACCATTAAAATCAATCGTTTTGGTGTACTCATCATCACTTTCCGACTGGAAATTCATGAGGCTGAGGTATTGCAGGCTGTAGATACCTGCACCAGCCTGCCCGGCACAATCGAAGATCTTTAACTCTAATTCCGTGGAGTCATTGATCTTATACTCACCCTCGGCATATGCCGCACCCATGGCGCTGTTGGCGGAGAACTTCGAACGTTTAGCACCCGCGATCTCTTCAGGAAGCAGGGCCTTCATCTGGTCAAGTGTATACGGGGTAAGCTTTTGAAGCTCCTCCGTTTTCTTTTGAAAGAAATCGGAGACCTTGGCCATATCTTCGGTGTTGATGGTCGCTGTGGTTTTGCCGTCTTCGCTGGTTACGGTTACCCCGGGTTTTTTGTTGTTATTGCAGGCTGTAAACAGGCAGATAGCCACTGCCCCCATAAAAAATACATGTCTCATGATAGATGGTTTTGATTTGATAAGCATAAATGTATATTAATTTCATGTGACTACAACAAAAGCATTTAACCCGGCGTTTACTCAAAAACGCGGTTAAAAAAAGAGTAGCTTTATAGGTCAAATCAGGAAAATAAATTATATTTGAATCTGCCGATGAAGCAATTTTACAGATCCCTCCTTTGAATTCCCACTAACAAGTTCCTGTACTCTTTTAAACAAATGAAATGAAGAAGATCCTTCTTTGCCTTTTTGCGGCAATTGTAGTCGTGTTTATGCTGTCTTCCTGCGCAGCAACCAAGAGAGATTGCCATGGCGTAAAACATTATAAGACCAAAGGCGGTTTTTATATTTGATTTTCCTGTTTGCTACCAGGTCCCGGGCATCTACCTTTGCCCAAATTTTCAGATGATGATCAGAGCTATTTTGTTTAGCCTGCTGGCCAGTATGGTTATAATATCATGTTCCCCCAACAATGTAACCGAAGACGACAGCCTTGGAAAGTATTTCAGCGACAACCATGTCAGAGGTTGTTTTGCATTGATGGACAATGGAACCGGGGAATTTACAGTCTACAACCTGGCCCGTTACCGCGACAGCAGTTATTTGCCCGCTTCTACTTTTAAGATAGTTAATTCATTGATAGGTCTGCAGACCGGAAAGATCAGCAGCGACAGCATGGTCATTAAATGGGATGGTGTACAAAGGCAGTTTGAAAGCTGGAACCGTGACCTGAATATGTATGAGGCTTTCCGCGCATCTGCTGTACCATATTACCAGGAAGTGGCAAGGCGTATCGGGAAGGATACGATGCAGTTCTGGCTGGACACCCTGGGCTATGGCACTAAAAAGATCACAGGACCCATTGATACTTTCTGGCTGGATAATACGTTGAAGATTACACCCGATGAGCAGTTGGGTCTAGTGAAGCAGTTGTATTTTGATCAGTTGCCGTTTTTTAAAACCTACCAGGAAATGGTGAGAAATGCGATGCTGATGGAGAATAACGCTAATTACCGGCTTGGCTATAAAACCGGATGGGCATTTTGGAATGAACAAACAAAAAAACACCAGGGCTGGGTTGTAGGGTGGATCGAGGAAAACAGGCACCCCTATTTTTTTGTGCTAAACCTGGAATCGGCCGACCCGAATTTTGATATGATCAACATTAGGATGAAAATGCTGAAAGATATACTAAAACAAAAGGGATTCTTCGAAGGTCGCATGTAGGAAATCCACGATTGGTGTAGTCTTTGCGTTGGCTGGTACATATTTTGGCTTTACCCGGGGAAAATGATATAAAATTTGCGGTATCAATTTTTCAATAAAGAATTTATCTGGCTGTTCGCGGCTGTCGTCCTATTCATCATCCTTTTTATCCTGCTTATAAAATGGAAGAAAAAGGTGTATCGCCGGTTTGGCGACATGCATCTTGTTAAAGCAATTACAAGTTCCTATTCACCACGTCTATTTAACCTGAAGTTTGGCATGTTGGGCCTGGCTTTTGTCGCAGGAGTGATCATGGCAATGGACCTGCGTAAACCGGGTGGCCCCGAGGGTATGAACCGGAAGGGAATTGATGTGGTAATTGCGCTGGATGTGAGTAAGAGCATGCTGGCAACCGACCTGGCACCTAACCGGCTCGAAAGGGCCAAGCAGCTGATCGGTAAACTGATGAATGAGATGCCCAATAATCGTATCGGGCTTGTTTTGTTTGCCGGTAAGGCCTATTTGCAAATGCCGCTTACCACCGACCATGGTGCCGCGCGGATGTTTGTGATGGCCGCAACGCCGGATGCTGTGCCGCAACAAGGCACGGTGATCAGTGAAGCGATAAGGAGGAGTTCCAATGCCTTTAATGTGACGGAAAGAAGGTTTAAATCAATGGTGTTGATTTCGGATGGAGAAGATCATGATCCCGAAGCTGCGACGACAGCAAAGGAATTGTCAGAATACGGACTAATGATCAATACCGTCGGCGTTGGATCGCCCGATGGTTCCTATATTCCTGATCCGGCAACGGGACAGAATAAAGTCGATCCCGCAACCGGTTCTGCAGTGATCTCAAAACTGAATGAAGATATTTTGAAGCAGGTTTCCTCTGAAACCAATGGTGTGTATGTGCATCTGGAAGATACGGATGAAGCGGTAAAGCAACTGATGGATCAGCTATCACAAATTGAGACGAGGGCGTTTACTGATGTGTCACTGATCAATTTTAAAGCATATTACTGGTGGTTTGCCGCAGCAATGTTGGTTTTATTGTTAGCTGAATATTTTTTACCCGATAAAAGGAAACTGAGCGTATGAAAAGGTATTTATTTATCATAGGATCTCTGTTTACTACCGGTGCTGGTTTGTTCGCGCAGGATGCTAACAGAACTATACAACGCGGTAATGATCTATACAAGCAGCAGCAGTACCAGCAGGCAGAATCGGCTTATAATGAAGTGGTGGATGTAAATCCAAATAATACCACGGCTAAGTACAATCGCTCCCTCGCGATTCAAAAACAGGGAAGATCTGATGAAGCCGTTCGCGCCTTTGATGACCTTGCCTTCAAAACCGAAGACCGCGACATTAAAGCGAAATCATATTATAATAAAGGGGCCATCCTTTCCATCCAAAAAAAGCTTGAGGAAAGTATAGAAGAGTATAAAAAAGCTTTACGCCTGGATCCAAACGACACACAGGCGCGGGAGAACCTCCAAAAAGCCCTGCTCGAATTAAAAAAGAAGAAACCCAAAAAAGACGATAAAAAGAAACAACAGCAGCAACAACAAAAGCCTCAGCCAAAAATGAATCAGAAAGAAGCCGAACAAAGGCTGAAACTGCTGGAGCAAAAGGAAAGAGAAGTACAGGAGCGACTGCAAAAAGAAAAATCGAAGACAGGTGGTGGCCAGCCAAAGGATTGGTAAGATGTAGAGTATTTTTTGCCGGTAAGACGGGAGGACGGTGAGATAGTATCAACGGTAAATCAAAGTTTGACTTTATGCCAGTAAGCTGGTAAGTCCGATAATTTTTCCTTCGAGCATTTTTAAAACAGACTCTTCCCGTCTCAACGCCTTCCCGGCCATTCCAAATGAAAATTCACTGGCGCTGGCTGTTGCTTAACTTTGCACTTTATAAATATGCAGTTGTATTGTAATTCCCTCACAGAATATAAGCGCATCATCACCCGAGAGGTGAAGATCGGTGACCTGTTGCTTGGCAATCCCGGCGGCCTTCAGGCACATCCAATCCGTATCCAGACGATGACTACCACGGATACCATGGATACGCTGGCAACTGTAGAGCAGTCGATCCGTTGCATCGAAGCGGGAGCGGAGCTGGTGCGTATCACGGCGCCATCAAAAAGGGAAGCGGAAAATCTTTTGCAGATAAAGAATGAGTTGAGGAGAAGGGGATACACAACGCCGCTGGTAGCCGATATACATTTCACCCCCAACGCTGCAGAGATCGCCGCCCGCATCGTTGAGAAAGTAAGGGTCAACCCCGGAAATTATGTTGACAAGAAAAAGTTTGAACTGATCGAATATAGCGACGCGGACTACGCCGAAGAGATCGACCGCATCCGGGAGCGATTTACACCTCTAATCAGGATCTGCAAAGAATATGGCACAGCCATGCGAATCGGTACCAATCACGGATCACTTAGTGACCGTATCATGAGCCGCTATGGCGACACACCGATGGGTATGGTGGAAAGCGCGATGGAATTTCTGAGGATCGCGAGGTTTGAATCGTATCACAATATTGTACTGAGCATGAAAGCCAGCAACCCGCAGGTGATGGTGCAGGCATATCGATTGCTGGTAAAAGCGATGTTCGATGAATTTGGAGAATGTTACCCGCTTCACCTGGGTGTGACCGAAGCTGGCGATGGCGAAGACGGTCGCGTAAAAAGTGCGATCGGTATCGGCACACTGCTCGAAGACGGGCTGGGTGATACGATCCGCGTTTCCCTGACAGAAGATCCTGAGCTGGAAATACCTGTGTGCAGGGATATTGTAAAGCGATACATAGATAGTCGGGAGTTGGAAATGAATGAAAGCAGGACAGCGGTGATTCCGGTTTTGGAAAAAGTGTTGCCTTATGATCCATTTCACTACCAACGCAGGCAAAGTTTTGGTGTAGATAATATCGGTGCGGGCCATGTACCGGTTGTGATCGCTGATCTGAGTAAAATCGAAGCTATTACCCCGGCGGACCTCCAAAGTGTTGGCTATACCTATGATGAGGCGACAGATAAATGGAGTATTAGTGATACGGCAGCGGATTATATTTTTACCGGTCACCAGCAATTGGATTTTGCCTTGCCTGGTACTCTGAAAGTAATAACATGGCCGGCGCAATGGCAGTTTGCCTCAGACAAGACCAAGTATTTCCCAATATTCGAAGCAAAGGGTTATCTGGAGGCAGATCAAAAAAGTGAGACGCTGAATTTTGTGATGCTTGACTGCTTTAGTGAAGACAGCCCCTTGCATGGTTTCAATTATCTAGATGAATTAGCCAATGACTCTACCGTGGTATTATGCCTGAGCAGTACACATCCACAAAGTATGCCTGCGGTCCGACGGATGTTCATCGAACTGATGCAACGTGGCGTCGGCAATCCCGTTGTGCTGATCACCGACAGCGACTGGAATACTCCTGATGAGCATTTGATCCATTTTGCCACGGAGACCGGCGCTTTACTGCTCGACGGCATGGGTGATGGCATTTGCCTGGGCATGACAACAAAAAGCTATGGTCAATTGTCGGGTGGGATGAATGCGTCGGGAAGGAATTATCTCCATAATCAAACCGTGGAGCAGTTTATCAATAACACTGCCTTCAGTATTTTACAGGCTACCCGAACACGTATTTCCAAAACGGAGTATATATCCTGCCCGAGTTGCGGCCGGACCTTATTTGATTTGCAGGAAACAACTGCAAAGATCCGGGCGAGAACGCATCATTTAAAAGGCGTGAAGATCGCCATCATGGGATGTATCGTTAATGGTCCCGGCGAGATGGCCGACGCCGATTTCGGTTATGTAGGCAGTGGTCCCGGCAAGATCACTTTATACAAAGGCAAAGAAGTAGTGAAACGTAATGTGGCAAGTGAAGTAGCAGTGGATGAACTGATCAACCTGTTGAAGGAAAATGGTGCCTGGGTGAGTCCGGAGGAAAAAAAAGAGATGGTACCAGGCACGGGGTTGTAAACAATTTCGTAGGAGACTACACAAATATTTACCACACATCGTTAGGGGGCTGAGCCTGATTTTTCACGCTATACATTGAACAGGCCAAAGCAGCAATAGAAGTGATTTTCTAAGTGTTTTCACTAATACCGCAAAGTGGTATTGGATGTTTGACATAGGCGGAGTAATTTAAAGCAGATTTCAAATATGCAAACTGAACTAAATGAAAAAAATCTTATTCCTGACAATCTTCATTCTATTATTATCATTTATTTCAAACAGCCAGATAACAAAAAATAATTGGCTGCTATCCGGCAATGCCAGTTTCTCAACCCAAAAAAATTCGAGTGCTGCATCGCTGCAATACAAACAGACAGATATTCAAATTTCTCCCACAGTTGGATATTTCATAGTAGATAAATTTGCTGTAGGACTGCGCCCTTCTTTAGTTTACGGGAGAAATAATTTGATTAGTAGTTCAAAATCTTCAACAGTTTTTTTAATTGGACCGTTTGTAAGATATTACTTACTAAAACCTGAACAAGTTTTTAATCTATTTGCTGAAACCGGGTACAGCTTTGGAACCATATCAAACGAGGGCCCGAATACAAAACAAAACACCTTTTCTTGTTCAGCAGGGCCTGTTATATATTTCAATACTGCTGTTGGCCTTGAATTCATTGTTGGATATACTTCCACGAAAATCGTTGACTTTGAAGGAAGCAATAATGCATTAAGATTTGGGATTGGCTTCCAATTTCATCTTGAAAGGGAAAAATAGATTATTTAACCTTTAACCTTAAGCCATAAAAAAAATTCTCCGAAACTTATTTTTCTTATCTACGACCTTGTTCGTTAACAAAGTTGGATTATCTCAAACAATTATTAACTATGAAACATGGACAGGAGCATCGGGGTGTAACATATTCTCCAGTTCAACAAATGTTCCAGCAACTATTAATGGAAGTAATACTACCATTGCGCATTTGACAGCGATAGGACAACCCACTTATGATAATGTAAACAAATCCGTCAATATAATTAGCCGAATTAGCGGAGGTCAAAATGAAGGAACAGAATACAGAGTTACCACAACTTTCAAGCAAGGCTATTCATATGCTATAACTATTACAGCTGCAAGAATCATGTCACAGCAAACAGGCCCCAATGTGCTATTGAGACTTGATATGAACAATGGAGGCAGTGGAAATAATACAACATGCAATGGCTCCGGGATAATTGATGCTAGCGGCTCAGGGGATCTAAAGCAAAGTCAACAAATAGGGAGCAATTCCTTTTCCGACTATGTGTTTAACTACTCTGCATTATCTGCCCAGCAGGTATACCTCATGGTTGCAGCTATACCACCTGCTGCCTCTGTCTCACAAACAATTCTGATTAGAAAAATTAAAATAGACGAATTACCACCGGCAGCAACATTTACATTATCACCATCATCGCTTACGATACCATGTGGTTCTGCAGCTGCGCAAACATTTACAGTAACGAATGTAAACAATACGCCCAACGTTACCAATCACTTATGGAATCTGGGCTCTGCAAACAACGGCTGGGTGTATAATGGCAACCCGGCACCACAAACAATTTCGACAGGTACAACAAATGCCCTGACTCTTACACCTGTTTGCGGTTCGGGTCCGGGTAACATAAATGTAACGGTAACAGCCGGGGGAAACAACTATCAAACAAATGCTTCGACCATAGCAGCGGGAGGCCCGCCCACATTTTCTATTAGCGGCAACAATGTTGTTTGCGTATCTGAAATATATTCAATACCTAGTTTACCCTGCGGTGCAACCGTAAACTGGAGCTTGTCCGGTCAACCCGGCCCATTAGCTACGTTAAGCTGTACTACCTGTCCCCAAACGACAGTTACGAAAGGAACGGGTAGCGGCAACGAGTTTTTGACCGCTACCGTAACAGTATGCGGGACTACACAGACAATCCCGACCAAACAGATTAGAATAGGGGGGTACACGCAATCAAGTCTCTTTAATACCAATGGCCCGCATATTTGGTGTAAGAATCAGGTAGCAACTGTTTCTGTTGACCAAAACGCTTACCTGGGATTAACTAGCTTTTCATGGGGTTCAGTTCCAGCGGGGTGGACATATATAACAGGAGGCGGTAGCGGTAATTATATTGTTTTAAGAGCAACTAATTCAACCTCGCCGCCAACGGGAACTATAAATGTTACCGGTGCGGACGTTTGCGGTAACAACACAACCGTTGGGCATTTTATGGCAAAATCAAATTGCACTTCGTTCAGGATATCTCCTAATCCAGCCACGGAGTTGATTACAATAGAAGAATATGATGACAATACCGGTAATCTGATTACAGAATCAAATATTAAAGCAGTAGAGATAATCAATAGAATGGGGGTTTTAAGTTTCAGACAACAGTACCCTGCAAAGAGTATTGGAAGCCGGTTATCGCTACGAGTTGGAAATTTAAGCAACGATATATACGCAGTCAGAATATTTGATGGCCTTGAATGGAAATCATATAAAGTCATTGTAAATCGTTAGTATTAACTTTCCTTTTAGATAACAACGGAGTAACATAATTTTTTGTTTCTCCGTTTCATTTTATCGGGAAGAGAGATAGACCCAGGAAGCTTGAACGAATGAATCTCAGCTATATCGCTTGACCGAAGAGATGTAGAATTCCAATCCAGCAACAGGTTGAACCAATAGGAGAGATAACCTGACGGTACAATGAAAAAAAGCCCGATCCTCGTTTTCCTGTTTTTATTTATTGCGGAACTTATTGTTGTTTTCCTTGATTTCGAAATAGGTGAGGTTTTATTTAAGCCACTATTGTGTATCTGGTTGCTGGCCTGCTTTGCATTGCAAACACGGCCGCTGCAAACGGATTTGAAAAAATGGTTTGCCCTGGCGCTGGTGTTTTCATGGCTGGGAGATGTCTTGTTATTATTCGCCCGCGATCATTCGATGTTTTTCCTCCTCGGTTTATCGGCTTTCCTGGTTGCGCATATTTTCTACATCTTATTTTTTCATTTTGTGCGGGTAAGGGAGCGTATAAAATCCCGCTGGTGGCTCGTATTGCCGGTGGCGGTTTATTACGGCTTACTTATCGCTTTACTAAATCCCTACCTGGGCGATATGTTGTTGCCCGTGCGGATATATGGAATCGTCATCAGCTTTATGCTGATGCTGGCGCTGCATATGATTTACATTAACAACAAAAAGGCCGGCCAGCTGATGCTTTTAGGCGCTGTTTTATTTGTATTGTCCGATTCGATATTGGCCATCAACAAATTTTATCAGCCTTTTGAAAAGGCAGGTGTATTCATCATGCTAACTTATGGGCTGGCGCAGCTTTTTTTAACCATGGGCGCAATTCATTACCTGTTATCGGCGAGCGGTAGCCGGGAAGAAGGAAAGGCGGGAAGGGTTTGAATATATGCCGGGGAGAGGGTAATGCGGTAAGGAGAGGAGGAGAAGAGAGAAGATTCAAAGTAAGGTTTCCAACCAAAGAAATTAGATTGATATAGCTTTCCCCAATTGCAAAGATCGATTTGCTACCAAAACGCCGCACAACTGGGGCTAAGTATAGAATCAAAAAAGCAGGCAAACACATACAAATAATTCTTCCCGTCTTCCTGCTCCGATAGCTATCGGGATCCCGGCAAAGAAAATCTGCTAAATAATTCTTCCCGTATCACCGCCTTCCCGGCAATTAAATCTGCCATCCAATTTCAAACTATAAGGAATAATTTTGCGGCCTATGAGGCAAACAGATTTCCTGGTCATCGGCACCGGTATCGCGGGGCTCACCTATGCATTGAAATTATCGACTCGTTTTTCGGAGAAAAAGATACTGGTGATGACAAAGGCCGCGGCCGATGAAACCAATACCAAGTACGCGCAGGGCGGGGTGGCCGTAGTAAATGACCTGGAGAAAGACAGTTTTGAAAAACATATTGAAGATACCCTGGTTGCTGGCGACGGTTTGTGCAATGAAGAAGTGGTGGAGATCGTGGTGAAAGAAGGTCCCGACCGTGTTCGCGAACTGATCGAATGGGGCGCCCGGTTTGACAAAGAAAAAGACGGGGATTATAAACTGGGTAAAGAAGGCGGGCACTCGGAATTCAGGATCATACACCACAAGGATATCACGGGCTGGGAAATGGAACGGGCGCTGCTCCATGCCGTATCGCAACAGAAGAATATCGAGATCATCAAGCATTGTTTTGTCATTGACATCATTACCCAGCACCATCTCGGTTACCTTGTCACAAAGTCTGCGCCCGATATCGAATGTTATGGGGTATACGTACTGAACCTGTCAACCAATCGTGTTGAAAAGATACTGGCCCGGTTTACCTTACTGGCTACCGGTGGTAATGGCCAGGTGTACCGCACCACCACTAACCCTTCCATCGCTACCGGCGATGGTGTTGCGATGGTTTATCGCGCTAAGGGCCGGATCGAGAATATGGAGTTCATCCAGTTTCATCCCACGGCATTGTATGAGCCTGGGTTGGGTGGCCAGGCTTTCCTGATCACCGAGGCTGTTCGTGGAGATGGTGGTATACTTCGCAATAAAGACGGCGAAGCCTTTATGGAGCGGTATGACGAGCGGAAAGATCTTGCTCCCCGCGATATTGTTGCACGGGCTATCGATAGTGAGATGAAAAGAACGGGTACCGAACATGTATGGCTTGACTGCCGGCATTTTTCAAAAGAAAGCTTCACTGAACATTTCCCCAACATTTATCAAAAATGCCTGAGCATCGGTATCGATATTACAAAAGATATGATACCTGTGGCGCCAGCCGCGCATTATAGCTGCGGAGGTATTAAAACAGATGAATGGGGTCGTACATCCATCAAAAATCTCTATGCCTGCGGGGAATGCTCCAGTACAGGTTTGCACGGCGCCAATCGACTCGCCAGTAATTCCCTGTTGGAAGCCATGGTATTTGCACACCGCTGTTATCTCGATGTGGTGGAACGCGAGCATATTCCTTCATTCAAAGAAAAAGTACCCGACTGGAATGCCGAAGGCACCAGCGATCCGAGGGAAATGATCCTGATCACACAAAGCCTGAAAGAACTGCAACAGGTAATGACAGATTATGTGGGCATCGTCAGGAATAATATTCGTTTGAAACGGGCTTCTCGGCGACTTGATCTGCTTTGGGAAGAAACTGAAAAATTGTATTCAGAATCCACGCTTTCACCGCAATTGCTGGAACTTAGAAACCTGATCACGGTCGGTTACCTGATCGTAAAAGGCGCCAGCTTCAGAACGGAGAGCCGCGGGCTTCATTTTAATACCGACTACCCGGGGAAAAGCGAGTTGGTTCAAAATATTGTACTTTAATCACCGTACCACAAAATTTGCTGATGTATTATATAGTTTACGGGTTTCTTTACACCATTTCTTTGTTGCCCTTCCGGGTACTATACGTAATATCCGATTTTGCGACGTTTTTATTGTACAGGGTATTCAAGTATCGCAGGGATATTATACTTTCCAACCTGGCCATCGCTTTCCCCGAGAAAACGCAGGAGGAGAGGAATGTCATTGCACGTGAGTTCTATCGCAATTTCACTGACACTTTTATTGAGTCGATCAAAATGATTTCCATTAGCAGGAAACATATCCTGAAAAGAAGCCGGTGCGATTTCGAGTACATCAACGAACTTATTGACAAAGGGCGAAATGTTCATATCATGGTAGGTCACCAGTTCAACTGGGAGTTTGCCAACCTGACCTATGCCATGAACCTGAAAATTCCATTTGTTGCGGTGTATATGCCGGTAGCCAATAAGATTTTCAATCGCATTTTTTATGATATCCGGAAAAGGTATGGAACTGTCCTTATATCAGCCTGGGAATTTAGCAGCAAAATGCATTCGGTGTTTTCGAACCAGTATATTCTCGCGCTGGCGGCTGATCAGAATCCTTCCAATCCCTCAAAGGGTGTATGGCTTAATTTTTTCTCCAGGCCGGCTCCATTCGTTACAGGTCCTGGAAAGGGAGCGGTTAAAAACAATACAGCTGTGGTGTATGTGGCTTTTGAAAAGCCAAAGAGAGGATATTATTCATTCCGGATAATACCCATTACCGAGAATGGCGCGTCGCACACACCTGAAGAGCTTACTATTTTATACAAGAATGCACTGGAAGATACGATTCGCCGCAATCCCTCTAACTATTTGTGGAGTCATCGCAGGTGGAGACATGAATGGAAAGATGAATACCCGATAATAGAATAGTTTGGCCACGGATTACACGGATTAACACTGATTTTTCTGCCTGCGGCAGGGGATAGCCACGAATGGCACGAATCACACGAATGGGCCACTGATTACACAGATTGCACGGATGAGGGGCCACGGATTACAC
>JAFAEM010000040.1 GCA_023424015.1 Bacteroidota bacterium | reverse complement strand
GTATCCAGTATCCAGCATCCAGTATCAACCCATACACTTCAAAGACCAAGGGAAAGGAAATATCCAGCAAGTCCTGATTCGATAGCGGTCCGGAGTTAGTAATTTTAAGAGATGCCCGGTTTTTGGAGAATCGTATTAGCTGCCTGCATGGTATTTAACGCCCCAGGTGCTGCACTGTCACAGGAACAGGAGCCTCCTGTATTTAAGCAAATCAGCCATCCCTTTATGCCGGCGCTCACTTCGGAGTATTTTTATTTTTCTGGAGATGGACTGATATGGTTTTCAACCACCCGTGGCCTAACTTCTTTCGATGGATCAGAGATCGTTTATTATTCTACATCGGAGCAGGCCGAAAATTACCGGCTGAACAATATTACCGTTATGACCGAAGATGACAGGGGAAATCTATACCTGGGTACCGAGAGCCAGGTGATCAGTTATAGCAGGAGCTCAAAAATATTCGCAACGCTGCCAATCGAATACCCGGTTGGGATAAGCGATCTCAACATCAGGGTAAGAAGTCTTTACATCGATGATAAACGATCACTTTATATCGGCTTAAGCTCAATCGGCATGCAGATCTATAACCTCGACACAAAGCGCATTCAAAGTTATTATCCCGAAACGGACCGGATAGAGGAATGCAACTGTGATCTTTTGCAAAAGAATACGGTGTCCTCCTTTGCCGCACACGCATCTAACAGAGATGAGCTATGGGTCGGCACTTTCAATGGTATTTACCTGTTCAATAAAAAGTCAAAGAAATTCTCCAGGCGGTTTGAAGTGATCAATCTAATGGTTAATATTTACCAGTCCGATCCTTTGTATTATAATATCCTGAAAATGGATGTGGCGGATGACAGTACAATTTGGTTTAGCACTCCCAGCACCGGCTTTGGGCGGTATAACGTAAACACAGGTAAGGCAAAACTTTTCCTTCATAATGCCAAGCTCCATACAAAGGATATATGGAAATCATATCGGATCAGGGCATTTGCCCAATGGAAGCCGGGCAAGTATATCCTGGGCATTAGCGATCCCCATCCCGGTTTGTTTGATACCCGCACGGAGGTCAATACATTGTTTACTATCAATCTTGAAAAGGACCAACGAGACGATATACAGCATGTAACCAATGACCCGAAAGGGAATGTGTGGATTTTAAATAGTGGAAAGTTATACGCAATCGTCCCCGGCCATTTTGCCTATCGATCCGTCAGCATCAGCAACCAGTCGACACCGGATTACCTGGCCAACCAGTTAGGTAAGGCATATTATGACACCAGTACCCACCAGTATTATGTAGCTGTCGTATTTTCAAGTGGTATACATGTATTCGATAGCCTTTTGAATTTTAAAAAGATCATTCCTGCCCCGCTTTTTACAAACAAATGGACATACAGAGAAACATGTACAGAATGGATAACCAAGGATGGCAGTAACCGGTTCTGGACCTCAGGTATGGAAACATATATCTATACCGGGAGAACTGCCGGTTTTGAATACGCGGAAAAGTTGTACCCCAGCCTGCAATGGATAAAAACAAAAGGCGAATGCATCGATATCACCACGACAAAAGAAGGAAACATCCTGATGCGCTTCCTGGACGGCTCCCTCTATCATATCCGTCATAAAGATTTTAAAACGGATACGATACACATTCCCCCGCGCTCCAACGACAAGTTAATTGAAATAGGAACCAAACAAATTGTGTATGATAGTTTGCACAATTTTGTATACCTGAATAATAACAATACGCTGATCCAGTTCGATTTTGTTTCCGGAAAGAGCCGCTTAGTTACAGCAGCTGCGATATTGGGCGATAAGATAGAGACAAGCAGGCGCGTCATCGATTATACTATCGATACAGATGGCAGGTTATGGTTCCTTATACCTTCCTATGGCATACGCATTGTTGATCCCATTCAGTTTAAATGCGTAGATTCGATTCCACTGGGAACAAATGGGTACTTGCCTGGTAATTATTATTACATACGTAATGGCGGCCGCGGCTTTATGTGTATGGTAGGTGTGGAAGGCACCCTGGTTTATAATTATCAGGAGAAGAAATCATGGCTATTGAACCATAGTAATGGTACGGCGGCAACATTTGACTACTTTTTTGGACGTTGCCGGGATTATTTTTTTGCAAACGAGGTGAACGCGATCTTTTACTACAGGATATCGGATTTTTCAAAGATTGATTTTACTAAAAGCTCCATACTTAATACGCTTTTTGCAAATGACAGCCTGGTCTATACAAGGTCGGAGAGAAATACGGGCGATACGATCAGGTTAAAACATTTTCAGAATAATATCAGTTTCTCTTTTTCCACCCAGGAGTTTTTCTATCCAGAAAGGATCGAGTATGCATACCAGTTGTCAGGTATCGACAGGGACTGGCATTATACACATGCCCTGAACCGTAAGATCAATTATACCAGGCTTTCGCCCGGTGAATACGTCCTCCGCCTGAAGGCACAGTTCCAGGGCGGAGACTGGGAGGGCGGAGAAAAGAAATATCATATCATCATAACTCCTGCTTTCTGGCAGACCGACTGGTTCAAGTTGCTGACCGTGGCCATCGCCTGCACAGCTATTTTTGCCTTCGCCAGGTGGAGGATCGTGACGATCGGTAAAAAGGAGCAACAAAGAATCGTTCATGAAAAGGACCTACTGGAATTGGAAGCCCGGGCACTGCGGGCGCAAATGAACCCTCATTTTATTTTCAACAGCCTGAATTCAATCAAATCACTGATCAATAAGAATGAAAACGAAAAAGCGGCTGAATACCTGACAACATTTTCAAAGTTGATACGTACCCTGTTCCTGAACTCAGATAACAGGGAAGTGAGTCTTCACGAGGAAATTGAAACCTGTAAATTATATGCCCAGATTGAAAGAATGAGATTTGGTGATAAGGTCGACTTTGGGTTTGATATAGATCAGAACATAGATCTTAAAGATATCAGGGTACCGGCATTGATCATCCAGCCTTTTATCGAGAATGCCATCTGGCATGGTCTCGTGCCCAAAGAGCAGGGTGGACGATTGCTGGTAACGGTAAGAAAAAATAATGGAGCCATCGAATGTATTATCGATGACAATGGTATCGGCCGGGAACTTTCCTTAAAATACAAGGCGCAATATGAATCCTCTCACCAGTCCAGGGGTATAAGCCTGACCAGGACAAGGCTCGAGCTGGATAAATTTCTCAACAACCGCGAGGATGGCATTGAGATTATCGACAAATTAGATGAATATGGTAAACCTGCCGGCACAACCGTTATACTCACCTTCAAAGACAATATTGTATGATTCGATCTGTGATTATCGATGACGAACAAAACTGTATCGAAAGCCTGGCTTTTGATTTGCGGAAGTATTGTCCTGAAGTGGAGATTGTCGCAACATGCACTTCTCCCAAACAGGGATTATTGGCTATTGGTCATCACAAACCGGACCTGGTATTCCTGGATGTACAAATGCCATGGATGAATGGGTTTGAAATGCTGGAAGTATTGCAGGAGATAAATTTTGCCATCATTTTTACAACCGCTTTCGACCAGTTTGCTGCCAGGGCATTTCGGCTAAGCGCAATAGATTATTTGTTAAAACCTGTCGACACCAATGATCTCAAAGAATCTATCAGGAAAGTGTCGGAGAAGATCGCACAGAAAACGGGTGCAGCAAATATTGACAACCTGTTGCATAATATCAATAAACCGGAAGCCAAACAACGCATTGCCTTTGCGGGGAGAGAGGGGTATGAATTCGTAGAAATCGGAAGCATCGTGTATGCCCGGGCGGAGGGGGCGTATACACATGTCTATTTAAATAATAAAAGAAAACTGGTTATTTCCAAAACACTCAGCGATATAGAAGAAATGTTGCCACCGGAGCATTTTCAAAGAATACATCATTCCACTCTTGTCAACCTGGATCACGTAACGCATTTCTACAAAACAGATGGGGGTTATCTCATCCTGGATACAGGTGACAAGCTGGGTGTTTCCAAATCAAAGAAAGAAACGCTGATGGAGCGGCTGGGTCTGAAGTAAAAGATTCTACTCGTCAATTTCTGTATTGCTTAAACACTGGCCAGTAGTATTTGCCAGGCTTCTTTTGTTTTACCCTTTTCAAGTAGTTTTTTGGCGTACCGATGCAACTCTTTTTCCATGTCATCGGGGTTGAGATTGTAATATTGGATGATCTGTTTTAAGTGATCATCGTCAAAGGCAGGGTCGATCGCAGGCAGTTCCTGTACATTAGCCAGTTGGCCAAGATCATTGCCTGAAAGTATTTTGCTGTTGCGGATGGCAGCAGGTAGCCCGTCGATACCGATACCCAGGAGTGTGTTGGGTTTATCCACCTCAAAGAGATTGGTTTCATTTACCTGGCAGTACCAGTTGTTGCCCAGCCTCGCTACATGGTTTATTTTTCGCTGATCAATTTTCTTGTTTTCATCAAGCAGGCTATCGTCAATATGCATACGGACCACTTCGCAGATCACGAGGTTGCCCGCGCCGCCTTCTGTACCCAGCGGTTTTATTTCCGTAACGCGACACTCAAGGTTTACTTTACTTTCTTTTACCATGGGTGGCCTGACCAGGGTCGCGGGAATCCCGGTAAACCCGGCCTTTACGAATTCGTTTGTGCCTTTTGGATATTCACAACTCGCCAGCGAGACCTGTTGCACCATATCAAATGTTACAATATTGATCACAACCTCTGGCACTTCCATTACATTTTCAAGGGTATGCTTGATGGTATTATTTCTGACACGCCTTGATGGTGAAAATATAACGATGGGCGGTGTGGTGGAAAACAAATTGAAAAAACTGAAAGGGCTTAGGTTGACGATTCCGTCTTTGTCGATCGTAGATGCAAAACAAATCGGCCGGGGCGCGATGACATGCTGCAGGTAGTATTGTTTTTCTACCGGGTTGAGATCTTGCAGGTCTAGAATCATTGTTTTGCTTTTTCAGGTTTAAGAAGCTTACTGTTTTATCTTTTTCTGTTGTAGAATGCTCCAGGTTGATTCTATACCTATAATTTTATTGCTCAGTGTTCCGAGTTGTTCAATTTCCATCTCTACCAGGTCGCCGGATTGCAGCCATTGTTCTTTATAAGCAGGGTCATTCAGTTTACCGGTTCCATTCAATTCGAGAAAACAGCCTGTGCCTACAGTGCCGCTTCCGATAATGTCGCCGGGATATAGATCCACGCCATAAGAAGCCCGTTCAATGATCTCAGCAAATGTCCAGTCCATATCGCCAACATTTCCCAGGCTTACCTGTACTCCATTTACACGGCATTTCATTTCGAGGTTCCAGCTCTTGCCAATATGATTTTCCTTTGCGGGGATCTCAAATTCGTGAAGTTCATCCAACGTAACCAGCCAGGGGCCGATCGCTGTCGCAAAATCTTTGCCTTTGGCGGGGCCCAGGTTAAGCAACATCTCTTCCATCTGCAACCTGCGGGCGCTTAGGTCGTTCATGATCATTAATCCACCAATATATTGATCGGCATGCGTTGCGGGTATATCACGTCCATGGCGGCAGATAACGATGGCTGCCTCTAATTCGAAATCAAGTTTTTCCAGGTGATCAGGCATACATTTTACCTCGCCCGGTCCCTGAATGCTATGATGGTTTGTAAAATAAAATACCGGGTACTGGTCAAACTCCGGGATCATCTCCACACCACGGTTTCTGCGTGCCGATGACACATGTTGGCGAAAGGCATAACCATCGCGGCAGCTGGCAGGAAAAGGAACAGGGGCCAGCAATTGTACGGATTCAACAGGTACACCTTTATTGCTGCTTCTTGAACCATCCTGTAATAATAAAGCGCCGGCCTGGGCAACAGGGTACGAGTCATCCCAGTAAGTCAGGAACATATTCATGGTACCTGGCAGATCGGGATGCAGTACTTCCATGTCATAGACCATATCATTGATCAATACCGCCAGCTGCTCATGCCCCTCTTTTACGTAGGATACCAGTTTCATGCTAAATGAGTTTTCGTTAAAGCATGCAAAGTTAGCCCGAATATTCTGGGATTCATGTGCTGAATTGAACAATCATGTTCCGAGTGCTATCGGACTGGTAATTTGGAGTCTTTGCTGTCCGGAACAAAATTTTTGATAGTTGTCAAAACCTTTGACCCGCTCGGCTTCTCTGACTTTTCCTTTTACAGGGGCTTTGCTTTGTTTTTACTGGAAGCTGTTCTTTTTGCTGGTCGTAGTTCAAGTGTCCCGACGTGTCAGTAAACCACAGCGCACACAGCGGACACGGCGGAGTATTCCTATTCTCCGTAGCAGATTTTTTAACACATAGACGCCTTTCGCTGTGCTCGCCGTGCCCCGTGGTATTTAGTGCACCAGAGTTCTCCGGACAACAATGATTTGGTGTTGGGAATTTACCCGATAGTTGAGGTCAGTCTCATCGCAAAAAGCAATTCTAAAACTGTCTCTACAACTCGGAAACTTCTCTATAAAAATTTTCCAACCCGATAGCTGTCGGGCTCTGAACCTGGTTCCTAAAAACCCTCTTACACCCCGGCAACCCTTGTCTTGTACTCTTCCAGCGCTTCCGCCAGTCTTTCCTTGGCAGTGGTGTCGCCCGGTACATTGTGTGAAGGATGGATATATAGTTTTACGCCACGTTCAGCGAGGATTTCCGCTACAGTTGTTACGGTCATCCAAACTGCGGTAATAAAACCAATGGTTGAGACAGGCCCCACTTTATCAACATGATTTTTCAGCGGAACACAGGCATCCTGGATCGGCACGCAGGTGTCTACAACGAGATCGGCCAATTGAAAAATATTTTTACCGCTGCTATGACGGGTGGGTTTGCCTTCCGCTTCTTTAGCCGAGCCGAATACGATCACTTTCATACCCTGTTTTTTTGCTTCCAGCGCCACGTCGATGTTTACCGCGTTGATCCCGGTATGCGAGAAAAGCCACATGCAATCTTTTTTATCGAACTTATATCCCTTCATGATCTCGGTACCATAGCCTTCTACTCTTTCGAGAAATACAAAATTGTGCACGCTCATGCCGCCTACGATATTAGTAAAGAACGTGAGTGGCAGCTCTACGATGGGGTGAAAACCTACAAAGCCGCCAATACGGGGATACATCTCTTCGATCGGGAGTGTGGCATGACCGCAGCCAAATGTATGCACCCAGCGACCCGCCTCAATCGTATCGGCCATGATCTCAGCCGCCTTTTGTATGTTTTCCAACTGCGTGTTCTCGATATTGTCCATAATACCCCTTGCATTCTGTAACCATGTTTTTGCCAGCATAACTTTTATTGATTTTATTATAAGAGTGAAAAATATTTTTTACAACTTGATGCGCCCTGCAATATTGCGACGAATGGCCAGCAAAATTATGATCATAAAACCAATACAGGCCGCTATCATGACGGGTAGGTAGCTAATATTGTATTTTTCTGCTATTGCACCGAAAGAATAATTGATCAGTGTGTTGCCGGTAAGTGCGATCACCAGCGCGATACTAAACGCCGTACCAGAGAGCTGTGCATACAATTGACCTACATACCCGAGTATGATAGGGAATCCACCTGCCAGTCCCATGCCCATCAGGATAAGTGCAGCAAAGGAAATGCTGTACGATGAAGTGGAATATAAAACCAAACTACCGCCTGCCACAAGTATCAAGGAAATGAGCAACACTGTATAGGGCGAGGTTTTCTTTAACAGCGATCCCAGCAGTATGCGTGCTACTGTAAGCCCTACTACCGAAAACGACAAAGCGTACAGCGCCCTGTCATTATCAATAGCCAGTCCTTCCTGCAGGTAGGAGGTGGTCCAGTTGTTGACCAGGCTCTCAACGCCGCTTTGAAAAAAAAGAAAAAAACCCGTCAGCAGCAATGCGGGTTCTTTCACGAGTTTCAGTCCTTCCTTCAGCGGAAATCCCTGCGCCTGCTTGGGCTTGGGAAAAGCAGTCAGAAGAAAGTAAATGACTGGAAGCAGCATGAAGAACCCAACAGCCGCGAGAATAGTGTTATAGGTATAATAGCGGGACAGTAAACCAAGTAGCAATGGCATACCAAGGGCACCGATGCCGAAAAACACGCCAAGAAAACTCAGGGCTGCACCTTTATCTTTTTCACTGATATCGGCCACTAATGCACTGGTGCCTCCGTTGATTACACCGCCACCAAAACCAATGAGGAAAATACATACATATAATATCGAAAGCGATTTGGTGAAAGCCAGACCTTCCAGCGATATCGCCGAGATCAGCACGCTGATGATGAGCAAGAGCTTGTATCCATAGCGATCTACGACAGGCCCGAAAACAAGTGAGCCCAGGAGAATACCGATGGGTAATACCGCAACGAGTATACCTGCATTGAGCCCCTCCGTTTCAAAATCTGTTTTTAACGAAGGCATGATCGATCCCAGCGTGATGAGTGTCATGCCAAATAAAAATAGCGCCATGCAGGCCGCCGCAAAAACTTTGTTTCTATTATACATAGTGAGCAGTTAATCCAGTAAAGCGAGATACCCCGCACCATAAAGCCCGGCTTCAGAACCCAACGCGGCACCCTCGAGTTTTACCTGCTTGATGCTGATAGGTTGTGCCCATTTTTTTGCTTCCTCATAAATAGCGTCCAGGAATCTAAGGGCTGGCCCAAATACACCGCCACCGAAAATTATCTTTTCGGGATTGAACAGGCTCACGAGGTTGGCTACTGCCATACCCCAGTATTCGATCGCGTTGTTCACAACCGCTATCGCCAAAGGGTCGTTTTGGCCGTAAGCTTCAAAGATATCCTTTGCAGACAGTGACGCGGAGATACTGGCTAATTTATTACCAGGAAATTTATTTTCTTCCACTAGTCCTTTTGCCACTTTCGCAAGTCCCTCACCGGATGCATGGTACTCAAAACAACCGCAGGGTATATACTTTTCTTCAAACGGTTTGTTGAGTGCCAGCCAGCCTATAGCGCCACCTATATCGTGTGCACCTCTTAGTAACTGTCCATTCACCAGGATGCCGGCACCAATCCCGGTTCCGACACCCAGGAAGATCGCATCGCTGCAACCACGGGCATTACCTTTCCAGGTTTCAGCCAGGATATAACAAGCCCTGTCACTATCCAGTTTTATACATATGTTTTTATCAGAAACAGCATCCTTTAAAATGTCCAGCAGGGGAAATTCATCCCAGCCTGGAATATTAGGCGCCCATACTTTACCGGTCTTTGCATACGCGATACCAGGTATACAGATACCAATAGCATCGACAGCAATACTGTTGCTTTTCGCCTTTTGTAGCATCACATTGGTTTCCTGCACGATCAGGTCACCTACTTCTGCACCTTCTCTTTTTCCAAGTAAAACGGTTTCTGAATGTAATATGTCGCCGGCTTCGCTGATAATGGCTGCAGCCAGTTTTGTTCCACCCAGGTCAAGAGCAATTACTGCCATAGAAAAAATTATGCGGTCAAGTTAAGGAGAAATGAAAATGGAGAGTAAAAAAATTACCGGCAAAAAGACGCATTTGCCAATGAATTGTACAAAGTTGCTTAACTTGACCGCTTTGAATTTTTTTAAAAAAATCCATCATGTACAGGTTATTGCTCGTCGTTTTTCTTTTGTCTTTTACATCAATTGGAAAAAAAGATAATGTGGATCCCACCGCCTGGATCCGGATCAACCAGTTGGGTTACCTGCCCAATGGAGTAAAGGTTGCCGTGTGGGGATCAAAGGAAGAAGCCACAATCAGGAGCTGGCAGTTGGTTGATGCCAAAACAAAAAAGGTTGTTTCCAGCGGGCCGGCGGGTAAAGCATTTGGCACTTATGGTCCTTTCCGCCAAACCTATCGCCTTAATTTTTCATCCTTCAAAAAACCCGGACGTTATTTCCTGCAGGCAGGCAAAGCTGTTTCGCCCGAGTTTGAAATAGGTAATGATGTTTATAATGGGGCCGCAGATTTTTGTCTCCGTTATATGCGACAACAAAGAACCGGCTTTAACCCATATCTAAAAGATAGCTGCCATACAGATGACGGTTATGTATTGTACGGTGAAAAAGCTGGCATCCCCGACAGCACACGCATTGATGTAGTAGGAGGATGGCATGATGCGAGTGATTATCTCCAGTACACAACCACTTCGGCCAACGCAACCTATCATCTGCTAATGTCGTACCGCGACTTTCCTCATGTATTTACTGATGAGAAACTGGCAAATGGCCTGGATGGTACCAATGGTGTTGCCGATGTGCTGGACGAGGCACGTTGGGGCCTCGACTGGCTTTTGAAAATGCATCCAAAGGATGACTGGATGTTTAACCAGATCGCCGATGACAGGGATCATGCAGGTATGCGTATTCCGAAAATGGATAGTTTTTATGGAAGAGGCTATGAGCGCCCGGTATATTTTGTCAGTGGTGAGCCACAGCAGAGAGGAAAGTTCATGAACAATACAACGGGTACCAGCTCTACGGGTGGTAAGTTTACCAGCGCATTTGCCCTGGGGTCGGTGTTGTTCAAAGATGATAAAGACTACAGCAGCCTGCTCTCGAAAAGATCGAGGTCGGCATATGCTTTTGCCAATAAAAAGCCGGGCGTGACGCAAACGGCTTCCGTGAAGTCACCTTATATCTACGCGGAGTCAAACTGGGTAGATGATATGCAATTGGCAGCAACCAGCCTGACTTTCCAGCAATCCAATCCCGTACATCTAGATGAAGCTTTTGCATTTGCGAAGCAGGAACCACATACTCCATGGCTGGGCGCTGACACGGCTCACCATTACCAGTGGTATCCGTTTATCAATATCGGCCACTATGAACTGGCAAAGCAATTAAAAGATAAAAGGAAGGATACTATCATCCGTTACTACCGCGAAGGCATTGAGAAAGTTTGGAACAAGGCCAGTCAGAACGCATTTTACCGTGGTGTGCCATTTATCTGGTGCAGCAATAACCTGACTACTTCTTTTGCTATACAGTGCTATTGGTACCGCGATCTCACAGGTGATCAGACTTTTTCAGAACTGGAGCAGGCCAATTTTGACTGGCTCTTTGGTTGCAATCCCTGGGGAACAAGTATGGTGTATGGCCTCCCTTCATGGGGTGACACGCCTGTAGATCCACATTCCGCCTTCACTCATTTGAAAAACTACCCGATCGATGGCGGCCTGGTGGATGGTCCGGTATATGGAAATATTTACAAGAACCTGATCGGTATCAGGTTGGCCAATCCCGATGAATATGCCGAGTTCCAGAGCGACCTGGTTGTCTATCATGACGACTACGGCGATTACAGTACCAATGAGCCCACCATGGACGGTACGGCCTCCCTGGTATATTTACTTGCCGCGAAGGAGGCGGAAGGCCGGCCAAAAAAGTAGCAACCCCCGGTACAGGGGGATATCGTATGTCGCACGGTGCAATATTTCGCGGCGACACTGCCCAAAAAAAACTGGCATTGGTATTTACCGGTCACGAATTCGCGGATGGAGGCACCAGTATCCGACGCATGTTAAAAAAGGAGAAGGTCAAAGCATCTTTCTTCCTGACAGGTGATTTTTACCGCAATCCCTCATTTAAGAAGATCATCAAAAAACTGAGGAAGGATAGACATTATTTTGGTGCTCATTCTGATAAGCACCTGCTTTATTGTGACTGGGGTAAGCGGGATAGCCTGTTGGTGACAAAGGAGGAGTTTGTGACTGACCTGCTAAACAACTATCGTGAAATGGAGAAGTTTGGCGTCAGCCGGTCCGATGCGCCGTATTTTCTTCCTCCCTATGAGTGGTACAATGAAAAAATTGCAGAATGGACACTAGAGCAGGGTTTGCAACTGATCAATTTTACACCTGGCACCCGGAGTACGGCCGACTATACGACACCTGAAATGAAGAACTACAGGGCCAGCGATGATATTTACCAATCAATTCTATCCTGCGAGCAAAAAGCTCCGGGGCTAAATGGGTTTATCCTTTTGATTCATATAGGAACGGATCCCGCGCGGACCGACAAGTTTTATAACAGGCTACCCGAGCTTTTAAAAACACTAAAGGAAAAGGGGTATGAATTCCAAACCGTTAATCAACTCTTAAAAAGCGACTAAAAGCTTTATTTCAGCCTGTTAGCGGTGCTTTTAATGTCTACCGGTGGCGGTTAAAATGGTATGCTCTTTTCCTATCTTTGCCACATGCATTTCGAAAAAATTAATAATAAGGGGCAGGCCCGTTTGTTTAAGAATGATTACCTGGAGATGCTCACCAAAACGCATCCGCTGGTGATCTGGGGAATGTATATTCCGGTTATTATTTATCTCCTTTATTATAGCAACACCAAACTTCAGTTTCCGCTGCTTCAGGTGCTGCTGATCTTTGTCGGCGGAATGTTTTTCTGGACTTTTTTTGAATACATCGCGCACCGATTTATTTTCCACTGGGTAGGGGATAACCCTACAGCTCAAAAAATTTCCTACACCCTTCATGGCAATCACCATCACTATCCCCGCGATAAGCAGCGGCTGTTTATGCCACCGGTGCCCAGCATCATCATTGCGTCGGCATTGTTTGGATTGATGTACCTGCTCATCCGCCAATACACGTTTATGTTTTTCCCTGGTTTTATTTTTGGATACCTGATGTATGGCACCATGCACTATGCCATTCACGCCTGGAATCCTCCCTTTAAATGGATGAAACCTCTTTGGAGAAACCATCACTTACATCACTACAAGGACGAGCACAACGGATTTGGTGTAAGTTCCACTATCTGGGATCATGTCTTTGGGACCATGTTTGATCTTAAGAAAGAGAAGGAGGATAAGGAGAAAGTGAGAGAACTCATGTTTGAGAAGAAGAACAAAGCATAATTCCAGGTCCGGTAGCTACAGGACCCAATTCCTAATCATTATTGTCCGGGGAACGCTGGAGTAGTATAAACCACGGCGGGCACAGCAAAAGGCCTCTATGCTTTAAAAAATCTGCTACGAAGAACAGGACATGATGCTAATACTCCGCAGTGTCTGCTGTATGCACTGTGGTTTACTGACACATCGGGACAGTTGAACTACGGCCTGCAAAGAGAACAGTCCAGGAAAAATAAAGCAAAGCCCCTGTAAAAGTAAAAGCCATAGAAGCCGTGCGGGTCAAAGGTCTTGACAACAATCCAACAATTTTTTCGGACAGCAATGATTCCTGATTACTTTTCCGAACGCACCGTCACCATTTCTCCTCCTCATCAATTTCATCATTCTTGTTGTGCGAAAAACGCTTTCTCGACTCCAGCTTGCGAATTTGTCTTTCGATGACAAGTGCTGCCAGCAATTTCCCCGCGTCGGTTCCAGGATGGTCCTGGAGTGTTGCCCTTACCTGCAACTCGTCAATGTCGAGGCGGTATAGCAGGCTGATGAGATTATTAAAATCAGTTGTGATCAGTGAGTTGAGGTGGTCTGCAAGTTGTTCCAACAGTTCATATGCTGAGAGAGATTGTTTTAGTTCCACCCCTAACAGGTTATTTAGCGATACAATGACGGTACTGTCTACTTGTGACATAAATTAAAATCTGTCGATCACACCCAGGCCAAACAAGGCGAAATCGTATTTGACCGGGTCGTCTTTATCCAAAGTTCGCAGGTATTCCGTTAATTCCAACGCTGACTGCCAGTCCGTTTGTTTGCGATCGAGCAGGCGAAAATGCCTGGCGACCCTGGCCACATGCAAATCGATGGGACAGATAAGCTGTGAGGGTGATATTTCTTTCCAGATACCGAAGTCTACGCCGCTTTTGTCATACCGCACCATCCAGCGCAGAAACATATTCAACCTTTTACAGGTAGAACCGCGGGAGGGATCGGCAATATGTTTTCTGGTTCTGCGTGGCACATGTGGGAGTGAAAAGAAATAGTCATGAAACCCGGTCAGCATTTCTTCTATCGTGCGACCGTGCATGGTAAAAGCCTGTTCGAGACTGCTATGATGATGATAGTGGTAGTGAAAGAATTCAATAAAATAAAGAAGGTCGGTGTCGTTGAATGTTCTGTGCTTAAATCCTTCAATCGCTTTTAATCGTGTTTCATCATCCGATAAGCAGAACGCGTGGGGCTTCATCTCCATACGCTGCATCAGCTCTTTTGATTTTTGAATGATCGTGCTGCGATTGCCCCAGGCAAATATTGCGGCGAAAAATCCAGCTATCTCGATATCCTGTTTTTTGGAAAAAAAATGCGGGATACAAACAGGATCGCCTTTAATAAAAAAAGGTTGATTGTATTCATCAACCTTTTTATCCAGGAATTCTTTGAGGCTTTTTTTATCCATCCATAAAATTACACAATTGTCAAACTACCCTATCGCCCCTGATAAGACGAAGTATGATAGCTATCACTGCAATTACGAGAAGGATATGTATCAAGCCACCTGCGGAGAATACAAAATAGCCCAGGAGCCACCCGATTATCAGGATTATTGCAATAAGGTAAAGCATAGTACAAATTTTAGTATGATGAAATTATTTCCATACTATACTTTGCAGATACAATGCCAAAATACAGCCATGAGCCATGAGCTTCGGGCTACCAGCTTTGAGAACGATAGTTCTATATGTAATTGAAGGCTCGGAGCTCGCAGCTCATAGCTCGCAGCTCGAAATTTAACCAATCGCTTTGTCGAGATCAGCAACCAGGTCATCTGCATCTTCTATTCCCACGCTCAGCCTGATCAGCGAATCGGTCAGGCCATTTTTAATCCTTTCCTCCCGCGGAATAGAAGCGTGCGTCATAGAGGCAGGGTGATTGATCAGGGACTCCACACCGCCAAGGCTTTCGGCCAGTGCAAACAGGTGCGTGGATGATAATACGCGGTTGGCGGTTTCAACACTATCATCTTTAAGTGTGAAACTGATCATGCCTCCAAAATTTCTCATTTGTTTTTTTGCAAAAGCAAATCCGGGATGGTCTTCAAAGCCTGGCCAGTACACTTTATCAACCTTTGGATTATTCCTTAACCAATGTGCAATTTTTTCCCCATTGCGGCAGTGTTGTTCCATGCGTACCGGCAATGTTTTAATACCACGTAATACTAAAAAGCAATCCATCGGTCCCGGTACGGCGCCGCAACTTTTCTGGATGAAATAAAGTGTCTCCCGAAGTGCTTCATCATTCATCACCAGGGCACCCTGAATTACATCACTATGTCCGCCGAGATATTTGGTAGATGAATGCATCACGATATCCGCACCCAGGTCGAGTGGTGTTTGTAAATAGGGTGAGGCAAATGTATTGTCCACGCATAACCAGGCACCCGTTTCTTTTGCGATCACAGATACTGCCGCGATATCGGTGATATTCATCAACGGGTTTGTCGGTGTTTCGAGCCAGATAAGTTTGGTTTTTTTTGAAACCAACTTTTTAATATTGGCGGGATTGGTTGTGTCAGTGTAAAGGAATTTAATTCCGAATTTTTCAAAGATCTTGGTAAACAACCGGTAGGTGCCGCCGTACATATCGTTTGCGGCAATCACTTCATCGCCCGGCGACAATAATTTGATCACGGCATCTGTGGCCGCCACTCCACTGCTAAAGGCGAGCCCGAATCTTCCATTTTCTATTGTCGCCAGGGCATCCTCCAGCGCTTTTCTCGTCGGGTTCTGGCTACGGGCATATTCAAAACCTTTGTTCTTGCCAGGTGCTTCTTGTACATAGGTTGATGTCTGGTAAATCGGTGTCATAATAGCCCCCGTAGATGGATCAGGAACCGTTCCGGCATGTATAAATTTTGTCGCTGTCTTCATAATAAATCGATGAATTGAAAATTGTTTAGCAAAGATGAGGAATAAATAATTAAGGCAGGTTGAATTCAATGCGTGTGTCATGTGAATTGGAAACCTGGTACCGATCATAATAATCCGCGTTCCCTATTCGCCGAACCAGGTGAACCTGGAAACATGAACGGTAGAACACGGGTTTTTATGATGGTTATGATTTATTATGATCAGTGTCTGCCATGCCCGAATCTCAACTGATCATAACTGATCATAATAATCCGCGTTCCCTATTCGCCGAACCAGGTAGACTTCACATCATTAAAGATAAGTCGAACCTTTACTTGTGATTAGCTCTGTAGGGGCGATGTTTTAGGTAGCATGATACAATAGGTCGTTGATTGAAGCCCGTAGACCTGTCGTTTTAATCCCGGGAATACCACTCATCCCGGCCGTAATTCCTTTAACAGTTAATTAAGGTTGCATTTCACGGTAATGTCATCACGTTTCATGCTGCTGACGTTCTTTTTCAGGATGTTTTTAAAACGCTTCAGTCGTTTTTAGAGTTTCTTAGGCAACATGCTCAGTTTCATTTCGCTTGCCGGTAATGGATAATCACTTGCAATTGCTTATGGACGCAGGTAGTTTTACTCCAGCTTATTCCTTATCAAAAAAACATAAACAATGAAAAAATTATTATCCCTGGCTATCTTGCTGACAGGAATTGTTGCAACAGCCGCAGCCACACCACCCGATGTAAATGAGAAAATCCTGAAAGCCTTTAATGAAACCTTTACAGGTGCCAGGGACGTAAGCTGGCATGACTATGAAGATTACAGTCAGGCAAATTTCGTTGTTGACCGTATCCAGGTCAGGGCGCAGTATTCCGAAGATGGCAAATTGCTAAAGACGATCAGGTATTATGGCGAAAAAGAACTGCTTCCCAGCGTTGCCTCCAAACTCCGGAAAAAATATGCTGGTAAGGAAATCGCGGGTGTAACAGAGGTGTCATCTGAGTCAGAAGTGAGTTTTACAATAAATATTAGGGACGAAGACCATTGGTATATCGTGAAATCAGATGTGTATGGTAACCTGCAGCGGACAGGAAAGTTCAAAAGAGCAGACAAGTAGTGTTATACCTGGACTGCATGCTACGAATTATCTGCTAAATAGTGCCGCAGCTGTGAGGTATCTCCAATCGTCTACCCGCTTTTCATAAGCACCCGTGCCCTGCACGGGTTTTTTTATGATATCGGGGCTTAATATTTTTTCATTTACCAGTTTCTGCCGGGCTTCCCTGATCATCTCCTGCAGCCGGGGGTGCTGCATCCATAATTTTTGCGGGGGCTCAAAGCCTACCTTATCCGTTCGCCAGGTAATATCGGCTGGTAGTTGCGAAGACATGGATTGCCGGAGCAGCCATTTGGTCCATCCCTGCCTGATCTTAAATTGTGGAGGAAGTTTGAAAATGAATTCAACCAGTTTGTGACTCAAAAAAGGCAGTCGAAGTTCACGGCCATGCGCCATCGAACTCCTGTCGGCATATCGCAAAAGTTCTTCAAGTCCGTGTACGCAGGTGTTGAAATAAAGTAGTCCGTTCAGGTGACCTAGCTCCGGAGTGGTGTAGTAGGCTTCCTTGCTTTGAAGTTTTACAAAATCCCTTGACAGGTTCTCGTTATTGAGTGCATTAAACAGGTATTGCCTTTCCAGTATCACGGCGGCAAGATCGGGAAACAGAGCAGCCAGTACATTTTTATAGTTAAAGCGCTCCAGTACACCCTTACTCCTGGCCGCCTGTATTTCTCCACTGCTTACCAGCTTTCGGTGCTGGAACAATTCCTGCCAGTACCATTTATAGTATTTATGGTAACCTGCAAGGGTTTCATCAGCGCCCTGTCCGTCGAGCAACACAGCGATGCCATGTTGCTTCGCTTTTTCAAAAACCTTGTACTGTGCGAATGCGCTGGCAGACCCCACGGGTTCTTCCTGGTGATATAAAAATTTTTCCCAGTCGGTAATAAGATCTTCGGCATCGATATTTAGCAGGACGTGCTGCACCCCAAACCGGTTCGAAACTTCCGCAGCATAAACAGACTCGTCTTTCTCAAAACCGGGGAAGCTTGCGGTGAATGCAGTAAACATGTCATTGGAGCCCGGGTTTGTATCAACAATATGAGATCCGCGGTTCCGGAGCGATGATACCGTGGCCACGATGGAGGAGCTATCAAGTCCGCCACTCAGGCTGCTTCCGAGGCTTACATCACTTCGCAATCTTTTGTGTACTGAATCGGTGAACAGTTGTATGAAATGTTCGACGGCCGCATCATCAGTGATCTTTTTATCCTGTTGATCAGGATCGATGTCCCAATATTTTTCTACAAACAATTCCCGCGTTGCCGGTGTATAATAAAGTCTCGATGCAGGGGGAAGTTTGTAAATATTTTCAAAAAATGTTTCCGCCCGGTTTTCAGGATTGTCAGTATATCCGATGGTGAGGTAATTAAAAAGCATTTTCAGGTTGACCACCCGTTCAATTCCCGCGGCCCACAAAGCTTTCATTTCAGAGGCGAAAACAAACTCCTGTTGGTTGAAATGATAAAAAAATGGTTTCTCACCAAAGCGGTCTCTTGCGGCAAATAATTCCTGTTCCTGCTGGTCCCAGATCGCAAAAGCAAACATGCCGTCGAAATGTTCTACGCATTCATCATTCCAATGTGCATAGGCAGCCAGGATCACTTCGGTATCGGATAGTGTCAGGAAGCTGTAGCCTTTTTGTTCCAGTTCTTTTCTTAATTCTATATAGTTAAAGATTTCGCCGTTGTGAACGATACTATATCGGTCCAGGTATTGCATCGGCTGGGCCGCGGCAATGCTTAGGTCGATGATGGCCAGACGGCGATGACAGAAAAGTGCGGTGTTATTGTTATTGGTCCAGGTGTTTTCGCCGTCGGGTCCGCGGTGAGCCAGGGCGGCAGTCATTTTTTTTAAATGATCAATACCATACCTGTTCGGATCCTGTTGAATGATGCCGGCGATACCACACATGCTGTAAATATCGATAATAATTTGGAGTGTCATCAGGTATGACCACGAGTGCCATGATGGTTACACGATGAACCCGAAGCGCGTTTATTTAAAACTCGATGGGTAGTTTGGCTACCACATCTGCCCAGGCAATGACCAGGTTGGCACCGCCATCCATTTTTTCAAAAACCATGGTAAAGTACTCGAGTGAAGTGCCATTGGTCTTGATCGGGATCTCAAACTGGGCCACGTCTTTGGTAGTGTCCTGTTTCAACCCCCAGGTATCGATATTAGAATTGATAGCGATGGTCCATTTATCGGTATGAGGGATACCATAGATCGTATAACGACCCGGTTTAATATTTTTACCCTGGATTCGCACAGTTCTGAAGAAATTGATCTCAGACGCTTCGTTCGCACCAAGGCGCCAGGGTTCATCATATTTTAATATTCCATTGAACAGGGCTCTTCGCTGGAGTTGCGGACGGCTGTAGATCACCCGCGCCACGGGAGGATCGATATTGACATTAGCCATCTTCAATTTTGGATACTCCACGGGGAAATAGCTCATATCCATCGGCGATATATCAACACTCGCATAAGTATTAGGTGGCAGTTCAGGCGGCGGAGTCGGACGGGCTACCGTATCCCTGGTAACGGGTGTTTCAGGGGTTTCTTTTTGTTTCTGTTCACAGGACAGGGCAAAAACCAGCATCAGGGAGACCGCCAGCTTATTGTTGACTTTATTCATATAGCAATTACATTAGAGCGAAATGGGCAAAGCCGCTTTTACATTTTCCCAGGCCACAACAAGCTTGAGTGTGTCGTTGTCTTTTTCAAAGGTCATTGCCAGTGATTCCACCGGCTGTTCCAGCTTCTCAACTGGTACTTCTACTCTTGCCAGGTCTTTTGCCGCATCATAGATAAAAGAACCCCACACATCTGTTTCCTTATTGACAATAAAGGTCCAGTTCTTTTCATTTACGATCGCGAATAAGGTGTAACGACCTTTTGGAATTTTTTTACCATCAATAACGACCGGTCTGTAAAATTCGATCTCGGTCGCTTCATTCGCGCCAAGGCGCCATAACTTTCCATAACTAACCAGGCTTCCAAAAATATCACGGCCTTCTTTTTTGGGGCGGCTGTAGATCACCCTTACCGTAAGAGGTTCCGTGACTTTATCCTGCACCTTCAAATTAGGATAACGCAGTGGGTAATAAAGAATGTCCAGCGGTGATTTGTCGATGGGTGGCAAAGCAGGCTGGGCAACAGATCCAAAAGAGATAAAGGTAGCTACGGCCAAAAATAAAGTACTTCTTTTCATAATCATGAGTTTACAAAAATAAGCGATTCGTAATTGGGAGATGGCCCTTTTACACATTACCTATACCCTTCAACAACCGGTACTGGTTTTCAATATACGGGACGGCATCTTTCCAGAAATGACGATAACATTCTTTTAAAGGTTGGTAGTGCTCCCGGAACAATCGTGCGGCAGTATCTGTTTCCGAGATATATAAAGCCCGGCGTGCAATGCCGTGGAAGCTTTTTTCTGCGCCTCCTGGCAGGCGGTAATTGTACAACCAGTTTTGTGATCGCATATAGGGGAACATGGTGGCGAATTCCGGGGGTAGCCAGGTCCTGTATCTTTCCAGGGATTGGTAGACCTGCTGGGAAAACTCGAAGAGCGTGGTTTCATCAAAAACTTCCGGGTCGGCAGCGAGGAAATGATCATATACCACATCAATAAATGCCCCGCTGTAAAGACGATAATGCGGCCTGAAAAATTCCTTCGCCTCGCGGGTTGCCGGGTGATGGTCGGTATAATGGTCGATCTCGCGATGAAGCATGATGCCTGCCTGTATCTCCACCGGGTAGTCAAACTTCTTGCGGCCTTTTACAAAATCGCTGATGATATTGCCAACGAGGATACCCGGATCATTGAAAGAGAAATAAGCATGGGCGAGATAATTCATATAATAAAGGTACTCATAGCCTGCCTGCATCCGAACAAGAATGAGTAATACACATTCTTATCCATGAATGTAAATGAATTGTTAAGAGTAGGATGATTACTCCGGCTACTTTATGTTTTTATCGAGCCAGTTTCCAATAACATCCAGGGCGACGGGTGAAAAAGTCTCTTCCAGTTCCTCATACTCCTGCAGTGTACATTTATTACAGGTCTGAAATAAATGATTCAACCCCGGAATTTCTTTTATCTCATAAGTTTTCAGCTTTGATTTTTTAAAAGCCTGTTCTATCCCTGACAAATTCTGTTGAGAGACAACCTGTACATCCCTGTTGCCATTTATCGCCAGCACCTTGCATCTTAGTTTTTGCAGGTTCGGTTGCGGATCATAATTAAAGAAGTAGCGGAACCAGGGTGTAGAGATCTGTTGCACCATGGACGATATCATTTGTTCTTGAACATTGGCGTGGCTGATACCCAGTTGTGCTACCAGGCTATCGGGAGTTTTTGATACCCAGTTCTGCAATACTTTCCTGCCTGACTCAATCGCCGCAGCAGTATCGGGTGATGACAATATGGTTTTGACCACCTCCCTGTAGAAGTCAGTATACGCGGTACTGGCAGCATCACTAATCCCTGCAGAGCGCAAAACGGCTGCGTTTTGCGCTGCCATCATGTCGATGATCTTTACACCGGGTCCAGCCATCATCACGATAAAGTCTATATCTTTCCTGGAAGCTGCGATCATAGGTGCGATCATCCCACCTTCGCTATGACCCATGATGCCGACCTTTTTCTTATTCACTTCGGGCCTTGTCAGCAGGTAATCGATACCCCCGTTAGCATCGCTTGCGAAATCAGCGCTGGTAGCCGTGGCGAAATCACCTGTGCTTTTCCCAATGCCACGGTCGTCCACGCGCAAAACAATATAACCTTTACGCGTAAGGTAATCGGCCAGCACGGCAAAGGGTTTATGACCCAGGAGTTCTTCATCGCGGTTTTGTGGACCGGAGCCGGAAATAAGCAGTATCGAGGGAAAGGGACCTTTTCCTTCGGGGATGGTGATGGTGGCCGCCAGTTTTACACCGGCTATTTTGCTGTCGTAGAAAACATCTTCAGATCGATAAGGAAATGGAGCTTTTGGGTTTTGGGGTCTTTCCCTGGCTACGGGCTTTTCCGTTGTCACGGTTGATTTTTTTAACTGAACGGGAAATCCTGCAGGTCCCTGCCTGAATTCGCCATCGATGGTGGTATCGTTGACCAGTTTGCCGCTAAAGCTTGCCTGTAAAGCGTTCATGGAAATAAGTATCTCCTGGTTATTTACGCTTGTAGAGTCGCAGGGTATCCCGAAAGCTGACTGGTCGGGGCTGTCGGCTGTTGATACCAGGCCGCCCTGGCCATTATCTTTTACATGAAACACGATACGCAGGCTGGTACCACTTATATTTATAACCCCTTCCCAGTCGCCTTTAAAAACTTGAGACGCCTGAGTGCGAGCAATACCTGGTATAAGAAATAAAAGGGCGAGTATAGGAAAAATGGAGCGAAGCATAGACGACGATTAAGATGGTGAAATAATTAGTTCTGATTCGTTTCTCCTTTGGCCTGCTTTTCAGCCTGGAAAAGGCGATAAGAATAGATGATCGGTATGAATACCATGATGGCGGTAAGGATAAAGAATGCAATGGCCGATACAAAATTGGGAACTGCAAGGCATACGATAGCGATCACTAAACCACCAACAAACCAGAGCTTTCCACCGAGCAGGTGAGTCTTTCTCCAGTTCTCCTCGCTGTTGAGCGTCCAGGGCAGGCGGAAGCCGGCAAAATAGTTGGGCTTGATAGTATGCATATAATTACCTAATACTGCATAGAGCACGCCGATTGCAGCAAATACATATTTGATACTGCCTTCAAATCCTCCTTTCACAGAACTGTAAATGATAAAGCAGGTAATTGCAGACATGAATACACCGAGAATAAATCCCATGCGCTTTAAACGGTCTTTATTATCCGCTGCCGCTTTTTTAGGATCAATGCGATAAATATTTGACAACAGGAAGTAAATGCCAGCACTCATGGCACTAAGTACAATAGTCATGATGAGCAATTCTTTTTTATCACCATAACGATCGGGATTGCCTTCCAGGTCAAAATGCATGGCAATGGTTTGGGGCAGCCTGCTCCAGTTGGCAGCCAGGTATAGCAGGGGCGCCGCGGCAATGGGCCAGATGAGAAATTTAAAGTACCTGTTCATAAGCTATCGTTTTTTGGATTTGAACTGTAAGAACCATTTCATGATCTCGTCAACTACGGTTGTATTGAGCGAATAGTAAACATATTGCCCGTCTTTTTCAGCAATCACCAGTTTGGCCTGCTTCAACAGGTCCAGGTGGTGAGAGATGCTGGGCGCTGATATATTAAAGCGGTCCACGATCTCCCCCGCGGTCATATCTTTTTCCTGCAGGAGCTGTAAAATCTCCCGGCGGGTGGGGTCATTCAGGGCTTTAAAGACGATATTCTGCACAATTGATTCATTAGTTATTTAGACAAATATCTAATTAATTTTTGAATAAAAAAAATAAAAACTGTATCAATTGCGTAACACCGGCTTATAAAAGGTAGAAAACGGGGGATGTACGGTTGATGAAATGAAACGGTTGTTAAGGCTGTTTAACAGCCATTTCCATTAATCCAAATTTACTTGCCATAGGGTGTAACCTGGAATACTTTTACACCGTCATAGTTACCAAATAAGTTTTTTTAAAAACAAACCATAACCAAAAAAAATAATTAATCATGAAAAAGATCATCATTACCCTGGCCATCGCGATCAGCAGTTTTAGCGCCTTCGCTACCGAGCCTGTTAGCCCAATTGTATTAAACTCCTTTAACAAGGAATTTACCGGTGTGCAAAATGTAGAGTGGACAAGCACCGACAGCTATGTAAAAGCTACATTTGTTTATAACGGTCAAAATGTAGCAGCCTTCTACCATCCTAATGGAGAGATCATCGCTGTAACAAGGAACATCACTTCACTCCAGCTTCCGATCAGCCTGCAAACAAATCTGAAAGATCAGTATGAAGGCTATTGGATCACTGACCTCTTCGAGTTGTCAAACAACGACGGTACCAGTTATTATATCACGCTCGAGAACGCGGATAGCAAACTGGTGTTGAAATCGGGCGACAATACGCAATGGGTTTCATTCAAAAAAACAACTAAGATATAACCCGCCCGCCAGCAAGTTAGTTTTGGTGTGTGGTAAAAACGAGCCCCGTTTTCTAAACAGGAGCGGGGTTTCTTTCCACTTTCTTTGTAAACTCTTATTCTATATACATTCAAATCAAAAGTTCATTAACCATTAAACCTTATTAATCATGAAACAGCTTTTTTTATCCCTTACTTTAATTGCTACAGTAGCATTAACCGCGGCAGCTAAACCTGCGCCAGTTGCAGAACCCTCAGTTGAAAAAACTTTCAGCCAGATCTTTGCCGGTGCTTCGCATGTAACCTGGTCAAAAGAACAGGGCCAGTTTATGAAAGCGTCATTTCTCTGGGGTGATCACCAAACTGTTGCTTATTTTGAGAACAACGGTAAGCTGATCGGTTCTATCCGTGGTCTTTTCTTCAACCAGTTACCGCTGACTGTGATCCGTATGTTCAACAGTGAGTTTGCAGGTCATACTGTAATTGAAGTGCGTGAGATCTCCAACGAAGAAGGAACCAGCTACTCCCTGGTAACTGAAAGCAAGGACAAGAAGTACCGACTCCGCCTTAGCGCCCAGGGCAACCTGCTCGATAAGGAAAGAGTAAAAAAATAACCAACGCGAGTTGAGAGTTCTCAGGAGCCCCGCTGTGAAGCGGGGTTTTTTGTGCGTATGTATCGTTCCGATAGACTGTGTAATATCTGGCATCTGCAATAAGTGAAAACTCTTAGTATGTGCTGATGCGCTTTTGTTAAGCGATTGTCTTATTGTCTTTTTTATATTTCAATTAGAGTTGAGGGCAAATATTTTTGTGTTTGTGTTTTTACCAAGTAAAAAAAGATACCTCGGAATACTATAAAAAATAAAAAGAGTTCTCAATCTTTGATCCGTTTGTTGTTGGCTCATGATGTATCAGGATAGATGGACTGGACAGAATGCGAGTAACCATGAAAGTAACTGTAGTGAACAGAAACATGCTGCTTACTTAACCAATCCAGAACTGGCTGGACTATCAGTGAGTCATAACCTCGATTTGTACAATGACACTCAGGTAGAGAAATTTGTAAGAAGAGTAGCAGAGAAACTGGAAACAGGCAGTATAGCTATTACAAAGGCTATTGCAGACATAACAGGCCAGTTAGAGCAGTACAGGCTAACACAACTGGATAAGCAGGTTTTAGATGCCGAGCGATTCTCGGTGTCCAAGTCATCCTAGCTACAACATACTTGCATAAACCGTCCCTACAGGACGGGTTAACCCGGCGCCCGATTTTTTTCTACCCATAAAGCGTCCCGATGGGACGCGGAGGTATTATACTTAATTTCCTATCGGGGTTCAAATTTTTTCAGATCTTGTTTGTTCCTGCAATTTGGCCGGTGTTTCATATATGGGTCAAAGTGGATTCATGCGTTTGATGTCATTGGTGAAAATCTTTATAACGGGTACAAATATCTCCCGTAGGGAGATTTTATGGGTAGCATCATAAAAAAGGACACCTCACCCGTCCTGTAGGGACGGTTTATGCGAATGGCAGCATAGGGTCCTTGCTGGTACCTTTTACCCCCAGGACCCGTTTTTATTAAAATGTTTGTATATCAGCCCCTTCATTATTAATACAATTATTTCACAAGGACTTCCTAAGCACAGAGTTTGTACTTTCTTCGGAGAGTGAGGTATGTAGCACCGTCCTCCGTACATCCGGAGAAATGGGTATATGATTATTTTGTAAAGGATCATTTGGGAAATACAAGATTGGTATTAACGGATGATCAGCAGGTGGATCAGTACCCGGCAGCCACGATGGAAGATGGAATGGCTAATGAAGAAGAAACCTACTACCAGAACCTGGAAACATCGAGAGCAGATAAACCATCCAATTACCCCAATGATACATATACTGATCCCAATCTGAAAGCCGCGAAATTAGAAGGGGATATCAACCGTATCGAGCCTGCTATAATTCTCAGGGTAATGGCCGGCGATAAGATTAATTTGAGGGTGAACAGCTGGTATGATCACAATGGTACTCCACTGAACATAGATATCGGGCCGGTGAGAGATGAGATCGTCAATGCTTCAATAAATGGCATACCGGCGAAAAGCGGGGGAAAACTGGGCACGGGTATTCTAACTTCCGGAATTTTAAATCCGGGCATAATGGCCTTTCTGAATGATCGCGAAAATACCAGTGACGATCAAAAAGCGCAAGCGTTTGTAAATGTATTACTACTCAATGATCAGTTTAAGCCGGTTATAACTAACGACGGCAAAAATACCTGGACTGAGCAGGTGGGTGCTGATGGGGAATTTAAAGAACATATTTTGGAAGGCAGAGAGATGATAATGAACGGATACTGTATATTTACGTGAGTAATGAGACGCATCATCAACCGGTGTTCTTTGACAACTTACAGGTAACGCATATCAGGGGCGCATTATTGGAGGAGACGCATTATTATCCGTTCGGGTTGACGATGGCGGGGATATCTTCTAAGGCTTTAAACGGAGCACCCGAAAACAAGTACAAATACAACAAGGGTTCAGAATTACAAAACAAAGAGTTCAGCGATGGTAGTGGTTTAGAGATGTATGCAACTAAACTACGAATGTTAGACCCGCAGCTTGGACGTTGGTGGCAAATAGATAGCAAGCCTGATTATGCACAAAGTTTGTATTCATCAATGGGAAATAACCCCATATTGCACAACGATCCATTAGGCGATACAACTGTACGACCACCCTCTTGGCTTTATCCGGTGGCTAATACAGGAGCAACTGCCAAAGGATTTGTATTTGGATTAAATGGACAGTACACAACTTTTAATACACAAAAAGGCGTAGGTATTAAAGATGCTAAATTGGTAAATCCCAAAACTGGAAAAGCGGGGCAAGTGGTTGTAAGAACAGATGCTCCTCACAAAGGCGCAAATTACCCTCATATAAATCAGAATCCTTTAGCAACAGGCAAAGCGGATCCTCACACACCCATTACTAATACACAGTTTAAAGCATTAAATGCAGCAGGTCAAACCTTCGATGTAATAGGTAAGGTTGCGAAACCTGTTGCTATTGTTACAGATGTTATTCAAATAGGCAATGCAATTAAAACAGATATTCAACAGGGAACAGGGGGAGATAATACGATAGTGACGAGCTCAAGAGTAGCCGGAGGTTGGGCAGGTGCCGGGGCTGGAGCGGCTTTAGGAGGGAAAGGTGGCGCCGCAATAGGAACAATGATATTCCCGGGAGTAGGTACAGCAATAGGCGGATTTATAGGAGCGATAGGAGGCGGAATAATTGGAGGAATTTGGGGCTCAAAAGGTGGTGAAGCAGTCGGAGAAAAAATTGTTGAAATAAAAAATGATGATTAAGATGCAAGAACATATAAAAATTAATTGTTTAAGTGATACACAGCTAATTACTATAAAATCTGATTTTAGCGTAGAGGGATTATACTTTTTTTTAAAAGAATTTTATCCATTATTACTTGAGAAATTATTTACTAATCAGAATATTGAAGTTGTAACCCTTAATCCTGAAAAAGATGCAGTATGTTATGAGTTGAATGATTATAAGGAAATGAAAATTGGCAAGGATAAATTAATTATTAATTCTATTGAAAAACCTACTCCTAATGTTTTGATGCAAATAGCATGTTCGATGGAATTTGAATTAGGTACATTAAGTGTTATTTGTACGGATAATTATTCTCAGGAGCAAAGGGCTCAAACAGTATATAAATATTTTAATACAGATATTGAAGAAAGCGAAGAGCTTATACCTCATAAATTTTGTTATTGCGAACCTGATGGTTATATTCTTTACTTGGTGAATACGGATATAACTATAGAAGAGATAAATGGAATTATAAGAAAGGCTGAATCAATCATTTAAACTGTAAAATAAAAAAGCCCGGCACCGCCGTTGTCCGTAGTGTTCCCACTCTACGATGCGCAAAGTAAACTTAAATTTATAGGATTGTTATGGTTAGATTTGTATCTAACCATCGGCTTTGCAAAAGCCGTCAAACCTAGCTATATCGGAGAAAAGGCATAAAGAAGCATTGCGGACTTCCAGATTAAAAACATTCACAGGAAACTAAGACCCTGTTCCCGTTATTCTTTCCCTCCTGTTGAATATTTTAAATTATAGGATTGTTGTTGTGTGTCTCCCGCCGGTGGCGGGACCATCAGACCCCCCAATGGTTGCCCACGCCCCAATAATACCCATTAGCCAATCGATAACCGGTTTGGTGGAATCATCAAGTGTCAGGTAAAATTCAATGTATCCTAATTATTTCCCCAAAACAGTAATTTCGCAGTTTCTACCGCATTGTCTCATGCTATTATGATCCGAAGGCGGTTTTTCAAACTGGAAAATATGAACAGGGGACCCATTTCAAAATTTATCGAACACCATTATCGTCATTTTAATGCTGCCGCGCTGATGGATGCAGCAAAAGGTTATGAGGCCCACCTGGCGGCAGGTGGAAAAATGATGATCACCTTAGCAGGCGCCATGAGTACCGGCGAGCTGGGTATTTCATTGGCAGAAATGATACGGCAGGGTAAGGTTGACATCATCAGCTGCACCGGTGCCAACCTCGAAGAGGATGTGATGAACCTGGTTGCTCACTCCAAATACAAACGCATCCCTAATTACCGCGACCTTACACCTGAACAGGAATGGGAACTTTTAGAAAATCATTACAACAGGGTCACCGATACCTGCATTCCCGAAGAAGAGGCGTTTCGTCGCCTGCAAAAACACCTGGTGAAGCAATGGAAAGATGCAGAAGCCAGCGGCGAAAGATTTTTCCCTCATGAATTTCTTTATAAAACCATTCTCAGCGGTGAACTGAAACAATACTATGAGATCGATCCAAAGGATAGCTGGATAGTAGCGGCGGCGGAAAAAAATATCCCGATCGTTGTACCGGGATGGGAGGACAGTACTACCGGGAACATCTTCGCGAGCTATGTTATCAAAAACGAACTGAAGGCCAGCACAGTTAAAAACGGTATTGAGTATATGGTCTGGCTGGCCGACTGGTACAGGAACAATTCAGCCGGGAAAGGTGTTGGATTTTTCCAGATCGGCGGCGGTATCGCGGGCGATTTCCCCATCTGCGTGGTGCCCATGATGTACCAGGACCTGGAATGGCATGACGTTCCGTTCTGGAATTATTTCTGCCAGATCAGCGACAGCACCACTTCATTTGGTTCTTACTCAGGCGCCGTGCCCAATGAAAAGATCACCTGGGGCAAGCTGGATATTAAAACTCCCAAGTTCATCATTGAAAGCGATGCCACGATCGTAGCGCCACTGGTCTTTGCCTGGGTGCTGGGCTGGTAGGGCTGGTTAATTTAAAATTGAATAATAAAATTGAGGATTGAACATTCTTCGTTTCGGGGAAATAGTTCAATCCTCAATGCATTTAACGAGTCCTCAAAATTCTCAGTAAGATTGTTTTCTCGCCTCTTGTAAAGCTTTCGCCTCTTTTATCGGCAGAATGAGATTAACCAGGATGATCACTTTGACGATTATGCCGCTGAAAAGGGCCTTTAATACCCCCGCGCCACCTTCGGCCATACCGTATATCACCACACTCAGTCCTATAATACCAAGGAAACATATCAGGCCGCAGATGATAGCTGTGTAAGGTTTTTGTCTGGTCCAGAATCCAAGTGCTACAAAGATTCCACCTTCAATCAGGGCGACAATAAAAACCAGGGGCTGGAATCCAATTCCATCACGGAACATGGCGATCATTTCCCAGGCAAATATTAATCCGCCTGCCCAGAACAATGCATTTCGGGCTTTGCGAATGGCCATTTCATAACCTTCCATTTCAGCCTGTCTAAGCTCATTCGCATAGTCGGCGATAACGCTTTCCTGTGATTCGGTGGGATTGTTTGAGGTGTTCATATGGTGTGCTTTTGCACAAAATAATATTCGCAGTTTAAGATTCATAGACCTAGCCAGTTATTTCATGCCCTTTCTTCCTGTCTTCTCTCCCGGTAGCTATCGTGATCACATAAAAAAACACATAGAAATCTCTGTCTATGTGTTCATTGTATCTCTTTCATACCTGATAATAACCTCCCCGCCTTTCCGTCTCCCCGGCAATAAAAATATCAGACTAAAATCTTAAAACCCTTTTGGTTTCTCCAGCTTCAGATCCCGCTTCAACATCTCATTCCGGTTAGCCATTTCCCATGCGGTATAAAAAACCAGTTGGCCTCTTTTCGCCATTAATTTATAATTGATCTTATCGGGCGTATCAGTTGGCCGGTGATAATCGGCATGTACACCATTGAAGTAGAAAATAACAGGTACGCCTTTCTCCGCGAAATTGTAATGGTCGCTGCGATAGTAAAAGCGATTCTTGTCATTAGGGTCGTTGTACTTGCGATCAAGTTTCATCCTGGTGTACTTCTTATTGATCTCATCGGTGATGGGTGCGAGATCCGTGCTCAATTTGTCATCACCGATTACATACACGTAGTTGACGGAGTCTTTATCTTTCAGGTATTCCTCCCCAATGCGGCCGATCATATCTATATTCAGATCCACGGAAGTTTTATCCAATGGGAAAACCGGGTTATTTGAATAATATTCGCTTCCCCATAATCCTTTTTCTTCGCCGCTCACGGTCATGAACACAACCGATCTGCGCGGACCTTTTCCGGCAGCTTTGGCTTTTGCAAAAGCTTCAGCCAGTTCGAGGATCGCAACGGTACCGCTTCCATCGTCATCTGCGCCATAATAAATAGTACCATCGGCTCTTTTACCTACGTGATCGTAGTGCGCCGTGATGATCACATACTCATCTTTTTTATCACTGCCTTCTACCATACCCAGCACATTGGAAACCTGTACCGTGCTGGTATGTTTAAAATATCCCAGTTCCACATTGGCCTTGTATGTTTGCGAGGCCAGTGGAGCCGTTTTCATTTTTTCAATGATAGCTTTTCCTTCCTCACCGATGATGCTTTCAGCCACGCTTTCCGATACGGTGAAAAGCAAAGGATAAGCTGCTTCTTTAAAACTATTCAGGGCATAGTTTGAAGTAGTGTTAAAAGTTTTGCGGGGGTAATTGCCGTATACCACCATTACCGCGGCGGCACCCTTTTCGTGGGCTTTACCAACTTTGGTAAAAACATTCGCCGGCGAACGGAAACCTGATTCAGAAGGTTTGTAACCGGCTGGTGAGCCGTCGAGTATCAGCACCAGTTTACCTCTTACATCCAGGTCTTTATAATGATCAATATCTCCATCTACAATACCATACCCGGCAAAAACCACTTCAGAGAAACGCATTTGCGCGGTATGGTTAAGCATGGTATTAGGCTGGAAATCCTTCGATAGTTCGAAGTTGGTTCCATTGACCTGCAGCATTGTATTGGTCATCGAGTCTTTGTAAAGCGGGTAGTGCTGGCGGAAACTGCCATTATTTCCAGGAATGAGTCCAATCGATTTAAAATGATCTTCGATATAGTTGGCGGCTTTTTCCAAACCGGGAGAAGGAGTATCACGGCCTTCCATTTCGGGGCCGGCAATGATATACAAATGCTTTTTCATATCGTCAGCCGTGATGGTGGCAGCAAAATAGGGTGGAGTGTTCTTTTTTTGCGCCGAAACAAAAAGGGAGGCAACCAATAATAATGGCAGCAGGATTTTTCTCATTGATGATTGTTTTATATAAAAGAATAACCCCAAACATAAATTAAAATATTTGAGGTTAGAAACAGATATGATGGGTGGTTAACTTTCAACCGCACAGGCGATCTTGTTCACGCGGTCGGCATGACGTCCCCCTTCGAAAGCGGTGGTTATAAACGTACTGACCATTTTTTCCGCATCCCCTTCCCTGACAAAGCGGGCGGGGATACAAATGATATTGGCATTATTGTGCTGTCTTACCAGGCTTGCAATTTCATCGCCCCAGCAAATGCCGGCACGGATATTTTGATGTTTGTTGGCGGTGATGGCAACACCGTTAGCTGTGCCACATAAAAGGATCCCAAATGCCGCCTCCCCATTTTCTACAGCATGCGCGACCGGGTGAGCAAAATCCGGGTAATCGACCGAATCCTTGGAATAGGTGCCAAAATCCTTATACTGCAAACCTTTACCCTCCAAAAAAGAGATCAGGTCTTCTTTGTAATCATAGCCGGCGTGGTCACTCCCAATGGCAATGGGTTTACTGAGGTCAAACGGTGAATTCATAGCAGGTGCCATCTTTTGAAATGATGAAATGTAATTTGCTCTGACGAAGTTAACTATAATTCATCGGAAGAAGGGGAATGGAAAATGTGAAAATGTGAGAATGTGAAAATTTGAAAATTTTAAAATGTGGAAATTTGAAAATGTAGAGATCTCATAAGATGTTGAGGTTTTACATTTCCCAAAATTTGCATTACCAGCAACAAATGGTCTTATTAACTCCATTCTTCCAGTTCCTTATCCTGCCGCTTGTTGATCCGGGTGGCGAGGATAATGCTGGCTTCAAACAACAGGTAAAGCGGAAATGCCACAATCACCAGGCTGAATGGGTCGGTGGACGGCGTAATGATAGCCGCGGCAATAATGATGATAACAAAAGCATGCCGGCGGTATTTACGCAGAAAACGACCGGTCACGATGCCGATCTTTGCCAGGATCATCACCAGCAGGGGCATTTGAAACAGTACGCCAATCCCAACAGTGGTATAGATCAGGTTTTCGAGGTAGTCGGCAAAAGTGGGCTTGATCTCGATCAGCGGGCTTAGAGAATAAGAAAAATAAAAATTCACCATAAAGGGCGTCAGGATATAATATCCAAACGCGACACCGCCAAAGAATAATAGTGATACCCAGAATATAACACCGCCCGTGTTACGCTTTTCTTTTTCAGAAAGCGCGGGTTTAATAAATCGCCAGAATTCCCAAAAGATATAGGGAAAGGCTACCACGAAACCGCCCACAAATGAAATTGTAAACGACGAAATAAACTGGCTGGTAAGCTGGGTACTCAGAAAGCTCGCCTTTACACCCTCCATGCAAATGGCGTCCCCAAGACCAATAGCATGGCTGATATCACAAAACCATTTGTAGGTAATAAACCCCGGCTGCGTGGGTGCCAGCAGTATCTTATCAACAATATCCCTGACAAACACAAAAAAACCAATGGCGCAGATGCCAATCGCGATCACCGAACGGATCAAATGCCAGCGCAGCTCCTCCAGGTGGTCAATAAATGACATTTCATCTGAAGTGTTCTTTTTCCTCTTTTCAAAAAAATCCAACAGGGCCATCTGCTTGTTTTAAAGTGGGGCAAAGATAATGGGAGATGGGACAAGGGACAAGAATCAGGTATCAGCACCCTCCTGTCAGAAAACGGAAAACACGAAGAGACCCAGAGGAGTATTAATCCGTGCAAATCCGTGTAATCCGTGGCCCCATTCGTGTGATTCGTGTAATTCGTGGCCACTTCCTCCCGTCGCAGGCAGTCAAATCAGTGCAAATCCGTGTAATCCGTGGCCCCCATTCGTGTGATTCGTGCCATTCGTGGCCTCCACACCTGAACGAAGAGAACACAAAGAAGTAATTAATCAGTGCAAATCCGTGTAATCCGTGGCTCCCCTTCGTGTGATTCGTGTAATTCGTGGCCACTTCCTCCCGCCGCAGGCAGTTAAATCAGTGCAAATCCGTGTAATCCGTGGCTACCACACCTGCCGCAGGCAGGTATGTAATCGTAAACCCATGATCTTATTTAAGTTTTTTCATCTTCACCATCTCTATCCTCGTATCGCTGACGCTGATTACGTCAAACTCATAATCGTCGATGATGATCCTTTCTTTCTGGCGCGGAATAGTTTCGTGAAAATTGATGATATAACCCGAGAGGGTCTCTGATTCATTTTCAGGGAATTCAAAATCATATTTTTCTTCCAGGTAGTCCAGTTCCAGTCGACCGGAGAAAATAAACTCATTTTCCGCGATCTGCTTTTCTACAAATTTTTCGGTATCATATTCATCCTGTATCTCGCCAAACAGCTCTTCCAGTACGTCTTCCATGGTGATAATGCCGGCTGTGCCGCCAAATTCATCCACTACCCAGGCAATGCTTTTTCGCTCGCGGCTGAACTTACTGATCAGGTCGGCAGCACTCATGCTTTCAGGCACAGCGGGGATAGGCAAAAGGATATCCTGGATCGTAGCGGGTTTTTTAAACAGATCGAGCTGGTGGACATAACCCGCCAGGTGATCAATATTATCTTCGTACACTACGAGTTTACTAAGCTTGGTCTCAATAAATTTTTTCTTCAGTTCCTCGAGCGATGAATGGATACTAACACCTACAATTTCCTTGCGGGGAACCAGGCATTGACGAATTCTGACCTTTGGGAATTCCTGCGCATTTTCGAGCAACTGGGTATTACGGCCCTGCCGCTCTTCATCAATATTCTGCTGAAACAGGTTTTTAAGTTCACTCAGGTTAAGCGGCTCTTTATGTTTATCGACCCTAACATTAAACACATATTTCAGCAGCCATTCGGCCAGGCTGATCAGGCTTTCTGCGATGGGTGAAAACATCTGGTAAAAAATGTCGATCACGATCGCAAGTCTCATCAGCAGGGAATTACTTCTTGCCCTGAAGATGGCCCGTGGTATAAATTCCGCGAAGATCAGTACAATAAATGTAGCAATGGCGATCTCCACCAGGATATGCACGATTGAAGCACCCACATTGAGATATTTCCACATAGGCTGCATCACCGAACTGATCTGCAGGCTGAAAAAGACCAGGAAGATATTAAAGCCTATCAGTGTGGAACCAATAAAACTGGCTGGCACTTCGATAAATTTTGATAGTAGTTGACCCGAGGTGCCACCCTGTTTCTTACGCAACTCAATGGTAAGCCTGTTGGCACTGTAATAGGCCATTTCAACGCCGGCGAAAAACCCCATCAGCAAGAGGGTCATGATAAACCAGGTTATTGTCTGCCATTGAACCATTTAATAAAGATAATGAAGAAACATTTTAATGAATACAACGTATTGAAAGAGGAGGCGACGTGCCGATGGAAGACGGGTTTACCAATATTTGAGATTTTTCCTTTCTACCATATATGTAAGCCCGTTGAAGATGATTTTGTAATAAAAGATTATCTGCTTTCTATTTATGGTCTTTTTGACCATCCTATGCTTCGCCCCTGGGGCGTTTGATGGGTAGCTCCGCGACGAAAAATGATACGACGTCAGGCCTGTAGGGATGGTTTGTGCAATGGTGAGAAGGTATATTCGATAAAACCGTCGACAATCTTTTGGGAAAAAGCCTTTCAACAATGTTCTTGAAATACAATATTCCCATGGAAACCAAGGCCAATCTTCCCTGCACTTAAAAAACACCTACTCTGATTCCAAAAATTCTTTTACGATCTCCTCAGCTTTAGCACAGGCTTTCTGCAGATCATCATTTACAATTGATTTGTTGAAATGATCTTTAAATGAGATCTCGTAAGATGCCTTATTGACCCTGGCCTGTAATGATTGCTCGGTTTCCGTACCTCTTGATTCGAGTCTTCTTTTCAACTCTTCTACCGATGGTGGTTCAATAAAAATAGTAAGTGAAGTATCGGGGTATTGCTGCTGTACATGGATCGCCCCTTTTACATCAATATCAAGCAGGGGACATTGCTGATTATCCCAGAGACGTTGCAACTCGCTTTTCAGCGTTCCATAATATTTTCCTTCATACACCATTTCCCATTCCACAAATTCGTTTTGCTGGATCTTTTGCCTGAACTCCTGTAGCGACATGAAATAATAATCTTTCCCGTTTTTTTCATAGTAACGTGCTTCTCGCGTAGCTGCTGAAATAGAAAAAGCCAGTTGGGGAAATACCTCCAGCAAATGCCGCGTGATGGAAGTCTTGCCTGCTCCGGACGGTGCTGTAATAATTATGATCTTGTTTTGATAAGAAACCATGTGCAAAGAAAGTAAATGAATCGGAATAGACCCAGGCGGAAAACAATTTATCCTATATTCTCCTGATGCTGGCACCAAGGGACTGGAGACGCTTGTCGATATACTGATAACCCCTGTCGATCTGTTCTATATTATGTATCACGCTTCTGCCTTCAGCGCTGAGAGCAGCGATCAATAATGCAACTCCCGCTCGAATATCGGGACTGCTCATGGTAATGCCCCGGAGTTGCTGTTGGCGTTCGAGCCCGATCACCACAGCGCGGTGCGGATCACAAAGAATGATCTGTGCGCCCATGTCGATGAGTTTGTCGACAAAAAACAAACGGCTTTCAAACATTTTCTGATGGATCAGTACACTTCCCCTGGCCTGTATTGCCGTTACCAGTACAATGCTTAACAGGTCAGGTGTAAATCCCGGCCAGGGATGATCATATATAGTCAAAACACCCCCATCAAAATATCGCCGTACTTCATAGATCTCCTGCGACGGAATATGAATATCATCGCCCCTAAATTCCAGTGCAATGCCCAATTGCTGAAATTTTTCAGGGATGATACCGAGATGTGCTACCCCCGCATTCCTGATAGTGATATCACTTTGTGTCATGGCCGCCAGCCCGATAAAAGATCCTACTTCTATCATGTCGGGCAACATACGGTGTTCGGTACCTCCCAGGTAATCCACGCCGGTAACTGTAAGCAGGTTGCTACCGATACCATCGATCTTCGCGCCCATACTGACAAGCATTTTGCAAAGCTGTTGTGTATAAGGTTCGCAGGCGGCGTTGTAGATGGTTGTTTTCCCGTTGGCCATAACGGCAGCCATGACGATATTGGCGGTACCGGTCACCGAGGGTTCGTCGAGCAACATGCTCATACCTTCCAGGTGCGGTGCTTCGAGATGGAAAAACCCATCTTCCGGATGGTAATGAAATTTTGCGCTCAGTTTTTCAAAACCAACAATATGAGTGTCGAGTCTGCGCCGGCCAATCTTGTCGCCACCGGGTTTTGGAATAAATGCTTTACGGTACCGTGAAAGCATGGGTCCGGCCAGCATAACGCTGCCCCGGAGCCTGCCGCTTTTGATTTTATAATCTTCGCTGTGCAGGTAATCAATATTTACATCATCAGCCTGGAAAATACAGGTATCACGCTGTGGACGTTCTATCTTCACCTTCATCTCGCCCAGCAGTTCGATCAATAAGTTTACATCGAGGATATCAGGGATATTGCTGATCGTAACTTTTTCCGGTGTTAGTAAAACGGCGCTGATAATTTGCAGCGCTTCGTTCTTTGCGCCCTGCGGATGGATATCGCCGTTAAGTTTATTTCCACCGGTCACTTCAAATGAAGGCATAGTATCAGTTTGAAGGTTTAAAAAAAAGTTGACAGGTAATGCTGTCAACTTCCATTCTTATATCCGTATTCGGGGTTAATATCTTTTTTTCTTGAATTTGCCACCACCGCGGTCGCGATCATTCCTGTCGTTGCGGTATTGTCCGCCACCGCCGCCATTTCTTTGCTGGAATTTTCCTCTTTGTTTACCATAATTGCCCCGATCTCTCTCGCGGTTGTCCTGCTGCCTGTATGCTTTTACATAAGGTGTATTGGTAAATGTAAGCTGGCCATTGGTAATACTGGTAAGTTCAGTTTGTATCGCGTCATCATGAACCACTTCCTTATGCCAGTTATTGTAGGCAAGTTTCATATAATATGCGATAGCATTCGCAAAGCCGGAGCGTTTTTCCGGATCATCTTCATTCAGGGCTTTGTGGATCACTACTTCCAGGTTTTTACCAAGATGCGAATATCTCGGGTGTCTTTTAGGATAGGGCAGGGGCTTGGGTTTCTCGCTAAGTGATTCCCGTGTTGGAATGGGGTATGGGGATTTTACGTCGAGCTTGAAATCCGATATAAAGAAGAGGTGATCCCAGAGTTTGTGGCGAAAATCTTCCACGTTTTTCAGGTGGGGGTTGAGAAACCCCATTAATTCAATCACTGCCTGTGCGTTACGCTGGCGTCTTTCGGGGTCTTCGATACTGAGCAGGTGTTCGACCATCTTTTGCACATGACGTCCATATTCGCGCATGGCAAGGCCATTTCTCGTAGTATTATATTCCATAAAAACTTGTGTGGAGCAACAAATGTAGACAAAATGGCTCAATTGTTTAACCAGAGAGCAAAAAGAAAGGGGCCCCGAACCAAGGCCCCTTTTACAAGCCACCATCCTCTTCCACCTAAGAGGTCATTTAATTAGAAGTTGTGTTACGCTGGATTCAAGGCTTTTTTTATCGGTAAGTCTTAACCAATAAACACCCGGTGTCAATTTCGCAATTTCCATGTAAGCCGATCCGGGTCGCACTGCAATATCTCTTTCCTCGATTACCTGACCCTGCGTATTATATAAAAGAGCATAAAAATGTCCGCTCAAACTATTATCAAATTTGATACCAACTATACCTGTAGAGGGGTTTGGATAAACAGAAAATTTTTGACGTACGGAGTTTTCCAGAACTACCTGCCTGATATTACTATAATGTATATACCCGTTTGAATAAACCTGCTTAATTCTGAAATAATAAACTCCTGTCTCACCTGCAGGCGCGGTATAACTAAACTTGTAGGGATCGTTACCTGCATTCTTTGGAACGGTACCGATACTTGTAAAATTATTTCCATCTCTACTCACTTCTGCTTCATAGTAATAATTAGCATAGATTTCATCATACCCGCCCCATTTCAGATCTACATTAACATCGCTCAGCTTATTAAGGGTAAAATCATAAATGTTTACAGGCAGAACAGCAGCAGGACAGGTGCAGTATTCAAATCGGAAATTTACCATCGCCGAACTCAATACTAGTGCAGAACTGCTACCACCGGGTACAATTCCGACAGCGGATGCGTTAACATCATAATTATAACTCACGCTGTCGATCCCATAAAACTGCGCGATGGTCGCCGAGTCGTTGATATTAGCACAAAGCACGCGTGTTAAAACAGTATCAGAACCTTTTGAATAGAAATCTGTGCCCGCACCAGGTATTCCATCGTAGAGTGTCAGGGGAAATGGTCCAAAGCTCAGGTTGGCATTGCTCGACAGGAATGTAGGTATACCCGGACCTGTGATAATGTCCACACGATCGTATGTATAGCTTGCATTTTGAGCCGAAGATGAAAAATTTTGCAGCGCCACCGTATCGATAATACCCTTAATGGTCACACAAAGTCTCACACAGGTCACCATGCCCGCTTCAGGATCAAATTTTGGAAACTGTACTTCTTTCGCCACGATACCGGCGGGTATCATGATCGTGGTATCAAAAGCGGTACCACCAGCAGGCTGGCCGTCGGGGCATTGGGCCCTGACATTTGAAACCAGTACGAAAGAGACTAATAATAAAGAAAAGCTAGTGTACATTTTTTTCATAGGCCACGGTTTTGGTTCCCAGTTTGGTTCTCACATTCCGCGATAAAAATAAACCCGGATCAAAGGGCATACAATTGTATATCTGCCCATTTTATCAGTCAGTAATAAATGAATATCCACAGTAAAATAACTGTATTATTATACCTGTGATTCCTGTGAAAAAAGACGGCTGAAACGAGCGTAGAAAGCAAGGTGAAAATAGCATATGCGTTTCGAATTTTTTTATCGTGATTTTCCCTGTTGTCCGGACAGATATTACGACCGAAAAGATGAACCATTTACCTTTGATGCACATGAAGATTGGAATCGATATACGATGTCTTGGAAATAACATCAATACAGATTATGCTTTTTTTCTTACTGAAGTATTGAAAAAAATGATGCTGAAATTTGGGCAGGATGAGTTTCTACTAATTTCCGATAAAACTTCTGACAGCTCTTTTATTACCGGAGAAGATGTAAAAACCGTGGTGAAAGGTCCCTCGACCGGCAATCCATTATTGCTTAAACTCTGGTACGATGTAAAATTGCCTGCCATCCTGAAAAAACACGATGTGGAAATATTGGTAGCGGGTCCTGGTGTTTGTTCGCTGCAAACAAATATTCCGCAATGCCTCGTCATCGACGATATTTCTTACCTGCAGTTTCCTTCGGATACCAAAAGAGGCACTTTGTTTTTTTTAAGAAGGTATATGAAGAGTTTCATGCAGAAATCAGGTAGCATTCTCACGGGCTCCAATTTTCTCAGCGAAGAGATAAGTCAAATATTCCCACCCGCAAAGAAGAAAATACACGTTATCCAAAACCCCGGTAAAAGTTTTCATGCACTGGATGAAAACGGGAAGGACAAAACCCGAAAGGAGTACACCGGTGGTAAAAATTATTTTTTATTCAGCGGCCCAATAGACCATCGAAGTAATATCATCAACCTATTGAAAGCATTTTCAGTTTTTAAGAAAAGACAGAAGACGGACTGGAAACTTGTGATTGCTGGTTCAATTTCACCCCGCTTTAAAAAGTTTGCGACTGACCTGAAAACGTATAAGTACCGGGATAGCCTGGTTTTGCTCGAACGGGTGACTGAGATGGAATTGGAAAAACTCACGGGTGCAGCGTATGCCGTGGTAAATCCCGGTCACGCTGAGGGATGGAGTGCCATGATGCTCGCTGCTCTGCGAAGCGAAGTTCCGCTGATCCTTTCAAAAAAATCCAGCCCCGGCCAATGGGCTGACGATGCGGTGCTATATGTTGATCAGTCGGATCATACCGATATTGCAGAGAAAATGATGTTGATCTATAAAGACGAATCATTTCGAAAAAGCATGGTGGAAAAGGCTGTAAGGGTTGCCGGCGAGTTTACCTGGGATAAGGCGGCCGATGAACTCATGAAGGTGATCAGGGAAACCGCCGATCGGGGGCATAAAGCTGCTTAAACACGGGAATGAAATAGTACCTTTGCCCACTTAATTATTCTTTATATGAGCGTGTCAAGTATCACAATCGATGTACATACCGACGAAAACAAGATCCCTGATGCTATCAGCTGGAACGCGACCGATACCACTGCCGACCAGGGACAGAATGCAAAAGCTATGATGCTGGCTTTTTGGGATGGCGCGGAAAAGACCGCGCTACGCATAGATCTGTGGACAAAAGACATGATGATTGATGAGATGGCTGATTTTTTTTATCAGACATTAATGACCATGGCCGACACATATGGTCGTGCCACCAATTACAAGGATATGGTGGGGGATATGAAAAATTTTGCCCAGGAGTTTTACCAGAAATTCCGGGAAAAACAAATGAAAGAAAACAAGGCTTAAGCCACGAATTTCATGAATAGCACGAATGAGTTTCTGATAAATTAATGAAGAATACAGTGCTGATCATGGCCTATAAAACAAGATTATGAACCTGGAACAGAGAATTATGGCTGAACTCAAAACAGCCATGCTGGCAAAGGATGAAGCCAGCCTTCGCAGCCTGCGGGCGATCAAAGCTGCAATATTATTGGTTAAGACATCCGGTGCCGGCACCGAACTCAAGGAGGATGATGAAATCAAACTCTTGCAGAAGCTCGTCAAGCAGCGGAAGGATTCGCTAGAGATCTTTCAACAGCAAAATCGACCCGACCTTGCACAAAAAGAGCTGGAAGAAATTTCTGTGATCGAAAAGTTTTTGCCGCAGCAGTTATCCGTTGAAGAGTTGAAAGAGGAACTAACAAAGATCATCGCAGAAACGGGCGCCAGTTCTCCAGCCGACCTGGGCAAAGTGATGGGTATCGCCAGTAAGAAGTTTGCAGGCCGGGCAGATGGAAAAACCATTTCAGGTCTTGTTAAAGAATTATTGACGAAGTAAACCTGCAGTAACGATTAGCTTTGAGTTAAGAAAAAGGGAATGATAAACATTTAACTTTTCTTACTGACCAAAAGCCAGCCCGTTCCCATCCTCTCAAAAATATTTTTGCGAGTGCCTCGTTGTATCAAACAGCAATAATTTATGTTTTTAGACATCGTACTGGCGATCATCCTGGTGCTGGCGATAATCAAAGGCTTTCAACGTGGACTGATCGTTGGTGTTTTCTCCTTTGTGGCTATTATTATTGGATTGGCCGCGGCTCTAAAGCTCTCTACGCTGGCGGCGGGCTATATAGGTCATGCCATCAATATTTCAGATACTTGGCTTCCCATAATTTCCTTTGCGATTGTATTTATTGTTGTGGTTTTACTGGTAAGACTTGGGGCCAACATGATCCAGCGTACGGTTGAGTTCTCAATGCTGGGTTGGGTCAACCGACTTGGAGGGATTTTATTTTATGTCGCCATATTTATTATTGTCTATAGCGTCATATTGTTTTATGCTGAGCAGGTAAATCTTATCCGCGAAGAGGCACGGCAAAATTCTGCAACATATTCGTATGTGCAGCCCTGGGGGCCGAGGGTCATCGACAGTATGGGACAACTCATTCCTTTCTTCAAAGATATGTTTGCCGATCTCCAGGGATTTTTCGACGGTGTGGCCGAACAGATCCCCGAGGCGCAGAGTCAATAGAATTCACTTCAGGAATAGACAGGCGATTCTTTTACCAGGCATATGTCCGGGTGTTGATTGATAATGTCAAATCATATAATATCACCAACAGTCTGGCAGTGGGGTATAATAATTAAGTGATTATCGCTTGTGACATGCTATTTCAGACCCATACAGCGATATTATTTAAGAATTCTATATAGTCGTTATAGATAAACACCTTGCGTATTTACCTATTATGTGAGTTAGGCAGTTATCTTTGTAGCTACAACTGAGCGGGTTCACCGGTTATAAATTTGCAGTAAAACGATTATTTTAGTAAAAAATTAAGGCACCGGAGATCATGAGTTACGAAATAAAGCAGGATAATAAGTTTAGGTTTATCGAGGAAGGCGATGGGGAACCGTTGGTGCTGCTGCATGGCCTGTTTGGCGCTTTGAGCAATTTTTCAAGCCTGATAGAATATTTCAAGCAGTACAATAAGGTAGTGGTCCCCATTCTACCCCTGCTTGACATGGATATTCTGCATACTTCGGTAGGTGGGCTGGCAAAGTTTGTCAACAAATTCATAGAAACAAGAGGGTATCGTAATGTACACTTGCTGGGTAATTCCCTCGGCGGACATGTTGGCCTGGTATATGTATTAAAAAGCCAGCCTGATTGCATTAAATCGATCATTCTTACTGGTAGCTCGGGGCTGTTTGAGAACGGGATGGGTGATTCCTACCCGAAGCGGGGCGATTATGAATATATTCGGAAAAAAACGGAGCTGACATTTTACGACCCCAAAACGGCCACTGATGAACTGGTGGATGAAGTATTTGCAATTACCAATAACCGGCTGAAAGTCATAAAGATCATTGCTCTCGCCAAAAGCGCCATCAGAAATAATTTAGGGGAAGAGCTCAATCAAATCAAACTTCCTACGTTATTAATCTGGGGAAACAATGACACCATCACCCCGCCTTTTGTGGCCAGGGAGTTTAATAAGTTGATCCCCAATAGCGAACTCTATTTTATTGACAAGTGTGGCCACGCACCCATGATGGAAGTGCCGGATGAGTTCAACATGATCCTTCATAAATTTTTGAAAAAACTCAATGAGCCTGCAACAGTTAGCTGATTGTTTGGGTCTTTGTAGAAAAAAAAGGAGCCGCTATCCGTATGTTAACAGGAGAAATACAATCTCAGTCTTTGCCTTACCTGCACTTGCATGACAAGGTATACCAGGCTCTTCAGCTAATGAACGACAACCAGGTAGCCCATCTCCCAATTGCAGACGGAGATAAATACATCGGTATCGTTAGTGAAGACGACCTGCTGATGGTTGATAATGACCACACGGAATTGCGTGAACTCCAACAATCATTTGGCAATGTTTCGGTAAAAAACAATGAGCATTTTTTAAAGACCATTCAACTGGCAGCCGAGAATGGCCTTAGCGTTGTGCCCATCGTAGATGATGAAGAGGATATCGTTGGAGCCGTAACCTATAACGAATTACTCCGGCATGCTTCAGAATTTATGAGCCTCAACGAGCCGGGCGGGCTGATTGTACTGGAAATGGATAGCAACCAGTATTCCTTCAATGAGATAAGCAAACTGGTGGAAACCAATGATGCGCAGATCACACAACTTAATACCTCCAACGATTCGGGCACTGGCACCATGCAGGTAACGATACGTATCAACAAACCCGAAGTATCAGACATTGTCGCTACCTTCCAGCGGTACGAATACAATGTTAAATACTTTTTCGGGGAAGAGCATTATGCCAATGAACTACGCAGCAATTACGACAACCTGATGAATTACCTCAAGATCTGAGTTTTTGCCCGTCATTTCCATACTTTAGAAATTTCCGGTTATTTTTAGTTGATATTGTAGTTCAGAAAATGCAGAGGAAACGAAAATACTTACTAGGGCTCTTATTGTACATTGCTTGCTGCCATCATACGTTTGCCCAACACACCGGTGAAGACAATATGATGCCTGATGAAACCGGAATGCTACCACCGGACTCAACACGCCCAACAGGCAATGAAAGACCATTTATCGTTAGACATATAGTCATCGAAGGGAATAAAAAAACAAGACCCGGCATCATACTTCGTGAGATACCCTTTCAACCAGGTGATACCTATCTCTTACAGGACCTGGTAAAAAAATTTGAACTCGCCCGGCAACAGTTGATGAACACCACACTCTTTCATGAGGCAATTGTGGCATTGAAAAGTTTTGACGGGTACAACATCGATATCCTGGTACAGGTGAAAGAACGATGGTATATTTTTCCTGTGCCGTATTTCAAGCCGGTTGACCGTAATCTGAACCAATGGCTCGTAGAGCAAAAAGCAAGTTTCTCACGGGTAAATGTGGGAGGCAAATTGATGTACAATAACGTGACCGGTCGTAATGATAAACTCAAATTCTGGTTGATCGGGGGGTACACCAAGCAGATCATGTTCAACTACGACAGGCTGTATATTGACAAAAACATGAAGTGGGGTATGATGGTGGGATTTGCGATGGGTAAGAACCGCGAGTTGAATTATGTTTCCGAGAATAATAAGCAGATATTTCTTGACGGTGATGAATACCTGAGAACCTTTACTCATGCTTCTGCCGAACTTACTTATCGCAAGGCGATCAAAACCCGTCACCGTTTTGGGGTCGCTTATCTCCGCGAGAAGGTGGCGGATACGATCGTAAAACTTAACCCGGGCTATTTTCGCAATGAACGTTCAAGGATCGATTACCCCCGGTTGTACTATACAATGACATATTACAACCTCGACTATATCCCATATCCCACCCGCGGCTATGCTGCGGAAGTAACGTTAAAGAAAGAAGGGTTTACAAAGACGACCAATTTATGGGAGCTTACTACCAAAGGCTCAGCGCACTGGCCTACGGGAAAGCGAAGCTTTTTTAGTCTTAATTCATACGCGTCTATCAAGCTCCCATTCTCGCAGCCTTATTTTAACCAGCGCCTCTTAGGCTATTCAGATGTGTTTATACAGGGTTATGAATATTATGTGATCGACGGGGTGCTGGGTGGCTATCTCAAAGCATCTATGTCCCGCCGGCTTTTTAATTTTAATATCATGATGCCCGGAACCAAAAAGCTGATGCCGGTAAAAGTGCCCATCAATATCTATGGAAGAGTATATGGGAATGGCGGGTATACTTATAATCCCAATGAAAACACGAATGATCTTTCCAATAAGATGTTATTCTCATACGGGATGGGTATCGACATCACCACAGTCTATGATTTTACCCTGAAAGTCGACTGGTCATTTAATCAATTAGGCCAAAACGGTATATTTATACATAAGAAGGTGGTTTTTTAAGCAGTGCCTAATAGATCAATTACAAAACAAAAGATGAAAGCAGCAATTTATAGCAGGATCATTGAGGAAGAGCAGAGAGGTAATGTGCAGGTATTTTTTGACGAGCTTGAAAAACATAATATCCAGGCGGTCATTTTCGAACAGTTTTTCGAGCAGATTAAAGATTCAATTCGGCTGCCTGCCGACACGGGTGTTTTCTCCGTTTCGGAAGATCTGACACCTGAAGTGGAATTTGTGATCAGTCTTGGCGGCGACGGCACCCTCCTGGATACAGTGACCCTGGTAAGGGATAAAAATATTTCTATCATCGGCATCAATTTCGGTCGCCTGGGCTTCCTGGCAAGTATCGGCCAGGATGAAGTAAAAGAAGCGGTTCAGGCCCTGGCCCGTCGCTCCTTTGTGATCGACAAGAGAACCCTGCTACACCTCGATGCCGACCTGCCCCTTTTTGGTAATGTGCCCTATGGACTCAACGAATTTTCAGTGCATAAAAGGGATACGGCCCCGATGATCAAGATCCATACTTACCTCAATGGTGAATTCCTGAATACATACTGGGCTGATGGCGTGATCCTGGCCACCCCGACCGGTTCTACCGGTTACTCCCTGAGTTGTGGTGGCCCCATTGTTTTTCCTGATTCCAAAAGCTTTGTGATCACCCCGGTAGCACCTCACAACCTCAATGTCAGACCCCTGATCGTACCGGATGACAATATTATCTCATTTGAGGTTGAAAGCCGCTCGGAAAGTATCATCTGCTCACTAGATTCCCGCCGGGAGATCGTCGGGAAAAATGTGTCGCTGGCGATAAAAAAGGAAAACTTCACGATCAACCTGGTCCGCCTGAGCGAAAACAGCTTCCTGCAAACCCTTCATAGTAAACTCACCTGGGGCCTCGATAAAAGAAATTAGCGCCGCTTTCTTATGATAATAAAAGAAAATTGCTATTTTTCCGTTATTATTCCCGGACTCCCTCCAGCATATGATAAACCTGCCTTCAGTTTTTTTCATCTCCACTAAATGAAAAAATTGCAGGGAATAAAACCAAATCCACCTGGCGGTTTAAATTATTTTAAAAATGAAGACTTTTTCTGCGGTCGTAGCTATTGGTTTATTTCTTTCTCTGCTGCCTGGTAAATCGGGTGCTCAGAATTCAATCGTACAGGAAGGTGAATTTGGCGTCGGCCTCGGCGCGGCTCATTATTTTGGTGATCTCAACACCCGTGCAAAATTCAACCGCCCAAAAATGGCCGCCACGGTCTTTTTCCGCAAAAATTTCAGCAATTATATCTCGGCGCGTATCGGTGCCAGCTTTGCAAGAGTTGGATATTCAGATATTTACAATTCTGATAATGAGTATATGTACCGCCGCAATCTAAGCTTCAACAGCAATGTCTGGGAGCTTGCACTTCAGGGCGATTTCAACTTTTTCCGTTTTATGCCGGGTGAATCAGGATTCAATTTTACACCTTATATCACCCTGGGTGTGGGTGCGTTCAGTTATGATCCCTTTGCGTATCTCGACAAAGAAAAGATCTATCTCCGCCCACTTGGCACCGAAGGACAGGGCAGCGCCCTTTACCCCGACCGCAAGCAGTATAGCAGTATGGGTATCAGCATACCTTTTGGCGCGGGTATAAAATATTCCATCAACGAGCGCTTTAATATCGCTTTCGAAGTACTTCACCGTTATACAAATACGGATTATCTCGATGATGTAAGCAAAACGTATGTGGACCCCTCGGTCTTTCCGGCCAATGCCGATGGCAGCCCCTCCCAGGCTTTTCGTCTGCACGACCGCTCGGGCGAACTGGGCGAACCGATAGGTATCCCCGGCCGTCAGCGGGGAAATAGCCGTCAGAAGGACCAGTTCATCACCGCTATGATCCACCTTACTTTCAACCTGCAATCGTATCGGTGCCCGACAGCTGATTAATTTATTTGCCTTTTCTTTCCCCTGATTTATTCGAATTTCGTCAAATCAGATACCTTTGCTGCCCGATATTTATGCGGGGTGGTTGGTTGTTACCCCTAAGGAAGCCGATAAGCAGGGTATTCAATAAGAAAGATCAGTATACTTTCCTTCTTCCCGACTTCCCGGCAGTATTCAAGTATTTGAATATCACCACCCAGTAGAGTTATCGTGTTCATTATGTCAGCGCTTTTAGAAAAAATTGATAAAGACCGGTTGCCCCGCCATATCGCCATCATCATGGATGGTAACGGCCGGTGGGCAAGGGAGCAGGGCCAGGACCGGCTCTATGGTCATTTTCATGGCGTTGAAAGCGTGCGCAATATCGTGGAAGGCTGCGCTGAATTGGGAGTGGGTTACCTGACACTTTACGCGTTCTCTACAGAAAACTGGGATCGCCCGGAATACGAAGTGATCGGTCTGATGGAACTGTTGGTCAGCACCATCCGGAAAGAAGTGGAAAGCCTACACAAAAACAATATCAAACTGCATGTGATCGGGGATATGAATATGTTGCCCGAATATGCCAGGCAGGAACTGAACGAAGCGCTTGAAATTACCCGTAACAACACCGGTTTGAATCTTGTAATGGCATTGAGTTATAGCGGAAGATGGGAATTGCTGAACGCCGTAAAAAATATTGCCTTTGAAGTAAAGAGTGGGAAGTTGAATGTTGAGGAGATAGACCAGGATACCCTGCAGCGGTATCTCTGTACAAGTCAATTTCCAGATCCCGAGCTGATGATCCGTACAAGCGGGGAATTCAGGATCAGTAATTTTCTTTTATATCAATTAGCTTATGCTGAACTGTATTTCACCCAGGTGCGCTGGCCCGATTTCAGGAAGGAAAATTTATACGAAGCTATCCTGGATTACCAGGGGCGTGAGCGACGATTTGGTAAAACAGGTGAGCAGCTGGCGACAGGACAAACGGCATCGGGGTAGCGATGGCCGCGAAGCCTTGCCAAATGCAGGTTTCGCCGTGTATTTCAGGAGTTTTCCAAAGGTTCAAAACCGGGTTCGTTTTAACAAACACTTTCGATATTTACCGTTAATTTGCCGCCGCAACAGGAGTTTGGCGGCTTTTATAAAATACAAACGACCAACTAATTCGCTGTTTGTCTCGCCGCAGGCGTGACGGGCTTCATTTTGATTTGAAAAAAAACCCATGCAACGACTTTCACTCCGGTTCCAGCTTCTATTAATATTGATGATCGCCTCTGTACTGACTGCAAGGGCACAGGATGATACTACACGACCGACCTCTGTTGATCCAAAATTACTGGAATGGGAGAATGCCAGGATACCCCGCGAATACACCATTGCTGATGTGTCGATCCGCGGTATCAGGCACCTGGATACCGCCATAGTTTTATCCATCTCCGGCTTACAGACTGGTGATAAATTCATGCATCCCGGTAGCGATATTTTCGCCAAGGCAATTGCCAACATGTGGCGCCAGAAATTATTCGCGGGTGTCCAGATCTATGTTACAAAGATCGTCGACGACAGGGTGAGTATCGAGATCAGCGTGGAGGAACGACCACGACTTGGAAATTTCAAGTTTATAGGCATCAAAAAAACGGAAGCGGAAGAGTTGCAGGGCAAAATTGGTTTGGCCAAGCAAACCCTGATCACTGAAAACATGAGGCGTAACATTCACGAAGTGACCACCAAGTTTTACCGGGAAAAAGGATTTGAGAACGTCAAAATCAGGATAGAAGAAAAACCTGATCCGTCTTATGCCAATTCCAATTCCATGAACATTTACGTGGACAAGGGTAAAAAGGTAAGGATCGATGAGGTCAATTTCTTTGAGAACGAAAATGTGTCAGAGCTGAAGCTGAAAAAGCAAATGAAGGGTACAAAGGAAATGAGTAAATTCACCCTGTTCCCTTCTAAATACCAAAGCCCTTATGGCCCGGATGAGCGCCCGAGTTTCAAAGAATACCTGAAAGACTGGGGTTTTCTTTCGCTGTCAAAAACCAAAACGGTATTGGATCCGTATTTCCGCTTCAAGCTGTTCAGTTCGGCGAAATTCAATCCCACGAAGTATGAGGAAGACAAGGCAAAAGTGCTGCAGTATTACAACTCACTCGGCTATCGTGACGCGCAGATCATAGAAGATACCATCCTTACCCAGGACAATAAACTTTATGTCGATATAAAAGTTGACGAAGGTCGCAGATACTATTTTGGAAATATCACCTGGAAAGGCAACTCAAAATTCTCAGATTCACTTTTGAATATTGTACTTGGTATTCACAAAGGAGATATTTATAACCTTGATATCCTTAACAAACGTCTTGGTAAGGAGCTGTCGCAGGAAGGTGGTGATATTAGCGGATACTATATGGATGACGGATACCTGTTCTTCCGGGTAGATCCGGTTGAGACTGCAGTATATAATGATACGATTGACCATGAGATCCGGATCACGGAAGGGCCGCAGGCAAGGATCAAAACAGTGACAATTGCCGGCAACGAGCGCACAAAGGACCATGTGATTCGACGCGAGCTTCGCACTATTCCGGGTGAATTGTTCAGTCGTACTGACCTCATCAGGTCGACCCGCGAACTTGGCAACCTGCAGTATTTTAACCAGGAGACAATAAACCCCGGCGTAGTGCCTAATCCCGATGATGGTACCGTGGATATCAACTGGACGGTCGAAGAAAAATCATCTGACCAGCTTGAACTTTCTGCCGGATGGGGCGGTGGTATAGGTCTTACCGGCACACTGGGTGTTACGTTTAATAACTTTTCCATCAAGAATATCTGGAAAAAGCAGGCATGGGATCCATTGCCAACAGGCGATGGACAAAAGCTTAGTATCAGGGTACAATCCAATGGTAAAGCATTCCGTTCTTACAACTTCTCCTTTACCGAGCCATGGCTGGGTGGTAAGAAAAGAAATTCACTGACGCTTGCTTACAATAACAGTAAATATTCCAATGCCTTCGATCCGTTTACGGGTCGTATCGACAACGAGAGATCAGATACCAATTACCTGAAAGTAAATGGCGCATCTATTTCCCTCGGTAAACAATTGAAATGGCCTGATGACTATTTCAGCCTGGTATACGCGGTAAGCTTTACGCAATATAAAAGGCGCAACTACGGGATTTTCCCCGGTGCCTCACCAAATGGTACCTCTAATAACCTGAGCTTTAAACTCGCATTACAACGGTCTTCGGTGTTTGATCCTATCTTCCCCAGGAGCGGATCGAGCCTAATGGCCAGCGTACAATTTACGCCACCTTATACTTTGTTTAATCCCGACCTGGTTACTTCATCAGACCCCTATAAAAATCCGGAGTACCATAAATGGCGTTTCAATGCCGAGTGGTATGTGCCTATCGGCAAACCAGGTGGTGCAGACAAGAACAGGCAGTTCGTGATGAAACTGGCAGCCAAGTATGGTTTCATGGGTCGTTACAACAGCAAACTGGATTACTCACCATTTGAGCGGTTCCAGGTGGGTGATGCGGGTCTGACGAACAATTATGGTCTGCTGGGTTATGATATCATTGCACATCGTGGTTATCCTGTGTATGAATCATCCGATCCAACGATCAATCCCGACCAGCAGAACGCGAATAATTATTTTACCATTTTTAACAAGTACCAGTTGGAGCTTCGTTACCCGTTAGTAACCAACCCCAGCAGCACGATTTACGGTCTTACGTTTTTTGAAGCGGCCAATGGTTGGTATGATTTTAAGAATTATAACCCGTTCCGCCTGCGTCGCAGTGTAGGTGTTGGTATGCGATTCTTCCTGCCCATGTTTGGCCTGCTTGGATTCGACTATGGTATCGGCCTTGATCGTATCCGGCCGGGTGGAGGTTTGAAAGACGCGTCCCGCTTTACCTTTATGCTTGGATTTGAACCCGAATAAAATCTATCCCGCCAGGGAAAAAATAAAATAACGATCATGAAAAGAAAATTGTTTTTTGCCTGTTTTATCATGTTGATGGGACTGGCAGTTCATGCGCAGAAATATGCTATCATCGACACCCGCTATATCCTGGATAAAATGCCGGAGTACACACAGGCACAAAAACAGCTTGATGCCATCGCGGCCGACTGGCAGCGTGATATCGACGGGAAACAGGCCAGCCTCGACAAAATGTATAAGGATTATGAAGCCGAGCAGATCATGCTGAGCGACGACCTGAAGAAAAAGCGGGAAGACCAGCTGTTTCTGAAGGAAAAGGAACTCCGTGATCTTCAGCGTCAACGTTTTGGCTTTGAGGGTGATCTGTTTAAAAAAAGACAGGAGCTCATCAAGCCCGTACAGGATAAGGTCTACAATGCGGTTCAGAAGATCTCCACCCAGCGGGGCTATGATTTTGTGCTCGATAAAAGTGAAGGAATTACCATTATATTTGCCGACCCTAAACTGGACAAGAGCGAGGACGTGCTGAGGGAACTGGGGATCAGGGGGTGAGTTTGAGAATTTGAAAATGTGAGAATTTGAAAATTTGAGAATTTGAGAATGTGAAAATGTGAAAATGTGAAAAATATCTTCACAACTCACGATTCACGATTCACGACTCACGACTCACGACTCACGACTCACGACTCACGAAACGTTAAAGAAAATAAAATACGCAACTAAAGGTTGATAAAACCTATCTCTACAAAATAAAAATGACAAAACCCTGCTAAGGGAGAAAAACAAAACAAACAAGATGAAAAAATTGAAAATGCTTGCAGTAGTCGCGGGCTTGCTGATCGCCGGAAGCGGGGTAAATGCGCAAACCAAGATAGGCTACATAGATGCAGAAACTATTTTATACCTGATGCCCGAGGTACAGAAGATCGACTCAATGGTTCAGGTATATCAAAGGGATACTGTGGGTAAGGAGTTTAATTCATTGATGGAGACTTACCAGTTCAAAGACAGTATTTACCGCGATTCATCCGGTAAGGTAAGCGCGGCTGTTAAGGAACAAACAGGCAAGGAACTACAGCAGTTGACACAGACACTTCAAAACTGGCAGCAAATCGCTCAGGATGCGGTACAGAACAAGCAAAGCCAGCTCCTCGCGCCAGTGATGCAGAAAATACAGGCTGCTATACAGGCCGTGGCAAAGGAGAAAGGATATACTTATGTGTTATCCCGTGATGCTATGATCGTTGCCCCCGATGCGGATAACCTGCTGCAACCTGTGGCGAAGAAATTAAATGTGACGGTGCCTCCGCAATTGCTGCCGGGCTATAAGCCACCAGCAAATGGAAGATAATATTACGCTGATAAATTTTTATAAAACCCCGGTCTTTTGACCGGGGTTTGTTTTTTTTCTCTCATGTTGAGGGACCTCATTTTCTAATCGTCATACCGGCCTTGAGCCGGTATCTTTCTCTTAGGGTACTTGTTGGAAGACTAACTATAATGCACCCCGGCTGTTGTTATTGTTTCAACGTTTCCTAATATTACTGCCTTCGCTGCTTATTTTTGTTGTATGCAAAAAGCAATTCCCATAGGCATATTTGATTCCGGCTATGGCGGTTTGACCGTCATGAAAGACATTATTCGCAAACTACCCCGATACGACTATATTTATCTCGGCGACAATGCCCGCGCGCCTTATGGCAACCGATCTTTTGAAACCGTTTACCAATACACCCTGCAATGTGTTAAATGGTTTTTTGACCAGGGTTGCCCGCTCGTTATCCTTGCCTGCAACACAGCATCTGCAAAAGCCCTGCGTACCATCCAGCAAAACGATTTACCTAAAATAGCCCCCCACAAAAGAGTGCTGGGGGTGATCAGGCCGACCACGGAGATCATTGGCAACCTGTCTGAAACAGGTAGTATCGGAATCCTGGCGACCAATGGAACAGTGACTTCCAATTCATACCCCATCGAGATCGCTAAATTCTTTCCCGGTATAAAGGTGTACCAGGAAGCCTGTCCGCTCTGGGTGCCATTGATCGAGAACAACGAACACCAGGGCAATGGTGCCGATTATTTTGTAAAGAAAAACCTGAAAAGCATTTTCGAGAAAGGCGAGGATATTGATGTGATACTGCTGGCCTGCACCCACTACCCCCTGCTGAGTGAAAAGATCAGGGAACACCTGCCTATTGGGGTCAATTTGGTTTCACAGGGCGAAATTGTAGCCGAAAGCCTGGTGGACTACCTTTCACGTCACCCGGAAATAGAGCAGGCCTGCAGCCAAAACTGGAGCAGGTCATTTTATACGACCGACTCTACCGAAGATTTTGATAACCACGCTGCTTTATTTTATAAAGAGACGGTGCGCTCCGTCCATGTCGACCTGGGTTGATCCTCCCATTTGGGCGGATGGGGAAGCGCCATTCGAATAAAATACAAAACTTAATTGTATTTCAATAAATTAGAAAGGAGCAGTAAAATTTTCCGCGTTTATCTCTCCCTGTTCTGGCCTGCTTCCCTTACCTTTGCCGTCCTTTCATCCCGCCTGGGGATGGAGCAGGTGTGGTGACCTGGTTTTTCTCAGGCGAATTTGAATCCCGGCCGTTCTCCCGGCTATATTTCAAAAGTGAAAAAGAATTAAAAAAATGAAACGTACATTCCAACCGCATCGCAAGCGCCGTAAAACTGTGCACGGTTTTCGTAAAAGAATGGCAAGTGCTAATGGCCGCAAGGTATTAGCAAGCCGTCGTGCAAAAGGCCGTAAGAAACTGACAGTTTCTGATGAAAGAAAGCTGAAATAATCGATCCTTCGGGAATTGAAAAATAATTGCATTAGCCCCGGCCGACCGGGGCTATTTTTTTATATAAGATAATCTATGTAAATCTGTACGTGGCCAGGCAATTCACATTAGGCAAAAAAGAACGGCTTAAAAGTCGCAAGCAAATTGAGCAGCTATTCAGTAGCGGGCAGCGATTCGTGGTGCCGTCTTTCCGCGTTTTTTATTCTTTTGTGCCTCCTGCCGGTCATCGGGAATCAGAGTCGTTGCAGGCCGGATTTTCAGCCAGCAGTCGCAATTTCAGGACGGCAGTTAGTCGCAATCGTATCAAACGACTGGCCCGGGAAGCTTATCGCCTGCAAAAGAATTTTTTAAGAGATCAACTACAGGAACAAAACAGGAAGCTGAATGTTTTCTTTATTTATACAGGAAAGGAGTTGCCCGAATACGATGAAGTGTATGAAAGTATAGGGAAGGCACTCGTCCGGCTTGTTGAGATCAACAAAAAGCGAGTTTGAAATCAATCTTACATATACTAAGCCTGCCTTTTATCCTGCTGATAAAGATCTATCAATTGGTTATCTCTCCCTGGATCGGTCCCAAATGCAGGTACACACCTACCTGCTCACACTACGCGATGGAAGCCTTTAAAAAATATGGCGTATTCAAAGGCTTCTGGCTTTCGATAAAAAGAATTTCCCGTTGTCATCCCTGGGGCGGTAGTGGGTATGATCCGGTACCATGAGAGCACCTGGTCGTTTCAGCCTTGCATTGAGTATGGGATGATTCTTGTTACCATAATCGCGGTGAATCAGCAGGCTTTCCGTTGCCAGATAAAGGATGTTGAAGTTTAAATTCGCTTTCTTAACATCCACTCCAATTTCTGCCTAAAGGAAATTATCCACGCTTCGGTAGGCTTCAATCAGCGCCAACTCACCTTCTTTACCCGGTTTGGCATTGCCATGTTCCATGCCCATGATGCCTTTGTATCCTTTGTTGTAAATATGTTTGAAGATGTTTTTGTAATTCATTTCTCCGGTAGTGGGCTCCTTTCTTCCCGGGTTATCGCCGATCTGGAAATAGGCGATCTCGTCCCAGGATTTATTGATATTATTGATGATATCGCCTTCATTACGTTGCATATGGTACATATCGAACAATATCTTGCAGGAAGGACTGTTTACTGCTTTACAAATCATGTATGTCTGGTCCGAGTGACGTAAAAACAGGTCGGGGTTGTCGCTCAAAGGTTCAAGCACCATCACCAGGCCGTGTGGTTCCAGTATCTCAGCGCCTTTCCGGAGTGCGGTGATCACATTCGCTGTCTGGTATTCAAAAGACAATGTCCGTTCATAATTTCCCGGCACAACGGTTGCCCATTTGGCATTGCATCGTTTGGCAACTTCTACAGCTTCTTTACAATCCCTGATCATTTTGTCGATCCACTCCTGTTTGCCAGTAGCCAGCGATGTCTTCCAGTGCCAGCTATCCGAAGTGATCACAAACACGCCCATGGTCATGCCCAGCTTTGCCAGGGTCTCACCGATCTTTTTCTGTTGTTCTACAGGGCGAGACATCATGCCGTTGTCTTCTATGGAACGAAAACCTTTATCGTAGGCAAATTTGATCTGATCGATAAAATCATTTCCGCCAAGGTTTTTAAACATGCCGTCGTGAAAGGCATAGTTGAGATTAAATGGTTTGTCTGCGATGTCCATGTTGTTGGATTTTCCAAAAATTTGCGGGTGGGTTGTCACAGCGGCTCCGGCCAGCAGCCCGTTGCGTACGAAATTTCTGCGGTTCATATGTATCGTTGAGCCTTCAATTTAAATGATAAATTTCAGTTTGAATAAAACTTTTAAGCTTCGCCAGTGTCGCGCAAACGATTGTATAAAAGTTTCAAATCCCGTGTGGGGTATACTGTTTACATCATATCTTGTTTATCTTCGAAGCGATGAAGAGAAAGCTTATTCTGCTGGCCGTGATGACCATGGTGATGTCGGAGTCATGGTCGCAATCTGCATCGGATACGAGTTTCAAGAAGTATGACCAGCAGATCCCTGGTTCAACCATAAAGTTTACGATGGTCCCCATTCCCGGCGGTAGTTTTATGATAGGCAGCCCGGACAGTGATAAACACAAGGAAGCCGATGAGCAGCCTCAAAAAAACATCAGCATAAGTCCTTTCTGGATTGGCGCCCATGAAGTAACGTTTGACGAGTTCAACCTGTTTTTTCTTGATGCTTCACTTAGCCAGAATATTCCAACCGATGCAATCACAAGGCCTAGCTCGCCGTATATTGATATGACATTGGGCATGGGAAAAGACGGTGGATTCCCTGCCAATAGTATGCAGCAGTACGGCGCCCTGATGTATTGCAAATGGTTGTATAATAAAACCGGTATTTTTTACCGACTGCCCACGGAAGCCGAGTGGGAGTATGCCTGTCGTGCCGGGGCTACCACAATCTATCCCTTCGGTGACAACCCGGGGCAGTTGGATCAATATGCGTGGTACAATAATAATAGCGAGAACAGGTATCATAAAGTTGGCCAGAAAAAACCCAATGCCTGGGGACTTTATGATATGCTGGGGAATGTGGCGGAGTGGGTCTTGGACCAGTATGCGACTGATTATTATTCATCCTTAGCAGATCCGGCTGCTGATCCCATTCGCCTGGCTGACTCACGCCATCCACGCACTGTCAGGGGTGGGTCATACAACAGTGAAGCAAAGGAGTTGCGGGCAGCCAACCGTCAAATGTCGGATCCAGTATGGAATCGCCGCGATCCACAAATCCCTAAGAGTCGCTGGTGGAATGCTGACGCTCCGTTTGTGGGTTTTCGGATCGTACGACCGGTAAAGCAACCGACAGCTGAGGAGGCGGAAGCATTTTTTCAAACCTGGTTAGTATTTTAATGCACATAAAAAAATCATGCAATGAGTAATACAGACAATAACCAAAACAACGGCCGGCGGGAATTTGTAAAGCAATCGTCTCTTATCGCGGGTGGTTTGCTGGCGGCACCTATTTTAAGTCGTGCTAATTTTTTCTCCGGCGCCGATGATACTATCAAGGTAGCCCTGGTAGGTTGTGGGGGCCGTGGTACAGGAGCGGCCATGCAGGCATTGCTTGCCAGGCAAAATGTAAAACTGGTCGCCATGGCCGATGCTTTTAGCGATCGCCTTGAAGGTTGCTATAAGACTTTGATCAATGAAGATCCTACAGTGAAAGCCAGGATTGACGTACCGGCTGAAAGAAGGTTTGTAGGTTTCGACGGTTATCTGAAAGCGATACCCTTCGCTGATGTGGTGATCCTTGCCACGCCTCCGGGATTTCGGCCCATTCATTTTGAGGAAGCAATAAAGCAGGGCAAACATGTATTTATGGAAAAACCGGTGGCTACTGATCCGGCAGGTGTAAAAAAGGTTTTGGATACGGCTGAAATCGCGAAGCAAAAAAAATTGAATGTGGTAGTGGGTCTGCAAAGGCGTTACCAGAATTCATACCGCGAGCTCTATAAAAGAAAGAATTTAATAGGTGATATCACTTCCGCGCAGGTTTGGTGGAATAACGACGGCGTGTGGGTAAGGAAGCGCAAGTATGGACAGACTGAGATGGAGTACCAGATGCGCAACTGGTATTATTTTAACTGGCTTTGCGGCGATCATATCACGGAGCAGCATATTCACAATATCGACGTGATGAACTGGTTCAAGGGTGGCTATCCTGTAAGAGCGCAGGGTATGGGTGGCAGGCAGGTTCGGAAGGGAAAAGATCACGGTGAGATCTTTGACCACCATTATGTAGAGTTTGTTTACGAAGACGGGTCAGTACTCAATAGCCAGTGCCGTCATATTCCCGGTACTGCAAGCCGCGTGGATGAAATGCTGATCGGCACCAAAGGTGTGATACGTTGTGATGAAGCCGTCATCAAAGACCCGAAAGGGAAGGAACTATACCGTTTTGATAAAAAGGGTGAGAACAATCCTTACCAGAATGAGCATGATGAATTATTCGCGGCCATCGCTAAAAATGAATTCAAGTTCAGCGATGCAGAGGTAGGCGCGAAGAGTACCATGACATCCATCATGGGTCGTATGGCCACTTATAGCGGACAGATCATCGAATGGGATAAAGCACTCAATTCTGGTATAGATATCATGCCGAAGAAATTTGACTGGGATGCCTTACCGCCTGTCTTACCGGATGACGATGGATATTACCCCATTGCAGTGCCGGGAAAGACGAAGTATATGTAAAAATGTTGTTTGTTTTATGCCAGTGATAGCAAAAGGAGATGCATTTTGCTATCACTGGTTTTTTTGTTCTTGAAAAGATATGTCACGAGAGAAAATCCCCTGGTCTGGTTATCTTTTAATCAAGTTTTCCTATTGTACAACGCCCGGGGTGACAATCCGAGAGTCATCTGTTGTTTTATTTTGTCCAATAATTGGAGTGTTCAACTTGATCACAGCCGGATGACAGCAGGGTTCCATTTTTGTTATTCATATCATCAAACGCTCGTTGTTCCCTCTATAACAAATCAGTCCCAATCCGTGCAATCCGTGGCCCATTCGTGCGATTCGTGTGATTCGTGGCTTCCCCTTTTGCCGCAGGCAGTAAAATCAATCAGTGTTAATCCGTGCAATCCGTGGCTCATTCGTGTAATTCGTGCCATTCGTGGCTTCCACCTGCCGCAGGCAAAGAAATCACTCAGTGTAAATCCGTGCAATCCGTGGCCCATTCGTGCGATTCGTGTCATTCGTGGCCGACCTCTGCCGAAGGCAGCAAAAAAAAAGCTCTCCTTAATCGGAAAGCTTTCTCAATCTTGTAAAGTTTAAGTAGATCAACCCAGCTTTGCATAGTGCGCGGCTACCTTATCCCAATTGATCACATTCCATATCGCCTTCAGGTAATCGGGGCGTTTATTTTGATATTTTAGATAATAAGCATGCTCCCATACGTCGATACCCAGAATGGGTGTTCCTTTTACCTCAGCAACATCCATCAGTGGGTTATCCTGGTTGGGTGTAGAAGTAACTTCGAGTTTGCCATCTTTAACTATCAGCCATGCCCAGCCCGAACCAAATCGGGTGGCGCCCGCGGTGTTCACTTTCTCCTGCAAAGCTTCCAGTGATCCGAAAGTGGAGTTGATCGCGTCTGCTAGTTTGCCTGAAGGTTTACTAGCTTTACCTGAAAGCAGTTCCCAGAAAAAACTGTGGTTCCAGTGACCACCGCCATTGTTACGTACTGCCGGTGATATTTTACCAGCATTCGCGACCAGTTCTTCAAGCGATTTATTTTCATGTTCTGTTCCGGCGATTGCCTTATTCAGATTATCAACGTAAGCCTGGTGGTGTTTGCCATGATGAATTTCCATCGTCTGTTTGTCGATATGCGGTTCCAGTGCATCGGCTGCATAAGGAAGCGCAGGTAGTGTAAATGCCATAACTATTGAATTTAAAATGTAGAAATCTGATTACTATATACAACGATAACAAATTTATTACGTTCCGGTTGACGGCAGATCAAATAAGATGATAGTTTAAAATTCTGCGTGTTTGTGCAGGTTTTTGTGGCTTTCGACTTACCGTTTTTCAATTTTTTCCAGAGTTTGCAGATTTATAAGCCGCTTTTTGCATAATTTCCATGTCTTCAAATATAACTGCATCACTAAAAACTAATTCAAATGAGAACGATCATCCATCTTATCTGTTGGCTGATGATACTACCACTGGGTGTATTTAGCCAATCACGGGTTTTGACGGGTACGGTAAAAACAAACAACGGCGATCCGGTTCCTTTCGCAACTGTAGAGCAGAAGGGTACCACGACAGTCGTAAACGCCAATGAAAATGGCCAGTACAGCATTCCGGTAACAGGATCTAATGTAATACTGGTAGTAAGTTCGGCGGGATTTGCCGCTCGCGAAATTACCGTGGGCGCCGCGTCAACCTTTGACATCAATCTCGAAACATCAGGTAATCTTTCCGAAGTGGTAGTCACTGCTTTTGGAATAAAGAAAGAGAAGCGGGAACTCGGCTTTACAGTGCAGCAGGTCGACAACAAGGACCTTAACATTAACCGTCAATCTAATGTTGTAAACGCACTCCAGGGTAAAGTAGCAGGTGTGCAGATTTCCAGTTCTGGTGGTGGCCCGGGACAAGGTGCCAGGATTCTGATCCGCGGTATTAACTCACTCGATGGTGGAAGAAATAACCAGCCGCTGTTTATTGTTGACGGAGTTGAGATTGACAACAGTACTTATACAACAGGTGGCGCGGAGACACGTGGTATGTCAAACAGGGCTGCCGATATCAACCCCGACGATATTGAAACAGTTTCAGTCCTGCGTGGTGGTGCTGCTACTGCACTTTATGGTATCAGGGCTGCCAACGGCGCTATACTGATCACCACTAAATCCGCGCGTGCCGGCAAGATCAGGGTGGGATACAGCGGCATGTATAGCATTGATGAGATAAACAAAATCCCTGATGTACAGGATAAATTCTCCATGGGCTATCTTGGTGTGTATGATCCCAAGAGTTTCTGGCCTTCATGGGGTCCTACGGTGGAGGAAGCGAAAGCACTTGATCCTACCCACCCCGACAGGGTCTTTAATAACTTTGATCGCGGTTACCGCCAGGGGCACCAAACACGTCATACCATCAACCTGACAGGAGGTACGGAGACGGTACAACTCGCAGGTTCGATGTCGTACTTTCAACAGGATGGTATCATTCCATTCAGCGATTACAAAAGTTATAATGCAAGGCTGAACTCCCAGTTTAATATCAGCCCCAAATTTAAAGCCGGCGCCTCGGTCAACTTCATCAACTCAGGTGGTGGACGAGTAAACTCAGACAGGTATGGCGAGCAGTTGATCTACTGGTCGCAGCGATGGGATGTGATGGATTATATCAAACCCGACGGCACCCAGAAGAACTACGGACCTGAAAACGATAACCCGGTTTATACATTAGCTACAAATCGTTTTGTGGACAATGTAAACCGTACCATTGCCAGTGCTTATTTTAACTATACGCCTGTAAAATGGCTGACCTTTAGCTATCGGTTCGGTAACGACTTTTATGTTGATGCCCGTACACATACGGCGCCTGGGCCCAAAGGCACGGTGGGTGAGTTGATCAATGGTGATAACGGCATGGGCTTTATCAATGAATATAACCTCAAGAGCAGGATTATCACTTCCACCGCTATGGCGAATATCAGCCATAATATTACAGATGATTTCAGTGTTGATTTTAAACTCGGTCACGATTTAAGGGATTCAAGGGTAAGAAGAGTAAGTACGGAAGGTGATACACTGGTGGTGCCCGACCTGTTCCTGATGCAAAACACAAAAAGGGTGCTGTCCAACAGCTATATTTATGATTACAGGAACTATGGAGTTTTTGCTGATCTGACACTGGGCTGGAAGAATCTTTTGTTTCTGAACGTAACAGGTCGTAATGACTGGACTTCGACACTTTCTCCCGACAACAGAAGTTATTTCTATCCTTCAGCGAGCCTGAGCTATATTTTTAGCGAACAGATATCTTTGCCAAATTGGTTCGACTATGGTAAGCTTAAATTCTCTTATGCAAAACTGGGTAAGGATGGTGAACCCTATGCCATCGTAACTGGTTTTGTTCCCGGTACGCCAATCGGGTCTTCGGTTCCTTTCACACAGGTCAATACGCTGGGTAATCCCAACCTGCGACCTGAGTTTACTTCCACTTACGAACTCGGTACTGAGCTGCGTTTCCTGAAGAATCGCCTTGGACTGGAAGTAACCGTGTATCAGTCGAAGAGTAAGGATCTGATTGTTCCTGCAAAAATATCGAATGCAACCGGCTACGATGAAGCACAGGTGAATGCGGGTGAGCTCGAAAACAAAGGTTTGGAAATTACCTTATCGGCCATCCCGGTAAAGACCAGGGACCTGACATGGGAAATGCGCTATAATTTCTCCACCAATACCAACAAGGTCATTAAATTGAATGAAGGGCTTAACGAGATTGTCCTGGGTTCACAGTTTGGTTACAGCAGCTCGAGTGTTACATCCAAACTGACACCGGGTTATGCTTATGGCGCGATGTACGGCAGAAGCTACAGGCGTTACTATGGTTCCAAAGTTGATGATGGTGTAACGATCGCGAAAGATCAGCCCTGGCTGATCGGGGCAAACGGCTTCCCCATCATTGATACCAGGCAGCGTTATCTTGGCAATTCCTTCCCCAAATGGATATTCAATACCACGCAAACCGTGAGCTATAAAAACTTCTCACTGTCTGCATTACTTGATGTTCGCGAAGGTCAGTATCGATACAACCAGTTTGCCAACTTTATGGCAGCATTTGGAACAGCGAAATTTACCGAGAACAGGACAGAGATGATCGTATTTGATGGTGTGCTTGACAATGGTTCACCCAATACCAAATCGGTTTATCTCGGGCAGGCAGTGGGCCCGGATGGAGTGAATTATGGTAATGGCTATTATCGTAACTACTACCGCGGTTCTTCCGAATTTTTTATCGAAGATGCATCCTGGATCAGGTTGAGGTCGGTCTCACTCGCTTATACCATTCCGGCTAATATACTGTCCAAAACGAAAGCTATCACCGGCGCTACAATCTCATTCACCGGCAACAACCTTTGGTTGAAAACGGATTTTACCGGGTTTGATCCAGAATCGAGCTCCAACCCCGCTGGTAGCAATACCTCCGATGCGTTTTCAGGATTTACTTATCCCGGCATAAGGAGTTACCTGGTTAGCTTAAACCTTCAATTTTAAATTTGGTACTATGTTAAAGAAAATAATATATATAGCACTTTTGCCGGTACTGGTAGCCAGTATCTCAGGCTGTAAAAAGGGTTATCTTGATATTAACCAATCTAATCCAAATCAAACGGATAATCCCCCGATAGGTGCGTTATTATCGTACGTCACATCGGAAACGGGGCTCAATGTATATCGCGCGGGTTATTTTACTTCATATTATATGCAGTACCTGGCTTCTTCCACGATATCAAGCGGATCCGATACATACGATGATGTGGACCGGAGCAGCATCTGGCAAACCGTGTACAATGTAATAACGGATAGCCGCGTACTGATAGGTGTGGCAGAGAAGGCCAATGGTTACCATCATATTGGTGTAGCAAAGCTCACCGAAGCGATGAACATGAGCCTGCTCATTGACCTGTTTGGTGATGTGCCATACAGCGAAGCATGGGATAAAAGCAATTTTAAACCGGCTTATGATAATGCCCAGGACGTGTACAACGCCTGCCTGGCGCTCATCGATGCAGCGCTTACAGAGTTTAATAAACCAGATCCCGGCGTAGCCCTGGATGCGGCCAATGACCTCATTCATGGTGGTAATGTCAATGCCTGGAAGAAAACAGCCAATGCGTTAAAGGCAAGATTACTCAACCGGGTAAGCGAAACGGCGGGTTACAATCCTGCCAATATCCTGGCGGCCCTGGGCGCTGCCTACACGTCCAATGCTGACGATGCAAAGTTGAGTAGCTTTGTTGCACGCAGTCCCTGGAACCAGGTTGCCTACAACAACACTGTGCTTTTGCTTGACGGATGGCTAAGTGAACAATATGTGGATGCACTCGACGGCACTACTTATGGTTATACCGATCCACGTTTACCCCTGGTTGCAACACTCACGCAGTTTGGCGACTATCGCGGTACCCCTAACGGAGCAGGTCGTGTGGGTACCGGTACCGATGATGAAGAGAGTTATCTTTCGGTAGATGGATTTTACTCCAAAGCCGGTGCGCCCTTGCAACTGATCACTTATGCTGAAATGAAGTTTATTGAATCCGAAGCAAAATTCGCGACAGACAAGCCGGGATCATACCAGGCTTACCTGGATGGTATAGCGGCCCATATGGACAAACTGGGTGTAAGCCCGGCTGATAAAGCGGCATACCTTTCGGATCCGGATGTAGCGGTGGGATCCGGCGCATTTACCAAAGCTCACTTGTTCAAAGAAAAATATATAGCCATGTTCCTGCATCCCGAATCCTGGACCGATGCACGCAGGAACGATTACAACTATAAAGACTTCAGTTTGCCTGCCAACGCGGTACTCAATACATTTATACGCAGGGTAGGCTACCCCTCTACCGAAGTCGCCAGGAATGGAGAAAATGTACCTTCCATTTCCGGACTCGACCAAAAACTTTGGTGGGACCAATAAACAGATTGTCCTGGTAAGTACAAAAAAGGGTCGCATGAGTTGCGGCCCTTATTTTTTTTGGAGCATTTTTAATCGGCAAAAATTTACACGTCTATCTTTTCGATTTGAAAAAATCCTTCATCAGCCTTGCACATTCTTCTTTCATCACACCCCGTATCAATTCTGTTTTTGGATGAAATGGCCAGTTGGTGGCAGTTGTTTTTTTATAGCCATTCTTCTCATCGTCTGCGCCATAAATGATTTTTCCCAGTTTACTCCAATAGATCGCACCGGCGCACATCAGGCAGGGCTCTACTGTAATATACAAGGATGCTTCGGGAAGATATTTACTACCAATAGCATTGAACGCTGAAGTTAGCGCGATCATTTCAGCATGCGCCGTGGGGTCATTTAATCTCTCGGTCATATTGCGACCCCTGGCGATCACTTTATCATTCATAACAACGACGGCTCCTATGGGAATTTCATCTTCCTCATAAGCAAGTCGCGCTTCTTTCAGTGCCAACATCATAAAATATTCGTGTGTCATCCGGAGCTGAAATTACAAAATGTTGGAATTGTATTTTTTAAAACCATGGCATGATATTTTGATGATATCAGGAGAACGATTTTTAAACCTTAAAAATAAACGCTATGAATAAGTTCCTGCTAGGCTTATCAACAGGGTTGCTGCTTGGTATTTTATGTGCACCCGCCAGGGGTTCCGAAACACGTGAAAGCATCGCCCACAGGGGGCGTGATCTTAAAAATAAATTCAACGACCTGGTTGACTCGGTGATCAACAGATTTGATTCCATGAAAGAGGAAATGGACGAAATGATCATCGAAAGTACCCAGCCCGTCAGGTCGTTTAAGAACGAGATGGTATAGAAACCACCATGGGGTTATTTTTCTACAAAACCGGCTTTTCTCCCTAACTTGACCCTGTCAATTTTATTGAATGGGTACAACTTTTATTTTGGAAAGCCTGGCGAAGATGCGCTGCTATTATGACTCAGGGAGTACAAAGTCATACAGCTTTCGAAAGACGCAACTTGAAAAGTTGAAGTATGCCGTGGTGAAGCATGAGCAGGCGATCTATGATGCCCTTTACACCGACCTGAAAAAAAGCCCCGAGGAAAGCTGGGTGACGGAAAACGGATTTTTTCTAAGCGAGATCAGTAATGCCATTCGTAACCTGAAGAGGTGGATGGAACCAGAACGGGTTCCCACCAACCTGGTGAATTTGCCTTCAGCCAGCAAGGTCATTAGTGAGCCTCTGGGTGTTGTACTCATCATTTCCCCCTGGAATTACCCATTCCAATTATTATTTACACCGCTGGCAGGTGCGCTGGCAGCAGGAAATTGCGTGGTGTTAAAGCCAAGCGAATTTGCCCCGGCGACCTCAGCTGTCATGAAGAAAATTATTGAAGAAAACTTTTCCCCGGAATATATCTTTTTTGTAGAAGGCGATGGCGCTGAAATTGTGCCGTCCATGATGAGAAATTTTGTATTCGATCATGTATTTTATACAGGTAGTACGGCTGTTGGTAAGCAGATCTATAAAATGGCAGCCGAGCAACTGGTACCTGTTACCCTGGAGTTGGGCGGTAAAAGTCCCTGTGTTGTAGAAGAAGATGCGGACATCCGTACGGCTGTGAGAAGGATCGCCCTGAGTAAGTTTTCCAACGCCGGCCAGATGTGTGTGGCGCCAGATTATATATTGGTGCATGAATCAAAAAAAGATGAGCTGCTTGAGACTTTTAAATCAGTGATCCCGCAATTCTTTGGCGAAAACCCATCCGAACATTACAACTACGGAAAGATCATCAACCTAAAGCAATTTGACAGAATACTTCCTTATCTGGAGCATGGTAATCTTATATACGGTGGCCGTTATGACAGGGATACCTTATTTATCGAGCCAACGATTTTGATGGAGCCCGACCCTGATGCCCCGGTGATGAGGGAGGAGATCTTTGGGCCCGTGTTGCCGATCCTTGGTTTTACTGATTTCAACCAGGCATGTGCGATCATTAAAAGAAATCCAAACCCGCTGGCTTTTTATTTGTTTACCTCTGATAAGAAAAAGGAAAAGAAATGGATGGAAAATATTTCCTTCGGCGGTGGCTGTATCAACAATGCTTCCTGGCACCTGACCAATCACAACCTGCCATTTGGCGGAAGGGGAGCCAGCGGTATCGGGCATTATCATGGCAAGTATTCTTTTGACAGGTTTTCACATAAAAAAGGAATAATGAAAACGCCTACCTGGCTCGATCCCGAAATAAAATATCCACCCTTTAAAGGACGATTGAAATTGTTTAAGTGGGTAATAAGATAGCGGTTTATTGGTTCAGGTTTTGTAGCTAAAAACACAGCATAATGAAGCGAAGGTTTTTAAGACTGATGGTTTTGATCCTGGTAGTCGGCCTGGTTTTTTTTGTCTATGTTGCTCTTGCTAACAGAAATTCGAAGAATATGACCTACAGGCAAAAACTGATGAAAGCGGTTTACCCCGTTTTAATGTGGTATAATAAGATAACTGGAAAAAAAACGAATATTATGGAAAACAATGAAGGAGTCGCCGATTTGAGATCGTTGCACGATCTAACAGTTCACCTGAACAATGGTGATGAAATGAAACTCGGCGCAGCAAAAGGAAAGAAAATATTGATCGTCAATACAGCCAGCAATTGTGGTTATACAGGCCAGTATGCGGATCTCCAGAAACTTTATGAGCAATACAAAGACGATCTTCTTGTTATCGGTTTTCCCGCAAATGATTTTAAAGAGCAGGAAAAGGGCAGCGACGAAGAGATCGCCCAGTTTTGTAAGGTTAACTACGGCGTTACCTTTCCGCTTGCAACTAAAAGCAGCGTGATCAAAGGCAATCAGCAGAATGAAATATTCAGGTGGCTTAGTACCGGCGAACAGAATGGCTGGAATGACCAGGAACCAACATGGAATTTTTTTAAATACCTGGTCGACGAAGACGGTAAACTGATCAAATTTTTCGATACCGGGGTATCGCCAATGAGCGAGGAAGTGATCAGTGCGATAAAGGTGAAGGAATAGCGGCTTATCTTGCAGTTCATCTTAAATCAACACTATGAACTGGGTCATACTGATCATTGCAGGGCTGTTTGAAATCGGCTTCGCTACCTGCCTTGGAAAAGCACGCGAGGCGGGTTCAAATACCGTCGCCTGGATGGCGGGTTTTTTTCTTTGCCTTTCGATTAGCATGTTCCTGTTGTATAAAGCTTCACAAACTCTGCCTATCGGAACAGCCTATGCAGTATGGACGGGGATCGGCGCAGTAGGAACTGTCCTGATCGGAATATTTTTCTTCAAAGAGCCCGCGAGTTTCTGGCGTTTATTTTTTATCACAACCCTCATCGCCTCGATCATCGGTTTAAAGGCTGTAACCCCACAATGAATAGATCAGCTGCGAATCGGGTATCCAAAAGCCAGTATCTAGTGTTAAGTCAATCATATTTTGATGGTTTCTCCTATATTAGCCGCGAGCTGCGAGCTGCGAGGCTCAAGGCCTCAAATTTCGTGATCAAACGATCGATCTCGAAGCTCATAGCTCGTAGCTCGTAGCTTTTTGAAGCGACATTT
>JAFAEM010000019.1 GCA_023424015.1 Bacteroidota bacterium | reverse complement strand
GAATGTGACCAGGCTCTCTTGATTTTGGCAGTAGCCATTTTTAAAAGCAAATCTGCTATAAGGGCGCAAAAAATCTGGATTTTGATGGCATTGGGGTTATCCCCCAAAAAGTACTGAAGAGGTGTGTTCTGCTTTAAGCGTTTAAAGAGTAGTTCAATCTGCCACCGTCGTTTGTAGATGGCGGCGACTTTAGCTGCAGGCCATTTAAAGTTGTTGGTAATAAAAACCAAATCTTTCCTGGTTTCACTATCGTAAAACCGTACAAGCCGGGATTTTACTTTAGGAATACGTTTTCCGGGAGCTCCCATCACAATGTGTTTATCCTCTAACACCCCCAACTCCTTGTCACTATGTTCGATTGCATTGTCCTTTATGACCTCGTAGTAAGTATTACTGCGCAGCCGGGTAACCCACCACACTCCTGTCTTACTCCATTCCACCAACTTGTCAAAACCATTATAACCGCGGTCCATTACAACGATTGATCCTTTGCAGATATGCAGATCTCTTAAGAACAATGCATCATTATGAGCTGCCGGTGTTAAGCGAACCAGACTTGCCACATCCTCGCTTGCCCTGACTGTCATATGAACCTTAATACCTCCTTTTCTTTTGCCGTTACTTTTAGAAGGCCCCGCATTCTTTAATATCTCCTGAAAAAGACTGATCGTAGTAGAGTCAATAAGAATAAGCCGGCGGGACAGCCGGTCCTTTTTCATTCGGCTGTCCGCCAAAAACTGGCGGTAACGGTCAAACAAATGGTAATAAATCGCTTCAAAAACTTCATAACTCCGGTATTGATTGGCCTCTGACAGGGTGCTCCGCGCCGGAAGTGCATTCAAATGAAGAGACTGAAGCTTGCCCTCACAGGCCTGCATACCTGTCACCACTTCCCGCAATGACAAGCAATGCTCAAAACAGGCATATAACATCGAAATCAGGTGGGAATGTGTCGTAAACTTCTTGTAATACCGGTCAGTTTTATACTTCCTGGCCAGGCTTACCACTTCAGATTTTGGAAGATACTGCAGCAGCTGAGTGAAGATCGGCTGTCCGGAAAAAAAACTACTTTTGTTCATGGTTTAATTTTTTGTGTGGAAACTCTAAACTAAACCAAAAAAGAGAGTCAAAAGCTCTCTTTTTCTTTTTATAAACTGCTTTTCCCGGACAGTAGTGATACTGGATACTGGATACTGGATAATTTGTTAAAATCCTCCCACCTCTTTGGCTTTATGAATCTTTTTAAACTTGCTTCTCTACTTTTAGTCTGTAATTAAAACCGGAATATATGAGATCAATAATTCTACGTTCCCTTGGCTTTGCAGCCATTGCCCTCTTCCTTGTACAGGATGCCAGCGCACAGCGCGGAAGATATTACCGGCACCATGGTTACGGTCCGTATAGGGGTCAGCGTGTGGTGCATATCGCTGGTCCGCGTATTATAGTTCCTTATCGGGGTGTCAGTTTTCATTACTCCAATGGGTATTACTACCGTCCTTATGGCGGATATTTTCGTGTAGTGGCGCCGCCTATTGGCATACACATCAATATTCTGCCCAGGGGTCATCGAAGGATCTATGTGAGGGATATGCCTTATTACTATTATGGTGGCACTTATTATCGGTCCGATGCCAATGGTAGCCGGTACGAGGTGGTTGATGCGCCACTAGGGGCTTCGGTGCCCGAATTGCCCAATGGCGCCAAGGTGGTGGTGATCAATGATCAGAAATACTTTGAGCTGGATGGTACATATTATAAGGAAGAGATAAAGGACAACGATGAAATTTGGTACACGGTGGTTGGTAAGGATGGAAAGATCAATACCGATGAAGAATACGTGGATGATGGCCCTTATATTGGCGACATTGTAGACCAGCTGCCGGAAAACAGCAAACATGTTGTTGTAAATGGTAATAAGTATTATGTTTCACCAGACGATATATATTACGAGGAAATCGTTTCGGATGGTAAGACAAAGTACAAGATAGTTGGAAAATAGTCTTTTGCTTTATTTATGAATATTTCAGGGTCCCCGTCAGTTATGGCGGGGATTTTTTAGTACATAGGTGTCGATTTATTTCCGGTTTCGGTAGCAGCTAAGCAGGGAATAATCTGGCACTATTCTGGTGCTGACATTTATAGCTTTTTTAGATCGTAACCACAGCCACACATTAAACTATGTCATACCAGGGTCCTATTGTTGTGATCGAGAATGATAAAGACGACCAGGAGATCTTCAGGGACGCCATTTCTGACCTGGGTGTCACAAACACCCTGCTTTTCTTTGACAGGGGAAGCGATGCTTATCAATATCTTCTCGAGACAACAGAAAAGCCACTTGTGATCATCAGCGATATCAATTTACCAGGCCAGGGTGGGGTAGAGCTTAAACGACAAATTGATGAAGAACCTTATTTGCGGGAGAAAAGTATCCCTTTTATTTTCCTGTCAACATTTATTGATAAAAGAATTGTCTCAATAGCTTACAGGGAACTCACCATTCAGGGGTTTTTTCGCAAGAGCAGTCATTACGAGGAATATCGCAACGTAATAAAGATGATCATTGAGTATTGGAAAGTATGCCAGCATCCCAATTCCTTTCCATGAGTACGGTTAAGACGAAAATCTTCATCTTTGCTGAAATGCTAATTACCTGCCATGGTTCAAACTACTTATGATCCCATCAAATACAAGACTCCAACCGGGAGCGAATTAAAATGTAAAGGCTGGATACAGGAAGCCGCTTTGCGAATGCTGCTGAACAACCTAAACCCGGAAGTGGCCGAGCGACCCGACGACCTAATCGTATACGGAGGCAGGGGAAAAGCTGCAAGGGATTTTGAAGCGCTTGATACGATCATACAATCATTGAAAGTGTTGGAAAATGACGAGTCGCTATTGATTCAAAGCGGTAAACCTGTCGGTATTCTTAAAACACATAAGGATGCTCCTCGTGTGCTGATCAGCAATTCACAATTGGTACCCAACTGGGCAAACTGGAAACACTTTGACGAACTGGAACAAAAAGGCCTGATGATGTACGGCCAGATGACAGCCGGTTCCTGGATCTATATCGGCAGCCAGGGTATCGTGCAGGGTACTTACGAGACTTATGCAGCGCTGGCTAATAAGCACTTTTCAGATAGGAATACTGATGCTGGAACTACAGCTTCTTTAAAAGGAACGCTTAATGTAACAGCCGGTCTGGGTGGCATGGGAGGTGCCCAACCCCTGGCGATCACTATGAATGAAGGTGTAGCCCTGGTGGCCGAAGTGGAACTCTGGCGTATTCAGAAAAGACTTGAAACACGTTATTGTGATACATGGTTTGAAAATGTTGACGAAGCTATCGACCGTGCCCTTGAAGCAAAACAAAATGGTGAAGCCTTGTCCATAGCGGTACTTACCAACGCGGTATGCCTGTTGCAAAGACTTGTTGAGAGAAATATCGTCCCTGATACTCTCACCGACCAGACTTCTGCGCACGATCCACTCGTGGGATATGTGCCACATACCATCAACAACACGCAGGCCGCCATTATGCGCCAGGAAAATCCTGAACAGTACCTGCAAATGGCTTATGAAAGTATGCATCTGCATGTTCAACTCATGATGCAGTTGCAAAACATGGGCGCAATCACTTTTGATTATGGCAATAATCTTCGTGCACGTGCTCTGGAATACGAAGCAGGCATGTCGAGGGATAGTAATGAATTTAACCCTTCCATAAAACTTGATGTGGGTGGTGGCGTAAATGCGTTATTCCCAGGGTTCGTACCCGCTTATATCCGCCCTTTATTTTGTGAAGGTAAAGGGCCTTTTCGATGGGCGGCCCTAAGCGGCGATCCGAATGATATCGCGGTAACGGACGAAGTGATCATGAGTATGTTCCCCGAGAATAAAAGTATGATCCGCTGGATGAAAATGGCAAAGGAGAAGATTGCATTCCAGGGATTGCCTGCACGTATTTGCTGGCTTGGCCAGGGTGAACGTGAAAAAGCGGGTCTGGCATTCAATGAACTGGTACGAAGCGGGAAAATAAAGGCACCCATTGTGATTGGTCGGGATCATTTGGATACCGGATCAGTAGCAAGCCCTAACCGCGAAACGGAAGCTATGATGGATGGCAGCGATGCAGTGGCCGACTGGCCAATATTAAATGCGCTTGTAAATACGGCTGGTGGCGCCAGTTGGGTAAGTCTTCATCACGGCGGAGGTGTGGGCATGGGTTATAGTATTCATGCTGGTATGGTGATCGTAGCGGATGGAAGTGCCGATGCGGAGCAAAGGTTAAAACGTGTTTTGCGTAATGACCCGGGCATGGGCGTGATCAGGCATGCAGATGCGGGTTATGAATTAGCAAAAAATACTGCCAGGGCTCATGATCTTAACATTCACGACACGATCAAAAGAAGGTAAATGATTTGTTAACATTAATAGCTCGCTGAATACAAAAAAATTGGCGATGGCCCGGATGCAGGCGGGACAAGGGTTGTGCCTGATTTTTTCAAACTCATACAGCGTAATTCCCAATTCATACAAATACAAGGAGGAGTTGGTCTTCTCTCGTTTTAATATTACTGCAAAAATTAAACGAGATGAAAAAACTTATCCTATTAATGAGCCTCAGCTTTGTGATGGCTTCATTCAGTTGTAGTAAAGATGGTTCCGACAAAACAATTGATCCAAAACAAACACCACGTACAGAAGTGCCCGACGAGCTTGTAGGCGCATGGGAACACGGGTACATTGATTTTGAGTTTTGGGAGAATTACAAGGAAGGACAATATGCAGGTCGCTATGCTGTTCCATCAAGGGAAGCCATGATCTTTTACAAAAACGGCGAAGCCAGGTTCTATCGTTATGAGTTTGCACGTAACATGTATGAAGAACTCATTGATTGTACAGGCACCGTTGCGTTCCATGGTGATGGCACCTTCACTTTTTATCCCACAAAAGGCAGAAAGCGTTTCAATGATTTTAACCATGCTGCCAATAGTCGCGACCGTGCGCTTACCAGCGACGAGTTAAAAGCACCTAAGCTTGCGGGGAAAAGAGGTTACCTGTATATCGGTGACAATACACCACCAGCCATCCAGATCACAGTACCCGGATCTGCGCCATATAAGTGGTATAAGAAATCATAAACCGGCCTCACCTCCAACCAGGCCTCACCCCCAGCGAAGCCTCACCCCCAACCCCCTCTCCCAGGGAGAGGGGGCTTAGAATCCTTGCGACAAATAACCTTACACATCCAGCATCCAGCATCTAGTATCAAGTATCAAGTATCCAGCTATCCCTGGCTTTTCTTATATTCATAGCTTATATACCAAAGAAATCTGTTTATGATAAAAGCCTTTTCTTTACCTGCCTTGCTCCTTCTGTTTATTACGACTGCATTCTCACAAGTGAAAGTAGTAAACCTGCTGACAGAAAATCTGACTGACCCCATCGGAATTGATGTAAAGCAGCCTCGTTTTTCATGGCAATTGTCAGGAAGCCAGCGCGGCCTGGTGCAGGTAGCTTATGAGCTTAGAGTATTGAATGGCAAGAAAACGGTTTGGACAAGTGGAAAACAAGTGTCTGATCAGTCAGTGCATGTGCCGTATAGGGGTGGAGAATTGTTACCCGGTGAAAAATATTCCTGGCAGGTGCGGGTATGGGACAACAGTAATAAAGCCTCTTCATGGAGTACAGCATCGTTTCAAATGGGTCTCGCAACTGCAGACTGGAAAGCAAAATGGATAGAAGCCGGTTTCGATGAGGATCTTGTCAACAGGCCGGCGCAATATTTCCGAAAGCCATTTCGTGTTGGCAAAAAACTGAAGTCCGCGACGGTTTTTATTTCAGCCCATGGAATTTATGAAGCAGCCATCAATGGAAAAAGGGTGGGAGATCATTACCTCAGCCCGGGCTGGACCAGTTATAATAAACGTTTGCAGTACCAGGCTTTCGATGTCACCGATCTCATTACTACCGGTAATAATGCTATTGGCGTGGCGGTAGGAAATGGCTGGTATCGCAGTAATCTGGCCTGGGAAAACCGGAAGAATATTTACGGTGATAAATTGGGCATATTGCTCCAGTTGCAGATCAATTATACTGATGGAAGTTCTGAACTTATTGTCTCTGATGACAGTTGGAAATCATCAACCGGCGCTGTGCGTTATACGGAAATTTATCATGGTGAAACATATGACGCAAGGGTTGAAAAAAAAGGCTGGCTCATGGCAGGTTTTGATGATAGCGGATGGGCTGGCGTTACGCAGCGTGATTACCCACTTGACAACCTCGTAGCTACTTACAACGAACCCATCAAAAAACATGAAACGTTTAAACCGGTTAAAATTTTTAAGACCCCGAAAGGGGAGCAGGTTATTGATTTTGGGCAAAACCTTGTTGGCTGGGTAACCGTGAAACTCAGGGGCAACACCGGGGATAGCATCGTCATACAACATGCTGAAGTGTTGGATAAGGAAGGCAATTTTTATCTCGATAATCTACGCGGTGCAAAAGCAAAAGCTATCTATTATCTGAAGGGCGGGCAGGAAGAAGTATTTGAACCTTCTTTTACATTTTTTGGTTTTCGCTATATTAAAATAAGCGGGTTCACCGCCTCGATCAATGAAGATAATTTCACAGCAGTGGCCTTATATTCTGCGATGAAACCAACAGGTAGTTTTATATCATCGCATCCTTTGATCAACCAATTACAACATAATATTCAATGGGGTCAGCGTGGTAATTTCCTGGATGTACCCACTGATTGTCCACAACGTGACGAACGTCTTGGCTGGACAGGTGATGCGCAGGCTTTTTCACGCACCGCTGCTTTCAATTTCGGCGTGAATAATTTCTTTGCCAAATGGCTGAAAGATCTTGCGGCCGACCAGATAAATGGCAGCGTACCTTTTGTAATACCAAATGTGTTGAATGAAAATTCCGCCGGGTCTGCCGGATGGGCTGATGCAGCTACCATCATACCCTGGGATATGTACCTGGCCTACGGTGATAGAAAGGTTTTGGAAGACCAGTACGAAAGTATGAAGGCCTGGGTTGGTTATATGGAAAGAAATAGCGTGGATAATCTCTGGAATAAAGGTTTTCATTTTGGCGACTGGCTTTTTTACCGGCCATTTGACGATAATGATGGCCGCTCAGCAGTTACAGACAAATACCTTATTGCACAATGTTTCTTTGCTCATTCAACCGAACTCATCGTTAAAGCGGCGAAAGTGTTGGGCAGGGCAGAGGATGTGATAAAATACCAGGCTCTTTTAAAAAATATCAAAGATGCTTTCTTAAAAGAGTATGTCACTCCAAGTGGACGCCTGGTATCGGGTACGCAAACGGCTTATGTGCTGGCACTACATTTTGATATGCTTCCTGAATCAATGCGTGCCAAGGCCGCGGAAACCCTTGCGAATAATATTAAAAGCTACAATAATCATTTGACAACCGGGTTTCTTGGAACACCCTACCTCTGTCATGTACTTAGCCGTTTTGGATATACGGATTTGGCTTACACCTTGCTGTTGCAGGAATCTTATCCATCCTGGCTCTATCCTGTGAAAATGGGTGCCACCACTATTTGGGAAAGATGGGATGGAATTAAACCCGATAGCAGTTTCCAGACACCGGGGATGAACTCGTTTAATCATTATGCTTATGGCGCCATTGGCGACTGGATGTACCGGGTGGTGGCAGGTCTTGAAACTGATGAGGAGAAGACTGGATATAAAAAGATCATTATTCGGCCACATGTCAGTGAAAAACTTGGACATGCTGCCGCTACTCTACAAACTTATTACGGTAAGCTGCATAGTGGGTGGAAGCTTGATAATGGTAAACTCACCCTGGATATTGTTATACCGGCTAATACATCAGCAACAGTTTTTGTGCCGGCTTCGGATGCGAACTCCATATCCGAAAATGGCCAGCAGATCAGTGGTCGGCGGGAAATCATTGTAGCAGGAAGCGAAAACGGGTCTGTAAAACTGCAGCTGGGATCGGGTAGTTACGAGTTTACTGTAAATCAATAGTGGGATATTCGAGGTATTTGAAATTTCGATTTTAAAACATAATATTGGGTCTGCTGCAACGAGCCACCATCTTCCTTCAAAACTGCAGCGACGTAACGTCATGAAACGAACCAGCACTGATTTGCTTTTTCTCCTGTTTCCCTGCATTATGTTTTTCTCAGGTTGTGCTACCATTGTTAGTAAATCTTCCTATCCCGTTTATTTGCGAACTGATCCTCCGGGTGCAAATATTAAGATAACGGATAAGAAGGGTCATGTTGTTTACCAGGGGAAAAGTCCTACAACCGTCAGGCTGAAATCGGGTGCTGGCTATTTTTCAAAGGCACAATACCAGGTAAAGTTGAGCTCCCCAGGTTTTGATGAGAAAATTGTAACCATCGACTTTAAACTCAACGGTTGGTATTTTGGTAACCTCGTTATCGGTGGCGCGATTGGCATGCTGTTCATTGACCCTATAACCGGTGCCATGTGGAAAATACAAGATCCGGTTGTTGATGAAACGCTCGATCGAACTGCAAACCTATCCGCACGGGCGCCTGTACTTAACATCGTCAACATTGCTGATGTTTCCCCAGAGCAAGAGTCAAAACTTATAAGGATCAATTAGACCACTCTATCCTTTCAGTAGCTTTTTCCATTTGCGAGTGGTTGCCCTGTCAGTTTTAATAGTGCCCAGGCTACTCAGGTCATGGAAGCCCTGTCCTGCGTATGAAACTTTCGGGTAGGGCGACCCGGCGGTGTAATAAATATCGGGTGAGCTATGGTTGGGTTTGGAGAAACTGAACTTATATTTTTTCCCGTTTACGACAGCATCGAATCCCATACCCATTCTTAAAAAAGGCCATTTGACCGAACTGAGTTCCTCCCGCCAAACATTGAACTCTATACCATCTTCAGTAATGAAGAGGATTTTTCCATTGTCCCACACAAGAACGCCTGGAATGGCGTTGCCGATCAGTGAAGGTATATGCCAAACCCGGGATATAAAATTGGTTTCCATGCTACATTTATTTTGCTTCAAGAATTATACGCCGAATGTTTAGACGGCAGGTATTCAGGTATCGAAAAACTGGCTTTTAGGTCATCAGATTTGAGCGGTGAATCACCTAATTTTGCCCCTAGCATCTGAAAAAATCAATCACGCCATGAAGTACCTCTTTGTAATTGCCATCGCGATAAGCCTAATACAGTGTAGTCCCAAACTTGCCCCGGATGCCTATTGGGGCCGTAGTCGCTGGGTACTGGTGGAGATGAAAGGCGTGCCGGTACAGCAAAGCGGGGGGCGGAGGGATGCCTATATAGAATTCGATACCGAACAAAAACTGTTTACCGGCAATGGTGGTTGCAACCAAATAAATGGTTCCTATACACTTGACAAGAACAGTGTCCAGTTCCGGGATGTGAATTCAACCAAAATGTTGTGTGGTGATATGGAATTTGAAAAGGTGTTCCTGGCTGAACTGGCCAATGTCAATCGCTATGAAATAAGAGGCGAAGATATTGTGTTGAAGAAAAAGAAGAATGTCGTATTAGTTCTCAGGGCAAGGAGGTATTAGATATACAAGATACTGGATATTAGATACTGGATGCTGGCACTTTCGTTTCCAACATCCAGTATCCAGCATCAGGAATCCAGCATCCAGCATCCAGCATCCAGCATCAAGAATCACTCCCATCCCCCGCAGCCTTCATATCCCTGGTATTTTTCTGAACAGCAATCGCTGCATACATGCTTAGCACGAAAGCCATGGCATAGAATCCCTTTTCGCTTTTTTCAATATCGGCGTTCCAAAGACCGATCGTCAATAACACAACGGAAAGAATGGTCGTAAACCATGCCAGACCATAGTAGATATTAGTAACAGGAATGCCTTCAAGCTGGTCCCGCACTGCTTTTTGAACCGATATCGCGGAGAAAAGTCCAAACATCAGTACGGTGAAATAATAGCCTTTTTCATTGAGCTCCATTTCCGCATTCCAAAGGCCAATCAGAAATGCGATAACACCAATGAATAGTGCCAGCCAGGAAGCCGCCACGAAAGCGGCGGAAGGTTTTTGGTTTTGTGTTTGTTCCATGTGTAGTGGTTTAGGAAACAAATCTATAAGGGAGATACCGGGAGATTTTTGACAAAGGTCAAAAACGAATGATCGAAATGTTAAATACGACCGCGTATCCGGCTGAGCGTTTCCTGGCTGATACCGAGATAGGATGCGATATAACCTAATGGAACTCGTTCTAGAATATGAGGGGTTTGCTGCAAAAGATTCTCATAACGTTCGGCAGCCGTTTTAAAATGCGCATTGACAAAGCGCTCTTCCAGGCGCAGGTAATATTTTTCGTAGGCGATCCTGACCAGTCGTTCGATCTCGTGATACTGGTTAAAAAGGTTAGTCAGCTTTTCTTTTGAAATGACCCAAAGCACACTTCCCTCCAGTAACTGGATGTTTTCGACGGCAGGCTGGCCGGTAATAAAACTGTGAAAGGAGGTGACGAAATCGTTTTCAAAGCCAAACCAATGCGTGATCTGCCGGCCCTCAAGCATATAATAGCCACGAAGGGCTCCCTGTTCTACAAAATATAAATGCCGGCAGATCCTGCCTTCCTGCAAGAGGTGGTCATTTTTTTGAGCAAGAATCCGTTCAAAACAACTCTCTAGTTCTTTTTCTGCAGCTGGGCTAAGAGGATAATAATCCTTGATATGACTAAGCAGGAATTCCAATGGTGGTAGTTGTCGTTAAAAATAATACGGAAAGCCGTAATTCAGCACTAACTGGTAAGGCTAATTGTGTGAAAAAATTTTAAATCCAGGTATTGGGAAATAGTAATTGCAGGGTTATCTTTCGAGCTTCCTCCTGCAGCCAGGAGGAATGAGCTACATCATGATCAAATCAGTACAGCGTGAATACGAAATGCTTGCCTTGTTCGAACTGACGCACGACTTTGTTTGCATTGCCGGAAAAGATGGATATTTTAAAATGGTAAACCCAGCAGTCATCAACACACTGCAATACGAACCCGGGGAGCTCTATTCACGACCCATATTTTCTTTTTTGCACCCGGATGATTATGAACTGACCGACCAGGGAAGGCTCAGGTTAATGGAGGGCAAACCATTATTAAATTTTAAGAATCGCTACCTGAAAAAGAATGGCGAAACAGTCTGGCTGGAATGGACATCAGTGTACATTCCTGACAGGGAGGTCGTTTTTGCCATTGCTAAAAATATTACAGAAAACAAACTGAGGGAAGAAGAATTCAAAGCAAAGCTGAGGACCTACCAAAACATGGTTCATGAATTCCGGAATCGTGCAGAAGAAGATCGCAGAACGCTGGCGCATGAACTTCATGAGGAACTAGCTCAGTTGGCAGCGGCATTAAAGTGGCAAACAGAAGTGGTCCAGAACCGGATGGAAGGATTACCTACTGAGACTGCCTCAAAGCTCGGTAATATCGTTACAATATCCGAACAACTTGTAAAAGCGATCCGAAGATTGTCCTTTTCCGTAAGCCCGTCCATGCTATTTGACCTCGGTTTCAATGAAACTATGGAGTATGCCTGCCAGGAGTTTACGATGCACACAGGTATTCCTTGTGTGTATCATTGCGACCTGGAGGAAGAGATGGCGGGAGAAGTAAAAATCAACCTGTTCAGGAGTTGCCAGGAGGTGCTCTCACTAATCGCCCGGGAAGAAAGTGTCAACTCTGTTAGTATCAGGCTCGCAAAGAGCAATGATAGTACAACTGTAGATATTCAACGCGAAGGTGAGACATCGAATATCTTGCTCCTCGCTGGGAGTCACTAGTGTTATTTTATTTTAGCCACGAGCCGCGAGCTGTGAGCTGTGAACCATGAGGCTCAAAGCCTCAAATTTAGTGGTCAAACGATCGAGCTCGAAGCTCGTAGCTCATCGCTCGTTGCTTTTTGAAGCGGCTTTTTAAGCTATTTTAGCCGCGAGCCGCGAGCTGTGAGCTGTGAGCTATGAACCATGAGGCTCAAAAACTCAAATTTAGTGGTCAAACGATCGAGCTCGAAGCTCGTAGCTCATCGCTCGTAGCTTTTTGAAGCGGCATTTTAAGCTATTTTAGCCGCGAGCTGTGAGCTGTGAGCTGTGAACCATGAGGCTCAAAGCCTCAAATTTAGTGATCAAACGATCGAGCTCGAAGCTCGTAGCGCATCGCTCGTAGCTTTTTGAAGCGGCATTTTAAGCTATTTTAGCCCCGAGCCATGAGCTGTGAGCCATGAGGCTCATGGCCTCAAATTTCTTGGCCAAACGATCGAGCTCGAAGCTCGTAGCTCATCGCTCGTAGCTTTTTGAAGCGACATTTTATGTTTGACTAAACACTAGTATTTAATTCAGCCCGAAATCATTTTCCCGGTGTGTGGAATTATACTTTTGAATATTGCTGATGTATTGAAACAGTTTCTTGATACGGTCGTACAACGCAGTTGAATCATTAACGAGGCTGGTCTGTTCCTTCACCCAGTCGGCATATTCATCCAGGCAAACATCCTGCATATCTGTTATCGCCATCCACTGTTTTCGGAATTCATTCATATCCACATCAAAACAATTAGTATCTATTTCCATGCTATCGGGGTTGCTGAGCAGGGGTTGTGAGTACTCTTTTTCAAAGCGTTCTACCGTGTCATCAAAAGCAGTAAAGCGGATGTAAACGTCATTAAACCGATTATGCATAGGCACCATGATGGCCCAGTATTCCTGGCGCACCATCTGAAACTCATTCAGCACCTGGTTGATCTCTCCGGGTTTTACACGAAACTCGCCTTTGGGAATATCGACGGCAGGGCTGAGGCCAAGCATTTGTTCGGTGAGCCTGATCTTTTCATGCAATGTGTCAAAGGATTTGCGGACCAGTTTAAGTTCCCGGGAGACTTTTCTGATGCAGGGTCGCAGTTCGAGCAGTTCGTCCTTTATCATGGCCAGCTCGTCATGCAGCTGTTTATATCTTTCTATGAAAGCGCGTTCAAAATCGCTAAGGGCAGCCTCGTATTTGTAATTGAAATGAATCCTCTTCAAAGGATGCTGGATCAGGGTGGGTTTCATAAAATATGGGTTTAAGCTTGCAGCTTAAAAGTAGATATTATAAAAATAAAAAATGCGAGTATTACTACGTGTTTTTTCCCTATACCTAAGGTTTTAAACGGCTGAAACAGGCCGAAATACCGGATTTTTATCGCCGCAAGTTTGCTTTTTTCCAGGGGCCAATTTACCTGGTATTGGGGTATCATGGGGTTGCATTTATAACATGAAATTATTATTTTTAGTTCCACCCTAAACCCACCACCTGTTATGAGGAAGATTCTTGCCGTCGTGTCGTTTCTGTTTTTGAGCGTATTTGCCTGGTCGCAGCAGTTGAGCCAGATCAGCTTTTCGGGGGCCTCCACACTTTCATATTTTACTTTTATTACCGATCAAAACGTCCTGATCCGGGTTTCTGTAGATGGAAACCTCATGGAATGGGGTACGGAGATGAGGTCGGATCGTAATTCAAATTACTATGCTCCCAAGCTCCAGCCTTTTATGGGAAGGGTCGATTATTTTGGACCAGAAACTTCCGATTCCGTCGTTAGGGGGAAAGTAAAAAGTATCGGCACCTGTATGTTGACTTACTATGGTGCATTTGAAAAGGATGGTAAACCGGGTAAACTCAAATCAATCGGGTCGATAGGCCTCGACTATTACACCCAGTTTGACAATGCAGCGCTCAAAGGTAAACTTCGTTTTGCCGGCAACCTGGTGCTGGACTATTATCAGTCACTGGAGAATGAAGCTTTCCGTGGTAAACTAAAATCAGTTGGCAATACCCGCATCCAGTATCACTCTACGTTTGACGATAAAGCGATCCGCGGAAAAATTAAAAGCATCGGTTCGGTAAACTACAACTGGGGCACCTCTCTGGATCCAAGGCAACAGGGGGCGTTGAAGACGGGGTCTTATCGTCAGAATATAAATGGTGTGACCTATATTCTGCGATAGAAGATCTCTTTTATAGATGTTATTCGTTATATGCGCTTACGCGAACCGATGGATTCTCATCAGGGGTTTTGCTTGCGAACAAACTTTGTAAGTATCACAATGGTTTGTCCTTCTATTTTCCCTTCGATTTGTTCGGTATTGTCTTCCACCAGGCGAATGTTCTTTACAACAGTTCCCATTTTGGCATTCAGTGTTGAGCCTTTTACATCGAGTGATTTGGTCAATATTACGGAGTCGCCACTTTGAAGCTGGTGGCCGTTACTATCGCGATGGAGTTCGACCGTGGCGTCACTTTCATGATCACCTGTGGCCTTTGCCCATGATAGCATTTCCTCATCGAGGTACATCATGTCGAGATTGTCCATAGCCCAGCTTTCGTTCCTCAGCCGGTTGAGCATGCGCCAGGATACAACCTGTATGGCCGGGTTCTCGCTCCACATTGTGGTGGACAGGAATTGCCAGTGATTGTTGTCGAGTTCAGCTTTCTTTTCAATTTGCTGGGCGCATTTTTCGCAGATCAATATCGTGTTGTCCGTAATGCTGGTTGCAGGTGGTACTTCAAATGTACGAAGTGGGCCGTCGGACTTACAAAGTTCACACTGGTTTCCACTTCTTTGTATTAGTTCGTCTTGTTTCATATTCTTTATTTGAGAGGCGCGAAGGTAATTAAATCTGCTATGATGCCACGGAGGGGGGCCACGAATCGCACGAATTGCACGAATCTGATTTCTCCGGGTCCTTTTGCCACAGATTACACGGAAGACACGGATGAGGTTGCCACGAATCGCACGAATTGCACGAATCTGATTTCTCCGGGTCCTTTTGCCACAGATTGCACGGATTACACGGATGGAGTTGCCGCGAATCAGAGAGATGTGGCTGCGACGAATCGCACGATTTGAACGAATCTGATTTCACAGGGGCCTTTTGCCACAGATTACATGGATTACACGGATGGAGTTGCCGCGAATCA
>JAFAEM010000003.1 GCA_023424015.1 Bacteroidota bacterium | reverse complement strand
TCGGGGCCGACCGGGATTGACCACCGGACTTTGTGTTGCAGCTAACCGCCTCGTGGAGGTTCGACCCCTCCCCCTACAGCTCTCTCTTTCTCTCATGTGATTGTTATGCCTGTGGATCTTAGGATTTGCAGGTTTTTTTTTGCTCCAGTGGGAAGTAGTTTATCCGCTATTCATAAGATCAAGATGGTTTGACAATTGACCAAATGGGTATAGGATAATATCAACTCTTGTATTAATTTGTGAAACATTCTGATCCTGGCCGCGCACTATCTTTTAGTGAAATATCACAAGCCGGTATTGTATATCTGATTGTGTACCCTATTTTTACGCAACTTTTGGCACAATTATTCGTTATACTTAGAAGACAAACCATTTAACTATATGATTGCAAAACAATCGTCTACAAATGCTGAAAGGGACCAATGGTTTGAAGAACTAGTTGCCACGCTAAGCGCAGATAAATTCATGCTGGATACGGATTTGGCAAGCCCGGAACTCAAATCTATTTACGGAACCCTAATAGAGGGAAATGCAGATAAACTTGCGCTTCAGGGGAAAGAGATGTCTCAGCATCATTTCATTTCCAGGATTTTGTTAGATTATTTGACAGTATTAAGGAAAGGGCAAATAATGCCTAACAAGCTCGCTTTCGACGTTAATGATACAGAAGTGCTTGTTTGGGCTGAGGTAGATGACAATAACGAAGAACTAGAAAAACAGTTAATACTTGCTGAAGCACAAGTAAATGCCCGATATCATCAGTACGGGTACGATATGACCTCCATGATAGTGGAGAAACGCGACTCATTACCCATCCCAAACCATTATTCAGAATTTAAGTATAAAGCATAAAGCATTCCACTCTTGCCGGGTTCCCAAGATCACATCAAACAAGCTCTTCATAATCTTTCATTTCTTGAAAAGGTTAATAAGTCATTACCCGACTACTATGACTGGCAAGTAACCGTTAGTTTCTACTGTGCACTTCACCTGGTAAATGCGCATCTATCACATTTTAATCTTCAATACAGGAAACATAAAGATGTGAAAGATGTATTAAACCCTTTTAACCAACTATCTATGGCAAGACTTCCGGAGTCAGAATATGCCGCATATGTGGCACTCCAATCTTTATCAAGACGGGCAAGGTATCTGGTAAATGAAAAAGATGACAATCTTACAAGCGAGCAACCATTCTTTACCTATGATAAACACTTTGGAAAGGCGTTAAAACCTCTAAATACTTTGATGTCTTATTTTAATGGAAGGTACCGGTTGAGCTTGCCAAAAGTAAGGGTGGCCTGTGTAGATTTGCAATACCAGAACTTAATTTTTATTATTAAACCTTGATTCCGCTTGCAGAAAGTGGTGAATCGATAACCTAGCTATAGGGAAAGTATTCCTTGCTGTAATGCAGGTCAAGCAACTGCCAAATAGTATACTATTAAGTCTTGGAGGCTGTGTAAGTCAAGAGTTTTCAAATACAACGGAACGTTGCTTCCACAAAGCTTATTAGTTTTGCAAAAAATCTAACCAAATGAAGAAGTTATTGCTATTCACCTTCCTTGTTGCCAGTGTTTACAATGTATTTGCACAGGACGAAACTGTCAGGGAATTAAGAGATGCATCCGGTCGGGTAATTAAGAAAGACCCCAATGATACCGTTCCTTATACCTGGAGAAAAGGTGGTATGTATGGTATCAATGTGTCACAGGGCTCACTCAGCAACTGGGCTGCGGGTGGTGATGATTTCTCCTTATCGGTAAACTCGATCCTCAACCTTTTTGCGTTTTATAAAAAGAACAAACACAGTTGGGACAATACCCTTGATTTTAACCTCGGCTATGTAAATACCACCAGCCTTGGTAGCCGCAAGAACGATGACCGTATCGATATTCTGTCTAAATATGGTTATGCATTAAACCCGAAACTGAATCTTGCCGGACTTGTCAATTTCCGGTCTCAGCTATTTAAAGGTTACACTTACGACGACGATGTAAAAACCCTGTCTTCAACATTTTTGTCACCGGCTTATATCCTGGTCAGCCCCGGTTTGGATTTTAAACCCAATGCGGATCTGTCGATTTTTGTATCACCGATTACTGCCAGATGGACCATTGTAAAAGATGATAGCCTCTCCGCACAGGGTTTGTATGGCGTGGAACCGGGCAGACATTCTAATGGTGAGTTTGGTGCTTTCGCAACGATTAACTACCTGAAAGAATTCAATAAAAACCTGAGTTTTAAAAGCAGGCTTGACCTATTTTCAAACTATAAAAGAAAACCGCAGAACATCGACCTGTATTTTACAAATGTGCTGAACATTAAACTCACGCGACTGCTTTCCATCACCTGGAGTGTAGACATGATTTACGACGATGATGTGCGTTTGTTTGGAAAAGATAATACCGGCGCCGCCCTGCAGCTGAAATCATTGGTGGGGATAGGATTGCTGGCGAATTTTTAAGTTGAGTTTCCTGGTTTATTCGGAGTATACCTAGTGCGGAGAATAGGACACGCAGGGCACGGAGAAAGCACGAGAACACGATATACAAAAAGGTGAAGGCCTACCGTTGGCAGGCCCTCATCTTTTTAACACCTCAACTCTACCTCAACGCTTTAGGGTATCAGCTTACAAACGGTAATTGATAGGAAGGGTACGGCCTGTAAATTCAACCTTGTCCATGTAGAAATAATTACCGTAATTGACCGGCTATCACTACATAGTCAACACACTGCTCAGCTTTTAATGCCTTGAATTTCATGATCCTTCCGTTTACCGATTCGCTCCTGTCATTATAATATTCCAATTAGAGTGCCATATCCTTCAAACTTTGTTGTATGAGACTCGCTGGCTTAACTTTGCCCGCTGATGGGACAAAAAAAACTAATACGGTTTGAGGAGCTGAAAACATTCCCCAATGTTTTGCAATACCCGGAAGGAATGGCGGGAAAATGGAAATCTTTTTTTAAAAATGAAAACCCTATTACACTGGAATTAGCTTGTGGTAAGGGTGAGTATGCGTTGGGTCTTGGGGAACTTTATCCTGAAAAAAATTTTATTGGTGTTGATTTGAAAGGAAACCGCATTTGGGTAGGTGCGAAAAGGGCTTTGCAAAATGGCTTGTCAAATGTTGCTTTTTTACGTACGCAGATTGATCATATCAGCCAATATTTTGGAAAAGCTGAGGTCGATTCCATCTGGATCACTTTTCCTGATCCGCAGCTGCGGGTTTCAAAAGCAAAAAAACGACTTACACATCCACGCTTCCTGCGTTTGTATCAGCAGTTTCTTGTCGCAAACGGGAAGATCCATCTCAAAACGGATAGTCCCGATCTGTATGAGTTTACAAAGCGGGTTACCCAGTTATATAGCTGCATCGTTCATGAAGATCGAAATGATGTTTATCGTGATCGTGAAATTGCCGCGGAACTTCAAATTAAAACGCATTATGAATCCCTGGATATAGCCGGGAGCAACCGTGTGCATTATATCTGTTTTTCACTGCCAAAGGTTTTGCCTGGCACCGACCAGGATGAGATACTCAAACAAATGCTGAAGAATGAACCCGTGGATTGAAGGCATTCATTATTATGTCAATGATAAGGGCCTGGTCGTACTAACAAGACAATACCTTTTGGAACGTGGTTATTGTTGTGGCAATGGATGTACCCACTGCCCTTACGATTATGAACGGGTACCTGAGCCAAAAAGATCAGCGTTGAAAAGAAGCAGATCGGAGCAGGATGAATCTGATAACACTCAGTAAACTTTTAAATCATATTTTTTATGCCGGCAAATAAAAGAGCAGCGGGAAAATTAAAAAGCATAAAGCCCTCGGGGAAGAAGGAAGATAATTTTTTTGAGCTGGTATATGAAGTGGCGCGACAAATCCCAAGAGGACGGGTGACTTCCTATGGCGCTATCGCGGCCTGCCTTGGCACAAAACTTTCAGCACGCATGGTAGGTTGGGCTATGAATGGCGCAGGAAAAGTAAAACCCACAGTACCCGCGCATCGTGTGGTCAACAGGCTGGGTATGCTCAGTGGCAAACATCATTTTCCGACGCCCGATGCCATGGAACAGCGCTTAAAAAAGGAAGGAATTAAAGTGAAAGACGATAAAGTGGTTGACTTCGAAAGGAAATTCTGGGACCCGGTGCAGGAGTTGGGATTTTGATAAAATAATAGCGGGCGACTACAAATAGGGATGTACATACAAACCATAATTCAAGAACTCGACCTGGATATCAGTCAATGCTCCCCGGTACATGGGGGAGATATTAATTCAGCATATTGTTTAACCGGTTCAGGAATAGTTTTTTTCCTGAAAGTAAATGAGGCAGGCCGCTATCCCGCAATGTTTGAAAAAGAAGCAAGGGGTCTGAATGCCCTGAGAAAAGCAACGGTCAAGTCAAGTTTACACGTACCTGCAACCTTAAAATATGGTGAAGTCGAAAACCAGCAGTACCTGGTGCTGGAATGGATTTCACCCGGTAGACCTGCAAAAGATTTCTGGGAAAACTTCGGGAGATCACTGGCAAAACTTCATCAGCATACCAATGATTCCTTCGGATGGGCAGAAGATAATTATATCGGGAGCCTGTTACAGGAAAATACAATGCATGAAAACTGGGCGTCATTTTATACGCATTGCAGGATCATACCCCTGGTCCGTGAACTATTTGACAGAAAAATATTTTCTACAAAAGATGTGAACCATGCGGAAGCATGCTGCGCACAATTTGGGGAGATTTTTCCAAATGAAATTCCGGCACTCCTGCACGGCGATCTCTGGAGTGGAAATTTTATGACTGCCCAGGATGGCCAGGCAGTGATCTATGATCCCGCAGTCTATTACGGTCATCGTGAAATGGATCTGGGAATGACAAGGTTATTTGGTGGTTTCGAGGATCGGTTTTACCAGGGATATCATGAAGCTTATCCCCTGGAAAATAATTGGGAAAGCAGGTTAGACCTTACCCAACTTTATCCCTTGCTGGTGCATGCGGTTTTATTTGGTGGTCATTATGTAGCACAGGTTCGACATATTCTTCAACGATTTTGATTGATTTTTTTGGGGAAAATTTTACTGGCTTTACACTTACAATTTCCTTCACGAATTCCGGCTTTTACTTTGTTGGAAAGAGGTGATGCTTTTCTTTAAATCCATACTCATCATTACCATCCTTGTAAGCGTTGTCTCCTGTAATGGTTCTATCAGCCATATATTCGAGAAGCGCACACCTCATGAGGCCTATGGCCGATCGATCCGGAAGGACCCCGGCGCACATGCCTGGCTCGCCGCATCTGAAAAAGCCCTGGATACAAACCAGGTTATCGATTTGCCTTACAAACTCGCCGGTATTTTTAAATCTGGTAAACCACGTGCACTCGCGCTTCGATTTTCCGCAAAGCAGGGTGAGCGAATTGATTTCATACTTACAAAAAGCGAAGGCGACAGCATGACCATCTTTGCTGATCTGTACAGGATAAACGAAAAAGAGAAAACGCATTTACTGGCTATTGATACTGGTATGTCCGGCTTTGGATTCAATGTGGAAGAAACAACGGATTACCTGTTGCGGTTGCAACCGGCACTTTACCAGTCCGGCGAGTATCAGTTGTCAGCAAGGATATTGCCATCACTTGGCTTTCCTGTTTCAGGCTCAAAAGCGAAAACCGGCAGTTATTGGGGCGATGCACGCGATGGTGGCCGACGCAATCATGAAGGCATTGATATTTTTGCACCCAGGAAAACACCGGTCGTTGCCGCGGCGGATGGTTATGTGACAAGGGTGGCTGAGGGTGGTATTGGCGGTAAAACGGTTTGGATGCGCGCCAGCAAACATGATATTCATCTGTACTACGCCCATCTGGATGAGCAGCATGTAAGTGATGGTCAATCTGTAAAAACAGGTGATACCCTCGGTACTGTGGGTAATACGGGTAATGCAAAATTTACACCACCTCATCTGCATTTTGGCGTCTATACCTCAGGTGGTCCGATTGATCCGTTGCCATTTGTAAATCCGGCGATAAGGATTGCACCCCCCTTGAAACCACAAAATCTTAAAGATCGGCTCATGATTTCAAACCCACGGTCTTTAAAGGATGTAAGTTTAACACGGGGAACATTGTTAACTCCGCTCGCAGTAACCAAAGATGGATATATCGTAGAGATTGCCGACGGAAGAATTGTGCAAATACCGGTCAATGCAGTAAAGCCTGCAGAATCCTAGCTTAATCTTCTCCGGCTTTTGGGTAGTCGAAGAACCAAAATTCCTTCTCCGCCGTTTCGAATTCAGACCAGTGTTTGATTTTTGCTTTTACAGCAAAGATGCCGCAGGTTGGAATATTATCGATACGCGTGGTGGTTAGTAAATTGGCAAAAGCGGTGATGCCATCGTTATGAGAGAATACCGCGATGGTATCGTACTTGTCATTGGTTCGGCTAATGACATCAAAAAAAACCGAGGGCGCCGCCAGGTATAATTCTTCGTAGAATTCAATTTCTTTTTTCTTATCCTTCAACTCCTTTAAAAAGGCTTCTGCCGTTTTTCGGGCACGTTTGGCCGGGCTGGCAATGAATGCGTCGATATTGATATCTTTCTTCCGCAGCCGTTCTGCCATCATAGGCGCATCCTTTTTACCACGATCATTCAGCGGTCGGTCAAAATCTTTAATTGAAAAATCAGCCCAGCTGCTTTTTGCATGTCTTATCAATAAGAGTTGCTTCATACCCGTGGTTTTTTAAATGACTCCTCCTTCAACTGGCCAGGACACTGACTATCAACAAAACCTTAATAACCCCTTACATTCTTTCCTTCCATATAGTTGATAAAGGCTTTGTTCACCACTTTGTTACCGCCAGGTGTGGGATAGTTGCCGGTAAAATACCAGTCACCCAGGTTATTGGGACAAGCCTTGTGCAGGTCTTCTATGCTTTGAAAGATCACATCAACCGGGATGTTCAACTCAGGTGGGGTGATAAGTTGGGCGATCTTTGCTGATATCTCTTCAGCGGTGAAAGGCTTATAAACCTGTTTAACGACATTTTCGGTATGGAGCTGATTATTGCGTTGCAGTTCCCGGCATTTCTCCAACATCTCATCCAGGCAACGCTCCATTCCTCTTTCTTTCAATAATTCTACTGCCGCGTTGAAAGCGATAAATTCACCCATGCGACTCATATCAATACCGTAGCAGTCGGGATAGCGGATCTGCGGCGAAGAAGAAACCACGATGATGCGTTTCGGTTTTAACCGCGACAGCATCCGGATGATGCTTTCCTTAAGCGTGGTGCCTCTTACAATCGAATCGTCGATCACCACCAGGGTGTCTTTACCGGGCCTGATGGTGCCATAAGTGATATCGTAAACGTGCTGCACCATCTCGTTGCGGCTCGCGTCTTCCGTGATAAAGGTCCGCATCTTCACATCCTTGATAGCGATCTTTTCGATGCGGATCCTGCGGTTGATCATTTCGGATAGCTTTTCCTCGTCAAAGTCTTTGTTCCAGGAAAGTATCCTTTCGATCTTTATTTTGTTGAGATAATCTTCCATACCTTTTACCAGCCCATAAAAAGCAACTTCGGCGGTATTGGGTATAAAAGAGAAGATCGTATTCCTTGTGTCGTGTTCGATGGCGTTGAGCACCTGCTCGCTTAGATTGTATCCCAGCGCATTTCTTTCTTTGTAGATCTTTTCGTCACTGCCCCGCGAGAAATAGATACGTTCGAAGCTGCAAGCCTTTCTTTCTTTCGGTTCCAAAAGCTGTACCACTTCGTAATTGCCTTTTTCATCCACGATCAATGCTTCACCGGGCATCAGTTCCTTTACTTCGTTTTCGCCAACATTGAATGATGTGCGGATTGCAGCACGTTCTGAGGCGGCTACGATCACTTCATCATTTACATAATAATACGATGGCCTGATTCCGTGCGCATCGCGTAATACAAACCCGGTACCATTGCCCGTAATACCTGCAACATGATAACCTCCGTCGAAAAGCGAAAACGCCTGATTTAAAACCTTTTTGATATCATAACCCTGCGGGGCTTCCTCATCAGCTTTGCATAAGAAATCATGCACCACTTCGATCATCGCAGCCAGATCACTAAAACGCATTTGCTCTGAAGGCTCTTTGCCGATCAGGGCAAACAATTCATCGGTATTCACCAGGTTGAAATTGCCGGCCATGGCCAGGTTACGGGCAGGTATGGTATCTCGGTTGATAAAAGGGTGGCAGTATTCAAGTTTGTTTTTACCCTGTGTGCCATATCGCAGGTGTCCGAGGAGTAATTCACCTAAAAAGTTCACATGTCCTTTCATCAGGCCGGGATGATTTCTGATTCCGGGATGATATTTTTCCAGCTCTTCGATTTCGCTGCTTACCTGCTGAAAGATATCCGCGATGGCTTGTTTTGCATTGCTTCGCAGGCGTTGCATAAAAGGATAACCCGATTCAACATTCAATTTCACCGTCGCAATACCTGCACCGTCCTGGCCGCGGTTATGCTGCTTTTCCATCAGCAGGTAAAGTTTGCTGAGGCCCCAGAGTACGGTGCCATATTTCTGATGATAATATGAAAAGGATTTTCTTAAACGGATGAATGCTAAACCGCATTCGTGCTTGATCGGATCGCTCATGTATGTGATTGAAAGGAAGGCGCAAAGTTAAGCCATTATTTGTCTTCTTTTTGAGGAACAGCATACCTGGGGACGAGGAAATAGGGCGGGGATGGCTACCCATCGCCTGATAATAGTTTCAATTCCGGCGACAAAGTAATGATGGATGATCCCGGCAGGTTCCTACAGGTTAATTACCAGGCCGATAGTTATATTTGAGTAAAACGCGATGTTTAGAACCCCTTAACATCCTGGCTGGCCAGTTTGGTCATTTTGGGGCAATCCTTTTGTACCTCGTCGTCGATCATGATATAATAAGTAGGAACTCTGGACTCGATCCATTTGTTAAGCGCCTGCATTTTCTTTTCTTCCAGCGCTGCCTGTGATATCTTGCTGTAATCGTCGGTCATGTTCATCCTGTGTGGTTCCGAGCGTGATTTCAGGTAAATGATCCTTACTCCTTTTTTGCCCTGTTCATTGGTAAACGAAACGGGCTGGGAGATATCTCCAACATTCATTTTACTGATCGTAGTGACCATTTCCTTGTCCATCTGGTCGATGGTAACATAAGGCGCGCCATCGCGGTTAAGCAGGCAGGGTCCTGAATATTTTGCTGATTCGTCATCGCTGTATTTGGTGGCTGCCTCGTTGAAGTTGAGGCTGCCAGAAATGACTTTTGATCTTACGGTATCCAGTTTACTCTTAGCCTGGTTGATCTCGGCATCTGTTACGGGTGCTGTTCTCAGGATCAGGCGTACATCTGCATCATCGCCTCTTCTTTCGATCATTTGTATCAGGAAATATCCAAACCTTTCGGATCTGACCGGCGCGGAGATCTCTCCATTTTTTAAACGAAAAGAAGCCGACAGGAATGCAGGATCCCAGGTTTTTTCATTGCGATTGATCTGGTAACGTCCCCCGCGGTCTTTACTACCGGGGTCTTCAGAATATCGTTGTGCCAACTGTTCAAAAGTGGCAACTTTTGTTTCGATCTGTTTTTTGTAGTTGTTCATCTCCGCCACGATATACTGCTCCAAATCTCTCGACGCCTTTGGAATGATCGTGATCTGGCATACTTCCAGTTCGGATTCAAAATAGGGAAGACTATCCACCGGTATACGATCGAAGAATGCTTTTACTTCGGTAGGTGTAATCTTTACGGCACTTACGATCTTTTGCTGCATGGCTGAAGCGAGTTTGTTTTCCTTCACCGATTCACGTGCATCATCCTTGATCTGGTATACAGTCTTACCTGCATATTCTTCCAGCATTTCCTTGGTACCAACCTGGTTGATAAAGTGGCGAATACGTTGGTCCAGCTCGGCTTCCACATCCTCATCTGAAACCGGCAGTGAGTCTTTCTCAGCCTGCAGCATCAGCACTTTTGAAATCACAGCCTGCTCCATCAGCATACATTCAGCCCCTTCGGGCACCGTACTTCCCTGGCGTTTAGCATCTTCGATGGAATTGCGGATATCAGATTGCAGGATAATACGGTCGCCTACTACGGCAACAATTTTATCTGCAACTACTTTATAGGATTGTGCTTTGGTCGCAAATGCTCCTGTCAAAAGGAACAGGGCCAGGCCCAACATGCGTTTAAAAGTAAACATGGTATCAAAAGTAATTTTACCGGTCAAACCGGGGAAAATTCAAGCGCTATTTAACAAAGTTTCAACAATGAACCGCCTTTCCTGGGGAGAGGGGAATTAGAAACCTCAGCCATAAAAATTCTATCAATGAATCCAGTATCTAGTATCTAGTATCCAGCATCAAGTATCCCGAATACAATCTCGTCAATTAGCAAATCAAAGACTACCAACTCCTGGCTACATACTCCCAACTTGTATCGCCTCACCCCCGACCCCTCTCCTGGGGAGAGGGGAGTTAGAAACCTCAGCCATAAAAATTCTATCAATGAATCTAGTATCCAGTATCTAGTATCTAGTATCCAGCATCAAGTATCCCGAATACAATCTCGTCAATTAGCAAATCAAAAACTACCGACTCCTGGCTACATACTCCCGACTTGCATCGCCTCACCCCCAATCAGGCCTCACCCCCAACCAGGCCTCACCCCCAACCCCTCTCCTGGGGAGAGGGGAGTTAGAACCTCAGCAATAAAAATTCTATCAATGAATCTAGTATCTAGTATCCAGTATCCAGTATCCAGCATCAAGCATCCAGTATCCTACAACGTCCTCTTCACCTCCTCCTGCTCATACGCCTCCACAACATCTCCCACTTTGACATCGCTATAGTTCTTAATAGTCAATCCGCATTCCATACCCGACAACACTTCTTTCACATCATCCTTAAAGCGTTTCAGCGAGCCCAGCTCAGCTGTAGCGCCTTCAGCAGTGGGATAGATCACGATACCGTCGCGGATCAGGCGAACCTTGGAATCACGTTTCATACGTCCGCTGGTTACATAGCAACCGGCAACAGTAGCTTTATCGAATTTGAATACTTCTCTCACTTCCACATTTGCCGTGATCTTTTCCTGGATAGTTGGCTCCAACATACCCTCCATCGCACTCTTCACTTCTTCAATGGCGTTGTAGATGATAGAGTACATCTTGATCTCAATACCCGCATTTTCGGCGAGTCTCGATGCCTGTTGTGATGGGCGTACGTTAAAGGCGATCACGATCGCATCGGAGGCTTCCGCAAGTACGATATCGCTTTCATTGATCTGGCCTACGCCTTTATGTATCACACTCACAAGAATTTCAGGTGTCGACAGTTTCTGCAAGGAGTCGCTCAGGGCTTCTACCGATCCGTCCACGTCGCCTTTGATAATGATCTTGAGCTCCTTGAAATTTCCAAGTGCCAGGCGTCGGCCGATCTCGTCGAGCGTAATATGTTTTTTCGCCCGCATACCCTGTTCCCGCAGGATCTGGGCACGACGGTTAGCGATTTCTTTCGCTTCAGATTCATCCTGGTATACTTTGAACTTCTCGCCCGCTTGTGGCGCGCCATTCAGACCCAGGATCACAGCAGGTGCAGATGGACCTGCCGCATCTTCTTTCTTGTTTCTTTCATTAAACATCGCTTTCACCCGTCCATAGTACTGGCCACTCACGACGAGGTCGCCGGCGTGGAGGGTTCCGTTTTCAACCAGCAGCGTGGCTACATAACCACGACCCTTGTCGAGTGAAGCTTCCACGATAGTACCTGTTGCTTCCCGGTTGGGATTTGCTTTCAGGTCGAGCAGTTCGGCTTCCAGCAATATTTTCTCCAATAGCTTGTCGATATTCAAACCACTCTTGGCGGCGATCTCCTGGTTCTGGAACTTACCGCCCCATTCTTCCACCAGGATATTCATTTGCGAAAGCTGTTCATATATTTTCGCCGGGTTGGCTCCATCTTTATCAATCTTGTTGATGGCAAAGATCATCGGTACATTAGCCGCCTGTGCGTGGCTGATGGCTTCACGTGTTTGTGGCATCACCGCGTCATCGGCAGCGATTACGATCACCGCGATATCAGTCACTTTTGCACCACGTGCACGCATCGCGGTAAACGCTTCGTGACCCGGTGTATCAAGGAAGGTGATCTCTTTGCCATTGGGCAGTTCCACCTGGTAGGCACCGATATGTTGGGTGATACCACCCGCTTCACCGGCTACCACATTAGCGCTACGGATATAGTCAAGCAATGATGTTTTACCATGGTCAACGTGACCCATGATCGTGACGATGGGGGAGCGGGGCTGGAGTTCTTCTTCTCCATCTTCATCGTCCTCTTCCTCCATCTCCATTTGCTTTTCCATGTTGATGAATTCTACATCGAATCCAAATTCACTGGCTACCAGTTCGATCACTTCCGCGTCGAGACGCTGGTTGATCGATACCATGATGCCTAAGCTCATACACTTGCTGATCACTTCGGCAAAGCTTACATCCATCAGGTTGGCCAGTTCGCTTACGCTGATAAATTCTGTTACCTGGAGTTTATTGTCTTCTATAGGTTCGCCCATCGAATCCGCAAGTCCCTGTCTTTTTTCACGGCGTGCTTTTGCTTTCAGGCTTCTGCCTTTTCCACCCCCTGCAAGCTTAGCCTGGGTTTCCTTGATCTTTTCCTGTATTTCCTTCTCGTCTATAAGTTTATCTTCTCTGCGTGTGATCACCCTGCGACCACCTGTACCGGTCTGACCCTGGCGTCCCCGGGTGAATCCGCCGCCGCCGCCACCGCCACCTGGTCTCCTGTCACCTCTGCCCTGTGTTTGGGTATCGGGGCGCACTTCTTTTTTCTCGATGGGAATGCGTTTGCGTTTGCGTTTTTCGTCTTTTACCGGGCGGGTATCGCTATCCACAGGCAGGTCGATTTTGCCCAAGATCTTGGGGCCTTCCAGTTTGTCGGCCCTGATATTTTCAATCACCGGTGGAGCTTCCTCTTCGGGTTCAGCAACCTGTTCCGCGCTCACCTCTTCCGGTGCTTTCGTCTCTTCTTCTTTAACTTTCGCCGCTTTTTTAGTCGTTTCCTTAGTAGCGGATTTTTTAATCTCTTCCGACTTTTCTTCCACGGGTGGCGCTTCGGCCTCCATGTCAGCTTTTTTCTTAACCGTCTTTTTAGGTCTTGTGGAGGAATCTATTGAAGAGAGATCGATTTTGTCGAGAACCTTAGGTGTCGCTATTTCCGGTGCGTCAATCTTGACAACTTCTTCTTCTTTCGCGGGTTCTTTCTTTGCTTTGGCTGCCGGTTTTTCTTCAACTACCGGTGTTTCTTCTTTTTCTTTCTTAGGCGCTGTCTTTTTCTCTTCTTTCCTGAAATTGATCTCTTCTTCTTCTTTTTTCTTCTTGGGTTCGCTTACCGTGCCTTTAGGCAGATCGACCATATCACTTTTCAGTTTTGCAGCCTTATCGCTTTGGAATTCCTGCTGCAAAGCACGATACATTTCCTCCGTCAGTTTCGACGTAGGTTTCAGCTCTTCTTTAGGAAATGACTTCCCTATCAGGAAATCAATCAAGGTGTCCTGTCCGATGTTAAACTCTTTCGCTGCTGCCAGTAATCTTGGAAGTTTTATTTCTGCCATTCAGAATTTTTAAATAATGTGGAAATGTGGGAATGCGTGAATGTGGAAATTTTCGTCGTACCATTTTCACACTTTCACATCTTCACATTTGTTGTTTTTATTCATTTTCAAATTCCGCCTGCAATACCTTTCTCACATCATCTATCGTTTCTTTTTCCAGGTCGGTTCTTCTTTCCAGTTCTTCGGGTGTCAGTCTCAATACGCTCTTAGCCGTATCGCAACCTACTCTTTTTAATTCATCAATCACCCAAGTTTCTATTTCATCGCTAAATTCTTCGAGATCCACGTCGAATTCGCCAGTTTCTTCTTCAGAATCGCGGTATACATCCAGTTCATAACCGGTCAATTCAGATGCCAGCTTAATATTGACACCGCGACGACCGATAGCCAGTGAAACCTGGTCGGGTTTCAGGTACACACTCGCATGGTGTTTTTCGTTGTTCAATTCCATGCTGGTGATCTTGGCCGGGGTCAGTGCCCGCTGGATCAGCAACTGTATATTATTGGTCCAGTTGATCACATCGATATTCTCGTTTTTCAGCTCGCGAACGATACCGTGGATACGACTACCCTTCATACCTACACAGGCGCCAACGGGATCGATACGGTCATCGTAGGATTCCACTGCCACCTTAGCTCTTTCACCCGGGTCGCGCACGATCTTTTTGATGACGATAAGACCATCAAAAATTTCAGGGACTTCTATCTCCAATAACTTAGCCAAAAACTCGGGTGCGGTACGCGACAGGATGATAACAGGATTGTTATTTTTCATGTCTACTTTCTTCACCACGGCACGGATTGTTTCGCCTTTTTTGAAATAATCCTGTGGTATCTGTTCGCTCTTGGGAAGGATCAGTTCATTGCCTTCCTCATCGAGTAACAGGATCTCTTTTTTCCAGACCTGGTACACTTCGGCGCTGATGATCTCCCCGATACGATCCCCATATTTTTGGGCCAACACGTTCTTTTTCAAGTCGCTGATACGGCTGGCAAGGGTTTGTTTGGCTGCCAGTATCGCCCTGCGACCGAAGTCGTAAAGGTCAATTTCCTGGAAAAGCTCTTCTCCCACTTCAAAGTCGGGTTCAATCTTTATCGCTTCAGAATATGCTACCTGAGCCAGTGGATCTTCCACCTGGCCGTCCTCTACGATCATACGGTGACGAATGATCTCCAGGTCACCTTTTTCGGCATTTACGATCACGTCAAAATTTTCGTCGCTACCGTATTTTTTGCGAAGAAGGGTTTTAAAAACATCTTCAACCACCTTCATCATCGTTGGACGATCGATATTTTCCGCGTCCTTAAATTCCTGGAACGCTTCGATAAGATTGATACTTGCCATAACTCTCTGGTTTAATCAGATCTGAGGCTTTAGCCAGAACCATGACCTCCGGAGTTTAGCCTGAGCTGCATGGTCCATCGCTTTTCTCAAAATTTAATTTGAATTTTTGTTGATTTAATATTGTCAAATGTGATGCTTTGTTGCACCAGTTCTTTTTTCTTTCCTTTTCCTTTTGCGGTTGGAATGATTTTTTCTTCTTCCACCACAATGCCGGTTTCATCCACGTTTAGCAATTTGCCTTCGTTTTTACCGCCATCCATCCTGATCACTTCTACATCGCGGCCAATATTTTTTAGGTATTGCCTGTGTTGCCGTAGCGGTTCATCCAGCCCGGGTGATGACACTTCGAGTGAAAAATCATTCCCCGGGAAAAACTGCGTTTCTTCCAGCAGGCGGTACAATTTTCGGTTGTACTGGATCAGTTTATCGAGTGGCATTCCTTTATCGCTGTCGAGAAAAACCTTTACGTTGTTGGTTGGTTTGATCCTGATGTCTACCAGGAACACCTCGGGCTCTGCTTCGATCAGCGACTTCACTTTTTGCTCCAGCGCCTGTATTTGTCCGTCCTTGCTCATAGTAGATAAAAGAAGAAGGGAACGCCTTCGTTCCCTTCTTAGATTCTGCTTCCGGTGCAAAATTAAGGAAAATAGCCTATTCCTTCCAAACTTATGTGAAGGGGTTTGTTGGGCCCGGGGAGATTGGAAGGCGGTGAAGAAGCTCCGGGCCGGGTGACGGAAATGCGGTGACAATTTTCAACTGCTTTCTTACTATCTCCTCAGCCAACAATTAAGCTTTCTTGCCGTCCTACCGCCTTCCCGGCCAATAAAATAATATTCTTCCCGTCGTCCCGTCTCCCCGGCTACTATTTACCGACCTACAGTACCGCTCACCGATTTTAACGAATAATCGGCCCCGCAAACCCATTCATATTGTAGTTTTGCTGCACGATGTTGAAACTGATATTATACGGCTTGCTGATCTGGTTTTTGTACAACCTGGTCTTCCGCTTTATTATCCCTATTTATAAAACCACCCGCGAGGTGAAAAAGAAGTTCAGTGAAATGCAGGGACGTATGCAGGACCAAATGAACCAGCAGGCTGGTTACAATACCCCGCCCCGTGAGGAAAAACCTGCCGAGAAGGTATCCAAGGGTGATTATATCGATTTCGAAGAGGTAAAATAGGCCAGAAACATCCCCGGATTATAGTGTACAACGAGTTTTATTCCTTAGTTTTGCCCTCCACAAATTGAAGATTGTCGGTGGACATAAACAGAGAAATCTGGAAGTTCTTTTTTAAAAATAATTGGACCCTTAGCTCTCCCGATTGCTATCGGGATGGTTAGAGTACCTGGAAAGTTCTTATTTATTGAAAGTATTGGACCCTTAGCTCAGCTGGTTAGAGCACCTGACTCATAATCAGGGGGTCGCAGGATCGTGCCCTGCAGGGTCCACACGGAGGGTCGCCCCGACCGATGTCGGGGCAAGGTCCACTCCACAGAAGCATTCGTAATAATATTGCGGATGCTTTTTTAATTTATAAGAATTTTAGCAGGGTTCACTTTTCCAGGTTAATCAAAGGGTCGCCCAAGCCTAAATACAAAGTGATCATTTTAAGACCGAAAATATCAAAGTGCCGTAGGCACGACGTTATGGTAGAATACAGATTACCCCGCGAGGAATGAACCCTGTAGGGGTGACGTTATGGTTGGGTTCGTTATGAAATATTTTTATTCGAAAATGTTTTGATCATTACGCTGGTACAAAACGTCGTGCCGATGGCACTCATATCGCTACGGGTCGTTTGATGCTACCAAAACGCCGCCCCGCTGGGGCTTTGATCTCGAATGTTTCAAATCGGAAGTTCAAACAGAGTTTTTTATCGGAATTAATTTTTGCCCGACCATGTCGGGCAGGGTCCACTCGGGTAAGTTTTCCGAAAGACGAAATACGACTCATACAAGCATTTATGATTGATAATAGATTACTTGCCGGGAAAATTTTCAAATTACCCACATTATCACATTTTCACATTGAATCATCTTCTTAACCTAACTTTAACCGAAAGACGAATATATTTGCGACCTTAACCCGATTTATGAAGAAACTTGTACTGATTGCTTTAGGTAGTTTTCTGTTCCAATCTTTGACTGCGCAGGACAGTACCGCTGTGGCTGCAAAACCCAAAAAAGAGACGATCAGCCTGGCTGGTCGCGCCAACGATCACTTTATGCTGCAGTTTGGTTATACCGGCTGGGCGGGCAAACCTGATTCGATCAATACCAGTGGTTTTTCCAAGAGCTTCAATGTCTATTTCATGTTCGATTTCCCTTTCAAGACCAACCCAAAGCTGAGTATCGCGCTGGGGCCGGGGATATCGTCTGACCATATTATTTTCAAGAAAACTCATGTGGGCATCAAGGATATCACCCCAACACTGAGGTTTATCGACCAATCCGACACCACGCATTTCAAGAAAACCAAGCTCAATACAACTTACCTTGAAGCTCCTATTGAATTTCGCTATGTTGCTAATCCACTCAGCAGCGATAAGAGTTTCAAATTCGCGCTTGGTGTGAAAGTGGGTACCATGATCAATGCACATACCCGTAATAAAGACCTTGAAAATGCTTCGGGAAATACGATCAATGCGTATACAATGAAGGAAACCAGCAAACGGTTTTTCAATACCACGAGGCTCGTGGGCACCGCCCGGGTTGGTATCGGTCATTTCACGTTGTATGGCAGTTACCAGCTCACGTCTTTATTCAAGGAAGGCGTAGCCGCCGAGATCAGGCCATTTTCTATCGGGCTTACGCTGAGCGGCCTTTAACCAGGATTTTATGATTTCAACTGAACTTAACCCCCTTTGTAGCGGGAACGGGATTTTCATTTTCTGACCTTTCTCTAATTACTTCGAACAATTACCAACCGTCATTGTACTATGAAGTCGGTCGGGGTCCCGCCAATAAATATTTACCTTCGCAATCCTGATTGATTTATTAGAATATGCTGGATAAGAAAAAAATTATATCGAAAGAGGAGCCTGCGGTGCTGGTTGGCCTGGTGCAGAAAGACCAGACCGAGGCGCAGGTGAATGAGTGGCTGGATGAACTTGCATTTTTGGCGGAGACGGCAGGTGCCGTTACGGTCAAGCGGTTTGTGCAGAAGCTGCCGCATCCTGACAGCCGGACTTTTGTGGGTAAGGGCAAGCTGGAGGAAATAAAGAATTATGTGGAGGGCCGCAATATCAGCATCATTATTTTCGACGATGAACTCACGGGTTCGCAGATCAATCATATTGAGAAAGCACTCGGCATAAAAGCCATTGATCGTTCCGACCTGATCCTCGACATCTTTGCACACCGCGCCAAGACGGCCCAGGCCAAGGCGCAGGTGGAGCTGGCGCAGTACCAATATATTTTACCCAGGCTGCGCGGTATGTGGAAACACCTTGAGCGGCTGGGGGGTGGTATCGGTACCCGCGGTCCGGGTGAAACCGAGATCGAAACCGACCGTCGTATCGTGAGGGATAAGATTTCTTTGCTACGAAAGCGTTTGGCCGAGATCGATAAGCAAGCTTTTACCCAAAGAAAGGATCGCGGCGAATATATCCGCGTGGCGCTGGTTGGTTATACCAATGTTGGCAAGTCGACCATCATGAACCTGCTGAGCAAGCGTGATGTATTTGCGGAGAATAAATTATTCGCCACCCTTGATACCACTACCAGCAAAGTAGTATTTGAACAAACTCCTTTTCTGCTAAGCGACACGGTAGGATTCATTCGCAAGCTGCCGCATCACCTGGTGGAGAGTTTTAAGAGTACGCTCGACGAAGTGCGTGAAGCCGATATCCTGCTGCATGTGGTGGATATTTCGCATCCCAATTATGAGGACCAGATGGCGGTGGTGAACAAGACATTGCATGAACTCGGGTCTTCTGAAAAGCCAACCCTTACCATATTCAATAAAATGGATATGTATGAAGAAAAATACCTGGATGAGTGGCTGGAAGGAGGCACCAAACAGGAGATCCTCAATGACCTCTATGAGCGATGGAACCATGAAACAAATGGTAACGCCGTATTTATTTCAGCCATCGAGCGGCGCAACGTGGAGCAGCTCAGGGCGAGCATCCTTCAAAAAGTGCGGGAGATGTACCGGGTGAGGTACCCGTACAAGACGGATTTTTTTTATTAGTCTAAACCGGTGTCATCTGTGGCAAATAAAGAAATTAGCTGGCATAAGATCGCGGGTCATGTAAACGAGCTGAATTTTTCCGGCAATAATATCGCGGTGGCAGTTGCCAACGGAAAGAAGATCTGTATCGGCCGGCACGGGGAAGCCGTCTTTGCCTTTGCCTATAAATGCCCGCATGCCGGCGGGTTGTTGGCCGAGGGTTATATTGATGCCCTGGGAAATGTAGTGTGTCCCACCCACCGGTATAAATATGACATGAAGAATGGTCGTAATGTAACGGGCGAGGGTTATTACCTCACTCATTGGCCTGTGGAGCTCCGGGATGACGGGGTTTATGTGGGCATGGAAAAAACTGGCGGTTTTTTTGGCTGGATAAAATAGGGTTTCTGTTTCTCCGGTATTGTTTTTTCCCTATTTTTGCTGCCCCAAATCCCGGCATGCATGCCAGGATCTGGAACCTGGCATCCAGCATCTAGCATCCTGTATCCAGTACATTCCTCCTTAGCTCTCCCGATGGCTATCGGGATGGTTAGAGCGGAAAAGAAAATATTCCTCCTTAGCTCAGTTGGTTAGAGCATCTGACTGTTAATCAGAGGGTCGCTGGTTCAAGTCCAGCAGGGGGAGCTTTTAAAATAGACAGAGTCTGTAAATCATTGATTTACGGACTTTTTTTATGCCCAAGACCGCCTTAAATACATCAAATTTCCGCACAAAAGGTCTCCAAAAAGGTGGAAAGTCTTTTTGAAAAAGGTGGAAAAAATAAGGGATTAATTCACAGGATAAGAACTACTTACATATAAAGTCCACTTTTTTGACCTAATAAGGTTCTAAACCATACAGGTGGACATTTTAATACAAATATTATGACCTCCAACAATATAAAAATCCTATTTTGGATACAACCTTCCAAGACCGATAAACAAGGACAGGCTCCTATTTACCTGCGTGTCTCTTTCAATACAAAAAGGAAAAACATCTCGACTGGTTACAAAATTGTCCCCGACAGGTGGGACAATACCAAAGGGCAGGTAAAAGGCTTAAAACAAGAAGCCGTGCTCATCAATAATTATATCGTCCAGACGAAGACGAAGTTAATGGAACTGTACAACGAAATGTTGAGGGATCAGGATATCGACCTGGACCTGCTGATGGATCGTTTCTTCGGAAAAGATACTTATAATATGACGCTTTTGGAACTGGTACGATATCATAACCAGGATTTTCAAGCAAGAATCGGTATAGACTATGCTTACTCAACTTTCGAAAAGTACGATATCTTAAAAAGAAAACTCGAAGAATTTTTGATCAGCAAGTACCATAAAAACGATATAAGGCTGCGTGACCTGAAACAAAGGTTTATCATTGATTTTGGTTTTTACCTCAAACAGAATGACGGTAACGCCCATAACACTACAGCCAAATACCTAAAGAACTTGAAAAAGATCATCAACGTGGCTGCCATAAACAAATGGATTCCCGATAACCCCTTCCACGGGGTCAAAACCCCCTATAAGGATGTTGAGAGAGTTTATCTCAGCCAGTCAGAACTATCTGTTATTGAACAAAAGCAGTTCAAGCTACCACGTATGGAACTCGTTAAGGACCTGTTCCTATTTCAATGCTACACGGGGTTAGCTTACAGTGATATGATACGCCTTACCTGGAAAAATGTAGTACCGGGACTCGATGGAAATCGATGGCTTGTTTTAAGAAGGATGAAAACTGACGTAAGGGCAGCAATCCCTATATTGCCCACTGCGGAAATGATCATCCAGAAGTATAAATCAACCGACAGAGGTGATTCCGATCAACCTCTGTTTCCAGCCTACAGTATCCAAAAGTTCAACACCTATTTACATGAAATAGCGGAGGTGTGTGAGATCAATAAGAATCTCACAAGCCATGTGGGAAGACGGACCTTTGCTACAACCATCGCCCTTGGTAATGGCGTGGGACTAGAGACCATCAGTAAAATGTTGGGGCATAGTTCGACCAGAATTACTGCGCAGTATGCTGTAATTACCGATCAAAAAATTAGCACAGACATGCTTGTATTACGGAGAAAGCTGCTATCCCGGTAGCGTAGTAAATTCCAGACAATGAAAGGCGCTTTTAAGGCGCCCTTCTTTGTCCTGGGGTATAATCAATTGTATTTTATTAAATAGTCTGCATAGGCGCTATCAATCGCTTGGCGTTGTTTTTTGGTCAAGGGCCTTTTAGCCCCGATCCAATCATTCAAGCTTTGAAAAAACCGATTGTTCGGGTTGTCCTGAATTATTGTTTTTAGTTTGTCAGGATAAGAAGGATCTCCTACAAGTTTAGCCTTATAATTACTATTTGTGAACTTTTCAATTTTATCCGAGGCAACTACCTCTTTTTCAGATCGCTTGGTTCTTAAATTGTTCTTTGGTCTGAACATCTTCTCTTTCGCTTTTAGATCTGTATATCCTTGATATTTTAAAAAGGCTGTGTATTTTGGTTTGTTTTTTTGGTTTAATTAAGCCTAACGCATAGGCATGTTTCATGTTTTCGGAATGACTAACCCATTCGAGATTTTCCAATGCGTTGTTAGTTTTTACGCCGTCTCTATGGTTAATGTACTTTTTGCTAAGCGGATTAGGTAAGAAAGCATCAGCCATCAATCGATGGATGAACTTAGTGTAACATTTCCCTTCCTTTGACAACACTACTGCCTGGTAACCGCGATTATTTACTCTTGACTTAAGTGTTCTTCCTTCAAGGAAATGATACGTTTGGTTACCTCGGTGAAATACAAGTCTATCTAGACTTCTCACTTCCCCATAATTATTAATTTCATAAAGCCCTTCAAAGTCGTTTACGGGCTTCCATTCTGTATTAATCAATCGTTTTTGAGGTTAAGAATATATTATTAGGTATGTAGACATTGGAGTAGTTTTACCAGTATTTTGTTTTAATCTTAGGGGGGACGCCTAAACATTTAGTGAATTCATCCTTCATAATTGCTCGGAGATCGGCCTCCCTTTCAATCCAGGTCACGAGACAATCATGGATTGAGTAAATTGGACACCAGGGATATTGTTTGGAAAACCTCTTAGCGACACGGAATAACATAATTTCCGACTCAATCGCGTGAGAAAATGTCGATAGCTCACTATCCTGATCTTGTTTTTTCAAAGCCATCAACAACTCGTGAACCTCAGGGTAATCCATCCAGAAACCTTTTTTTATTGGTGATTTCCACAGATAATGAGCATTGAAATATCTGAGTATTCCAACCTTCACATCATCTTTATTCTCAAAAAGTGGGTCGATAAACAGGTTGTCCGGGCCTGACGAATCGTGGTGATTTTCATAAAATGTCTCATAAAAATCACCATTGATAACATCACTTTTGTACCGCTGAAACCCTTTACTGTAGCGGATTTCATCCAATTTGTCTAACATAGTAGAATACTTAGAACTACTGAAATAACAATCTTTAAGCACTTGTAAATACTTATAAGAGATGCTATATTGTCGAATATCTCTTAGATTAAAGTACTCATGTTCATTCAACCAAAACTCCTTGTTGAATAACGCCAGTAGGAGGTAAGGCTGACTGTTACCACAATCCAGTTCTACAAGAGGCCATCCATCGTATGTGACAAATTTTCTTAGCTCTTTCGGTAAAAAGGATAAAGTTGAATACAGCCTCCGTCCTTTACTAGTCGAAAATCTAAATTCTCCCCTACTGAATCGTTTAATCACAATATCACGAGCCTGGTAAGAGAGGTATGGATCTAAAGCTTCACTTGTTTTGACGGAACCGTACATCGGATGCCGTATTGTCTTTTGCTTCCACTTTCTAGTGTTTTCCTTTAAGACTTCATAGTTTGACCGGTTAAATTCTAAAGCCGCTTCCTTGTCAATTAGCAGATTACAATTATGCCATTTCAATATGTGAGCGTAATCTTTTTTCTCTCGATCACTAAGTTGTATCTGCTTCTTCGCGAGTGACGCTGAAATTCGATCCTTAAATTCGATCTCCTTTAAGGAGGTACGATATTTCTGTGTCAACCGGTAGCCAATACATCTTGCTGGATTGTTAGAATTCGCGATCGACTTCGCCACATAGCTATAGTTTGATTCGATAACATCAAGAGATTTTAAATATCTCAGATAGCTTTGATACCTAGGCACTTGTTCTTGAAGGATTGAGGAACAAAGCTTTATGTATCCGTCTTCAGTAACTCGATCTTCTCGACCTTCAACATGTATTCTACATAGTATGTCGATAATAAGATAGGCGTAAGCCGCCTGAAATTCCCGCCCTGGTTCAATTTTTGGCGGATAATTGATGAAAAGTCTATTTAAGTCCAAATTTTCTGGACATAAAAACATCATTATTAATAAATTAATAAATCTATTTTACTTGGTATATTTTTCTGGAGTATATCTTAAGACTTGGATAAAAGTCTTTACTGAGTATTGCAGACCGTTATTTTAGCTAACCTGGTCTCGGAGGTAATTTTTGAGTAGCCCAAAGGGGGCCTGAAATCGCACAAATTTAATACCAAATTTTAGAAAAGGTAACCCTGGGCTTAACTTTTTTAGTTAATTGTACGTAATCGACGGGTTTTCAATATATATAGTTAGATAATTTTTTCGTTTCGTGAGCATTCAAGTAAGGTATTTACAAGTCGAGATGGCAGGAGGAAACCAAAAAGTAGAGATTTTTATGCATCAATCTGACAGCATACAAGTATCGTTAAAATGGCCTTCAAATCCCATTGGGCGCGACGGCATATCTCAAAAACAAGAATTAACTTGACCGACCAAAACGGAAGATCATATTGAACTGCGATTATCTAACTACCATCAACTAATATTTCTTCCAATGGGGTAGGGGGACACTTCGGTAACTAACTTTTTTCAAATTTTCACCAATTATTTGTAGTTACAACCTAGCCAAAAGCGCTTTTGATCCTTTCTTTTCTCATAGAAGAGAGTAACATTGAAATTTCCATAGCAGCAAACCACATGTTGACCGCCGTTATTCATCAGTTAAGTTGTTAAATATTTCTTTTCGTAGTTCTTCGATTGTTGAATTCTTATTTAGAGTCTTTAACAATGGTATGTAGGTCAAGTCTGTTGAGCTAATAAAATTATTTGCTTGTCGGACCAATAAATGGTCTATAAGTACTCTTGTTGTATTCTGATATTGTGCTTTTACCTTTTTGGTTCTTATTAAGATTTTATCATTGCTTAAAGGCAAAATGAATTCGTCTCTATAGACATCAAAATTTTTCGGATTTCTCAATATTAAAGGATTGTCGCTTACTAGTGCGGGTTTATTTCCAGGATTAAACCGAAGAATTGTCAAAGGGTCGTCATTGCCAAATAAGTTCTGAAACAATACAGACGGAAGCCAATATTTGATGATTTTATAAGTTGTTTCATTAGCGATAAGGTTTTTTTCAATCTCACTATTATAGATTACCTCGTTTGTTTCTGTGCTTTTAATTTTGATACCTAAACCATTCAAACCTTTTCTTTTGAGTAGAGCTTTTACAAATTCGTCATTCATAGGATTTCGCCAAAAAAGATGAGCAACAAAGAATTGCACCATTGGCATATCGTCCTCAGTCAGCCCATACCTTTTTTCTGTTGATGTCTTTATTTTATGAAATAGCTTGCCAAAATCATTATCTAGTTTCTTATAAAAATCTGTCTCTAGATAATCTGTTGTGCCATTGTCGGTAAAAATTGTGTTGCCGTCTTCTTCAAAAAAATGAGATTCAGGAGAGAAAAGCCTGCCGTTTCCTTTGTACCGTTCCTCCTTAACTAAATAGATATAAAACATATTTAGTTGGTTAGTAAAGTTTTTTAAGTAAAATTTAGGGATAAAGTGATGTCTCCATGAATTTTCTGCCATAAAGGGTGTCAGTTTAATGGCGGCCAACGTTGGACGGCTTTGTGCAGGTGGGGGATTAGAATTCCGGCTGCCCTGTCTATTTAAAGTATTTAAAATCTTCTATCAATAAACTGTAAATGTCTTGTTTTACAGCTTTAGTAATTTCACTTACTTCCCTAAACAGATTTAGTAAATCTTCTTTCCCTTCTTGTTCTGCATATTTTTTAATTTGTATTAATCCACTGTATGGAGTCAGGAAGTCAGCATAATCAAAGTATTTGAAATAGGGTTCATCTTGTAGGCCTACGTGCTGAATTATTTTACCCCTTGTATAATTCATGTTCCAATACCTGTACAACTCTTTTATTTTATCTACCAAATTTTTGGCAAGTGATGGCTTGCTGATTATTTCTTTATCCAGTTGTTTGTTCCAAAAACTTTCGAGATTGGTTGGACACAGTGGATTATCGACAAAAATCTCGGGGGCACCTTTTACCGGATTGTCAGCTTCAAATTTTGTAACTACACAGCGATTTTCTGCCAAAACAAAACTAAAGCATAGCGAATACCAATATTTTTCTTTTGCTGACGAAATATGCGGAGGCCAAATATCATACATGTTTGCCCAAACTGGGTATTGTCCATTTATTGTTTTTCCAATACTGAACCAAGAAAATATACTTTTCGCAGAAGGTAAATCATAAGCACAAAAACTTCTGTTATCGCTTGGACCCGAAAAAGCTTTAAGGAGATTTATTTTAAATATTCTGTTGTCTAAATAAAACCAAACTCGATCAGGGCTATTTGTCAAACGATTGCATGGTTCTTGCCGCAGCCTCACTGGTGTATTGTCATCCATGAACCCAATAAATGTACCATCTACAAAACCGTGTGGGGCACTTACTCTTGAATGGCGAGTATCTCGAAGAGGAAAGCCGCTAATGATTTTTTTTCCTCCTTCCTCTTTTAATCTATTTCTATAAAGGTTTAATCTTGGTTGTTGAACCGATTCTTCTTTTCGGACTAGAAAGGGCAATGTTTCACGAATATCTCCTCTTGAATTATCCATCACTACATCTTTTTTACCCCTTAATACTTTCTTTAGTTCGGTTTTTATCCTTTCATCATCTGCATTCCAACCTACCTCAATATTTAAGTCTTGCTTTTTAAGTTCAGTCAGATCGAGAAGTTGAACAGTGTTTTTATTGCCTTTGTCTTTGTGGTTATAGGTCCAAATAGTAAAAGCAAGTGGCCATTTGCCGTCTACTTTAAACCATTCGTTACTTGTAACTATAAAACCACTATGAAATCTAAAATTCTCGTCCCATTGTTTACGGAATTTAATATAGGTGGGTCTAGGAATTAACCAGGAAGTAGGAGTGAAGATCATAACAATGGGATGCAGGTTTTCATTTTCTTCCGCCTGTATTTTAGCAATATTCATGATTTGTCCCAGAAAAGCTAAATATCTCTCCTTTCCTGCATCCTCACCTGTAACTTCAATTATACTAGGATGTATTGTATAGTGTGATTCTGTCTTTTCTCTCGCTTCTACGTTCTCATCTGTGTTTTTATATGGTGGGTTTAATAGAAATGCTATTGGCTTATCAATTGATAAATTAGTTGACACTTTTACTGCTTTTTTTAATTCGCTTAAATAATCATCGGCGGAGCGATCAAGAAAATTTAATCCTTTGTTGTCAATCGTTTTAGGAACAATAGTAAATCCTTTTTCAAGATGCCATGGATCTACTTGCATACGCCTTTCTATTATTTTAAGTAGATCTGGCTGCAGTTCAGAAATAATTTTATGTTTTAGTTTTCCTTTCCAACTGCTTATTAAGTTACCTGAACCGCCAGCGGGATCAAATACAACATAATTTTCATTGAATTGATCTGAAAAATTTTCTTTCACAAACCACAGAGCAAATTTGCTCAAGTTATCGTTAGTAAAAAATATTCCGTGTTGCTTTACATACTCAGGGTCAATTTTTGACAGCACTTCATCAAATCGACTAAAATAATAATCAACGGTAAGGCCGCTACCCTCGTTAGTAAAAATATACTGCGTTTCGATGAATTTCTTAAAGTCATTGATTTTTCTTGGATGAACTTTTACAGGAGGACTGAGTTTGTGTCCCTTAAATCCAACTACTCTTACTTCGTTGGCGACATCATCAATCACAGCTAGGCAAGAAATATCTGCCCAGTAGGCAACTATAGTATAAAAAGCATGAACTGCATCAATGGGATGATCAAAAAAAGGTTTCATCCTTTCAATGGCAGCTATAAAGTTGTGTGTATTTATCTGAAGCCTATCGCTATCGAGATTTCTAAGGATTTTTAGTACTTCAAAAGACTCTGTTGTAAGATTTTTTGCACCTGCAAAAATGTCGCCTTCCAAATCTTTGGGTTCAAGCCAATAAAAGGCAGATTCTTTGATTTCGACCTTCAACGGTTTCTGGGTTCTACGAGCATTTTCTTTACCAACGGCGTTCGGAGCTTTATTAATATCTGAACTACGCTCAAAAACTACGACGGCTTCAGGCAGCTTATTGACCTTCCATATTCCAATGAACTTGTTGGCAACAACCATGATAGTATTGTACGCTAAACCAAACCTTCTATGATAGTGAAGTGCCTGATAAAAACCTTCAAGCCATTGGGAGATATCTGTTTTGCTCTCGACCAATAATTGACCTTCTATATAAACATCGGCGCCATGAGCATCACTTTCTATTTTAAACTTCTCTTTGAACAGTTTGTGAAATAGTGGATAAAGTAAGGGTCGCTTTGCATCCTCATTATTCTCTTTTCTGAGATATTCCTTAAACTTTTCTAATTCGTCAGAGACTTTTGGTGCTGTCATTCGATGTTAATGTTCAAAGTTGATGTCGTTAAGGGTTGCCGCTAACGTTAAAGCATTGGCGATGTGGCGGTATTCTGTGTTACGTCTGCCCGGTGTCGCTGCTGATTAAAGATACAAAAGCTCATTGTTTATTCTGTTGCTCGGCCTTATTCGTCTATCGAAACTGAAGCTGATTAGCGAGAAATAGCTGAAAATATATACGTCACCCCGCCATATAGCCAATGCACTGTTACCAGTAGTTCCGTTTTAGATGTCTGTTGAACTTTCTCTTGATTTATTATGGTTAATTTCTTCCTTCTGACCGTCGCTGACTTCATATTTAATATATGCACCTATGTTTTTACTTCCTGCATCAGTATATCTTTTTTCCCCTGGATAAAAGTCAATGATGAATTCGGATTTAGTCCATCTATATACTTTTATTTCTTTGCTGTCTCCGTAATAAGGCTGTTGAACTGTCGCCTCACTTGGCTCGCCGTATTTGTCCTTATACATAGTCAGCACAGCAAGAATGTTTTTTTCTTCTTCCTCATTCTTGAAGGGGTCATTGTAAAAATATTGATATCCCGAACCATATTTCCCAAAATCAATCCGAAGGGAGGTCAGGGTTTTATGTGTGAAATCTGGTGAATAACGAACGAATGCCTTGTCCCCGTCTGGACAGTCAAAGGTGTAAACATAAAAGACTGGACCAATTTGTTCAGATTTTCGGATTTTGCTCTTTGAGTACAGTTCATCCGTTTTGTTGTAAAAATTTTCAGATGACATACCGAGATTATAATCAAGAAAAACTCTCTTCGAATTACACGAAAGGAGTGTTAAGCTAAGCAGTGTTATAATAATGATTGTTTGAGACTTATTGATACTCATAAGCGTAGGGAATAATTGCTGGTAATAGCTGTATTTACGCTATTATCCGCTACACAAAATAATAAAACAATTTGTCTAAATCAATCTTCTTGAACGTATTGGGAAAAAAAGCGGAAATGGGAGAATAGCGTAAATGCAGCATCACACAAGGTCTAGGCTGTCTAGCGGACTTTTGAACCTCAATAGATCCTGGCTACTGGTGTTAGTCAGTCAGAATGTCTTTTTAAGTTTATTAGTTAGTTCACATTTGGTGGGGTCTTTTAGAAAATGCCTGTTACTGAGTTTTATTATCAAGTCAGATATTTTTGGATTAATGACCGGGCATTCAGGTCTCCATGCCTTTCAGCATTCTTTAGGCATGTTAACGCTTCAGTTTTTTCGCCAAGCTGAAGTTGCATGATCCCTTTTGTGCGGAGGAAATACCTTTACGTAAATCTCCTATTATAAAGCTTGATAACTCATAAAATCGCGGTTATATTTTTGACTGACAACTGGGGCTTGAAGATGGCGTAGACAGTATTAATTCCAGATAAGCTATTTAAGCCTCAGTTCACGATTCAGGGTTGCCTGTCATCTATAGAGCCTTATCGTAAGTTCATAGTGGCTTTCTTTATCTAGTAAAACTTCCGAAATAGTTTCCCAAGTGCATTCTGGGCCAGAAACTATACAACACCCGGTCTTAATTTTTCAGTCTTCGTTTACTCTGTACTACTTTTATAGAGAGATTTAATCGTCGTACATTTCAAATATTTGCCCTTTGAAATGCTTTGAATGCACAGCCTCATGATAAAGGTTAATGAGATAAAATACCATTTCATTCTTAGGAACTCCTCTTGTCATGCTGTACATTGCAAAAGTCTCTATATGATGTCGTAATGCAGAAATTTGATCGCCGAAATATTTGTCAATAAATGATGATGACATTCTATAAGTTGGTCTCTTATTGATGGTATGTTCGATGCCTATTGTCTTATAAAAAAGTAGTTGACAAAAATCAGAAACTGCTTTCTCCGGTAGTTTTATTCCGCCAATTTCTGAGAATATTTTTCTAATATCGGCAGTAATAACACCAAATATCTTATAGAAATGGTTTATACTATTTTCTTCGAGCGGACATTTTTTTAGAACTGTATCAAATGTAAATGTTGAAGCTTCTTTTTTGGGAACAGGAATAAGCTGTGAGAACATTTTTGCAAACATGATTTTGGACACCAAATTTGTCATTACTCCTTCCTTGTCACCAGCCATATATTGTCGAGAAGCCTTTTGTCCATCCTCAATAATGCCATATAAAGCTTGGTTGTATCCTGGTTTACTTGATCTGAGATAATCAACAAATAGTTGCGCTGCTTGCCCCTCTGTAAAATTCAACTTTTGCTGCAAAACACTTGTTATCGATTCCTTTAGATGTGATGGTTTTTGACCCTCTGTCATTACAATTTTACTAGCAACACCAAAAAGAAATGCACCCAATGCTGCCAATTCTGTATCTGACATATTGGCTACTTTAACCATTGTGACAATGTCACCCAGAACTTCGTTAATGTCTGCCATTGTGTGGGCTTTTTTAATTGCCTACTATGTCCTTCCGCCTAGTGCAATGACTGGCGTCCGTATTGCGTTTCGTAAACAATATACCAAAGTTGAACAGTATTTCTCTCGATCAAGGAACAATTTTCCGCCATCTGAGTTATAAACGGCTGTAATTCAGTTATGATATGTTATTCTTATATATCTTGTACCGTACATAAAATATTTAGATTCCTTCAAGCTTTTTGACTCCAACGAGAGTCGCCAATTCTTCAAAAGAATGACACCCTTGTTATTTTTCTACTGTGGCATACGTGACATCAATATCCTCAAATCGTTAAAAAACCATGTAATCAGTTTGATTTACCGAATAGTTTATCAAAAAATGGCATGTGCCTGCTCCTAGCATACTCTATGAGTTTGCTAAATGTCATCACTTCAATATGCAAATTTTTCCCGGATTTCATCTTGTAAAATGTTCCAAAAGGGGTTTTCTGCCATCCACTGTCAAGGTTATACTGCTCAAGAAGTGGAGGTAGGACATCAATGATTACAAATCCGAACTTAGGAGTTTCGTTTTTGATAACTACATGTTTCCCCTTATAGTTTTTTTTGTCTGATGAATACAGAAAGTCGTCAAAGTAAGGTTCAATTAATTCTGAAAACTCCCATCGGTAATTGCCTTTGTATTTTTGATGAGCGGTTTCTCCAGGTCGCTTGAATTCAAAAATTACCATGGAATTTAATTCACCGCTGCTTTTGTCGCCAAAACTTATTGGGTTATCAAACATCTGTGGGTTTTCACTCAACATTATCAAATCGGGTTCTTTACTACTCTTCTTTTGACTTATCGAAGTGATTGATTTGTCAGAAGCAACAAATTTATAAGTTAGAAAACGCTCATCCAATAGCCATAGGTTGTTATTTTCATAGCTAACTTCATCGTTTGTGAAGCCCATTGGGAAAATCAGGTTATGAATGTCACATTCCAATTTATAATTCCCTTGTATATCAGCTTCCAAAAATTTATCAAACAATTCAATAATTGCCTTACGCCTCATCATATAGTCGGCTAAACAATCAATGTCGTAAGCAGTTTTTTCTTGAATGTCCTTTTTGATTTTCTGAATTGAGTCTTCGTTGATTTGTCTATTGTCAATGAAATCCTGTAAGTTCTTTTCAACTGATTTCCTTGCATTAAAGGATATTCTGTAAAGCTGTTCTTCCAATTTGTCCTCAGTTAGATTTGGCGGTATGGATTTTAATAATTCGGAGTTTTGAGCCAAACTCCTGTATCGAGGAGCTTTCTCAGCTATATATGTTTGAATTTCCTTTTCACTTTTTTGCTTAGCCTCTTTCACATGGGGCTCATACTCATGCTCCAATATTTTTACTAATTCTTCCTCGATTTCTTCAAAAGAGATTAGATCTGAATATTCAAAAAGCTTATTCTCTTTTTCTGCTGGTATGGAAAAGCCATTTCTTATCTTAAAAACGTACTTATTCAAATACTCTGAAACAACATAAACATCAAGAAAAAATATCTGTCCGTTTTGAATAAGCGGATAACTGAATAAGCTGTTAAATTTACCAATGTTTTTAGGCAGGCCAACGACTCTTGAATTAGCGCAATAATAAACATAATGGTTCTTCCTGTTTCCTTCTCTCGCTGTCTTAGTTATATATGCCTTAAATGAATTATTGTCAACGGAGAAATCTCTTTCATGTTCTTTAGATATTCTTTCAAATAACTCGTTTATAACTTCGCCTTCACTATCGTCAGCTTCGAAAATTCTTATTGTTGGTAATTTCCCACTTAGATAATAAATCAAACAGTGTTGCATAATTTCTCGAGAGATTTCTGCGATACTCAAGGCTGTTCTATCTTTTACAATTGGGTTAAAACACTCACAGAGTTCAATATTTGTTCGAAATACTTCTTCAATTGAATTTTCGAGCTTAATTGGAGTTACTTCATTTTCGGCATCACATTTAAATTCTCGATATTTCCAAACTCCATTGTCATTATAATTACTTCGCACGTAGATTGACTTAAATGCAGCTAAAACTGTAAATCTGCCGATACCTTTGCACCCAAATTCTTCCCGATAAGTATTTGAAAGTGGTGTTTCAAAAGACTTATAGTTTTTCTCATTGAAACCAAGCCCATTATCCGATATAACAATTGAATGAATTGTCCTAATGTTGTCAAGCCTTGTTTGTAATGGAAAGTCTCCTCTTTTAATTTTGATTTGAATTTCTTTATTTGGTTGGTCGGACTGCATCAAGCTTATTATTGAATTTACAATGCATTCGAATAGAGGTAGCAATGCGTCCTTTGGAGTTAGGTCAACTGTTTCTATAAAATTTTTAACTGGAACAATCATATCACTTTATTTCGGTATTGGTTTCTTCACAATTGTATGTATTTATTGCAGAAGGTTGATTGAAGAACTATAGCTTTTTCAGGGTCTTCCAAACTCGATATTAGCTCTCCCTATCACTTTCGTGCCTTATGCCTTACCACATTGTCTTTGGCCCTTCGGGATTATATGCAGCCCAAACCAACCTAAAGCTTCTCTTTTTATTTCTATCCACTATCGATAGATCTGAAGTATACATTAAAAACATAGCCTTTAGTTCAGGAAACAACCACACAGTTCGCATGCGACCATCTTTTCGATCTTTACCGGTGTCAAATAGGTGGGCTTTTCCTATTGTATTGACTACACAGCTTGAAAAATTCTTAAATTTTTCCTGGAAATGGTCAATATCGCGATAGACTTCCTCATAAGTATAGAGTTCAACTTTTTTTATTACTGAGACTGAGTCAATAACAACAGCTATTATCTCTACTTTTTCATCACAAACATATTGAGTCTGTTTACAGCTAAGCAGTATAACTCCGTCAGTACCCTTAGATTCCTCCTTAAATTGAGCCGTTATCGATGAATCATAAACACTTACACCTATTTGGATAGACTTATAACCTAATTTTTGCGCATGCGCCAAGGCTGAAATTGAGCACAGCAGCATAAGACTAAAAATCTTCATTTTGTCGACATTGAAGTAAGTGTTAAATTCAGGACTTGGCCATTGGCGACCAGCCCCATGTCAGTTTGGACAAGATACGGAAGCTAATTAGAATTATAGGCGGTCAGGAAATGATTTTAATGGCCGACATTGAGCCAAACGCGTGTTCTTGGGCTCAGGTTCCTCGAAATACTTATGGCTTCTGTTGTGTTTTCCAAAGTGGCTTTAATTTCACAATATCATTCTCCAAAATATTTTTACTCCTCGTTGTAAATCTATTTTCTAACGTATTTGTCTTTAAGAATGCTTTAAACATTGTCCAAGAAACTTTTCTTTCTTCCGAGTTTCGAATGTCGTGATAGAAATAACTAAATCCATCAACTACTTCTTTTTTTAAGATTGTCGAGGGTGGGTAAATAAAGCTACGAGTACCGCCTGAATTATTGAACTTTAGAATGATTTGATCACCTTCTTTAGCTGTTTTACTAAATTTTGACTTGATCTTCCACCTTAAAAAGCCAATATCATCTTCGTCGATTTTCGTCAATTTTGAAATTGATGTTGTTGTCTTCTCTACAGAGTTTCTGATTTTTTCATAGGTCCTATCTTTCAAAGGATAGACGTAAACAAACCAATATCTATTTCCGAATTTCTTCTGTCTTATTTTTGATTTAACTACAGGTTTTTTGGGCTGTTTTACAACCTCTATTTTAAGTAATGCTTGAATGGCACTTTCTTCTAACATAGATGATTCCTCTGTCAAATTGTGACAAAAAGCTTTAGCCTGGGAAATTAGAATATCACTATCTGTGATAATTGAAGACTCTGTAAGCTTTTCAGCACTACTTTTTGAAAGGTTTGCAGAACCAATTACTAAAAATGTATCCGTCAATAAAATTTTAGAATGTAACTGCTGATTGGAAAAGACTTTAACGCCTCTGTTAAAATAAGACGCAATAGTTTTAGCGGATGTTTGCCCAAATCTTACTGAAAAGGTTGAAGCGTCACAAATTAAAATATCCCCTTTCGTTAGTTTTAATTTGTCTGAAGTAACATAAGCGATACAAGCAATTTTTTTCCCCCGTCTCGTCAAATATTTATTTACTTCTTTCCATATGTCACCAGTTAAAAAGCTTTCCATTGTCTAATTTTTATGTATCAAGTATTTAATACTATAATTGAAATATCCAGTCCCCAATAGCCGCGTTTTGTCGCTATACAATCTTATAGCATACTTTTAATCAAAGAAGTTGAAATTATTTTTCAATGCGCTAACGATATTATGGACTGTGGTAGAGCTGTTTATACAGTTGGTCAATACATTGTTGTTTTGTTTCAAAATATTGAATACCATTAAATCCATATTGAAGAAAGTATCTCTTCGATTTTCCTCCTAAGTATATAACGCCATGACGGCCATCAACGAACCTAATGTTTATGATGAAGTATTTACCGTTAAACACATCGTAACTGGCATTGGGCTCCGACTCATTAAAATGTGGCGTTTGTAAAATATTTGGCTCACTTACGGTTTCAGCTTTCTCATTCTTTGCCTCTTTTACTACTGAGTCGGACTTAGGTGTTTTATTCTTTAAGTATTTTTGTTGTAAAAAGGACACTACGTCCTCTATAGAATTTATTTCTCTACCAAACCTTGTTTCATTAATGAAGACGGCGTATCCGGTTGATCCATCCAATTTTAAGGCAAGTACATCTTCGTCAATAAAAGCATGTTTAAATAGATACTTATTCCCTTGTCGCTCTAAAAGTATTGAGTCGTATCCTAAATACTCCCAATAGCCTTTTTCGACTAGTCCATCTTCAGAGAATAAGACTTCTTTATTGGTTCGGAATATAAAAACCAACTTAGCCGTATTGATATCATCTAACGAAACCCAATGATGACCAGTTAGCGCTGTTAGTTGATTTAGTTTTTTACTGAATCGTTGAATTTTGGGGAATATGTCTTCAATATAGACTTTCATTGTTGCAATACCACGCCAGGGTGCTTACTAAAGATAAAAATCTGTCGTTAAATTTCAAAGCTAGTTATTCTATTTACTGCTATACTGAAATCGAATTCGATTTGAATAAAAAATGATAAGGGATACATTTAGATTAATTCTTTGAAGGGCGACCTGCTTTAAGTCGGTAAAAAGTCGAAATTTCAGACAGTCTAAAATCCCAAAATTTTCTATTTTTTCTATAAAATTTTTGATTAGAAAAAGCCTGTAGATGCGCGTTTAGACAAATGGTACCCCCCCAAGTGCCCGGCCATATATTTTCGTGTCGACGCACCCCACCCCTTTCATTAACAATCCAAGCTCCATAAAATAGCTATATGGAACCTTATCGATTTAGGTTGAGGATAAAATAAGCTAGTTCGCGTCCTCGCCCTACCGGGCTCGGGGTTGTTCATCCCAGTGGGCAAAAGGAACAATGATAGTTATTTCCGAAGCCTTCTTAATCTGGATAACTAAGTTTTTCAACCTAAAACTCCAGATTATGGAACTACGAAAAGCAAGTCGACAAAAGTCCAGAATTCGCCTGGCTTTACAAGGCCCATCGGGTAGCGGGAAGACGTTCTCAGCTCTCCTGATCGCTATTGGACTTTGTAAAAGCTGGGACAAGATCGCCTTGATCGACACCGAGAACCACTCTTCCGAACTGTATTCGCATCTTGGAAGCTTCAATGTCCTTAACCTAAACTCTCCCTTTTCGCCTGAACGATACGTTGAAGCCATTGGGCTTTGTGAATCCTCAGGGATGGAAGTGATCATCATTGACAGCATTTCCCATGAATGGGAGGGACCTGGTGGTATCATCGAAACCCACGCTGGTATGGCTGGGAATTCTTTCACCAATTGGGGTAAGCTCACACCCAGGCATAACGCTTTCCTTCAATCTATTCTTCAATCCCGCTGTCACGTGATAGCCACCATTCGAAGTAAGCAGGACTATATTCTGAATGAAAAGAACGGAAAGCAGGTACCTGAAAAAGTAGGGCTGAAGGCTGTAACCCGTGAGGGAACTGACTACGAGATGACTACGGTTTTCGATTTGAACATTAACCACCTCGCCACTGCCTCCAAAGACCGTACAGGTTTGTTCATGGATAAGCCAGAGTTCAAGATAACCTCGGCCACCGGCGAACAGATACTAGCCTGGTGCCAACAGGGAGCGGAGGTAATTGATCTTTTTGAACGCAGGATCAATGAGTGCAGCAGCTATGAAGAGCTGAAAAAGCTGTATATCGAAAATCCTCACCAACAGGGCCGGTACATGGATTCTTTCGTACGTAGGAAGGAAACCCTCAAAGCAGCTCAGGAAACCAATTTTCTAACTCAAAACATTTCTCCAAATGGAAACAATTTTGAATGACCAGGAACCTCTCTTCGAGGAAATCGTCGAAGGTGTCGACGCGGTCTCAACAGCCAAACCGTTTATTGGCGCCAATACTATTGAGAGTAGCCTTGAAGAGATCAAAAGCAGGCATGTTATACCTGTTTTTATCAAGGACAATGAGCCGACGATATCCCATTCCGACTTCATTGATGTTACAAGGGACGTGATCAGTGAGATATACCCACTGGAAACGATTTTAAAGCCCGCTGTGAGGCTATCACACCCTATTAAGGGAAGAGTGCCATCAGCCAAAGACAAGCCCGCTAAAGAGCTCCTGGAGGCTGAAAAAACCCTCTATTTTGAAAGGATGGCTTTCATAGTTGAGATCGCCTCGGTTTATGATGAAATCGACGGCCAGCGGCTCTCCTTGGTGGTTGGGGGAGTTAAATCCTATAGCCTCGATAATCTCTATAACAAAAAGGGATCGGATGAACACTTCAAGGTTTTTATAGGCTTTAAGAACTCGGTATGCACCAACCTATGCGTTTCGACAGATGGCTACATGGGAAACCTGAAAGTAAACAGTATCGGCCAGCTAAGGGCTGGGATCAGGACACTAATCGAGGGCTACAATGCCAGCTTCAATATCCACACGCTACGCGAGTTGAATGATTACTGTTTAACAGAGAGTCAGTTTGCCCACCTGGTTGGTAGATGCAGGATGTACAATCACCTCCCCAATGGGTCGAAAAGCAAGGTGACACCCTTACTGCTGAGCGATACTCAACTTGGCATGGTGGTAAAGGACTTTTACCGTGATAACTCCTTCTGTAGAGATTCGGCGGGAAATATAAACCTATGGCGCTTGTTCAACCTGTTCACCTCCGCCAATAAGTCCTCGTATATCGATACGTTTCTGGACAGGTCGGTAAATGCCTTTCAGTTTACCCATGAGCTGAAGATGGTGCTGGACAACAAATCCACCTCCTGGTATCTAAATTAATCAACAAGCCTGGTCGCAAAGCCAGGCTTTAAAATTTCACGCGTATGAAAATCATTTCAACTGTCGCTGAGATAAGGATCTCATACCACCCAAAGTCAGACCTGACAAAAACCCCAAGGATTAGGGAATCCCGTGACTTGTACCAGATTTTTAGAAATAGCTGGGACCCTGACCTTATTCAATATGTGGAGCAGTTCAAAGTTTTGCTACTAACACGGGCAAACCATGTCCTGGGGCTGGTTAATATCTCAACGGGCGGAACGACAGCTACCGTTGCTGATCCCAGGGTAATATTCGGTACCGCTTTAAAGGCTAATGCTACAGGAATTGCCCTGTGTCACAATCATCCTTCTGGATGCCTCAAGCCCAGCAGGGAGGATATCAAGTTGACAAGGAAAATCGTGGAAGGTGCCAGGCTTTTTGATATCTCGGTTGTGGATCACCTGATAATTTCCCCTATGACTTACATGTCGATGTTGGACGAGGGTCTCTTGTAATTTGTGGCTCTTAAAAGGTAGTCGATCGGAACGTCTTTAAAGTTTCTGACCGGCTACCTTATCACGAATTATATTATTATCGTCGAATGAATTAACTTTTAAAAAGTTAGGTTAGCGAAAGGTAATCTTCCATAAAAATTGTAGAAATCTTTCATAAGCAGCTTCTCCTCTTCCCTGGGATCAGAGTTTGGGGTTATCTTCCACGCCACGATTAAGTTTTTATAGTGAGCGAGTTGCCAGATCAATCTTCCGCCATAATGTCCAACTGGTTTACCCTGGCCAAAATTCAAATATTGTTTAATCCTTTTTCTTAAAGTCGCGGATGAACCATTTCCGCCAGCTTGCCCTATATACAATATGCTACAGCCATCGACCCATTTTGAGTTTAAATCACTCAAGCTTATGTTTGGATCTTTATCTTTAAAATATCCGCCTACACCCTTTACCATAAATTGTTTCATAGTACAGTCGGGGTTTAAGATAATATAGATACCCCGTTCATTAGGAAGGTCTGACAAACCATTCCATAGTTGTTCAACTGTTTTGAACCCGGAAAATCCTAATTCTTTAAACTTTGATAAATCTTGAAACATAGGCATGTAGTTTATAAAAAAATAAAGGGGATAAAATATCCCCTACTGTTGCATTAAAATCTTTTACAATAATAACTACTTTCTGAGTTCATTTCCAAATCAAATTTCTAGCGCTAATTAGCCCCAAATGGCGCTAACTAACCCTAAGTCACCTATGTCGTAATTCTATTTAATATGGTTTGAATCGATAATTGACAAATTGATTTAAACCGGGACCTGTTTTGTTTAACCTTAAGCAGTATTTTAGCACCAAGATTTCTAAAGAGAATCCACCTGAACTATGAATTTTAATACCATCCTAGAAAAGTACAGAAAGATATGCTTATGACTACGTGGTAAACGGAAAAAGTGCCATTGAATGGATCATGGAACGTTACCAGGTAACTACACACAAAGACAGCGGTACCACGAATAACCCCAACGATTGGGCTACAGAACACAATCAACCACGGTATATTCTGGACTTGCTATTAAGTGTTATCAATGTAAGTGTACAGACTGTGGATATTGTAAACTCATTACCAAAAGTAAATTTCTCGTAAACGAGTTGCCTAATGTAATTGAACATATTAAATTATCTGAACTCACTAAAAAGGTTCAAGCAGTCATTGAAAACAATTTCAAGGAGCTTACCTTTTGGGTGATTGCAGACGTGACAGATCATAGTTTTAAAGAGAAGACGAATTACCATTATTTTGCCCTTGTTGAAAAGGCAGACGGTTCAAATAAGTTAGTGGCTAAAATTGCTGGTAAAGCATGGGGAGCTGGTTCATTGAAAATTAAAGAATTTGAGAGGGTCACAGCTCAAAGGTTTACAAATAACATAAGCGTTTTGGTTCGGGTCAAAGTTAATTATCACATTGAGTTTGGTCTTTCTTTAGATGTTCAGGATATAGATAAGAATTATACTATAGGCGCATTAGAGCAACAAAGACAAGCCACTCTTGCTAGCTTGGTTGCCAAAAATCCAGGTGTAATTACTAAAGTCGGCGACAGGTATGTGACACGTAATGGAAAACTTCCTTTACCAACTGTTATACAGCGGATAGCAGTTGTAGCCTCCAAAACCTCCGCCGGCAACGAAGATTTCAAGCACACTCTATTGAATAACCCTTATGGTTACAAATTTCATATTGACGACTACCATACAGTTGTACAAAATGAGGCCAATGCTCAACAATTCTTAGAAAGATTAATTGACGTCTTTAAATCAAATATCAAATACGACGTTGTCGTGGTAAATCGAGGAGGCGGAGCTCAAACTGATTTTCTCATTTTTGATAACTACAAAATTGGCTTGGCGATAGCTCGTTTCCCAATTCCTGTCATTACAGGTATCGGGCATCAAAAAAATGAGACAATTGTTGATCTTATGGCTCACACCCAAACTAAAACTCCGACAAAGGCAGCGGAGTTTATCATAGCACACAATAAGCAATTTGAAGATGCTATTCTTAACTTTCAGAAAAGTATCATCATAAAGTCCCAGCAGACCTTTTCTACCCACTATCAGAGGTTAACTACTTTGAATACGTCTATTATTAACAAGTCCCGCACATTTCTAAATGACTTCAAAGATGCGCTGGTGAGTAACAACCAAATTGTCATTAACAAAACCAAGACTCTTTTGGCTGATAAAAAGAGCAGCCTGTCTTTTATTGCATCCACATTAATTTCAAAACCCAGGATCATTACAGGCAATAGGTCAAACGATCTTTCCAACACGCTGAACAATATTATTTCTTTCAAAACATCCTACCTGCGTAACCAAAGGGGCTATTTGGGACATTTTGTTTCTGTGATTAACATGATGTCCCCAAAAAATATTTTGAAGAAAGGATTTGCTATTGTAAAGCACAATGGAGCAGTAACAAGCAATCCTGATGTGTTTAAGGCTGGTTCAGAGATGGAAGTGATCCTTTCGGAGAAATCAATCAAAACCATCGTTAAATCAAAATCAGATCATAATGGAAGCGAATTTAACCTATGAGTCAGCCTACAATGAGTTAGCACAAATTGCAAGAGAAATTGAGAATGAGACGGTATCTGTTGATGTATTGGCCAAAAAAGTGAAGAGGGCTTCTGAGTTGATAACTTTTTGTCAAGCAAAATTGAAAAATACCGAAGCTGAGGTGAACAAGATAATTAGCCAAATGGAAACTGGCAAGATGTAAAATTCAATTCCTTTATTCGCGTGTTGGCGGCGTTTCTTTAATTGTATTCATTTCCAGGGAAATGAAATATGCTAAAAAAGAAGAAGGACTACGAAGCAAGCTTTCATAATGGAAGTGCTTACATTGATTTGTCAAACGATACTATAGCTAAGCACTTAAATAGTTCTGTATTTTATCCATGGCCTATGTTTATATGTAGGGCAAGGACTACGATTAGTTTGTTATTTTAGATAACCATTTTGTCACTAACTTCTCTTTGCCAGGAAAAAAATAAATGTGGGCCTATGACAAGAGATATGAAAGTTTACGGATTTAATAAGGATTGCGATATAATTATTTCAGAAATTAATCAACATCGTAATTCACTTACATTGCGGAATGATATCGCCATTTTTGAGTTAATTGGTTACTTACCTTGTTATTTAATACTAAGTGTTTCGGATGCTATTGATTCTATAGTAGAAAAGCATGGTGGGAAAGAAACAAATGACTCAGCTGTGGAAACATTACGGACTAGAGCGGATGCATATCCATTAGTTTTTGGTGATAAGCGGCTTACTGGGTTAATACCATATATTATCCCATATTCTGCCAATCGCTTCCAACTAGATAGTAAAAGCGGCAGAACTTATGATTTTAGAATATTTAATTTGTTTGAGGCTAGAATAAGGGAAAATGCGGCCGGAGTATACTTATTTACTGTTATTCATTTCGATAAGGTAACAGGACAGCCATCTCACCTAATTAAGTTATTTGAGTCTGTCGCAAATAATAATACAGACGTATTTGTGAAGGGAAGTGAAAGTGGGGCAAAATATTATGCATACTACTACTCATCTTCTGAGGAAGAGCGCCAACAAATTATTAAAGATATTAAGGATGGACCGGCGTATAAATACCAACTAATGCATCATTTTGATATAGTTGGTAAATTTAGGTAATATTTTAAAGGGTCTCCAAAAAGGTGGAAAGAAGAATATCATACTCACAACTCGCTCTGACTGTTAATCAGAGGGTCGCTGGTTCAAGTCCAGCAGGGGGAGCTTGAGATTCAATCATTTGAAAAGGTCACTTCGGTGGCCTTTTTTAATTTGCAAGCGGCTTGTAAGCAAATGGAGAGAAAAGTGTTTTAAAGATCTAATTCATTTCGAAGGTACAGTTTTTAAATCGCCTGGATAATTGATTTCCACCTCATCATTCTTTGGGTTCAGAGTTCCAATAAAGTTCCAGTATGCACTTAGGGGGTTCGCGTTTTATCTTTAATCCGCCGCATCGATAACGGTGTTAGAGAAAGATTGCAGTAATTTGATTATGGCGTTGCGTAAATTTATGAGTCGGCCGCAATATGAGTCTTATGAAATGGGAAGACATTCCAGAAGTTGGTCTCTATTCAGATGGAGGTGCTGAACCCAACCCCGGAAAAGGTGGTTTTGGCATAATCATGTCTTATAAAGGGACTAAAAAGGAATTTAGTCAAGGATTCCGTTTAACGACAAACAATCGAATGGAATTAATGGGCATAATTCATGGACTGGAGCAATTAAAGACAAAGTCGATCGTGAATGTCTATAGTGATTCAAGGTATGTTATTGATGGAATTACAAAAGGCTGGGCTGAAAAGTGGAAATCAAACAATTGGTTTCGCACCAAAACCGAAAAAGCAACAAACTGTGACCTATGGGAACGACTATTGGTTCTTATATCAAATCAACAGGAAGTAAAGTTCAACTGGATAAGAGGGCATATTGGACACCCGGAAAACGAAAGATGCGATGAGCTTGCTAATTTAGCATTAAACAGTAAATCTTTAATAGAGGATACAGTCTATGAAGAGAATTTATTCAATGACACAGGACTTGAATTTAATTCATTAATAACTAGCCCTACAGAAAAAAGCGATTTCCAAAATCGAAAAGACAATATTAAAATAAAAGGTGCGGGAGATCCTTGTAGGAAATGTGGTAGCGCAGTAATACTCAAGCCCACCAAAAAGAAAGAGCTAAAACCAGATCAGACTTATTATTTTGAATATTATTTCTTATGTCCAAAATGCAAAACAGTATATATGGTAGAGGAAGCGAAAAGATTCGTTCAAAACAATAACTTATTTAAGTAGGCGTACTGCGGCCAACATGGGGGTTTCTGCTATGCTGGCTGATGATTTCGATACGGCCGCAGAAGAATTTCAAGATCCTCGGGTATCGCCATTTTTTTCAACGGCGGCACATTGGCACCTCCGGTATTTCCAGTGGGAATTTTCCCGACAAAAGACTTGACACCGCCAACAAGTAACCGTGGCAGCTGTCCGATGATTTCCTTTCGGTTTTTGATTTTAATGCCAAACTTAAGCATCAGCCAATGAACATGAGTGTGCTGTACAAACCAGGGCTGCCCAAGTATATGAGCTCGTTCCAGGTGCCGCCAGGCAAGCGGTAAATCACCCTTAACCATTTCGGTTTGATAACCCTCCAATTCAAGTTGATAATGGGGTCTTAAAGTAATGGGCATGCTCCAGTAAAATTTCATCACTCGGTTTTTTTTATTTTAGATCACTCTGATAGGATAGAGTATGTGATGTCTTCTTCTTTGCATTGTGATAGGCATAATACAAAAGATAGAGACCTATGGTAAAATCAATCGATAAACAAAACAGGTCATAGCCGGGCGGGATCAAATGTGGCGGTGCAAAAGGCGCATAAACCAAATCCCAGGTGCCATGCAGGAAATACCCGGCAGCAAGGAGGTAAATCGATCTCCTGATCCCAAAATATGCCAGGGTTAGGAATAAAACAGCCTGCACAGAGCTTATAAGGATGGCCTGGAGGTCAGACCAGGTAAAGCCAACGTAGATAAACCCGATGCCGGTAAGAATAAGTCCGTAGACAAGGCGTTTATCAAACCATCGTAACAGTTGAAAAAGTATGATGAGTACAATTCCAGAACCAATGCCAATAAGCGTAGGTATCATATTATTAGGTTAATGGTGATCTGGTTATGAAATTCAGTTATTCCTGGGTAAGCCGTTTCGAAAAGGGTTCGAATGAAATGAAACTTATCAGGTTCGCCCATTTTCACTTCAAACACGCTGATAAATGTCCATCCGGGAAAGCCTCATTTAATTCATCGCCTGGATTAAGATCAGCTAATTCCATGTTGATGTCCCGAGCTGTAAATGTCAAGGCATTGCGGAGAGCAAAAGTACAATTCCTCAGTCCCGGGGTGCTGTATTGCGGTTGCCCTGTTTAAGATCAACATTTGACAAATCGGGTCAACGAATACTGCGTGTTGAGACTGGGCGGCCAGTTCGGCTATGCCTTTTTCTTCCGTGATATTTTTAAACCGGTGCTTACCTTTTGGCGTTAAGGTAAACATCGACTTATCAGTTAGTGCCTGTTCAAATTCGTCCGAACACCAAAAACTGCCGGGACTAGCTTTTTTGGCAATACGGGAAGTGAGGTTGATGGTTGAGCCAAAAAAACTATTATTTCGCTGCAGCACTTCTCCGTAATGCAGGCCGCCATGCACCCGCAGAAATTTATCTTCTTTTGAAGTATGTTGTATGATTAAGGCAGCCGTGGATAGCAAATAGTCGGGCGATGATGAAATAATCATCACTTCATCCCCGACCCTTTCCGTTAACTTGCTGTCGCCAACAAGGCAATCGTTAACGATTGCTACAAATTTGTCAATGAGGTCTGCGGCTGACAGCGCTCCATGTGTTTCGGTGAGTGCAGAATAGCCGGACAAGTCGGCCATTAAAATAGCAATATGCTGCGATTGGTTCATTTGATGTTTGATTAAAGTTAGCTGGTTTACCTTTTTTTCGAAAAATCATATAGATCAGTCTGGTTAAGTCAATTTGCTGTACCGTGCGAAGTACTTCAAATGCTCATCCGTTCTGATTGATTTTATTGAAACTTGACTTTCGCTTAAGGGTTTCTTTTTGTTTTTTCAGATTTCGATAGAATGAAAGGTTCAATCCTGTTTGATCTAAAAGATCCTTTTCCATTTCTTTAACTGAAAAATAATGCAGTTGCCGGCAAATATCACCTGTTGAAAAGTCAGTGTACACCAGGAATTCTTTTAATTTGTTCAGCCTCACCTCCCTGGCATATTGAATAACGGATTTTTCTTCACTCAGAACAAATATGTCATGCCTGTCATCGTTTATGTATCGATCATTAACTGCATACAACACTTGCTCTGGCGCAATGCTGGCCAAGCCGCGAGGAGTTGAATACATTTCCTGAATGCGAAGTTTGACGATTTTAATCGAATCAGTATTTTTCGCCCTTGTATTTTCTTTCCGTAACATTTTCACTATATATTTTTTAATTCGCCAACAAGATCCAGGGGCTGGCGCCCATTTATGGCAGCCGCTTTGTATTGAGACGGTGTGCTTCCTGTAATTTTTTTGAATTGCGCAGACAGGTGATGTACACTGCTGAAACCCGTTTCGTAGGCAATTTCGCTTAGCGAAAGCTGGTCGTAAGCCATCAGCTCTTTTACTTTTTCTATCCGCTGGAGTATAAAATACCGTTCTATGCTAATGCCTTCCACTTTTGAAAACAAATCGCTTAGGTAACTGAAGTCGTACATCAGGCGTGACGATACAAAGCCGGACATTTTAAATTTTTGTGCATCGAGTCCCAATTCCAGGTATCCGCGTACAGCCTGCCTGATACCTTCGATCATGCGGCTTACCCGGCTTTCGATGACCTCAAGCGCTACGTTTTGGAGAGCATCTGTCAGGTTGCGTTCCCGGGTTATATCCAGTTTTTCGGCAATGGTGATCTTACCGAGCGCCACATTGCCTTCGATTTGCAGAGAAGACAATATGTTTTTTACAATAAGAATACACCGCTGGCAAACCATATTTTTTACGTGGAAAGTGTAGGCTGTGTTCATCTTTTGTTTTTTTGCAGTAACAAAGTAACAATAACCTGCAGGTAAGCAATTGAACAAAACGGCTGTCGGCTTGAATAAACTGGCTATTGTTTTCAGCTGGGGTCAAATGAGCTAAATATCCTGGAAGAAGGCAAAATGATAGAGCGGCTTGATCGCGGCGTAGGACGATGGTTGGGCGCCGAACATTTGCATAAAGGTGCGGGAAAAATGTGCGGGGTCGGAGAAACCGGCTGCATAAGCCGCTTCTTTTGCTGACAAACCATTAATAAATGCTTCAATCGCAGCCATCGTACGCTGCCATAGTATATATTGCCGCAGTGGTGCGCCGATTTGTTCTTTAAACAAATGTAGAAAGCGATCCTCAGACAGGTGAACTTCGGCCGCCAGGGCGGCGGCGGAAATGCCGGTATGTATATTTTGACCGATGGAACGGATGGCGGCAATAATCCGGCTGTCGAGGGGTGGCAGAAAAGCTTCTTCCCCAAGCAAATGCTCAAAAACTGAATTAGTCAACACCTGAAAAGCGTTACTGTCAGGAAGAAGTTGCTGCCGGGTAATCTGCAGCGTGTCTACCAGGGGCTGAATGGCTTCGGCTTTAAAATATTTCACGGCTTGTCCCTGTAAAGCTTTCTCCTGGATCCGTTTTCCTTTGCGAGCATCGGGAATAATGCAAATGGTGACCTGCCAGCCGGTAAAATCTTTTACACTGTGCGCAATATTGCTGTCAATCAACACCCCATTAGTTCGTAGCCAGCCATCGACTTCTGTCCAAACAGAAAACGGCTCAGTGTCCAACGAGCAGGTAAACTGTATCATAGCATGTTGATGCTCGCCGGCAACCAGTTGTGGCGACGCCAGCATCATGTGGGTTGGACTTAAATAGATCGAAGCCTTAGGCGTTTGCATATGCTTAAATAGGTAGGATAAAGTTAGTGTTTAGGTTTAGAGGAAATGCAAAAGCAATCTGGTCCGTCAGCCGTTTGTATTGGCGTGGCGATACATTCTTCCCAATAGACGGGATTCCGGGAATTATGTACATCAATCCCTCCAGGGTGTAACAGTGACCCCTCCTGGCATATGTAGTTTTGCCTTGTCAATTCTATCAAAAAATTTAAAAAAAAACAAAGCAATGAACACAACAAACAAATGCACCTGCGGCACATCATCAAACCATATTATTTGTAACTGCGGTGAGGTCTGTCCGGGTGGAGCATGTATGTGCGGCTGCGGCTGTTAAAAGATCAACGGGAGGAGCGGAATGTTTGCTCCTCCCATTCTTCACAACCTATTTAACCGAAAATATTCGCCATGTCACTCTATACATTTTCAACTAAATCGCCGGTTCCAACGCTAAAACAAATCCAGGGTCTCCACATCGAAGAAAGCACCGACATTACGCTACTGTCGCAAATGGGTGGAATAACAAAAGGCGAAGTGGTTGAGCGGCTGGCCAACGATAATCTTGCTTTTATCGCATTTTTTAACGGCCAACCGGCAGCCTTTGGCTGGATGGCCAGGGGCAGGGCCAGGATTGGCGAACTGGCACACGACTTTGTATTGCCCTTACGAAATCGCTATCTCTGGAATTTTCGCACCATGGCGGAATTCCGTGGAAGAGGCATCTATCCTTTACTTTTGCAATACATCCTTCAGTATGAAGGAGCCAAAGCCGAACGTTTCTGGATCATCCACGCACCGGAAAACAGATCCTCGTCTAAAGGCATTCGCAAGGCCGGCTTTCGCTACCTGGGAAAGCTTTATGTCCGGACTGATGGAAGCGCTGGTTTTGAAGCAGTATCCATTTCTACCGGGGAAAGGAATATCATTGTTGATATGGATTTTCATGTCTCCCACGAACGGGCGACCAGTTGCTGGAACTGCAGTAGTCCTTATTTAAAAAATAAACGCGATGAATGTTGTTGCAGCGAGGCCGGCGAGATCTGTTCGTCAAAAATTAAGGCAGGCAATTTAATTCCGGCAACATCATTTATTTGATTATCGTGATGCTTAGGAACGCTAACTATGGGGCCACTTTGTTTTAGAAATGTTCGGATTACTCCGGCAAACTCTTTTTAGTTTTCAGCCCAAGATCTTTCAATTTAGTTGCTTGCGCGACCAGGTTATCATTGCCCGTAGATAATTGTTTGTATGCTTCCCCGTATTTGTTTTGGGCTTTTTGTAAGTGATCGCCAACATCCTGCAGGTTGGAAATAAAACCCACGAACTTATCATACAATTTAGCCCCCCGCTCGGCAATTTCGTTGGCGTTCAGGTTTTGGTATTCCCGTTTCCAAAGGTCTGCGATCAGCTTCAGGGAAGTGATCAGGTTGGTTGGACTTAATAGCAGTATCCGTCTATCATAGGCATAGTTCCAGAGTTCCGGATCGGCCTGTAGCGCTGCGATATAAGCGGGTTCACTGGGGATGAACATCATGACAAAGTCCAGGCTTTTGCTGTAGTCATCATATCCTTTTGAGCTGAGGAGCTGGACATGTCTTTTCACACAGGCCACATGTTCACTCAGCTCATTCATTCTTGCTGTGTCGTCTACTGCATCAACGCTTCTTGTAAAAGCATTGAGCGATACTTTGGAGTCGATGATCACATGGCGGTTGTCAGGGTATTTGATCACCGCATCCGGCCGCATTTTTCTTTCTTCTCCATCCGACCGCAAAGGATTACCCTGTTCATCGTGCAACTGGTGCTCCATAAAATACTCCCGGTTCTTTACCAGCCCTGATCGTTCGAGGATATTTTCCAGGATCAGCTCCCCCCATCCGCCCTGGGTCTTGGATTCTGATTTCAATGCACGTGTGAGGTTTTGTGCTTCCTGGCTGATCTGCTGATTCAGCGCTGCGAGTTCTTTCACTCGTTCGCCCAGGGAGAACCGCTCCCTGGACTCTTTTTGATACACTTCATCCACCTTGGTTTTAAACTCCGTAATATTTTTACCCAGGGGTTCCAGTATTTGGTTCAGGTTGGTTTTATTGAGTTCGGTGAACTTTTCGGTTTTCGATTCAAGGATCCGGTTTGCGATATTTTCAAACTCCAGTTGGAACTTTTTGTTCAGGGCCTCGATTTCCTGTTTTTGAGTGTTGAGTTTTTCCTGCAGAGCTTTGTTGTTGGCGGTTTCGCTAGCTAGTTGCTGCCCCGTTTCAGACAATTCCTGTTTGATCATCCGGAGTTCTTCTTTCAGCCCTGCCTCTTCTTTTTGTTTTTCCAGCAGGAGCTGATTGGCCGCACGCAGGTCGGCCCTGGTGCTGGCGAGTTGTGAAGTTGCGTCGGCAAATTGCGCTTGTATTTCCTTTGTTGCTTGTTGCAATGATGTCAGCTCGGCTGTTTTCTCACTGAGTTGGCGCTGTGCGTTGCTCAATTGGCCGGCCTGGGTGGCACGAAAACCCACAAACTCCTTTTCGAGTTCGTTATATTGTTGTTGAAGCAGCCTGTTTTTTGCTTCCCATGCGTTACGGCTTGCCGATTTCCCCAGTAGCCATCCGATAAGGGCGCCGATAAGCAATCCGGCAACCAGGTATATGATCATATCCATCGCGACGTTATTATTTAAAAATATTCTAACCCTTTTGGAGCTGCCATGCATGATTCACAGGGTTACGGATTAAAAATACCACAAGTTCATTGCTAATTCAATGAACTGTGGTGAATTCTCAGATGGAAGCTGGTATAATGGAACGGCTACGGAGTTTACCTGGGTTGGTAAATAAAGGAGGCGCGACCATCCGGAGTTCCATGTTGCCGTTACATCTATCCCCTCATAATTAATAGTTATCGGACCGGGTAGTGGCTTTTGAGTGGAACAACAGCCGTAAAGGCTACTCCCGATTATCAAAGAACCCAGTACTGAGCCGTACACTCAACATTGACTATTTTACCCGGCTCGGGTATGTAGGATTCGCAAACTACTACTATTGGAAGACTGAACACCAGTTAAAACCATTCTGACAAACCGCCGTATAGCGAAGGCACGTACTGTGGTGTGAAAGGTCAGATAGCCACTAATGACTACCTTCCTACTCGATTAATTGCATTTTCTTATTCCCTTCATCAACTATTATTTTGGGGCGATTTTATATTATTGTGCATCAGATTGCTCATGCTACAACGAGGATCAACGGGCACAGTTCTGAAAGATCGGTAATATCTAAACTCGTCAGTCAAAATCGGGTGCGCAGCCCAAATTTTTGCGATATGGATGAATATATTCCCAAAAAGCTTTGCCTGCACTGCTCAGATATTTAAGCGAGTAGTTAAATTTTGTATTTGGTCCTACTTGATAGACATATTCTCTACATCCAGAGTACTGTTGTTTAAAGCATACAATGGCAAAATAGTATGTATTGTAATCAACAGAAATTTGATAAAAAGTAACTTTTGCAATTGCTTCACTATTAAAGCTCGTGTACGTTGATCCATAGCCATGAGATTTAACTGTTTTCATTATTTCTTCGCAAGTCTGAGATTTTACGCTAGTCGCAAAGAAGAGGATAGTTGCTATAGTTAGATACTTTCTCATTCGATTGTATTTTACAATTTTTTCAATTATAAAAGGCGATGTGGGGTTGGATTTATCGAAATCATAGTTCCACATTTGGTCAATAATCAACCCTCCTTTAGCTTGTTGTCTGCAGAAACATTTCCAAGATAGTACTGTCTTTTATGAAAAAATTACGGGTTCCCGTATTTCCTAAACGCAACAAAATATGACCTTCAATTTCGAATTCTTCGACGGCCTTATCCATTGATAGCGCTTAAAATATCAAAGAAGTGTACTCTTAATCAGAAACTTATTTGTTGAGGTTTTTAAAATGGAAATGATTGGCTAAATTTATTCGCTTTGTTTATTTGTAGTTGTTGGTCAAAATTAATTGACAATGCAGGAAGAAGTTGTGTGGGGAGCTTACCTTTTGAAACCAAAAATATTTGGGTTTATGGCCGATGTACACACCAGGGATGTCAGAAGTTTCAACATGAGCCGCATTCGGTCTAAAGACACGAAGCCGGAAATTATCGTAAGAAAAGCGCTTTTTGCAGGAGGATTCCGTTTCAGGGTGCATGATAACAGATATCCAGGCAGCCCTGATATTGTCTTGAAAAAGTACAAAGTCGTAATTTTTATCCACGGCTGCTTTTGGCACGGACACAAGGATTGTAAGTATTTTAAAATTCCTCAGACACGGACTCAATGGTGGCAGGATAAAATAGCCCGTAACAAATACAATGATAAGAAAGCCATTAAAACTCTAAAGAGGGAGGGTTGGAAAGTGATAATACTATGGGAATGTGATTTAAAAGCGAACAAAATGACAAAAACTCTTAATAAATTGGCCTTTAAAATATTAGCTTAAAAAGATGACGTTTATTGACCTTTTTGCCGGGGCGGGAGGATTATCAGAGGGATTTATTAAGGCAGGATTTGAACCTATCGCACATGTAGAGATGGATGAGGCGGCCTGCTTTACCTTAAGGACAAGGGCCGCATTCCACTATCTTAAATCTAACAATAAGTTTGGGGCCTATTTGTCATATCTTAAGAATGAAATAACGAGGGCTGAATTATATCGGGAGGTTCCTGTTTCGGTTTTAAATAGTGTAATAAATCTTCCAATCGGTGGCGATAGCAATTCACGAATACATAAAATTATAGCGTCTCAACTGAATGACCGGAACGTAGATTTAATAATTGGAGGTCCGCCTTGTCAAGCTTATTCATTAGTTGGAAGAGCGAGGCGAGAGGACGGGATGAAAGGTGATTCAAGGAACTACCTTTATGTACAATACGCAAAGTATCTTGAGAGATATCAACCAAAATTGTTTGTATTTGAGAATGTATTGGGCTTGAAATCTGCCGGCTCCGGAGTTTATTTAGAGAATATGAAGCGGCTTTTTGATAAGAAGGGGTATCAGATAAAATTATTCACGCTCGAAGCTAACAACTTCGGGGTCTTGCAGAACAGAAAGAGAGTTGTCATTATTGGTTTGCGAAAGGATATAGAAATTACGTTACCTGATCTTGAATCCATAAGAAGTAGTTCAAATTATACAGTAAAAGAGTTACTAAGCGATTTACCTCGAATTCAATCCGGCGAGGGATTAGATAAATATTCCAGATATACTAAGTCCTCAACAAAGTATCTGACTGAAAGTTGCATCCGAAATGGTATTGACACGCTTACACAGCATATTGCACGGCCACATACAAGACAGGATAAGGAAATTTACCGCATCGCTGTTGAGTTACTACATAAAGGAGAAAGATTAAATTATACGTCATTGCCTAAAAGACTGAAAACGCATTCAAATCAACATTCTTTTTTTGACCGATTTAAGGTTGTTGATGCAAATGCTGAGTACTCACATACCATAGTGGCACATATAGCAAAAGATGGGCATTATTATATACATCCAGATATTAACCAGAATCGGTCACTGACAGTAAGAGAAGCTGCCCGGCTACAATCGTTTCCCGACGATTTTTATTTTGAAGGTGTTAAAGAAGGCCGAAACAGGACATCTGCCTTTAAGCAAATCGGTAATGCTGTACCCCCTTTAATGGCTCAGGCGATTGCAAAAATAATTAAGACATCAATCTAAAACATTAATGAATACCGAAACGTGTGTACCCAACCCTGAATTTTTGATAAAGTCAATTTCAGAACAAGGGTACTCTCTGGAAACTTCCATTGCTGATTTGATAGATAATTCGATTAGTGCTGATGCGAAACAAATAGAAGTTTTGATAGATACGCAGGTAGCACCATTTCAACTTTTCATTTCTGATGATGGTGTCGGAATGACACCAGATGAGCTAAAAAAGAATATGCAATTTCCAAGTAGATCGCCAGAAGAGTATCGTGAATCTGTGGATTTAGGTAGGTTTGGTCTTGGGTTAAAAACCGCATCATTTGCGCAGACCCGTTGTTTTACTGTTCTTTCTAGTAAGCGTGGCCGCCAAGGGTATTCCGGTCGAACCTGGGACGTTAATCACCTTAAAGACTCGGGTAGCTGGGAGATGATAATTAATTCAGAAGAGGAAATTCACAATTACTTAAATACTTATTTTCATTTAAGCAAAGGATTTTTGAATTCTTTTGATGACTTTATACCAAGCACAATTGTTATTTGGCATGGTTTATACAAATTTGAGACAGATATCAGCAAGAATGATAAATCAGCAATAATCCAAAAGGAGTTAACTGAAACTACAAAAGAATACCTTCAATTGGTCTTTCACAAGTTTATGGAAAGGGCAAAAGCACTAAAAATTCGTTTAAATAATGAGCAATTAGTACCCTTCAACCCATTTCCGGTAAAAGCGAGGCCTATATCGATACGACAGAAAACGTTATTAGGTGACAAACTTAAACTTGAAGGTTATGTTTTGCCAAATAATAGTATTGCGGAAAGTAAAGGCATTTCAGAATGGACTCTGGCCCATAAAAGTCTTATGGACATGGAGGGTATGTATATCTACAGAGCCGACAGAGTTATTGTTTTTGGTGGGTGGAATGGCCTTATCAAGAAATCGCCAAGACTGCAACTTGCACGTCTAAAGGTGGAAATTGGCAATGGCATAGACCATCTTTTTCATCTTAATGTAGCTAAATCATCTATTATTATTCCGTTTGGAGAAAGGGTCGGGTTTATAAGATATGTAAGTGAGCTAAAAACCGAAGCCGAGAAGGAGTTTTTTAATTTTGCAGAACGAGGACCAGCTATTAAGTCCCCAATGAAAGCAGTATTTAAAAAGGTGCCGACAAGCCAAGGCATATCCCTTGCTATTGACGAAGAATTCCCTATTCTATTTGCACTTAAAGCTACACTAACCAAAGAACAATTAAGTCAGTTAAAAATATTCTTAAGGATTATCACGACGTCTGTGAATAAAATTAAAAAGGTCCATGCCGATGAAACATTTACTACGCTTATTGAAAAAGATGCACTTGAGGAAAATGACCTAAGAGAGGCGGTTATTTTGTTATTGTCAAGCGGCATTAATAAGGCCAGTGTCTTGAATGACGTTATTCCTACTATGGGAATAGATCCTCAATCATTGCCATCATCCATTTTATCACTATTACAATAGTCATATGAACTCACAAGATGTAATTGATGCAATAAAGCTTATAATAAGGATGCACTCACAGGATCAAGTGGGCATTTCGTTGACTTTTTTTAAGGAGAAACGAGATTCCATCATCGCAATTCTAAAAATGATGCAACCTGCAATAAACAATATTGATGTCAGAACAATGGAAGGATATTATGAGACTGCTGTAAAAGAGTACACTTCTGTCTATCCAGTAGATATGGACCCATCAAGTTCTCTCACAAAAACGGGTTTTCAAAGTTGGCTTACTGACGAAAGAAGGAGCCGTATGCCAAAAGACTATATCAATCGATATATTACATACCTACGAAGCGAAGGCAGGTCCGAAAATGTTATTTCAGAACTTAGCCGATCGAGTGAAGGGATTTTAAGTAAGCTTGGCGATCCCCAATCAACTACCGGGTTCTATACTCAAGGCCTTGTAGTCGGGAGTGTTCAGTCCGGAAAGACAGGGAATTTCAATGGAGTTATAAATAGAGCGGTTGATGCAGGCTATAATTTGATAATAATTCTCTCAGGTATTATGGAGGACCTGCGTAGTCAAACTCAACTTCGACTTGAGCTTGATGTAATTGGTGAAGGAGTGGTAAATATTTTGACCGATCAACAGGATAAGAAGGGCGTGGGAAAAGTAAACAGATTTGGGGTGCAGGGCAACTCTGATGTACCGCAAGTTTTTTCTATTACATCGCACAAATCTGACTTCAAAAGGCAATTATTAGATGCCAGCTTTTCGTTAAATCATAAGAACCTCCTTGTATGTAAGAAAAATACTGGTGTTCTTAAGAATCTTCTAATTTGGCTGAGTGACTACCTTACGGAAAACAGTGATCAACATAACATCCCGTTATTAATAATTGACGATGAGGCAGATAATGCTTCATTAAATAATTTGGGCCATAAAGGTCGGGAATATGCCAGTACAATAAATGGGCACATCAGAGCCATTCTCGCACTTTTTTCTCGGAAGACTTATTTGGGGTATACCGCCACACCATTTGCAAATGTTTTGCAGGATAGAAATGAGGAAGCAGAAGGGCAATGGGTAATAAATTATAAGCGTAATGGCGAAATTGTAACTAGAAGTTTCAATCAAGTTAATAACTTATTCCCAAATGATTTTATTGAACTGTTATCGCCCCCATCAAATTATATTGGTGCAAGGCAGATTTTTGAAACAATGGCAGACTCTGATGCCAGAAAGATTCCGTTAGTAGAACCGGTTGAAGATTATTTTAGCTCATTTCCAGTCAAGGTAATTGACGAAATGAATGGAACTAGAGCAGCAACTCAAAAAGAGATTGAGGAGTCTCTGGTGCAAACGAGATCACCACGAAAAGACGATCGTTTTCCCGTTAATTTACCTGACTCATTAAGAGAAGCCATCGAATGTTTCCTACTAGTTATTGCAATTCGTCTAAAAAGAAAACCTGCTATGGCGGGTTCAAAGTTGTATAATGCGCATAACACTATGCTAATTCATGTATCCAGATTTACAGAATGGCAAATTCGCACGAAGGATCTGGTTCAAACTGAAGTAAACTCTTTAATTGAGAAAATTACTACAGAACTCCCATCTTCACCCGATTCTATTTATGCGAAGTTAGAGCGAACTTGGAATAAATATTATGCGGCAATAATAGAAAATATCCGCAGTTATCTTCCAGATGGATATGTAGATGAATTTTTAGATCGTGTTGGCTTTGATGAAATCAAATCATTGCTGCCAGAGGCATCCAAAGGAATAGAAGTGAAAGCAATTAATAGCGTTACAAAAGAAAAATTGGTTTACTTTATTGACACAAGCGGCAACGGTAAGAAATTTATTGCTATTGGGGGAAACCGCCTTTCTCGTGGATTTACACTTGAGGGTTTGACGATTAACTATTTTATTCGGGATACAAACTATGCTGATACGTTGTTGCAGATGGGGCGTTGGTTTGGTTATCGCCCCGGTTATATCGATTGTTGCAAGCTATTTACATCTTGGGATTCAATTGAAAAATTTAATGCAACAACCCGTACTATCGAAGAATTAGAACTTGAGTTTAGAAAGATGCACCGTTTAGGCAAAACACCTGAAGATTTCATTTTACGTGTACGAACTCACCCAGGTGTGCTGAAAATCACTAGGCCGTCTATACTAAAAAATACAGAAGAAGTAAATTGGTCCTATCAGGATACGTTAATGCAGACAACAGAGTTTAAAATAAATGCTACCAAAATTAGCAAATCTTGGGGCGAGCTTAAATCTCTTTTTACTGAGTTTTCATGGAGATATCTTCCTGATCGCGGCTTTTATATAACAGATACAAATGCAGACGGCCTATTTAAGTATTTAGATTGTTCGAATACATTTTATGATTATAGTGCAGAAATAGAGCAAATTAGGGCATTTATAAAGCTTTGCCTTGGTAAGGAAAAACTTAGAAAATGGCGTATTGCAGTAAAAGCAACTGGCGCGGGTGAAAAGGTTCCCGCAAGTCAGTCCGGGTTACCGGGGGATATTAATATGTCTGTTCGATCAGGCCCTTCAGACAAGCAGGTGCATCACCGAAAGCAGCTTTTGGATAAGGGAATATTTACTGGTTCTGGCCGATCAGCAAACATCCTAACTGCAGGTAAGGATATGGCATTATGGCTCGATGAATTTGAAATACTTGCCGCAGAGAACCAATTTGTGGCCAATAAAATCGATGAGTTTAAAGAGGATGATAAAAAGGATGCTGTTGAAAAAGCAGAACGGCTCTCAAAACCTGAACGTATATATCGGGAGAAAATGAGCGATGATACGGGCCTAATGGTGATATATCTGATGGACTTACGTCATGTTTTACCTAAAAGTGATACGGATCTTTGGGGCTACAAAATCCAACATAACATCGATATCACTGTCCCTCTTGTCGGGTATGCAATAGGTTTCCCACCAATTTCAACTGATATAGGCGGGAAATATGTACGTGGGAAATATAATATTGAGGAAGATGAACCCCAAACGGAGGAGTTTGACGATGAAATGTTAAATATTACGGAGGAGCCCTTATGAACGTCGCTGACTTAGAGCAACGCTGGAAGTCCTTAAGGTATACGAGTAGAATCCCATATAAATCATTGCGGATTAGTCCCGAGTGCGTGGCGGATTTATTTATCGCCATGGATATGAAAGGACACCGTTATATAATACTTCAAGTCCCCTCAGGAGTAAGTGTAAACTGTCCAGGAATAGAGTTACAAAACTTAAGCATAGAATGGCACGAAGAAACCCGCTTTATTCTTATAGGCTTACGCAATGAGCATTATATTGATTTGTACAATGAGTTGGTACTTTCTCTCTACTCCAAAATAAAAGATGTGAGTAGCCCCTCTAGATACACGAATCATTTTATCGAAAGTTTCGAAAAATGGGCTCAATTTTTTGATCATAATTTTTTGATTCGGCTTACCGATTCGCAAGTGAAGGGAATATTAGGCGAGCTTATAACACTGCGCTATTATTTGAAAAGTTTAAACACCGCTAAAACCAATGATATACTAGTAGCATGGCAAGGGCCTTATGACCGGGCACAAGACTTTGTGTTTTCATCTATAGCTGTTGAAGTTAAAACCAAGGATGTCGACCAGATTGCAGTGAGAATTTCCAGTGAGTTTCAGTTACAGCCTGAATCAGGAAAGGATTTGCAAATTGCCGTTATTGATGTCCTACGTCATCAGGACGGGGTCAATCTAACTAAAATAATTGCAGAGGTGAAAGAAATTATTGCAAAACGTGGAGCTGACTTAGCGATATTTCTAAAGACGTTGGCCAAAGTCGGTCTTGTAGGGGATACAGTATCATTGTATGATTCACTTTGTTGGAAGCCTGTGAGTATTACTTTTTATCAATGCAATAATAACACTGTGTTTCCCAGAATAACAGCTTCTGAGATTCCAGACGCTATTAGTAAAGTGAAATATAACCTTACAGTGAGTTTTTTGGAAGATTTTATCATTAAAAGAATTGAATTTTAATGGAATTGAAAGAGCTATTTACTTACCGTCAGCAAATCTTGGATGAGAGTAGAGATTCAGATGGCTATTTGTCGGACTCAGGCTTTTTGGACAGTTGCCTACCGTGGCTGAATGAAACGAAGTATATAGAAACAACAGACGTTACAGAGATTTATTGCCTTGCTGACAAAGGGAGTATCAAAGCAAATGCATATACCTTGAATGATTCAGGCGAAAGGCTTCAGTTGTTCATTGTAAATGAGAGTTCGTTGGATTTTGATTTGGGCGAGCAAGACTTAATGATTTCTCATAAAGCAGTATATGAGAGACAATTTAATCGGGCTCTTGCGTTTCTCAAAAAATCAATTAAAAAACAGCTAGATGATCATCTCCAAGATGGGAGTCCTTCGTGGGTACTGGTTCATCAGCTTGCAGCTTCGTCATTTGTTGATCAAGTGGATGTAATTGAGATTTTTCTAATTACCGCCACTGCAACAGTTGAACAACGGGGAGCAGCACCCACAGCCAGAGCATTTGAATTCGATGATGATTCAATAACAGTGAATTTTACACGAAACAATGAAAGAAATACAAAGGACATAATAATTATCAAGCGGCTAATTGATCTAAACTTCCTCTATAATGTTCACATTGCGCAGGGTAGCCGCTATCCATTGATAATTGACTTTACATCTTCACCATTCAAGCAGACAGTGCCTTGCCTACATGCAGCCGTCGAATCAACTTTTGATTCATATTTATGCGCGTTACCTGCCACTTTACTCTCGGAGCTATATAAACGTTACAGCAGCCGGTTACTTGAGAAAAATGTTCGATCTTTTCTTCAGCTTAGAGGCGTAAACAAAGGTATGCAAGATACAATACGCAAAGAGCCAGAAAAGTTCATTGCATATAATAATGGGTTAACTATTACTGCCACAGACTGCGAACTTGAGTATATAAAAGAAATACCCCATATTAAATCTCTGTCTGATTTTCAAATTGTTAATGGTGGTCAAACTACAGCAACGCTTTATTTTTCCCAAAAGTTAGGGCTGGATATCGGGAAGATAAGAGTGATGGCAAAAATTAATGTTGCGAGGAATGCAAGTGATGAAACCCTAGATGAACTAATTTCGAATATAAGTACATACTCAAATGCTCAATCAAAAGTAACCAAAGTTGATCTTCGTGCGCGTAGTCCACATTTGATTAAGCTTAAATCTCTTTCTGAAAGTATTCTTACAATTAGTAGCAAAAAATGGTTTTTTGAGAGGGCAAGGGGAGAGTATGCGACAATGGTTCGTATAAATTCAAGTAGAAAAGTACAAATAGAAAGAGATTTTCCTAAAGAACGGCGATTTACCAAGGAAGAGATGGCCAAGTATTATGAGGCATGGGGTGACAAGCCCTATGCTGTAAAAAAAGGAGGAGAAAAAATATTCAGATTGTTTCTCGAAGAGATATCTGGAGAAGGAAAAAGCAAAAAGGCAGTCATCATAAATCGTAGTTTTTATGAAGATTTAATTGCCCGTATCATCCTCTTTAGAAGCCTTGAAAAAATGTACGGCATTGGTAATATGGCTTTGGGTCAAATTAGGTCTGCGGTGGTTCCGTACTCCTTATCGGTGTTGTATGCGTTTACAACTGGCGACAAGAAGGCTCATGCCTTTGACCTTTTAAAGATCTGGAAAGCTGAGAAATTGGATGATGATCTTCAGTCCTTTTTTAGAGCTCTGATGCAGTTGATGAATAAATTGATAAAGAAATACAGTAAAAGTGACGATTTGGGCGAGTACTCAAAGAATCCGGAATTATGGTATAATATCATTTCTTCAAAGGAGATTGAAGATTTCATAAATACCAACAATAGTAAAGCAATAATTAAACGCTATACTATACCACCTGAAGAGCTAAGAAAACGGGAGAAGGACTCCATAAAAGAAGAGTTGATTGATTTTGAGCCTTTGTTAGCCTCCGCAGCAATTTATGATAGAGGAGTAGATTTTTATAAATCGATTCTTGCGTCATTTTCTGACGATTTTAGTGAAGCAAAGATTTTAAAACTCAATGAAATTATAACTGCTATTAAACAAAGTAAGACGATTGAGAATAAGCATATCCAATTTGAAAAAGCGTTGCTTCATGATATTTTAGTTAAACAACCAGATCGTCTACCAGTTAGTAGTGCTCCAGAAGTATATAAAACTACTGTCGGATTTATATTAAAGAAATACAATTCTGCGGTTTCGATGGGAAAAGATATTCAGGCAACTTTTGAGGCTGTGAAAGAGTTAGCGAATAGAAAGGGAGCACTTTATTATTCAGTTTTTGGTGAAATTGGAAAGTCACTTCTGAGAAATGAGTTACCCTCCATGCAACAAATTAAGCATGCCTCCGAGTATTGCAGACTTTATGGAAAGTGACAATTAAAAAAGATACTACAGAATCATAACTAGACAAAGCAAGAACTATATCATAATAATATTCCCCGAAAATCAGCCAAAAAAACCAATCCTGAAGAACAGGGTAGCTCTTGGGTTAGAAGAGTCTGTGAAGATGGCTTTTGATAATCCGGCCTAAGGCCATTCAGGCCTCTAACTAACATATTTGAATTCCTGTTTTGGTTTGGTGACTCTGATATCAGTATTTTTCTATGGCAATTATCCTTCTATGCATGGGCTTCTGGGATTCAATGCGTAAAAATTGTTGTTACTTTAAAGCCTTATTATTCTTCTCACTTCTTCTTCCCCCATATCGTCGTCGGCTCCGCCACCCTTGCTGTTTGTAAAATGCCGGCTTTTATGAGCGGCACATCTTCCAGGGTGATATCCCTGAAGTTTTTATAAGTAGCCGGGAAACCGCTTACCGTTACGGTAGAGGCTCCCCGGCTATTTTGAGCAATTTAGCCACCGTTTTAAGATCTTGTCATTGATGCCACAACCCAATTAACCCAAAAAACCTAAAACGATAAACTAAGAGCCTATATTATGTTTCCGGGAGCTCGGAAGGTTGGACTTCTGCCGGAAGATCATCTATGATCCTTTTTTCTTTCTTAACTTTTGCTCTCACTCTGGCGGGTTTAAACGACTTCACTAATGACGAATCCATCTTATCCTCAATAATCTTATGCACCGCGGCGAGAATCGTTTCATTTTCACATTTTTCCCTGTATTGATCGCGGATCATTTTTTTGATGCATTTCAAAACGGCATCTGAACAAATGATACCGGCAATGTTGTAAGGATCAGTCGCTTCACATTTGTTCCAAAGCGGCCTGAATTTGTTTTTCACAACACTATCCCGGTGTAAATGTTGTAGATGGCCGGCTGCATTCTTTAAACCGGCCATGTCACTGAGGTCTAATGAGAATATTAAACGAGAGGATATAGGTTGTTCAAAAAGTATCTTGTAAAACTCGAAATTCCGGCCATTGGTCAGCAACGCATATTCAATGCCTTCATTAGCGCCATAGTTCACCACCTGGCGTAAATGTTTTTCGGAAAGCTGGAAAGAAAGGGCTTTGACTTCAACCAGGAAATGCCGGTCTGTATTGACCTGTATCACATAATCGGCATATGTGCCTTTTATTATGTACTCGGTCTTTATTTCTTCCAGTTGCTTGTATCCAAGTACGTCGGAAAGAAACCGGTTGATCATTATCCGGGTACCGGATTCATCTAACTCCTTAATGCCTCTGTCTAAAAATTCCTTACGGTACAGCTTAAGGGAGTGTAGCAGTTTTTGTTGCTTTAGTGCAGTGAGCATGGTGTTAATTTTGATTGATGGAAGGCTTCAGTTCAAAACTAACAGACAGCATGGTATTTTTTTTACGGCAAACCGTAAAGGGTTGGGAGGATGTGCATCGCTATTGCCGGATATTGAAGGCAGTGTCCTGAGGAGAAATAAGGTGCAATGCTCTTACAATATCCCCTTCTCCTTACACCAAAGCACCAACTGCTCATTTTTTACAAACCCGAATTCATCGCGGATCTTTTTCAGGCTTTTTTCAACCGAGCTAAGGCTTCGGTTGAGTTGACCCGCGATTTCCTTTTGTTGGTTGCCCTGGGCGAGTAGACGAATGATATTCACGTCAAATTCGGTGAATTCATAGGTGTTTGAGTTTTTCACACTGTGCGCCATAGTCCTCGAATAGTATCGCTGGCGTTTAGATATGGCTTCAAATGCGGATTTTAACTCCCTGACATCGCGCCTGGCTTTGCGGATATAACCATCAATTTGATATTCGTCGTAAAGGGCTTTTATTTTTGCAGGATTGGTTTCTGCGGAGAAAACCAGAACCATAAGTTCAGGCTGAACCTGCCTTGCGGCCCTGATAAGCTCAAAGCCATCTGGTATGGCCTGGGAGGTTCCGTCTTCTTCGAAGTAGAGGTCGGTGATCAGTACATCATAGGGTTGGCCGGCGTTTTTGGCGAGCTTTATTTTGTTTAAAGCATCATCACAGTAATAGACATAGTCACTTTGCCTGATATGCAATTCCTCCATCGTTTTTTGAACGGACAGATTGGAACTTTCCTGGTCTTCTGCAATTATTACTTTGTCAATCATATATTTTCAGATACGAGCGGAAAACTGATGGTTATGGAAGCGCCACCCTGCCCGCTTTGTCCAAAATTAACTTCGCCGGTCAACGATTTAATACGGCTAACCGTATTTTTCAAGCCGTTCCCAAACTCAAAACCCCGGGGAAAACCTATACCGTTATCAGTATAGTGAATATGCCCGATGTTTCCCTCCTGTTTGAACCTTAACACCACACTACTCGCACCGCTATGTTTATTCATATTGACTATGATCTCACCCAGGATTAACTGGATTTCGTTTTTTTGCGTTGCACTTATCTTATCCCAGAATGTCTGCTGGTTTCCGATCACGTATACCTTGGTTTGGTCATTCGAGAATCTGTTAAGTAGCTCATGGATCTGCTTGTCATAATTTTCAGTGCTATCGGGTAAGGGCTCATCGTAAGATATATTTCTCGATTTCTCGTACAAGCTTTCAATCCTCGTGATCAGGGGTTCTTTTTCCAGCGTTTCACTATGTTCCAGTTCATTCATAATAGTATATAGCCCATTTGCGACTACGTCGTGTACTTTTTGCGAGGTCTTTAACCTGGCTTCCTGTATGGTTTTTTCAGACTCCTGTTTGATCCTTTTCCTGCGTTTATTGTACCAGATTGTCAGCAAAGCAATGACGATTAAGGCTAAAGCGACCGAGCTATATATCAATACCCGCTGAATGGTGACACGCTGTTGTAAGACCAGGTTATCTGCCTTACTTTTTTGAACATCATTTCGTATCAATGCAAACCGGCTCCGGGTTGTGTCTCTTGAAAGCTGTAAACTATCATTCAGTCTTTTATACTCGTCGTACCATTTCTCCTTTGAAGCGATGTCGTTATTCAACCTGATCAGTTTATCCATCGCTTCCAGGATATCATCGGCACTTTGGATTTCCTTTGCTTTTTCGTACATCTTTTGCGCGTAGAATAAAGCCGAATCTTTTCGAATGCCTGAATAGTACTCTGAAAAATGGGCATAGCTGGCATTTAATCCCCGGTCGTCATGACTGTCAGTACGAAGTTTCAGGGCCAAACGATATTCGTCAAGAGGAACATAAGCCGGGTCCCTCAGCCATTTAGTCCGGGCAAGATTGGAAATAACCCTGGCTGTTAGCATTTGCTGTTGTGGTTGAAGGAGAAGTATAGAGTCATAAATACTGATGGCTTTATCATAACTTCCTTTTTTTTGAAAGGCGGTTGCTTTACCATTCATGATTTCAAGCAGGGTATCAGTTTTCGAAGCCTGTGCCAGGCCCGCGTTATAAAAAGCTATCGCCTCGTCATATCGTTTTAGATCCAGGCTGGTATTACCTAAGGTGTTGTAAACCGTGGCAATAATATCGCGGTGTAGTTTATTATTTTCTTCGAGCGGACGCAATGCAGAGGCCAGGCTTTCCTGGGCGCCATAAAGATCTCCCATCTGGCGCTGCAGAGCCCCCATGTAATGGTATGCCCTGGATTTTTCTAAGCTATCTGTCGTAGTATTGGCGGCACGGTTATACATCAAAAATGCAGAATCGAGTTTCCAGTAGTAATGCAGGTATTCGCCCCATTGAAAAAAGCTATAGTCAGATGAAGGCTTACTTGGTTTTTCGTCACATCCAACAGGCAATAAAGTGATTGTTATAAAAAACAGATAAATGAGACCTCGCAATTCTTGATTTTTCTCTAAAATAGAAAAAGGAAGGCAGAAAATGATCTGCCTTCCTTAACTGATCAACTTCCACTCGGTGGTGGAGGTGGTGGGGGCGGCGGGGGTACGGGTGGCCGGGGCGGGAGATCGCCCGTTTCTCCACCGGTATCTGAAGTGGTGGAGAAGGATACATGTATCCGGGAACAGCTCCCATGGTTATCTATCGTATGAAATGGGTTTGGGCATAGGGATGTCCAAACCCATATGATCAACTCGATCATTGTCTTAAAATTTAAATTGTTAATGAATAGTTGCCCGTAGCGGGTCGCGGGCCCGGTGGGACTGGTTTGATAAGAAGCGCTTCTTACAATGAGGGAAGTTTGAGCTTCGACCGGGGCTTTGTCAGCAACTTCCCTTGCTGGCTAACATTACCCCGATCTCCGCTTCAGCAGATCATCTGGTAAACCAAATGATCATGACACGAACATAATACAGGTTAAAGCCCTGGTCAGCAAGTGATTCCAATAATTCCGAAGATTCCTGATATTCCGGTTAACCGTAATGGTGAGTGGGAATGAAACCTTAATTTTTCATGTGGCATTCCGAAAATTCAGGCAATTGAGTATTTTAGTTAGTAGCAGTTCATTATGCAGCTCGAACACCAGGACTATACTATCCTATTGCTTGCGGAGTATAAAAGGAAAATATCACAAAAGGAAATCTCCCCGTTACTATCGAAGTCGACACCTGCGAAGATTCGAAGAGAGTGTGTCACAGTTTATCAAGAGCGCTATAATAGAAAAGATGAACAAATACTTAGGGCGTTTTTTGGGTTGCCCGAAAATGGAAAATCTTTTTTAAATCATATCCGTGATTTTGAAACAGATAAGTTTAAACCACTTGATAACTATCTTAAGGGTAATACGGAAAAAACAGACGACAAGAACCTGGAACTGCTGGCCTGGCTGATCGATTTTAAGTATCGGCCACATATCTATGGCACCCATGTTATTTTAAATGACGACGAACTCGCCATATTAAGTAAATCAAAAACGCCAGGTTTGAGTGACGTTAAACAAGCTGTGCAAACTTTGGAAGCGGATATGATAGAAAAATCATTGGGCGCAGATCATGAGATAGTTGAAAAATTGCCATCGAAAGAAACAGATGATGTTGTCATACCCGATGCCAGGAAGAAGGGATCTTTAATACGGTCTAACCATGTTTGGAGATTGATTAGACTTAGAGTTAGAAGTGAAGGAGTATATTTTTTGGGCCTAATTATAGTTTTAGCCGGTGCGTTTATTTTTTGGCAACGTGAAGATGATGAAAATGGGAAAGACCGGAATTCTAACTCGATAGAAATAAGAGACACTACAAGTCGAGATACCGCTTTAACATATAAGATTGCACCAACCCTTGATCGCTGTCTTTTTATTACCAAAAAAGGGACGCAATGTAAGAGAAAAGCGGAACGCAACGGCCGTTGTTGGCAGCACAATAAGTAGTGTATTTTTCGATGTGCCCGTTTTTCACTCACACTTAATTCTGATAGCAGATATTAACGAAGATTGAAACGTCACTATAATGTTTTCGCCACCCTAAACCCCACCCCGGCACTACGATAATTTTGGAGTGTTGCTCCGCCGGGACCCGGGGCCCAATTGCGAAAAGCCGAGCGGATCATCGCGGGCGGATTGGCCCAGTCGCCGCCCCGGCAAATCCGGTATGAGCAGGAGTTTGACCCATCCATGAATGAAAATCGGCCGGTCATCTTTAACCTTATATTTTTCCGGTATGCTGAGCCATCTGTGGGTAAGTCCTCGTAGGACTCCGAGAAACAATCTTCTACAAACTGCAAAACATTTCCGTGCATATCATATAATCCGAAGGCATTGGGTGGGAACGAGCCTACGGGAGAAGTTTTTTCCCATTGATCGCGTCCAGATACATGACCTATGAAAAAACCAGAATCTAATCCGTAATTGGCATTTTCATGACTGGCAACGGGTCCCCATGGATACGGCGTGGTTGTTCCTGCTCTTGCGGCATATTCCCATTCCGCTTCGGTTAGTAACCGGTAAGTTCCGCCGGTTTTTTGGCTAAGCCAGTTTACATAGTCCTGCGCATCAAACCATGTAATACATACCACGGGATGATCATCGTCTTGTGGAAATCCAAGTTTTTTCCAGGAAGCATCTGGATGGATCTCCCAGTCTTTCAGGGTAGAGTCTTTAAGTCCACTCCAGGCGCAGCCCCCGGGTACAGCACGATTTGTGGCAGCTACAAAAGCGGCCCATTGTCCACGCGTTACATTAAACCTGCCAACTGCAAATTGTTTTATGGTTACCGTTTTCATAGGACCCTCCACACTAAAACGGCCTAATTCATCTTCAGGACTGCCAATGGTAAAACTTCCTGCAGGGATCACTATCATCTGAGGACAGTCTGAGCAATCCCTAAAACTGCTACCTGGTACAGGGTTGCCTTGAGAAAGTGTTGAAATGCAAATGAGGATAGCCAGGCAGCAGGCTTGTATACGCTTGATCATAGAAAGCTGTTTTGGATGATTTTATTTTTTTCCAAACGATCTGAAATCAAGGTAAATAGTTCAACCAGTGGTCAACTTTCGTGATGACGGCCACAGGCCCGGGCATGAACAACTTTAAGGTAAGATCACCACATCTTAAAAATCTCCCTGCTCCCCGAGACATACATTTCGTTCATATCCTTGAATTTCTCCATCACCTTTTTTTCTGCTTCAGTCTGTCCCATGGTTTTCATGGCTTCTTCGTAGGCGGCGAGACTTTCAAATGTGGAAGCGACGATAACGCGGTGCCACTGACCAGTCATGTCGGTCAATACATTAGTATTTTTCTCAGGCGAAACTTCGGTCCACTCCTTAAAGAGTTTTGCGATTTTCGAGGCATTACCGGGTTTGCAAACGAAAATATCATGTACCAATATCATAGCAGGCATTTTTAAAGTAACAAAAGATAGCGATATCTAAATTTAAGATTAATGCAAAACCTATGGTGGAATTTGGGGAGTTTTAGTTATGCACGCCTGAACCTGGTCGTTTTACCTTTAGCATGGGCTAAATACATTTTTCTTTAATCAAATACCTTATGCTTGCCCAACATCTCCCTTATATTTTCCCGGTGCTGAATTTGGACCTCCACATTTTCACCATTTTTTACTGCTTCTCTTAGTTGTTTGTCAATTTCCTCACTTGTATATTGAATCGGATTATTTTCTTTCAAAATAGTATTTATAACTTCCAAAACTCTCCCAGATTTTGAAATGTGTATTCCTTGTGGAACAAAATTGATATTTTTTAGAACACAGTTACCATAAAATACCACAACTGAATAGAGCGGGATATTCCTATATCGGATAAGTTTTTTTTTAAGTTCTTCTATGTGCCGGCTGTTTTTGCAAGATGGGATTGTAAAAGCGATGTTTTATTCTTCCATAGGCTAATACCTGTGTCCATTGTGTATGATTCCCACTCCCAAAAATCCAGCCTGCGAAATCTTTTACTTCAAATACAATAATTCCGACCTCGGAAGTGACGACCAGGTCTATCTGTGAATATTTACCCGGTCGGGTTTGCAGGTACAAATCATGATAAATAGCATGTGAAGGCACCCCGTTCTTCAAGAGCTTTAGCACCAATTCCCTTTCCGACCTCGTGCCCCTATGAAGTCCTGTGGCGCTTTTTAACAAATTTTGGTTTCGTTTTATTTTTTGGCGCTCAAAAACATATAAAAGGAATATTATGGCCAGGATAATTCCAGCAATTAAGTAAGGTTTAAAATTTCGTTCGTTTACATGTACTTGTGGATTGGAGATTGTTCTTGAGAATTCCAAATACTTTGAATGGACATAGCCAATATTCCCTGCATAACTTACTTTGTACCAGTTACCGGCTTGTGATAGTAATTCGACTTCGGCATCTTTTAATACCGTTGCGGAAACTTCAAATTCAGTTCCGGGCCCTGTTCTTAGATTCAGGGCAGTTGTAGCTACATAGTAGTCTGTAGCGAAGGACAGTATTGGTGAAATAGCCAGTAGGATTACTATTATAAATTGCTTTACTGCCATTCCTGATATTATCTAATTAGTGACTTTGGAGAAATCTTAATCTTCCGCCAAAACGGCAATTTTGCAGATGGCATGTTGGGTTGTTCTATAAATCCTTTTTTTCGGGCCATAGCAATCAACTCATCGGTGTTGGAAGTTCCGGACAGATAAATTAGTTTTTCGATTAAAGCATCGACTGTCCGTACCGACACATCCATATTCAGGGCAATTACCTGCGGGCTGACATTTTGTGCTAGTTGTTTTATTAATTTGATCTCTTTTGCATTTAGGTAATCAAAACTGCGACCAGGGTATCGACCTCCAATCCCGAGATAAAGACCGTTCCTGAACGTTGAGATTATTGCTTCGTAAATTTCATCTGATCCCGCAGCAATAGTCAGGTAACCATTTACTCCCAGTGCTAAGGCTTTTGAAATTGTGGACGGATCGATAATGATGGTTAAAATAATTATTTTAATTTCTGGAAATCGATTTCTGACCAAGGCAAGCTTTTCAAGACCATTTTCGGACATATTGATATCCATTATAACTAGGTCAGGTTGTCTATGGTTGAGTAAGCTCAGTAATTCGGTACCACTGGCAGCTTCACCAATAATTTCAATATCTTCTTTTCTCTCAAATGCGCCTTTCAGGCCCTCTCTATACAACTTCCAGGGGCTGGCATGTATAATAGTGATCGGCCTGTCGACAGGGATGCTCATAAATGGGGGTTTGTAGTAAAATATGAAAAAAGAGGAATTTATCAAAGCGACCGATGATAGAGAGAAGGTGTAGTCAAGCAGATACTTCGCTTGAAACAAACATAGACTTTCTACAGGCATTCTAATAAAACAGTAGGGCGCCTACCGACGCCCTACTTCCAGCCTCACTCAGATCTCTGGCATACACGAAACTCCTGCTCCGGCTAGTGCCCGGGTTTATTTTTTTCAAGATCATGGTACATGCTTGCGAGCTTGTCCATGATTTCCGGCTTTGGAATGTCAACCTCTTTCATCTCGAATATATAGTACCTCTTTTCCCTTAAAAACATATACTCTCCAGCCGGGTCAGCATTAAACACTTTTTCGAAACGTCGAAGCTTTCTTTGTTTGGCCTGGTCGGCCCGCCGCGAGAAGGAGAACCGGTAATGATTCAGTTTCCGGTCGTATACTGCAATCGTCGAATCGTTATAGGTAATACTGAGTTTTGATAAAGTGGCATGCCTTTCAACAAGCTCTGTTCCGTCTGTGCTAGTTTTGGACGAAACCAGTGTATCATTCTTGCCCAGACTGTTGACCAGTGTATCAAGTTTGTACACAGAATTACTGGCCCAGAATGAGTCAAGCGATATCTTTTTCCAGTCTCTGCCGAGGGAGTCACAGGTATAGCCAAAGTTTTGCCCTGGTTCGAAAATGACATGGTAATAATGATACTCCACGCTGTCGAACACAGTTACAAGGTCGCCAAACTCATCCCACTCAGTTTTTCCAAAAAGTTCAAATGTCGGAATCCTGAAAATGTTAAGGCTACCCTTCTCTACGACAAAAAACTTACGCCGCATAGTAAAGGGGTTGAGGTCATGATCGTGAATGTCAAACACAGATGTGACCTCCAATGCCCGCTTTGCCTGAGGAGATGTTTGCTGTGCCATACAACCCGAAACAAAGACCGAGAAAATTACTAATGACAGGAATTGCATAGTTTATATTGATTTATTCGTTTACAAACCATTGACACTGTGTATTTGCGTAGTCATTTACAGCAATCGGCAGCTCGGAGCAAATCAACGAGACTTTTACAGGGAACGACAGATGCATCTGCGCAAGATTATAATACGTCACGCCTGATTTTTTCAGCGTCGGTGTGGCCGTTACATTTGATGCCGAAGCGGTGTAAAGTATTTCTACTCCTCTTTTCACGAGTTCTTTATGAGTAAAAGATTTGAACGCCCAGTATTTACTGTTGAAGACCTGGACGCCGGTTTCTACACTCATGAAGTACATCGGGAGGAGGCCGCCACTTACATAGTATGCCTTCCACTCATAACATTTGGTTCGGGTATTGGTGCCAGTCCCGCAGATAGTCACTCTGATTTTTTCGGAAGTTGATCTGAAATTAATTCCCGCAGCCATAGCCTCACAATCCGTACCATCACCGCTGCCACCATTACCTCCACTACCGCCGCCTGGATTATCAGGATCGGAGGAATCGCTGGCATCGGTACAAAGAGGATCGCCAGGCGAACAATTACTGCCACTGCAGTCAATCCAAACCAATACCTCGTCAGTATGTGTCAAATTGCCGTACTGGTCATAATACCTGGTGACAAGGTACCAGCCGGTACAATCGGTTCGGGCCGCTGCTGTATTAGTAGTGACATTTTTTTCATAAGTAGAAACAGTTGATACCGCCTTTTCTTTGAAAACAGCATTGAATAAATACTTGTCCCAGGTACCCAGCAGGGTGAAAGCTCCGTCTACCACCTTGTCGCCATCGAGGTACATTTTGGTGAATGCCGCGGGCGATAAAGCATCTGAGCCGTTACCCGGCTTGAACAGTACAATGTTGGCGCGCTTGATAATATTGGCACCGGTTGTCCGCAAAACAAGAAAGGAGCTCATGTCTTTGTTTGGATTGAATTTGCTTTCAAAGCCCTCCCTCAACGGCACAACGATCAGTTTATCTGCACCCGCTTCCTGGCTATAAGCCCTCGTGTAATCAATACTCTGTTTTAAATTAGTCACCCACTTGATCTTCCCGGCATTGCCGCTGGGCCTGAGATCATTTAACCATTTAGATACTGTGGATTCGATTTGGTTTGGCATTCGGGGCATTTTTGGAGCCGATTCCTTTTGACAGGATTGGAAAAGATGAATGGAAAAAAAGATAAACACAGTGACCCCTGTCTTTGAAATTTTGATCTTTCTCATAACCTTAGATTTTTGATTTGAAAAAAGCCAGCCGATAGATTCTTCAGCCTTGCGTTCACATGATAAAATTGAGACATGGAGGTGCCGGAACAAGGGGAAAAAAAACCGAAAAATCCGTTTTTTCAACCTTGAAATAATCAAGATTATCCGTAAGATTAGTGACCTGGGGTATCGACAAAAAATACCGGGGATCAGCTTCTGACCCCCGGTATAAGCATTTGTAAGCTCTTATTGATTTTTTATACAGCGGATGGCACAACCGTAGGCCCTGCCCAGCAGATCAGAGTAACTGTCATTGGACGAGATATCCTTATAGCTGGAAAAACCTGCACCCGAGGGCCAGACCGATGAACTCCAGTAATAAGCAAAACTGCCAACCGATCTTACCGTACCGTCCCTGTTGGAGCCGTCAAAATCACCATAACGATAGCCGGGGGCTGTCAGTTTTAACTGGCTGAAAGCGGTACTCAAATTAGTTATACCCGTTTCGGCGGCCCATTCCGCAGCCGTTGGAATATGCCAGCCCGTGGGGCAGGCACCCTGGGCATTGATCGCCCAGCGGTTGATATTTTGATCATTGCGCCAGTCGTAGATAAATACACCACCTTGAGCAATGGTATTATCGGGTGTGATAAATGTAGAATGACCCGGCGCGTCGGAAGTTGCCAGGGTTTTTGTTTTTCCATTGACAGGTGATCCCGACGTACCATTGGAGTAATTGATCAACTGGTGGCCGTCAGCAGGACGGCCCCATTGAAACAAATGACCATATGCCCTGTAATCATTATATGCTGTGGCCACCTGGCTGGCACCGAGGTTGCGGTCCAGCCATTTTCTACCAGTTGTAGGGCTGGTGATGACACCGTAAGTTACCGTCGCGCCATTGTACACAAACGTGACCTGGTTTTCATCCGCCGCAGAGGTGGTAAAGCTGATCGCATTGCCATAACCGGTGCCCGAACTATTGGTAGCATAAGCTCGTACATAATATGTTGTACTCGGGTCCAGGTTGTTCATCACGGCTACAAAACTGCCTGAAGCGGTCGTACCGCTTGTTTTTGAATCGGCGGTGGTTGGATTATTGTTGGTCTTACTCCAGCAGATACCACTTACGGAAATGGTCCCGCCACCATTACTTGTAATCGTCCCTCCAGAAGTAGCGGTATTAGGCCCAAGATTAGTAATTGCTGTGGTACTTAATACAGGTATGGTTATATTGACCGGCGTAGTGAACGTAATAGTATTTCCATACCCTGTTCCTGCGCTATTGGTAGCATAGGCTCTTACATAGTAGGTTGTATTTTCTTCCAGGCTATTCATCACAGCGACAAAACTGCCTGAAGCGGTCGCACCACTTGTTTTAGAATCGGCCGTGGTTGGATTATTGTTGGTCTTACTCCAGCAGATACCACTTACTGTGATGGTCCCGCCACCATTGCTGGTGATCGTTCCGCCTGAAGTCGCGGTGTTGTAGGCAAGATTGGTAATAGCAGCTGTTGTTAATACCGGCAGCGTGATATTGACCGGTGTAGTGAAGGTGATCGTATTTCCATACCCCGTACCCGCGCTATTGGTGGCATAGGCTCTTACATAATAGGTAGTGTTCTCTTCGAGATTATTAATCACCGAACTGAAGCTACCTGAAGCTGTCGTTCCAGAAGTTTTATCATCATCAATAGTAGGTGTATTATTGGTCTTACTCCAGCAAACACCACTTGCCGTGATGTTGGCACCACCATTGCTGGTGATGGTCCCGCCGGATGTAGCAGTATTGTAAGCAAGGTTAGTGATCGCAGCGGTGGTTAGCTCCGGCAATTGCACATTGACAGGCGTCGTGAAAGTAATGGTATTGCCATAACCCGTGCCGGCACTATTGATGGCATAAGCTCTTACATAGTAAGTGGTGTTCTCTTCCAGGTTCTCCATCAAAGAAATGAAAGTTCCGGTAGTTGCATTTTCGGCTGTTTTAAGATCGGCAGTAGTTGGATTATTGTTGGTTTTGCTCCAGCAGACGCCGCTGGCTGTGATAGCAGCCCCACCATTGGTAGTGATCGTACCGCCGGATTTGGCCTTGTTATATGCCAGGTCGGTAATGGCAGCGGTGGTGAGTTCCGGAACTTTTACATTAACCGGCGTCGTGAAAGTAAACGTATTTCCATACCCGGTACCCTTGCTGTTTGTGGCGTAAGCTCTTACATAGTAGGTGGTATTTTCTTCGAGGCCGTTCATTACCGAAGTGAAACTTCCTGAAGCAGTGCTTCCAGTTGTTTTGGAATCAGCAACGGTTGGTGTGTTATTGGTTTTGCTCCAGCAAATACCGCTTGCTGTAATCGCGGCACCACCGTCGTCTGTGATATTTCCCCCCGAAGTCGCCGAGTTAAAAGTAAGTCCCGAAATAGCAGTGGTGGTAAGCTTCGGCAGGGATACATCTTTTTTTTCTTTTTTGCAGGATGCGAAAATCGCAGTCAGTATAAGCAGCACAAACAGGGATCGTTTCATATTCACTTCTTATTAAAAATTAACGGCCCATCCGAATTAGCGCATCCGGGCGCCAGTTCAGTAGCCAATACCGGTAATCCAATAAGATGGTGTAATGAAAAGATTTCAGTGGGGTGGGGGGATGCTCTATAAATATGGTAATTATCTGCCAGATTTCCAAGCCCCGTCTCACCTCAATCCCTTCTCCTCTGCGATAGAGGCTTGGAACCCTAACTTTAAAATGCCTTTTTTACAAATGGATCCAGCATCCAGCATTCCCATCGAAAACCTTCAGCGGCCAGGGCTAACTCCCTACTATAGTCCGCGTCAGACGTGGACGTCAGACGCTGCACCAGCATCTAGTATCCAGCATCCAGTATCTAGTATCTAGTATCCAGCATTCCCATCGCAAACCTTCAGCGGCCAGGGCTATCTCCCGACTATAGTCCGCGTCAGACGTGGACGTCAGACGCTGTACCAGCATCCAGCATCCAGTATCTAGTATCTAGTATCCAGCATTCCCATCGCAAACCTTCAGCGGCCAGGGCTAACTCCCGACTATAGTCCGTGTCAGACGTGGACGTCAGACGCTGCACCAGCATCCAGTATCCAGCATCCAGCATCCAGCATCTAGTATCCAACATCTTCCGTCCCCCAAAAGAGGTATTGTACAAAGCATTGTCCCCCATTATTTTTGACCACCTTTAAAGTCCGCATCCTTTCTTACCAGTCAAAACTTTCTGAACTTATGAAACTAGTCTACCTTATGATCGCGGGGTTGCTTTTGTGCGCCTCCGGCTCTTCACAATCGTTTTCAGTTTTAAAAAGATTGCATTCAGGTACCGCAGGTTCTAATCCCGGCTCGTTGACCACCATCGGCAGCATCACTTATTTCTCGGCCAATAGCACTGAAACCTGGAGAACGGATGGCACCGAAGCGGGTACAGTTTTATTAGGCCAAACCGGCAGTGCTTCCAATTTTTTTCTTTTCCAGGGAATGGTGTATTTCAAAGGAGGTAACCACTTGTATAAAACGGATGGTACGGCAGCGGGTACAGTATTGGTGAAAATGGATTGCCAACCTAGAGATTTTTTTGCATTCAATGATATTCTTCTTTTTAGCGGTTACACGCCGACCACCGGTTGGGAACTTTGGAAAACCGATGGTACTGAAGCCGGTACCAGTATGATCAAAGAGATTTATCCCGGTACCTATTATTCGGGGTCTTATTATGCTCCACCAAACTACCCAATCGCCAGTTCCAATCCCAGCCAGTTTACTATGGGGGATGGATTCGTATATTTTACTGCAACCACTTACATGTACAGCTATTTCGGGTCATCATCGTCAAACAGTGTTAGTACCAATAACGTCGAACTCTGGCGTACCGACGGTACCGCTGAAGGCACTTTTATGCTCAGGGACATCTTTCCGGGCAATGAAGGAAGTATGCCCTTGGAGCTGACCATGCTGAACGGGGTGCTTTATTTTTCCGCAAGGAATAATAAATCGAGTTACAGCTGTGGTAGTGTGTTCAATCCCCGTACCTGTACACGGTACAATACAGAGATCTGGAAAAGTGATGGCACCGAGGCAGGCACGGTGATGCTGACAGAACTTCGTCCAGAAACCAATATCGGATCGGGTCCGGCCAACTTCTTTAAAATTGGTAGCAATATTTATTTCACAGCAGACAATGGAAGTACCGGGCAGGAATGGTGGAAGACTAATGGTACCGTTGCCGGAACAACACTGGTGAAAGACATCAACCCCGGTGCAGCCGCTTCCATAGGTTTCACACAATCACCTATTGCTATCGGGTCGCTGATCTATTTTGTGGCAGACAATGGAACAAACGGTCAGGAATTGTGGAGAACAGATGGAACATCTGCGGGCACAATACTATTGAAAGATATTTACGCGGGGGCCACCGGGTCGGGTATTGAAAGATTTTACGATGCCGGTGGACGTTTGTATTTCCTGGCTAGTGATGCTTCTAACGGGCAGGAGCTCTGGACCAGCAACGGCACAGCTGCAGGGACCATCCTGCTGAAAGATATAGCGCCTGGAGCTAACTCAGGTTTCGCAGAGTCGGAAGACTTTTTTACACATATTGGAACTACATTGTACTTCACCGCCAATGATGGCGTGAATGGACTTGAACTTTGGAAATCGAATGGCACCACTGCCGGCACTGTACTGGTAAAAGATATGGTGACAGGAAGCGGGACTGCAAGTCCGAGATATCTAACGACAAATGGTTCAAAATTTATTTTTGCCGCGGAGCATCCCAATTCAGGCCATGAACTGATGATAAGCGATGGCACAGCTGCCGGTACAGGTCTGCTAAAAGACGTAGGTCTCAGTGCTGTTACTGGAAATCCGCAATACCTCACTCAATTTTCCTCCAACCTGGCCCTGTTCTCCGCAACCGATGGAATAAAAGGGCAGGAGTTGTGGATAACAGACGGCACTGAAACGGGCACAACCTTTTTGAAAGATATCAGTCCGGGCGCACCGGGATCAAATCCTTATAATTTCCAGGTAATAGGAAATACTGTATTTTTTATGGCGGATGATGGAACGCATGGTTTCGAGCTTTGGAAAACTGATGGCACTGAGGCGGGGACGATGATTGTAAAAGATATTAACCCTGGCATAAGCGGCACCAGCTTTACAGGTTTTACGGCATCGAACGGGTTGCTTTATTTTACGGCTTCCACACCAGATTTTGGCGCGGAGTTATGGCGTAGCGATGGCACAGAAGCTGGTACATTTCAATTGAAAGATATCTATCCGGGTGCTAATAGCAGCAATGCTGGTAACCTGGTAGACCTGGATGGAAAACTGTTTTTTACAGCCACCGACCCGGTCAATGGTTATGAACTTTGGGTGACCGATGGCACCGCGGAAAATACCAGCCTTGTGATGGATATCAATCCTGGCATCAATGGCGGGAATCCCTCCTACCTAAAGGCGTTTAAAGGCAGATTGTATTTTACCGCCAATAATGGAGTGGCTGGTGCAGAGATCTGGTCGACAGATGGTACGGCAGCGGGAACGCAAATGTTGAAAGACATCGCCTCCGGCGCCACTACCTCGAACCCTATTACCTGGGGGGTGAGTAATGATAAACTTTTCTTCCATGCCAATCATCCCGATTATGGATACGAACTCTGGATGACAGATGGCACAGAAGCTGGTACAGTGATGGTAAAGGATATCAATATGGGCACAGGGTCAGGCAACCCATCTTTTATCGCCACAGTGAATGGAATGGTTTATTTTCTTGCCAACGATCTGATCCACGGGATGGAATTATGGCGTACAGATGGTACGGAAGCGGGTACCATATTGTTGAAGGACATATTTCCAGGTGCGAGCGGAATAAGTCTCTCGTACGGTGGTACCGATGGCACGAATATCTATTTCCGTGCAAGCGATGGTGTCAACGGATTTGAAGCCTGGAAAAGCAATGGACAGCCTGCCGGCACCAGGATGTTGAAAGATATAAACCCGGGATCAGGATCCATTTCAAATTTGTTGGTTGCCGGTAGCCATGATGGAAAAACATTATTGGTCATCAATGATGGTACATACGGTACCGAACTTTGGAAAACAGATGGTACCGAATCGGGTACTAAAATGGTCCAGGATTTCTTCACAGGTTCGAATAGCGGAAATCCTTCCAACCTGGTTTTTATGGGTTCACAAATAATTCTATTGGCCAGGGATGCCGCGAACCAGCAACAGATCTGGTCGGGCCTTATTGCCGATGTATTGCCGCTGCAGCTGCTTGAATTTTATGGTCGCCTGCAACATGAAGATGCCGATTTGCGATGGACAACTACCAATGAAGAAAATACAGGCAGGTTTGAAATAGAGCGAAGCATAGATGGCAGGGATTACCGAAAAATTGGAACTGTGGGAGCTATCAACCTGCCGGGTACGCATCGTTATGAATTTACCGATCGCGGCATCACATCTTTGAAAGCACCCGTCATATACTACAGGCTGAAGCAAATCGATATCGATGGCAGGTTTACCTATTCAGGGATTGTGGTATTGAAGCTACAACATAAAGATCCTTTGGTATTGTTTTATCCCAACCCGGTAGTGAATAGCGCGAATTTAACACTGAGTCTCGATCGCGGTGAAAAAATCAGTGCGGTGATAACAGATATTACCGGAAGGGTTGTTAAAAAGGAAAACTGGACCTTGTCATCAGGCAGTCATACACGCGCCCTGGATCTATCAGGACTTAAGCCGGGTGTTTATCAAATCGATCTATCCGGCAGCCAGATCAATACAAAGAAGAAATTCCTAAAACTTTGATAGCTGCTAGCTGTGAGCTATGAGGCTCAAGGCCTCGAATTTTGTGATCAAACGATCGATCTCGAAGCTCGTAGCTCATCGCTCGCAGCTTTTTGAAGCTGTTAATGCACATAAACCGTTATTTAAAACCAGTGCTGGTCGTCTTCACTTAATAGACCCATGCCCATCAGTTTTCCCCTTACACCATTTTCTCCACGACCAAGCTGACCAGCAATTTCCTTTAGGGATAGTTGTTGGCCAAACAACTCCGCGAGTTGTTCTTCCTCCTCGCGTGTCCATTTCTTACCACGATTGGAGAGGCGTTTGTATCCCGTTGACCTGCCCATTGTATAATCACGCCGCTCTTCGAAAGGGCTGCGTTGGTATGAACTCCCGGTATAGATGGGTATTGTTGCGGCTTCCGCTGTTTCAATACTTCGCAGGGGATTTATGCCTGGTGGGATGATCAGTTTGTTGCGAGCCCTGGTGACGGCTACATAAAGAATATTTATTTCCTCGGCGAGGCGGTTTCTATCTACTGTATTCATCTTTTCACCACCATACTGCCCGATATATCGTTGTAGTTTTTCTTCCGTGATAAAATCGTTGAGCAGGGTTACTTCATCGTATTCCATTCCCTTGCATCGGTGAACGGTGCTAAAGATCATATCGGCCTCCTGCTTTGAAGCCGTGTGATGTGATTTAAGATCGTTGATGAGGGATGGTAATTTATTACCAAATTCTTTTACCACTTCCACGATCATGGCCAGGCTATTGTCTTCGGTCTTATCAATATAATCCTGCAGCTCGCTCATGGATTTCATTTCGGCGATCAATTTGTCGCGGATGCCGGCTGTTTTGCCATTGTACAGGTTGAGTACATCGTAAAGTGATGCGCCTTCATCAGCGAAAGTGTAACTGTTAATATTTCCTTCGAAGTAGAGGGTATTGATCTGGCCCCGCTGCCACTTGGTGATGGCCTGTAAAAGCAGGTTCAGGTTTGTTCTGCCCAGCATGGCTTTGGTTTTATTAATTCCCGTCGGCGCACCGGCACCAATGATTTTTACAGCCGGTACTTCGTTCAGGTGCTTTTTCCAGGCCAGTATTTTATTGGCGACCAGTGCAATTTCATCATCAAAGCGAAAGCTGTTGCTAAGATGATACACCGGGAAGGAAACCTGCTGCAGGCTATTAATAGCATACCGCCAGCCATAGATCTGCTGATGCATATCACCAACGATGATCTTGACAGCGGGTTGTTGCAGGAATACATCCAGCATTGCCGCGCTGGCGTCCTGCCCTTCATCAAATAAAATGTAATCGTAGGGTAATACGGGTCGGGTCAACTGGAATTTCTTTAAATAAAAATCATGCGTCACCGCGATCTCAGCCTTGTCCATTTTGGCCAGCGCTTCTCTTGTAAATCGTTGGATATGGGCGTAGAAATTTTTTACAAACGCCGCCGCTTTGGTATCGGCAATAGTAGCCACATAGTCGAGTTCCTGCACCCGATCCGCCTTACTGTTGCAAAAGAAGCTGATAAGTTTATTGACATGGCTGGCAAGGATAAAATCAGTATGACGGTCGCCTGTTTTGATGTCCAGCATATCACACCATTCATGACTTTTATATCCCTGTACCACCTTATACGCGCTATGCCGGATCACCCAGTCAAATGCGAGCGAATGTGCTGTTTCTACTTTTACATTTGGCAGACCAGCTTCTGCGAATTTTTGAATCGCTTCCGATTTTACTGTTTTATTAAAGGCGAGGTAAAGTATCCTGCTTTGGGGAGGCCGCGTTTTTGCATATGCGATCAGCGTTGTGGTCTTACCACTTCCGGCCACTGCATTGATGACAAGGTCAATATTAGTTTCAAGAACATTCTGCTGTTCGACGGTGAGCTGCATGGCTCAAAATTCCGCATTTTGAGAAAGTCTCCGCGTTATTTAACACAGGTTTTCGGGTTTTTTTCCCCCGGCAATCAGGCTTCGCGGCCAACCCTTACCTGACTTAAGTGGTGGTGATTTACTTTGTTGATGATGAGTACCGGGATCCTTGCATTGTGGATGATATAATGGCTGATAGGGCCGATAAAAAACTGTTTATTGCTAACGTCGATCGCCGTAGTGAGAATTAAAATATCATTCCGGTTCTTTTCGGCCATGGTCAGCACATTGTGCGATACATCATGATCGCTGCTCCAGTCGATGGAAATAGTTACCTGGTCATTTTTCAAATCATCATCTACCATGGATAGCGTTTCTCTGATCATATTTTCATCTTTCTCCTCGTTTCTGCGGGCAAGACCAAATACAAGCAAAGAAGAATTTTTTTCAAGAAAACGCCGGAACACCGGGTAGTGCCGCATGGCGGTCATCACCGGGCGGAGGGGGTAGATCGGTTTTTTAAACTTATCCCAGTTTTTCCCCCCGGGAATGATCAGGATCGGGCATGGAGCATATTTCGCAACCGTATAGGCCGTGCTCCCGGTATAGCCGTTTCTAAAACCTGAAGCACCATAGCTTCCCAGTACTACCAGCCCCGCATCTTCTTCTACGATCGTACGTAAAATGAGTTCGGCCGCGTTGGCCTCACGTTCTACCACTTCGGTCCTGATCCCTGTTTTTCTGTTGATATCGCTGGCCAGAGCGGTTAGAATGCTGATATTGTTCGATGGGTTATCGGGTAGTCTTTTCCTGGAAACAATGTTTTCAAATATCGTTTCATGCGCATGCACCAGGTAAAGTATAGCATTCGTTTTGACAGCCAGGCTGGTGGCGGTGTTTATGGCATTGAAAGAAGGTTCACTTAAATCAACCCCGACAATTATTTTGGATAATTTCTGGTTCATGAATCCTCATTTTACCGGCAATAGCCGATAGTTTGAACCCAGAATTAACTGGATTAATAACTTTTCGTATCTACAGATCTGATTAGGCAGGCATTTGTATATGCAGGTGAAAACACCCCAGCTGCCTAAAATGCGATCATAAAAGTCAGTATAAACACTTAGAAATTCCGCGATCCACCATTAGAAGAGTATTAGAATCCGGACCGGCTGGCAGAGGGAATTTTGACGCAAACAACCGTTCCTTTGCCCACTTGCGAACTGGCTGTGATCTCTCCCTTGTGCAGCTTGATGATCTGGTAAGCCAGCGAAAGGCCCAGGCCAAAACCCTTGACAGAATGGCTGTTTTCGACACGATAAAAGGGGAGAAAGATATTGTCCAGCTCATTTTCGGGTATGCCGGGCCCTCTATCTGAAACCTGCACATGAAAATAGCCTTCACGAATGGAAAACCCGATCACGGCATGATGATCAGGTGAATATTTGCAGGCATTGGAAACGATATTCATGATTGCAGTGATCAGCAGTTCGGCGTTCCCAAATACCAATAGCTCATTTTCATTTTCCGGCAGGCCCTCAAACTGAAGTGACACTTCGAATTTGTTGTTTTGACGCTGAAGCGAAGAAGGTAGTTCCATCAGGATCTCATCAATACGCACCAGGTTGATTTCAAGACCTCCCTTATTTCCAGCAGCTTTTGCAAACTCGAGTAAGGTCTGCGTGAGTTTATTCATGTGCCTCACATCCTGCAACACAAAACTCAGGACTTTCTGATATTCTTCCGTATTGCGCTCCCGCTGCAGGGCAATTTCCAACTGGCTTGAAATAGATGTCAGTGGCGTAGATAATTCATGTGACGCATTGGATATAAACCTCCGCTGCAACTCAAAACTTTCCTGCAATCGGTTAAGCAGGTCATTGAGGGTTGCGGACAGATCATGCCATTCATCTTTTGAACGTCCGGTGGGAATGCGACGGGTAAGATTGTGTACCGAAATTTCGGTTACCTCGCGGTTGATATTGCGGATGGGATTGAGCAGTCGCTTTGAGAAAATATAACCACCCACCAGGGTGATGGCAACGCCTGCGAGAAAACAGAGAAATAGAATTTTCTTTAACTGGCTCACATATTTTTTGCCTTCTACATCAAGTGCAGCGCATATCACCACGATCCTCGCGTTATTGTCGGTATAGTAATAGGACACCACATCACGATCCCCTTCGGTAAAATAGATTTGTTCCTTGATGCGTGTATCATCGAGCAGTCGATTAGAGACAGCGATGGTATCATCCTGTTGTTCGCTGTAACTATAAATTTTTCTATTGAGAAAATTATAAGCCTGTACCGATTTATTAGTAAGCGTAATGGTGGTCAGTGAGTCGATACGTTCCACCATGTAGCGGTCAAACAGTTCCGACTGGCTTAGCAGCCGTGCTGTTGTAATGGCCCTGTTCGACAACCTGAGGTTGATACGATCTTCCCGGGAGCGATAGGAGAAATAATAAATACCGGCGCATACAATACCCAGGATAATAAAAACTACTATCGTAAATAATAATGTTATTCGCCAACTGACCGGCATTGTTCAATTGTCTTTTAAAATATAACCCATCCCAACCTGTGTCTGTATTAATTTCTTATCAAAAGGCTTATCCACCTTATTCCTCACGTAATTAATATATACATCTATGATGTTGGTATTGGTATCGAAGTCAATGTCCCATACGTTGATGGCGATATCAGCACGGCTTACGACGCGGTTTTTATTGCGCATCAGGTATTCCAGCAACTGGAATTCTTTTGCTGTAAGATTGATCAGTTCGCCATTGCGGCTGATCTCTTTTGTGTCGAGGTTCATTTGCAGGTCACCGGCGAGTAATATATTTCCCACCGGCTGCCGGTTGCCCGCGCGCCTTAATAAAACCCGCATTTTCATCAGCAGCTCCCTGAACTCAAAAGGTTTGATGATATAATCATCCGCCCCGGCGTCATAACCTTCGATTTTATCGTTTAATGCTCCAAGCGCCGTGAGCATGATCACGGGGATGTCGGGGTTCGACTTACGGATCAGTTTGCAAAGTTCATATCCATCAATACCCGGCAGGTTAATATCCAGTATCACCAGGTGAAAAGCATGAGACTGGAATAGTTTATAACCCAGTTTGCCGTCATAGGCCACTTCTGTTTTATAACCGTTCTCCATCAAGCCTACCCTCAGGGTGTCAGCGATCCGCTGCTCATCTTCCACTAATAATATCCGTTTAGCTTCCATGTATCGGCTTTGCCGGCAAGTTACAATTAATCAGTTGGACAACTTGAGCTTAGCAATGCGCCAGGTTTTTCTAATAAAATTTTAATGCATGCTTAATTTCCCCTTAATTCTGTGATGCTATATTAGCTACGTGCAGATGAGCTTTAAGACCATACTGATACCTGTCGATTTTACAATTAACACAGAACTGGCGCTGCAAAAAGCAGCAGGGTTGGTTAATACGCAGGACGCTCAAATCCATTTGCTGCATGTGGGCCGCCAGGTGAAAGCTTATAATCGCATTTTCAGCTTTAGCTACTTTGATAAACCTCCTATAAAACTCGAAGATGCAAAACTTAAGCTGGAAGAGCTGGTGAGCCGGTTAAGCCTGGATTATCCGCAAATGAAGGTTCACGCTGCGATTCGGGCGGGTGGTAACGTGGAGCAGGCCATTTTTGAGAAAGCAAAAGAGATCAATTCCGACCTGGTGATCATTGGAAAAAGTTCGGAACACTGGCTACCACTTTCCAATACTGTGCATAGTGGCCGCCTGGCAAAAAATACAGGCATACCGGTGCTCACCGTTAAACCCGGCGCCATCAACCAGGAAATAAAAACCGTTGTCATTCCTGTAGAAAAACAATTCTCGCAATCAAAAATTTCAGGCCTGGTATCACTGATCAAAAAGACCCGGATACAAATTTGCCTGCTTGCATTTGCAGGTAAAAAAGATAAGACAGATCAGTTGCCGGCGCCACTACTGAACAGCTACCGACTTTTTAAGAAAAATACTTTTGATGAAGTTAGTTTCAACATCATCCGTGATGCGAACAAAGGACGGGCTGTGTTGGACTTTTGTAAATCTGTTAATGCTGACCTGCTGATCGTCAACCCGGATTCAGAAACCGGGATCGGCTGGTTTAATGAACATATTTCAGACGCCTTACCTGCGGCATCTAAAACACAGATACTTGCGGTGTGATTTTATAACTACTAATTATTAACATGAGTCGCCGGCGCATGGCGCGGGTGATAATAAAGGAAAACAAAACACAATGAAAAAGATCGCCCTATTAGTGAGCATGATTGCCGGTGCCGTGGTCCTGCACGCCCAGTCGCTGGATGCCGGTAAGAAATTTTTTTATTATCAACGCTATCAATCTGCGGAAGCAGCTTTTCATGACCAACTAAAGCAGACGCCAGATAATGCGGAAGCCTGGTTTTGGCTTGTAAAGACTTATGCCGCGCAAAATGAAGCGAAACAGGCAATAGATAGTTTTAAGCTGGCGCCAGCAACACTTAAGGAAAATCCTTATTACATGCTGGCCAGCGGTACCGTACAGTTACTGAATAACAATCCCGCTGAAGCAAGACAATTATTTGAAAAAGCTATTGACGAGACAAAAGGGAAGAATGCTACCATTCTAGGTCTGGTTGCCGAAGCAAATGTGGAAGCCGAAAAAGGTGATGTCAACTACGCGATCGAAGTGATCGGCAAGGCTATTAAAAGAGACAAGAACAACCCGGCGCTGCATACCGCTCTTGGCAACGCCTATCGCAAGCTTCACAACGGTTCTGAAGCCTTCAAAGCATTCAGCCAGGCAGTAAATAAGGAAGATAAATATGCAGAAGCCCTCTACCAACTGGGACAGATCTTTGTTACGCAGAAAAATGCCGAGATGTATCTTGAATATTTCAACAAGGCAGTAGCTGCAGATAAAAATTATGCACCGGCGCTTTATGAATTGTATGAGCACTATCTCTATCGGGAGCCAGTCAAAGCCATGGAGTACTTCAGGCAGTATGCGGCAGTATCCGATAAAACGGCTTCACATGAATATGACATGGCCGATCTGCTTTACCTGACTAAATCATATAATGACGCGATTGTCAAAGGAAAACATCTGCTGACCTGGCCAGATGTTCCACCCCGCATTTATAAACTTGTTGCATACAGCTATGCTGAGTTAAAAGATTCGGTAAAGGCCCTGGATTATATGAAGCAGTATTTTGTAGCGGGTTCTGACAGCGACTTTATCGCAAAGGATTTTGAGACTATGGGTGATCTGTATGTAGCACTACCCAACCAGGAAGATTCAGCCATGGTATATTATCAAAAAGCGGTGGAAGCCACAGCCGATTCATCTGAACACCATAAGTACTATGCACGCCTGGCGGGTCTCGCTAAAGCCCGGCAGGATTATGTGCAGCAGGCAAAATGGCTGGGCAAATATTACAATTCAAGATCTGATGCGTCCAACCTCGACCTGTTCAACTGGGGTGTGGCAGCCTATCGGGCCCAGGATTATCATCAGTCGGATTCCGCCTTTGCTTTATATACGGGTAAATACCCCGAGCAGGCTTTTGGATATTATTGGAGGGCACTCAATAATGCAGCTATTGATACCGCGATGACAGAGGGCAGGGCGATCCCGCATTATCAAAAGCTGATCGAAGTGATCGGTGATGATTCAGTTACCGCCAATCACAGGAAATGGAAAATGGATGCATATACCTACCTGGCCGCCTACGAAACCAATACGGAAAAAGATTACGTGGAAGCCATCAGTTATTTTGGAAAGATCCTCGAAATGGATCCCAATAACGAGGATGCAAAAAAATACATCGCCATTCTGGAGAAAAATCTTGCTGCAACTAAAGAAGATTCTAATTAACGGGATGGGTTTATCAAGTGTGTATTTGTAAACGTACCCACCAAAGGGCTGTCAGCGATGACGGTCCTTATTTTTTGGTTTTCAGTTATTTACAAAAAACTATATAATCATAGCCGCCGGCTTGATGCATAGTACGGCCGGGATCTTGTACATCCCCTTGATTTCCCGCTGTTTTCATGAGGGGTTAGAGGGCAATAAATTACCAATTATTGAGTTATTGAATGAGTACCAATCCTAATATGAAAAACCAGTACTATGAAGAATCTCTACCCGCTGACTGCTACGGCCATGCCTGGTAGCCGGAAAACGGTGTTACTGACACGTGCCATATTCATTTTTTTCTGCGTCTTATTTGCAAGGCCTGGATGGACCCAGCAAACTAATGCGACCTACACCAGGAGTTATCTCAATAATGTCGTGGAACTTGGATTGAGTGATTATGGACTGATCACCGGTGAAGATTCCCTGCATCTTTATTTTGTTGCCATACGCGAAGCAAAGACCGAAAGGGTACTTAATACTTTGAAAACGGTGAAATTTTATGGCAACCGTTATCGCACCAAAGCAACCAAAGTGAGCGAGATTCGTTTCGGCACGCATACTGTTGCCCTGTACCAGTCTGTAAAGCCTACAGAAAATGACTGGCAGCGGTATTATTTCTATTCCCTGAAACATAAACAGGGCAAATTGTCAACCTTCCGCGACAAATGGTTAAGTGATAAAATATGGGCAGTGTATGAAACCAAGATCGAAGTACTAAAAGAACCCAAAAAAGGAACAAATATCTATACGCTTAAAGTGCCACTCGAAGCTGGTGTGGCAAGAGGTATGCCGCTTGTCAATAATGAAGGCTTTATCGCAGGGATGTTTGCTGAGTCAACACTTGGCAAAAAACTGGTAAAGGCCATCGATATGCAGGATATCGTGGAAGCCATCTATACCCTGGCCGGCAACAACTGTCATTACCTGAGTATGGTAGAATGGGGTCAAACCGATGTGCGCTGTGTCCTTGAACAGCTGGCGAAGGAAGCTGAAGAAGAAAAAGCAAGACTGGAAGCGGAGGCGAAACTGAAAGATGCACAGGAAAAGATAAAGAAACCGGAAGAAACGGAAGACACTACATCAAAACTGGCTAAAAAGAAAGAACGCAAAGATCATTTTATCGACTATGGTATCAATGCCAATGTAGTGGCGGCACCGATGCTCCATAATAATCCTGATAAGGATAATTATTTCGGCACACGGTCTTTCCACGCTGGTTTGTCATTACATTTTAATATCGATAAAAAAGGATTGAACCGCCTTACCCTGAAGCCGCGATATGGAAGTTTTTATGAAAGAAATGATGGCAATATCTGGGCATCGCCCACAGAAGATGTAAGAATCCTGATCAGCTCATACCAGTATGCGGAGATGCCGGTTGTCCTGGAGCGGCAACTCTTCAGGTCGGGCAACTATTCGATGTCTATTGGAGCAGGGTATGTACCGGCTTATGTGTTCAGTCACCAGTACAAATGGGTCGACAAAACCGCAACAAGTTATTCCACCACCAAAATAAAAGGATCGGGCTCTTCTCTACTGATGCACCGGCTGGTGGGTGAATTATATCTCTACGAATCAAAATCGCTGCGACTCGGCGCGGTGTATATTCATGATCTCTCTGGATATCCTAATGAACAATACCAATTAGCAGTGGATGGTGTGGACTACAAGCCTTTTGCCGATCGGAAAAAAGCATGGTATATCGGGGTGGAATTGGGGATTAGACTTCGTGGGGGTTGGGCAGGCAAAGGAAAATGAGGGATTGGGAATTAAGCTAGAATTACTTTTGGCTACTAAAGCTAAGAAACCACAGCGCACACAGCGGGCACAGCGAGGTGAGCCATCGTTTAATCTCATGTCATCCTTTCCGTAACAATTACTTTTGGAGCGCGTAGAAGTCTTTCGCCGTACGCTCGGCGCCCGCAGTGGTTTATTGGAATTCATGAGTTAGGGGACTCCACCGTTAATGGTGTTAGAATTGAAATCCTGATCCACCAAATTTTACTTTTTAGTCCGAAATTCCCAGGGCGCAACGGGTTTGTTCATTTTCCAAAGCCCTAGCCGATTCTTCCTCGCTTCCAGTTCGGCTTTCGCAAAACTGCTGTCGCTGGAATATTTTTTATAATGCCAGGCATAGCCATGGCTGATCATTGCGAGGTTGATATTCTGCCGGTCACAAAATACAATTGCGATAAGTCGTTTGTTTCGATCACGGCCCGTAACCTGTAATTCTACTTTTTTCTGGAAAATGAGATTTCCTAAAGCATCCTTCGCAACCTGGTAGTAATCCTGTTTTCGCTCGGGGCAGTCGATACCATTCATGCGTATCCGAACCGTTTTATTTTCCCGCGTCAGCATATCAAAAGTATCGCCATCAATAATCTTTATTACTTTCCCCGATTGTTCATTGACACGATAGGCTGTACCGCCTGTCACAACCAGCGTGAGTAAAAGTAGGCTGGCAAAATGCAACCATTTCATAGGATGAAATCTCATAATTGGATAAAATTATACCGTTTTCTCAAGAGATAAAAGGGTAGGGCTCCTAAAATGCTTGTTATCTTTATATCACTATAAAAACATTTCTATGCTTCGCTGCCTGCTTATACTTTGTTTTTGTCTACCAGGTGTTTTATCCTTCTCCCAGCCCAAACAAAAGAAAGCTGTTTTTGTGATCCTGGATGGAATTGCATTCGATGTGATTCAAAAGCTCGACCCTCCACACCTACGCAGGATTGCTGAAGCAGGGGGTTTTGCTAAAAGCCTGGTAGGTGGTGAGAAAAATAGTTATTCGCAAACACCCACTATATCAGCGGTGGGATATAATAGCGTATTGACAGGAACATGGGTTAATAAACACAACGTGTGGGACAATGATATCGCCGCACCGAATTATTACTATCCTACTATTTTCCGTTTATTAAAAACACAATGGCCTCAGAAAAAAACTGGCATCTTTAGTGCCTGGACCGAAAACCGCACCCGATTGGTCGGCGATGGTATAAAAGAAACTGGCGGGTTTGCGGTAGACTATAAATTTGATGGACTGGAACGCGACACAATCAATTTTCCGCAGGATGAGAACAGGGATTTCATGCATCGCATTGATGAAAGAGTGGCAGACGAGGCAGCCGAAGCTATTCGCAGTAAAGCACCAGATCTATCCTGGGTTTATCTTGAATACACCGATGATATGGGACATATGCACGGCGATAGTCCGCAGTTCTACCAGGCAGTTGACTATTCCGACAAACAGGTAGGTCGAATTTGGGACGCCATCGAATACCGGCAAAAAAATTTCAGGGAAGATTGGCTGATCGTCATCACAACGGATCATGGTCGCGATTCAGCAACAGGACACAATCATGGAGGTCAGAGTGAACGTGAAAAATCAGGCTGGATCGTTACCAATGCAAAAGACCTGAACGATCATTTCAAAAATCATCAAAGCGCCATTACCGATATTATGCCTACCATCGCAAGGTTTATGGGGATCACAATTCCTGTTGATGCAGCAAGGGAGGTCGACGGTGTACCGCTGGTAGGGCCATTGTCCTGCACGGATCTGCGCGCTGAATACTCGAATGGAAGAATAAACCTTGAATGGAAGGCGAAGGAAAAAACCGGTGATGTGAAGATCTGGCTGGCCACCACCAATCATTTCAAAACGGGTGGAAAAGACAATTATACCAGGGTTCGCCAGGTGGCTTTAAGGGATCAAAAAGCATCCATCGACGTCACCAAACTTCCTTCACAGTTTTATAAAATAATTGTAGAGGCAAAACATAACAACCTTGGACGCTGGATAATCCTACCTTGATTTTTATACTCTAACTTATTGTTGAATAGTATCGCTAATATGGTTTGGCATCCGCTCATATGAGCTGGTATCGCCATCACGGGTGCCAGGTATCGAGTCTGCACTGGGTGTATATACATTGTCGGTATCGGTACCATCCTCAGTATTATTACAGCTGGCAAAAACTAAGGCGACTAGCGCGATTAATATCAGTTTTTTCATAATTAAAAACGCCCAACAATGCTGCCAGTTTTATGAGGATTGAAAATGTCGACACTACCCGAAAAAGAGGAAAATTGTCAACATTTCACTTCTGCATTTGCCGGGAATAGTCCTAACTTGGGTAAAACAGCAGGCTATGATCTCAGCCTCAACCTTCAAATTGCTCCGCCTGCCATTTTCTTTTTTCCTGTCGCCACTCTACTTTTTTGCATTGTCGCAGGTGCCGAGAATCGACTGGATCAGTGCTATCCTGGTTTTTGTTGTTCTTCATTTTTTGGTTTATCCAGCCAGCAACGGATATAACAGTTATATGGATCGCGATACGGGCAGTATTGGCGGTCTCGAACATCCGCCACCACCTTCCCGCGGGTTGTACCAGTTGACCATTGTGATGGATATCATGGCGATTATACTGGGTTTTATTATCGATCCTGTATTCGGTATGATCATGCCGTTATATATCGGGGCATCCAAAGCTTACAGTTATCGCGGTATACGGTTGAAAAAATACCCGGTCATCGGTTATCTGACCGTGATCATTTTCCAGGGTGCGCTCACATTCTGGCTGGTGTATCACGGCAGCCAGGCAGGGCCGGCATCAGCTGTTCCCTGGCAGGGTATGGTCATCGCCGCATTGCTGATCGGAGGATTTTATCCACTAACACAGGTGTACCAGCACCAACAGGATCTTGATGATGGGGTGAAAGCCATTAGTTATATGCTGGGATATGACGGAACCTTCCGGTTTTGCGCCATCATCTATTTATTTGCCTGGCTATTCATGGCACAATTCTTTATAAGTACAAACCAGGAAGACAAATTATTGCTGGTAAGCATCTTTTTTATACCCGTCATCGTTTATTTTATGAAATGGTGGCTGGCGGTGCGAAAAGATCAAAACGCCGCCAATTTTAAAAACACGATGAGGATGAACTGGCTTGCCGCGATTTGTACCAACCTCGCCTTTATAATCTTGTTAACCTGGAGATGTTTTGAGTAAAATTCTATCCATAGGAACAGCTCTTCCCGCCTATCAACATAAACAGGAAGATATTCTTGATTTTATGCAACGCGTTTTTGCGCCGGATGATACAGGAAGACGCACGCTTCGGTATCTTTACCGTCAATCGGGTATTGATACTCGGTATTCTGTCGTGCCTGATTATAGCCTGCCCGCGGAAGACTGGGAATTCTATCCTTCCACGGAAAACCTGGAGCCATTTCCTGTACTCGAGAATAGAATGCAATGGTATAAAGTACATGCTGCGAACCTTTCTATAAAAGCCATTGAGAAATGTACCAGCCGGTACCCCAACCTTGCCGTTACGCACCTGATCACCGTAAGTTGTACCGGCATGAGCGCCCCGGGCCTCGACCTGGAGATCATGGAGAAACTGGAATTGCCAGCCTCCATTTCCCATACCTCGGTCAATTTCATGGGCTGCTATGCCGCTATTCACGCGATGAAAATTGCCGATGCTTTTTGCAGGATGGATAAACACGCAAACGTTCTGGTAGTTTGCACTGAACTATGCACCCTGCATTTTCAAAAGCAACACAGCATGGACAATATGATCAGCAGCATGTTGTTTTCCGATGGTGCGGCAGCGATGCTGATCAGCGGCGATGACGACCAGCCAGGATTATCTATCGATCATTTTTATTCAACCGTGATCAGCAAGGGAAAGAAAGATATGGTATGGGATATTTCGTCTTCAGGATTTCTGATGACCCTGAGCGGATATATTGCGGACCTTGTGGGAGAAGACTTTGATAGCTTAGCAACTAATGCCATGAATGCGGCGGGTATTCGCAGGGAACAGGTTGCGCACTGGTGTATTCACCCGGGAGGTAAGCGAATACTCGAATCAGTTCATAACAGCCTGGGTTTTACAAATGGTCAGTTGAAACATAGTTATGCCGTTTTGCGGGACTATGGAAATATGTCTTCACCCACTGTTTTATTTGTACTGGAAAGAATTTTGCAACAGGAAAGTATCGGCAAAGGGGAGAAGATATTTGGTGCGGCATTCGGTCCGGGTTTAAATATGGAAACATTTATTCTATCTGCATGATCGATCTGAGCCGGCGCAGTTATCAAAAAGAATTGATGGATCGCGATGATATTCCTTTCGCGGATATGGCGCAAACGCTAAAGGAACTCAATATCGTCAACACCCGCCTGGGCGGTCATGCCATAACGATTAGTGGTTTGACACAAATATTACAACCCGATAAGCCATTACTTGTTTGTGAGATCGGATGCGGGGGCGGGGACAATCTTTTTGTTATCCATAAATATTGTCTAAAACATAAGATTGATGTTTATTTCATTGGAATTGATATTAACCCCGAATGCATCAGCTTTGCAAAGCAACAATACCCGGACCTGCCCTGCGAATGGATCTGCAGCGACTATGCAGTAGTAGATTTTGGAAACACAAAACCTGACATCATTTTTTCATCACTTTTTTGTCATCATTTTACCGATGAGCAGCTGGTGTATATGCTGCAATGGAAACATCGAAACGCAGTTGCCGGTTTTTTCATCAACGACCTGCAGCGACACTGGCTGGCTTTCTACCTTATTAAATATATCACCCGGTTTTTCAGCAGGTCCTACCTTGTAAAGCACGATGCCAGCCTGTCGGTTGCCCGTAGTTTCAGAAAGGAGGACTGGCAGCGGCTTTTCCGCGAGGCAGGGCTGGCACCACCTGTTATCAGATGGCGCTGGGCCTTTCGTTACCTTGTTATATTTAAAAACATAGAAACACGATAGAAAATCGTAATCAGGAAAACTAATTCATCTTCATGCACACAGAAGAAGAATATGATGTTGCCATTGTGGGTGGAGGCCTTGCCGGTCTCGCGCTTGCCATTCAGCTTGCGAGGGAGCGTTATAAGATTATTCTTTTCGAAAAAGAAAAATATCCCTTTCACAAAGTCTGCGGCGAGTACATCAGCCTCGAGTCCTGGGATTTTTTAAAAGGACTCGGTCTTGATTTGGATAATATGCAATTGCCGGTTATTAAGAAATTGGAGGTATCGGCAACGAACGGAAGCATGTTAAAGCACAAGTTACCGCTAGGTGGGTTTGGTATCAGCCGTTATCGGCTTGATGAAAGCCTGGCCAAACTTGCTGTAGCTGAAGGTGCTGTATTGAAGGACGGATGCAAAGTAAGCGATGTCCATTTTACGAATGACAGCTTTACCGTCGAAACTTCGCAGACTTCGCAACAACCTTACCGCGCCCGCGTAGTTTGTGGAAGCTTTGGGAAACGTAGCAACCTGGATGTTAAATGGAAAAGGGCGTTTACCAGTTCGTCAAAACGCAGGCTTAATAATTACATTGGAGTGAAATACCATATTCAATCAGATTTCCCCTGCGACACCATCGCGCTACACAACTTTGAGAACGGATATTGCGGGATCGTTAAAATTGAAGAGGATTTATACAATCTGTGCTATCTCACTACCGCGTTAAATCTTCAACGCAGCCATAACAGTATCGCGGAAATGGAGAGAAATATTCTCATGAACAATCCGCACCTGCAACGGATATTTTCTGAATCAAGGTTTCTATTCGACACACCGCTTGCGATCTCACAGATAAGTTTCGCGCAAAAGGAACAGGTGGAGGGCCATATCCTGATGACCGGTGACGCGGCCGGTATGATCACCCCTCTTTGTGGGAATGGCATGAGCATGGCCCTGCACAGTAGTAAGCTGGCAGCCGCACAAATTAATTTGTTTTTACAGGGTCAGCTTGATCGCGTCGTTATGGAATCGCAATATACCAGGCTATGGAAAGAGAGTTTTTCAAATCGCATGAGAGTGGGCCGGCGCCTGCAAACACTTTTCGGTCATCCGCTGATGATCAATTCGCTTATCAAGGTAGGAAAAGCGTTTCCGCGCATACTGGACCCACTGATCCGAAAAACACATGGGCATCCATTCTGAACCGTCCCTTTTCTTGTAGTGGCATAGTTTTTTATCCCTGTAGTTAAAGAAGCAAATCATTCACAAAAAATATACTGGTATGAAACAATTAAAAAAATGGGGATCCACCCTAAGCTTATGCCTGATACAGGTAGTAATGGTGGCGCAGGATACGGTCCGTACGCATACGACTACTAAGACGACCGCTACCTGGTACACACAACCCTGGATATGGGTAGTAGGAGCTGTTTTATTGTTGCTCGTGATCATCGCCATGATGAGGGGAAGCAATTCAAGAGCAATCACAAAAACGACAACAGTTGTAAAAGAAGAAAAATCTTAAGGCGGGGGAGACATATTATAAATTAATGTGGTATTTTTTCCCCGGCCCCTATTTATTTTAACATCACTAGATTTCCTCGAGGTTGATCAGCCGGAACAATTCTTTGGTGATGATCCGGCAGTTTTCAGCTACATCTTCGAGCGAGCAACTGATCATCTGTACATTTACCGGCAATCCCTGCCTGGATTCCATCAGGTCAAAACTGATCAGGCTCTTTTCCGTAACCCTTGACCTACCCCTTAATTGCCTGAAGATTTGGGTGGCAGACCCCTCATCATCACCTACAAAGAATTTCCCGATACATTCGTATCCATGGGCGGTTTTTAGGTTGATCGTAATGTAAAAAGCCGTTTGTTTCATGTTACGGAATTCTGCAACGAGAGTACCAAACTCCGGCGCTGTCCGTTATTTTTTTTCAAAAAATATCCAATTTATGACGGCCGGAACAAGGGGGCCGGAGTATTCAATTCATTAACTTGCAGGGTGCCGGACAAGGTCCAGCTGATATTTTTTACTTCTAAAAAATTTTATCATGGCAAGACTAATTTCGGAGGAAGAGGTAAAACGTTTTCATGAAGACGGCTTTACCATTGTGCCTGGGTTTTTTTCAAAGGCAGAAATTGACAAACTATATAGTATAGCTATCGGCGACACGGTGATCAGGGAGCATGCGGTCGATCTCAACGATCAAACGGGTAAAAAGACAAGGCTTACGCTTTGGTTCACCCCCGGCGATGATGTGTACAGTCTCATGTTACGCAGCAACCGGATGGTTAATTCCGTCGCCAAACTTCTCGATAGCAATGCGCCGGTTTGTCATTTTCATACCAAACTGATGCAGAAAGAACCGAAGGTGGGCGGTGCCTGGGAATGGCACCAGGATTATGGCTATTGGTACAAGAACCAGTTTTTATTTCCCGACCAGCTGGTCAGTGTGATGATAGCGCTAACCGAGGCTAATAAAGCCAATGGATGTTTGCAGGTTATCCGGGGCTCGCATAAAATGGGACGTGTAAATCATGGCTTCGCCGGAGAGCAGGTAGGCGCCGATATGGTCATGGTGGAACATGCTTTAAAAACCATGGAGCATGTGTATGTGGAGATCAATCCCGGAGATGCCTTATTCTTTCATAGCAATATCCTGCATCGCTCGGAAGCCAATACCTCCGACAAGCCCCGATGGTCGATCATCTCATGTTACAATTCGCTTTCGAATCCCGCATACAATGACGATTCCAGTTCCTGGAGAGAGCCGGTGCAGATCGTACCTGACACTGCACTAATGGATGCGGAAGTAAGGGGTGCCTCTGAAACTGGCGACTTCCTGAAAAAAGAAAAAGATCCCGCCCTGAAAGAAACAGGCTGGGAAAAAGGGGTAGAAACCTAACTAAAAATGTACCCAAACAATATTCAACTATATTCAACCATTTTCAACAACAATTCAACTCACTATGCAACGTATCGCAATGCTTGGTTCCGGATTTATCGGCCGGTTTTACGCTGAATCATTACAAGGTCAGAGAAGCAGGGATAAGATCGTCAGTATTTATTCACGCCGCGAAGAGAGCGCAAAAAAATTTGCCGATGACTACCAATGTAAACACTGGACCTCGTCTATGGAAGAGGCCATCGCTCACCCGGAGGTAGATATAGTTTGCATAGCCTTGCCCAACAATCTTCACGAAGAGGCGGTTTTGCTTTGCTGTAAACATAAAAAAGCGGTGATGACGACCAAACCGCTGGGCAGAACCGCGGCGGAAGCTAAACGTATGCTCGAGGCAGTGGAACAGGCAGGCATTTTCAATGGTTATCTCGAAGACCTGGTGTACACCCCCAAGTTTTTAAAGGCGCATGAAAGCGTAAGAAATGGCGCCATCGGAAGGATTTTATGGGCCAAATCAAGGGAGACACACCCTGGACCGCATAGCGAATGGTTTTGGGATCTCGAACAGGCAGGCGGTGGTTGTATCCTCGACCTGGGTTGCCATTGCGTAGAGATCGCGCGTAGTTTTATTGGAAAAGATATCCGTCCGGTGGAAGTAATGTGCTGGGCCGACACCCAGGTAAAGCCTATCGATGCGGAAGACCATGCTATCGCACTCGTAAAATACGAGAATGGCGCTATCGGCCAGTTTGAAGTGAGCTGGACCTTCCGCGGCGGTCTCGATCTGCGCGACGAGGTAATGGGTTCAGAGGGTACCATCTGGATGAATAATTTCCTGCGCACAGGTTTTGAGATGTTCACTACCGGCAAGGGTGGAGATTATATCGCAGAAAAAGCGGAGAGTAATACCGGCTGGCTGTTTCCTGTGGGTGATGAATTAAATGAACTTGGATATAATCACATGTTCACAGATATGTTCAACTCCCTGGAAAAAGGAGTAGCACCAAGAGAAACTTTTTACGACGGTTATGTGGTTAACGCGGTACTCGACGCGGCTTATAAATCGGCCAAAACAAAACTCTGGGAGCCGGTGCAACTGGACGTCTGGAGAGGTAAGACCGGGGTCAGCAAGGACAGCCACCTGGTCGATTACGATAAAGAACATTACCTCGTCAAGGAAGAAGTGACACACTACGGTGCGAAGAAACTAATATTGAAAAATAAACAGACCAACCGCATAGTTGAGAAAGTGCTGGAATAATTGCTACGTTATTTCTTACTGTTTCGGCTAATATTATTCTATTTCATGCCCGCAACTTCATCAAGGATCATTTATACCGGGATCGGCCTTGCTTTGCTTGCTGTGATTATCTGGTCGGGCAATTTTATCGTAGCACGTGGCGTCATCCACCAGGTACCACCTGTAAGCCTTGCATTTTATCGCTGGTTGCTGGCATCGCTGATCATTATACCCATCGCCTTTAATTCATTCAGAAAAGACTGGCAGGTGATCAGCCGGTCGTGGCATTATCTTTTTTGGGTGGCGCTAACGGGTGTAGCGGTTTTCAACACATTTGTCTATTTCGGCGCACATTACACCTCGGCCATTAACCTGGCTTTGATTGGTACGACTTCTTCGCCTATATTCGCGATCCTGCTGGCCCGGATTTTCCTCGGAGAAAAAATCGGGATACTTAAAATGATCGGGCTGCTGCTGTGCATCGCGGGTGTTGTTTTTCTGATATCGCATGGGCATTTGGAAAACCTGATTCATTTCCGGTTTACCGCTGGTGATGGATGGGTGCTTATGGCGGGGTTTTCATTTGCGGTGTATAACACCCTGGTGAAGAAAAAGCCCAAAGGTATTTCGCCTCTTTCATTCCTGGCAGCCATTTTTACATTCGGCACTGTTCTCCTGGTTCCATTTTATATTGCTGAGTTAGGCCAGGCATCACCCGTGGAATGGAACTTTAGTCTCCTGCTTGTCATTTTATATCTTGGCGCTGGCGCTTCGGTGCTCAGTTTTCTGTTTTGGAATAAAGCGATCAGTTGTTTGGGCGCGGGACGAACAGCGCTGTTTGGCAATTTGATCCCGGTGTTCAGCAGCGTGGAAGCATCATTTATTCTCGATGAAAAATTTACAAGGATCCACGCGATGAGTATGGTATTGGTTTTCGCGGGGATCGTAATCGCCAACTGGAAACCTCGCGAAAAAGCCTGAAAAAGTAATCAGAAAAATTAGATTGATAGATTAAGCGTTTGCCCGCCTTAGGTTTAATTTATCCAGTACAGAATCGATGGCTTTTCGGGTAAATGGTTTGCGCAGGAAATAATGAATTCCTTCTTCCACCGCTTTTTCCCTGATCCAGGGCGAGGGGTCAGCTGTCATCATGATAATCTTGATCTCATCATCGATGGTTTTTATCTTGCGGATAAAATTGATCCCTAATCCGTCCGGGAAATTATTATCAAGAAAGATAACCGTGGGTTTCAGGTAAGAAAGATATTGCTCTGCATCGTCGAGGTTGTTTACCGTCATAGCATGGATCTTCCGTCCTTCCAGTATGACCGACAACAGGTGCCCCAGGTCGTCTTCGTCATCAATGATCATGGCTGTTTGCACACGTAAACCCATTACCGTCTTTTAAGAAATGGAAAAGCAAAAAGTCAGCCTTTTTTTTCTTTGAACCTTCCGTTGCAAAAAATGTGAATTCATTTACACTTTTTGTTAGGGGGTCTACACATTTATTCGGTGATTTCCCAGGTTATTTTACGAGATTTTTCCTGATAGCCGGTCTTGGCGACGAATCGCTCCTGTTTGCATTGCGAAAAAATTGGGGCAGGATGGTAATAATTTACACAGTTGGATCATTGGGCGTCGTTTAGGAGTACATCGGGAATAGAAGGCTGGGGCAGGGTTCTGTTTGTTCGTTTTAGGGATTTTCAAAACGTCGTGCCTACGGCACTCAAATCGCCAGGGGTTCGTTTGTTGCTACCAAAACGCCGCCCCGCTGGGGCTGTGATCCCGCAGGATACAAATCTGCTATTCAATCGTGATTTTTTGTTCGTCATTAATTTTTTATCAAACCTAAAGACCAGGGCTCATTATAAAACCGAGGACACCAAAGTGCCATAGGCACGACGTTATGGTGAATTCGTTATGTAAATATTCATTCGGGTATGTTTTTAATCATTACGTTGATTCAAAACGTCGTGCCTACGGCACTCAAATCACCAGGGGTTCGTTTGTTGCTACCAAAACGCCGCCCTGCTGGGGCTGTGATCCCGCACGATACAAATCTGCTATTCAATCGTGATTTTTGTTCGTCATTAATTTTTTATCAAACCTAAAGACCAGGGATCATTATAAACCGAGGACACCAGAGTGCCATAGGCACGACGTTATGGTAGAACCGTCGAGCGTGGAAACATGAATCCCGTAGGTGTGGCGTTATCTTTACTCGGTTTAATAAATCCGCGTTCTTCTCACCGCATCGCATTTCGATTCTTTAAACTAACTGATAATTTCATATTTTAGAGCGCTCACTTATACAAACAAGCTGCATGACTATCCGCATATTCATCACCGGTGGCACATTCGATAAAGAATATAATGAACTGAACGGCGAATTATATTTCAAGGAAACGCATATGCACGAACTACTGGAGCTTGGCCGCAATAAAGTGCCTGTTGCCATCACCACCCTGATGATGATTGACAGCCTTGAAATGTCGGACAAGGACCGCGAATGGATCGTATATCAATGCACCCAGGCCGCAGAAGACCGGATCATCATCACGCATGGCACAGACACGATGGCCGAGACCGCCGCTGTACTCGCCAAAAGTATAAACAACAAAACCATTGTACTCACCGGCGCCATGATCCCCATCAAGTTCGGGAGTTCGGACGGACTATTTAACCTGGGTAGCGCACTGGCATTTGCCCAAACTCTTCCAAAAGGCGTGTATGTAGCCATGAACGGCCGTTATTTTAACTGGGATAATGTTCGAAAAAACAAGCAAACCGGCAGCTTCGAAGAATTAAGATAAAAGACTTGTTAAAGCGATTTTCTGAAGGATTATCGGGCACGATTCCTGCGTTATGCAGGAACTTAATTGACCATGATGATCCTTAGAAAAGCCATCCCTTTTTGCGCTGTAATATTTTTGGTGCTTGCTGGTTGTAAAAAAGACCACGGGACGCCCGCCAACCCCGGTTCGCCCGCTATCAGCCCGGACGACTGTTTCCAGACAAACAATGTAGTCGGTAGCCAATCCGTAGAGGGACAATACATTATTTCATATAATAGCTCTGCAACCGGTTCCCGTGGTGTGTCAGGTACCGGTTTGCGCTCCTACGGTTCTGAGCTTTTATCTAAGAATAAGATCGGTAAAGCAGCCCTGAAACACAGTTTTTCCGGTGGCCCGGGTGGATTGGTGGCCCGCCTGTCTGCTGAGGAAGTAGCCCGTCTCCGCCAGGATGAAACAGTTGCCTCGATCGAACCCGACAGGATCATTTCACTGGGAACCTGCTTTACGGTGGCTGAGCCCCGGCTGATCACCTGGAATATAGAGCGCGTAGGCTATGGCGATGGATCGGGTAAAAGAGCCTGGGTCATTGATTCGGGGATTGATTTTGATCACCCCGACCTGGTCGTGGACCAGGCAAAAAGCAAATCTTTTGTAAGCGGGAAGACTTCTGCCGACGATGAAAACGGGCACGGCACGCATGTAGCCGGTATCATTGGAGGGAGGAACAATACCTACGGTGTATTGGGTGTTGCATCTGGTGCTACCCTGGTTTCTTTACGCGTTTTGGATAAAGAGGGAAAAGGACTTCTTTCTTCAATTGTTCAGGCCCTGGCATATATTAATGAAAATGCTTCAGCAGGTGATGTCGTAAACCTTAGTGTTGGTAACGATGAGGGTGTATCTGAAGCATTGGATCAACAGGTGAGGGCGACTGCCGCCAGAGGTATCTATATCGCCATAGCTGCGGGTAACGATAAAACATCAGCTAATAAATTTTCACCAGCCCGTGCCAATGCCACTAACGTGTATACTGTTTCTGCCGTCGACAGTCTCGACAAGTTTGCGAGTTTCTCCAACTATGGCAATGATGTGATTGATTTCGCGGCTCCCGGCGTGAAGATTTTATCTACGTTTAAAAATGGAGGCTATGCTTATATGAGCGGTACATCCATGGCGGCACCGCATGTAGCCGGCTTGCTTTTGCTTAAAGGAAACAAGATCTCCAGTTCAGGTACGGCGAAAAATGATCCCGACGGTACGCCCGATCCTATCGCACATTACTAGTGTCGTGTCAAGCCTAAAATGCCGTTTCAAAAAGCTGCGAGCCATGAGCTTCGAGCTTCGAGATCGTTTGACCACCAAATTTGAAGCCTTGAACCTCATGGCTCACAGCTCACAGCTCGCAGCTCGCAGCTAAAATAAGAGAAACCGTCAAAATATGGTTGACTTACCACTAGGCCTGATTATCCAACGGAATGGATACCTGCAAAGTGCATCCCTTTCCCCCGGTAGCTTTGATATTTACATTGCCATTATAGAACTGAGTCCGCTCGTGGATATTGGCCAGTCCAATGCCCTGACGCGTTTGCTGCGGGTCGAAACCTTTTCCATTGTCACTGATCTCTAGTTCGACTGTTTCAGGGTTGGTTTGTAAACGAATATCCGCCTTGGTAGCACCACTATGTTTCAGAATATTTTTCAGCTGCTCCTGAATGATCCGGAACAGGGTGATCTTTTTTCCCTGAGATATGAGGTTCTCGTCTACCTGGTGGGTGAAGTTTATCTTAATCGCACCCGTGATCTGAATATCGGTGATGGCTGCAAGAATAGTATCAGTAAGTGTTTCCTGTTTCAATTGAGGAGTTACCAGTTCCTTTGAAAGTTTCCGGATTTCCTCAATGGCCATCAACAGGTATTCAATACTTTTATGTTTCAGTTGCTTTTGATCCTCACTTGTTGTTTTGATCCCATCGAAAAATAATTTCACCGTTGAAAGGATCTGGTTGACGTTATCATGCAGTTCATGTCCGATCCGTGTTCTTTCTTTTTCCTGCATCCTGATCACGGTTTCCGAAATCTCTTTTTGTTTTTGCAGGCGAAAATCGGCCAGCTCATTTTCCAGTTCTTTTACCAATGAAATATCATTCAATGAACCGATCATCTTGACAGGAAGTCCATTCTCATAAACAACAAAACCTTTGTCTTCAACATACTTGTAGGTACCATCGGCGCATTTGAAACGATATGAATCCTGCCAGGATTGCTGGAAATTATCTGTGGCTTCTTTCACTTTGTCCGCCAGGCGGTCACGGTCATCGGGGTGTATCCTGCGTAACCACCATGACAAACCACGTGAATTGTCCGACTGGTATCCGACCATTTCCATCAGCGCTTCGTTGCGAAAGATCTGGCCTGTTTGCATATCCCATTCCCAGATCGCATCTGAAGTAGCGCGACTCAGGTTTAACATGCGCTGGTGCGCGTCTTTCAATTCTTTTTCCAGGCGGCTTTTATCCGGCAGGTTGATGGCCTGTCCGCCCAGTAGTTTTTTGCCCGAACCTGACTGGATCGGGAAAAGATGAATATGTGAAATAGTATGTGATCCATCGGCCCATTTTATTTTTTCGGTTGTCTGGATCGGCTTCCCGGTCTCAAATACTTTGAGGTGAATATTATATAGAGCACATGCCACCGATGGTGGGACGATGTCAGTGATCTTGGCGCCGATGCATTCTTTTTCAATCAGGCTGAAATGATCATAAAATGCCTGGCTGGCAATTAGCAGCTCCGTTGTTTCATCTATCACCCATGAAAGCGTAGGCGTTTGTTCGAAGAAAGCGGCGTTCAGCGCCTTACCCTCCCTGAGCTCTTCGGAGAGTTTGCGCTCAGCGGTGATGTCAACCAGGTGCGAAACGACGGAAAGCTGCTCAGCTTCCAGTGGCTGACAGGGTTGTGAATTAAAAACCACCCATTTGATCTCGCCGCTTTTCAGGCGAATAACGAGTGTTTCTGAGTACGATTCGCCTGTCGCGATCGCTTTCATAAACGGCGTTTCGTTAAAAGGAAAGCGATGACCCTCTTCATTCCTGATCAGCCATTCATTATTCCATTGCTTTTCGATGTCCTTCAGTTGGTATAAATGCTCCAGCGTGGTACCGAAAATGGTGGCTACCATCTGGTTGGCTGCGATCATCTCGCCGCGGTTATCATGAAACATGAGTCCATGGGGTCCTTCTGCAATCAATTCGCTGTAGTTCTTTAATAATTCATGAAAGCGATTGATCCTTTTATCATCAGCGATCTTGTATCCAACACAAAAAAAGCGGTTTGCCTTATTATCTCCCAGAGAATTGATCTGCCACTTCATGGGGTGGTAGTGCCCGTTTTTCAGGTATAGCTCCAGGGAAGGTTGTTGATCCCGTTCGGGTGATTGCAAGGCATTCCTGAGATCATTGCGGTGAGAAGGATGAATAAGGTCGAAAAAATTGGTCTCTGCATCACGGGGATGATGCAATTCCATATTCCGAATCATCCGTGAATTAGCGCACGCAATCCTGCCATCTGGTTCGATGAGGGTGAGAAATAGATCGTCAGTGCAGCGGTCCTTATCTATGAGCTGCTTCAGTTCCGACCAACTCGTTTTTTTCATTAGGGATACTTTTTTCGTCTGGATTTATAGCATAAGTATTTGGATAAGCGTAATTGGCAGGTTCTTGTTCCGGACAAATGTATAAAACGATCCTTACCCCAGTAATAGAACAAACCTAGGTTTCATTGTAGTTTAAAATACTACATGGAAACGCTTAGTTTTCGACATCTAGCTGACAACATTCGTTCGTTCTGGATTGGTCAGTCCTTTTTTTTTTCGTCTTCAAGTATCCGTTTCATGGCTTTGAGCAGCCCGGTAGGTAGAGAGTCCTTGCAGATAAAATCTTCCGCGCCTGCTTTCAATACCCTTGGCGCGTATTGTTCGGCGGGATAGGTACTGAGGATGATGACCGGCAGTTTTTTACTGGTGGCTTTTATTTTTTTCAAAGCAGTAAATCCACCTCCACCCGGCATAGCAAGGTCGGAAATGACCAGGTCCCAGGAATCTTCGGCAACCTTGTCAAGAAGTCCCTGAGTATCGGTGGCTTCATCGACAAATATTCCGGGAAACTCCTCCAGGATAATTTTTTTTAAAGCTTGCATGACGACCGGATGGTCATCCGCAATGATGATCCTATGCATAAAAACGGGTGTGAATTATCTGGTTAAATTGCTTATGCAAAATAGCTGTTCATCGCGAAGGAATATGTAGCCTGAAGATTTTAAATAATGTAGACTTTATACTACAAATTTAAACCATTTGAACCCCTGTATAACGCTGAGCCCCTTAGTTTAAGGGGCACAATCCGCTCGATCAGATCAGTTTTTTCTCGAGGGCGTAGCGGGTCAGTTCGGCGTTGGAACGGATGCTCATTTTTTCAAGTATCCGCGAACGATAAGTGCTTACCGTCGTAGTACTGAGTGATAGCTGATGCGCAATATCAGAAACAGATTTGCCGGAGGCCAGCAATTTGAATACGTCAAATTCCCGGTCCGACAGCAATTCATGCGGGAGTTTGTTATTATTATTATGAAAGGCATCCGCGAGTTTTTCCGCGATGGAAGGGGTGATAAATTTTTTTCCCAGCTTGACGGTTTGTACCGCTTTGATGATATCGTCGTGTATGCTTTCTTTTTGAAGATAACCGGAAGCGCCTGCTTTTAATACGCGGAGGGCATATTGATCTTCGGGATACATGCTCATGATGAGTACCGGAAGTTCAGGTGCTATCTGCTTGATATGGGCAAGCGCGTCAAGGCCACTGCGACCGGGCATATTCATATCGCAGATCACGATATTCCACCCATTATTTATTACCTGCTTTAAAAGGCCTTCGGTATCGGCCACTTCTCCTATTTCTGCCGAAGGATACTCTTCGAGCAGCAATTGTTTCAATCCTTTACGGACTATGGCATGATCGTCTGCAATAAGAATTCTTAGCATGATCAGTAATGTTTTTACAGGTCGGTATCTGGCAAAGGTACGATTACAGTGACGGTTGTGCCTTCGCCAGGATTACTGCTGATGTTATATTGCCCCCCCATCACCTGGCTTCTTTCTTTCATACCCAGCAACCCAAGAGTTTTCCTGTTGCCCTGCTTATCCGCTAAGCCATTACCGTTATCGCGAATGATTAAAGCCAATTGCTTATTCTCCTGCGATAAACTGACCATTACTTCCGTTGCACCAGAATGCCTTGCTACATTGGTCAATGATTCCTGAAAAATACGGAATATCCCGATCTTAAACGCATCTGGTAAAGGTATTTCTGCATCGGGTACCTGTAATTTTTTTCTGATGCCTGAACGTTTTTCAAATTCTTCGAGATGCCATTCAATCGCAGCCAGCAACCCGAGGTCGTCAAGCAGACTTGGGCGCAATTCAGATGCAATGCGACGAATTGTTTGTGACGTAATGTCAATAACACCCATTATCTCACCCAGTTTTGTCTTCACGGGTTCACCTGGCGAATCAAGTTTTTTATTCAACCAGGAGATGTCCATCTTTAAAACAGTCAGTAACTGTCCGAGTTCATCATGTATCTCTCGGGAAATATGAAGTCTTTCTTCTTCGCGTATGTGCTGCAAGTGCCCGGTGAGTTTGCGGATCGACTCGTAGGATTCTTTCAATTTTTCTTCTGCGATATATTTTTCAGTCACATCATTGGCCAGCACGAGCCTGGTTTGCTGACCCATGTAAACGAGGTCATAGGTAACGATATCAACAAATATTATTGTTCTGTCTTTTTTTATATGCCGCCAGATCCCGGCATGATGAATGCCCCTGAAGGAGGTATTGGTATTTAGTTTAAAACGCTCTTGTTCATCCGGGGGTCTCAGGTCGTAGATATTTAGATTGAGAAATTCGTCGCGATGATAGCCATATTGCTCCAGTGCCGCATTGTTCACATCGATAACTTTATACTCCGGTAAACTAAGCATCCACATGGGAAGCGGGTTGCGTTCAAATAACAACAGCTTTTCTTCCATTTCTTTTCGCTCCGTGATATCGCGAATGAAACCAATAAAGAATTTTTTATCTTCCTGTCGCAACAATGACACACGGAGAGAAACATCCAGTGATGAACCGTCTTTACGTATAGCGCGGATATCAATAGTTTTTCCAAGAATATTAGCCTGGCCGGTTTCAAGATAACGCTGCATGCCAATGCTATGTCGTTCCCTAAGATCTGGTGGAATGATGAGTTCACTTAATAAATGCCCCTTTGCTTCTTCAGCCGTCCAGCCAAAAATCGCCTTTGCCTCCTGGTTCCAATTAGTGACCACGCCATCCGTATCAATTACAACCACGGCATCAGGTGCATTCTGTAAAATAGCCTGGATATACTTCTCTCGCTCGCGTAATGCGTCTTCGGTTTGTTTTTTCAACAGATCCCTCTTGTTAAGTAGCCAGGCATTATACCAGATAAAACTTACAAAGATCACGATGATGCTCAACACATACATCGTGGTGCCAAACTCATCGGAATAAAGTCCGGTCCAGTTGCCCTGTAGTCGCAATAAGCCCAACACGGCAGGAATAGCGATGGCCGCTGGTACCATAACCCGCGCGACAACGCTACCACTTAACGTAGAACTAAGTTGCTTCATTACTCCTTTGTCAGGATCGCTAAAAAGTATATGAAGAGTAAAAAGGAAAAAACATAATGCGGCGGGAGCCGCCATGAAAATCTGATTGTGCAAGTCCAATAAACTTCTTACCTGGTACACATAACCCAGCAGGAAAAACAAGCTTATAAATGCGATTATCAGTCCGAGAATATGGCAAACACCCAATCTTCCCCGGCGTCGCATGATCAGCGAAATACCTGACAACACAAAACAAAATGCTGATACCGCAGAAATTTTACTTGTAATGTTGGAATTGGCTTCATCTTCAGGTAGAAAATCAAAACCGAAAACCAGGCTGGCTATCTTCGCCAGTCCTGTTAGTATCACAATAAACATAAGTACCCCAGCAGGTATGGAGTACAGCCTTACATATTGCAGCCGTGCCGCGAGACCCAGTAAGATAAAACACATCGCAACGATGGGATGCATGCTGACCGGTGGCAGAAAAAAGGTCTTTAAAAAATAAACATCCAACTGCCAGCCCAGTAAAACCAGCACCGGGATGGCGATCAATACAATGCTGATATACCCCGCCCATGACCTGGCCTTATTAGTGATCGTGATGTCGATGGGCAATGGCATAATTTTCTTTTTTTCGGGACAAATAAACGTAAATATTTATGAGCGGCAGATGGACGGGATAATATTTTCCTATATTTGCCCTCCTCTTAAGCACTCGAATATGAAAATGACAAGGGTTCGCCTTTAAATTTCAGGACCCACCATCCCCGGTCAATTTACAACAGCAATAATTATTGCTGCATTTAATCATTTTCACAATCAATCAACTCATGTCGCGTACAATTAGCACAACCAATAAGGTGTCGGGTATTCTGGCGCTTATAAAGCAATCCATTCGGGGTGAGGAAATGGATTATACCCAGGGCAGCATCCGCAAGGCTGTGATGATGTTGGCTATACCCATGATCCTTGAGATGTGCATGGAAAGCGTATTCGCACTCGTAGACCTGTATTTTGTCGGCCATCTTCCCGACAGCGATAAAGCACAGCAGGTAGTAGGTCTTACCGAATCGGTGATCACCATAATTTATTCTATTGCCATCGGTATCAGTATGGCCGCCACGGCGCTGGTGGCCAGGCGTATCGGCGAAAAGAACAATGTGGCAGCCGCGAAAGCAGGCGCTCAAACCACTACTTTGTCAGTCATCATTACAATTATATTGAGTATAACAGGTTTTGTTTTTGCGAAAGAAATACTACTGGTCATGGGTGCCTCGGAAGAAACTGCAACCTATGGTGTCAATTATACCCGCATCCTGACAGGCGGCAGTATTGTGATCATGCTGCTCTTCCTGATCAACGGTATTTTCCGCGGTGCCGGCGATGCCAGCATGGCCATGAAAAGTCTTTGCATCGCCAATGTAGCCAATATAATATTATGTCCACTACTGATCCGTGGCTGGGGACCCGTTCCCGCTTTTGGTCTCACCGGTGCGGCTATAGCCACTACTATCGGGCGTGGCATCGGTGTGCTTTACCAGTTATACCATTTGTTCAATGGCAAGAGTGTTATAAAAATGACGCTTGCTTATTTCAAGCCGGAGTGGCAGCTGATCAAACAGGTCATCAGCATCGCCGCACCAGGTACTTTCCAGTTCCTCGTAGCTTCGGGAAGCTGGATCGTGCTCACCGCAATCGTTGCACAATCGGGTGAAGCAGCATCGGCGGGATATATCACGGCGATCAGGGTAGTAATGTTCTTCCTGCTGCCAGCCTGGGGGCTGAGTAATGCGGCGGCGACCCTGGTAGGACAAAATCTCGGTGCACTACAACCTCAGCGGGCAGAGCAAAGTGTGTTGAAGACGGCTAAGTATAATGCCATATTCATGGCTATTGTGACCATCCTGTTTTTCGCGACCGCTCCATATATCATTGGTTTTTTCGCTGAAAAGGAAGACACCCGTAAGATCGCGATCGAGGCCATGCTGATCATCAGTTCGGGTTATGTGTTCTATGGAGTGGGTATGGTGATGGCAAATGCTTTCAATGGTGCGGGTGATACCAAAACACCGACGGTGATCAATGCCGTCGGGTTCTGGGCATTTCAAATTCCCCTGGCATTGCTATTGTCCAAGACCATGAATATGGGCGCAACGGGTGCATTTATTGCCATACCCGTAGCGGAAACAGCCATTGCCATCGCCGCATTTATATTGTTTAAGAAGGGAAGCTGGAAGAAGGTAAAAGTGTGATTAATGCAAGAGTAATTTTTCCTTGTGCTTGATCAATCTGCTTAGTAAATATTCCCGGCAACAGGGTGAAACATCCCCTGTTGCTTTTATTTATTAATCGTCGATACTATTTTTGAGTGTAGTAGCGTTTTGCTATTCGAAATCCGTACCAGCTTGAAAAACTTTGCGATAATAAGCGCTTATTGCCTTCTATTGGCATGGCCCCTGCTTTCCTGGAGCCCACCGCCAGCGACCGCTCCCTTCCTTAATACAAAGGAGCCGGCTCCTGTTACGAATAGCCTCGAAGCCGAGATCAGTTCCCTGTATGATATGATGAACCTCGAACAATGGGGATTATCCAAGCGTGCTTTCACATACGCCTACCGCGGTTATATCGCCCTTGTAAAAAAGAAGGTGATCAGCCGGCAACAATACCTCACAATTTGCGACTTCGGCCAGTCTTCGAAAAATAAAAGGTTTTATGTGCTCGATATGGCATGCAATGAAGTTGTGATGAACACTTATGTAGCGCATGGACGCATGTCGGGAGGAGAGTACGCAACCCGGTTTTCTAACAGGCCCCGCTCCAATCAGAGTAGTCTTGGTTTTTATAAAACGATGCATACCTATCATGGCGAACACGGTTTATCGCTGCGTGTAAAAGGGCTTGAGGCCGGATTTAATGATAAAGCGGGTCCGCGGGCAATTGTAATACATGGTGCGGAATATATCGGCGACAAATGGTTGGAACGAAATAATTATATGGGTCGCAGCTTTGGATGTCCTGCTGTTCCTAAGGAAGAAAGCAGGGATATCATCAATACCATCAAAGACGGCTCCTGCCTTTTTATTTATTACCCATCAAAATCATATATCACCGGTTCCAAAATATTAAACGGCTGATTGGACACAGACAAGGAAGGATGATAGCAAAGGCCCGGCTCAAGCATGTCGGGCTTCTTGTTTTAACCTACCTTTGTCAATCATGCCACGATTCAATCGTCACGATACATTCAACCTGCTATCCAGGTTAAGCTTTCGAAGAGCATGGAATGGAGTGAAAGTCCTTAGCAGCTTTTACCTCAGTAAGTGGACCGGTAAACCGCTGCAGTGGGGTTATCCAATTTCCATTTCCATGGAGCCCACTACGTCCTGCAACCTTCGCTGCCCCGAATGTCCCAGTGGTCTCAGGGCTTTTACAAGGCCAACCGGCATGCTACAAAAAGATTTTTTTAAGGAAACGATCGATCAGCTTCATAAGGAACTTCTTTACCTGGTATTCTATTTCCAGGGAGAACCTTATCTCAATCCTTCTTTCCTGGACATGGTATCATATGCGTCATCAAAGAAGATATACACGGCTACTTCTACCAATGCACATTATCTGAATGATGCCAATTCAAAGCGAACCATCGAGAGCGGTCTCGACCGCCTGATCATTTCCATTGACGGTACCACGCAGGAGACATATCAGCAATACCGTGTAGGAGGGCGGCTGGATAAAGTGATCGAGGGTGCAAAAAATATTGTGAAATGGAAAAAGGAATTGAAAAGTAAAACGCCGTTTGTGGTGTTTCAATTTCTCGTTGTCAAACACAATGAACACCAGGTGGAAGAAGTAAAAAAACTGGCCAAAGAGATCGGGGTAGATGATGTATGGTTTAAATCCGCGCAGGTATACGACTATGAAAACGACCCGAATAACCTCATTCCCACGATCGATAAGTACAGTCGCTATCGCAAAACCGAGAACGGAACTGTTTTCAAAGGAAAATTATCCAACCATTGCTGGCGACTTTGGCACGATCCTGTGATAACCTGGGACGGGATTGTGGCGCCCTGCTGCTTTGATAAGGATGCGCAACACAGGATGGGCAACCTGCGGGAAAAATCGTTTAAAGAGATTTGGAAAAATGGGGAATATACCCGGTTCAGAACACAGATATTGAAAGGAAGGAAGAACATAGATATCTGTGCCAATTGTTCTGAAGGTACCCGGGTCTGGAACGATGCCTGAGACTGGATCAGTAATCATTAAACCCGATTATATGCCAATTCCATCATCCGTCACTACCCGGCTGGAATACCAGCACAAATCCCTGCTTGATATCATCGAAGGTTTATCGGATGAAGAGATCCGCTTGCAGGTTGTTCCCGGCAAGTGGTCGATTTTCGAAAATATCGTTCACCTGCAGACTTACCAGCACACTTTTATTGATCGGGTTAAAAGGTTATTATCCGAAGACAATCCTGTATTCTCAACCTATACCGCGGAAGCTGATCCATTATTTCATGATAATCTCGCCCGTTCCAGTCGGGAAGTGATCCAGGACCTGCTGAGCACCCGGAAAGAACTGGCTTCAGGAATTATATCATTTAAGGACGAGGACTTTTTGAAAACAGCCACACATCCGCGTTATGGGAAAATGAATCTTACCTTATGGCTTAACTTTTTCCTTTTGCACGAGGCACACCATCTTTTTACCATTTTCAAGCTCAGTGGGGAGCTGAGAAGAAAAACGATTAAATTGATGTTTAAACATTAACTTTGTGGGTGAAGGAGGATATTCCAGATGGCTGCAACCTGAGCTGAATGCATAAATCTTTATATTTTTAAATCTATTCTATGGGCATTGACCAGGACATACACCAAAGCAAATTCAGGAATGTGCACCAGAAAGCGGGGCTCAACCTGATGTATACCTATGGTTGGGTGATGGAACGGATCAAAGAGTTGTTTGCGACCGAGGATATCACGCCACAGCAATTCAATATACTGCGTATACTTCGCGGCAGTCACCCACAACCCTTATCCACCCTGCAGATCCGTGAAAGGATGCTCGATAAAATGAGTGATACCAGCCGGATCGTCGATCGGCTGATCACTAAAGGACTCGTGAAAAAAGCAATCTGCAAAACAGACCGCCGCCTGGTGGATGTGCTGATCACCGAAAAAGGAAGGAAAATGCTGGAACGGCTCGACCTTCGACAGGACGAATTGGATAATATTGTGGGCAACCTCTCAGAAAAAGAAGCGACAACATTAAGTGAGTTGCTGGATAAACTCAGGGGTTCCTTGTGTTAAGTCAACCATAGTTTGACTGTTTCTCTTATTTTAGCCACGAGCCACGAGCCGCGAGCTGTGAGCTGTGAACCATGAGGCTCAAGGCCTCAAATTTCGTGGTCAAACGATCGAGCTCGAAGCTCGAAGCTCATCGCTCGTAGCTTTTTGAAGCGGCGTTTTAAGCTTGACTCAACACTTATAGTCCCCCAACGTTTTCTCCAAATTTTGACCGTTTCTCTTATTTTAGCCACGGGCCGCGAGCTGTGAGCTGTGAACCATGAGGCTCAAGGCCTCAAATTTCGTGGTCAAACGATCGAGCTCGAAGCTCGTAGCTCATCGCTCGTAGCTTTTTGAAGCGACATTTTAAGCTTTACTTAACCCAATATTCAAGTATTTTCGCCGTTCTATTAGAACCTGCTCTGTGAATGGAACCCGGGTTTTCAGGTTTGAAAATCTGGGCTCGCGGAATAGGGCAAAAAGCAACGAATATCAATGAAAGTCTTTTTCCTGGCCACTCTTGCTGTACTTAGCTGCCATGCCGCCATTTCACAACCCCAACATGAGTTTCGCGGTGTATGGATCGCCACGGTCGACAATATTGACTGGCCTCAGAAAGGTGTGTACACCACTTATGGTCAGAAAGCTGAATTTATTCGTCAGCTGGACCTGCATAAGCAAAATGGCATGAATGCCGTGATCGTGCAGGTGCGACCCTCGGCCGATGCTTTTTATCCTTCCAAACTGGAACCCTGGAGTCAGTGGCTGACCGGTGTGCAGGGCAAATCGCCTTCACCATACTACGATCCCCTCCAGTTTATGATCGAGGAAGCGCATAAGCGGGGAATGGAATTTCATGCCTGGTTAAATCCCTATCGCGCCAATTTCAACATTAATTCCGCATCTATCGCTAAAAACCATATCACACGCATTCATCCCGAATGGTTCGTGAATTATGCCGGAAAAAAATATTTCGATCCCTCCAATATTGACGGCCAAAACCACGTGGTAGCCGTAGTAAGAGATATCGTGAAGCGTTACAATGTAGACGGGATACACATGGATGATTATTTCTATCCCTACAAAGTACCCGGAAAAGAATTTCCGGATGCCGCATCTTTTATACGTTCTGGAACCAAGCTCACCAAAGATGCCTGGCGCAGAAGTAATGTAGACAGTATCATACGTAAGCTCCATGCAGCGATCAAAGAAGAAAAGCCCTGGTGCAAGTTTGGGATCAGCCCATTTGGTGTATGGCGCAATAGCAGCACCGACCCCGAGGGAAGTAATACAAAGGCGGGTGTTACAAACTACGATGATCTGTATGCCGATATCCTCCTGTGGATGAAAAAGGAATGGGTGGATTATGTGGCGCCACAGCTTTATTGGGAAATTGGTCATCGCCTGGCTGATTACAAGGAACTGGTGGATTGGTGGAGCAGGCATAGTTATGGCCGTCATATCTATATCGGTCATGGCGTTTACCGCGCCTATGAAAAAAATCCCGCCTGGAAAAATCCAAAGGAATTGCCCAACCAGATCAAAATGCTGAGGCAATATCCCGAAGTGCAGGGCAGCATCTATTTTAGCAGTAAAAGTTTTGACCGCAATCCCAATGGCTGGAATGACAGCCTGCAGAATAATTATTACAAAAAACCAGCCCTGATCCCTGAGATGGAATGGCTGCCATCCAGGAACACAATTTCAGCGGGCACGCGTAAATAGTCATGGGTAACATTCGGGGAAAATTCGTAAGAAGATATTTCATTGCCGACATTGTTTTGAAACCTCGTGGTGTTTTTTGAAATCGTTGTGCTTACGGCACAACCATAACGCCGCCCCGCTGGGGCTGTGATCCCGAATGTTTCAAATTGGTAATTCAATCGGGAATTTCGAATGGGAAATTGATTGTCGGACAATCAAATAATCCGATTTAAATACAAAGAATCATTTCAGACCGACGACACCAAAGTGCCGTAGGCACGACGTTATGGTAGAAAACGATGTAATAGAGGATATGAACCCCGTAGGGGTGACGTTTTGTTACATGAATTTGTTCTTGGCTCGATTTGCATCATCTTCTCTATATAAAACAATGTTGTTTCAACGTTTTTTCCCGATGAAAAAGCATTTTTGAAAGGCGAAAAACCCATGGTCTCCGAAAGGAATCGTTGTAATGTTGGGCGTAAATACCCATGGGTATTATCTATTTACCAAACAAACTTCCATGTCAAACACGTACACCCAAATTTCTATTCATGCGATTTTTGCAGTGAAGGGAAGACAAAGTATAATATCTCCCGATTGGCGGGATTCTTTGCATAGCTATATTGCCGGCATAATTAATGACGAAGGAGCTTTTAGTCTTGCCGTGGGCGGATGGAAAGATCATGTTCATGCGTTCTTCGGACTGCAGCCCACGCTTTCTACTTCCGAGATAATGAAAAAAATTAAAGCTGGTAGTTCCGGGTGGGTGAATAGAGAGAGTCTCATAGGTGGAAAATTTCAATGGCAAAGTGGATATGGGGCGTTTTCATATTCAAAGTCGCAAAGAGATTCCGTGATAAAGTATATTTTAAATCAGGAAGAACACCATCGCAAAGAAAGTTTCCGCCGGGAGTTTTTGAGGATGTTAGACAATTTTGAGGTTAGTTATAACGAGAAGTATTTATTCGAGTTTTATGATTAACAACTATGGTAGAAACATCAATTGTTTGTCAGGCGATCAAGTAATTCCAACCAAAGACAAAAGGGCCGTTTTAAGATTGAGAACTCCAGAATTCCGTAGGCACGACGTTATGGTAGAAAACGATGTAATAGAGAATACGAACCCCGTAGGGCAATGTCATTAAGTTAAGGATGGGGATAAAAATAGGATTGCAATATATTAGTTTTGAGGTGTCTAAACTTAAAACTGATTGCAATCCCATGTTTGACACAAATGTAAAACTCTTACGAGAATTG
>JAFAEM010000024.1 GCA_023424015.1 Bacteroidota bacterium | reverse complement strand
GAAAAGGAGGTGGGGACCGATACACGAAAGGAGCCTAATAGCTCTTGCCTCCGTTTGGTTCACCCCACTTCTTTTTCTAAGTTCTGCTAAATCTTTATCAAAAAACTACCTATTTACAGACTAAAGGCCCTTTGTGATATCCTCTGTGGGCCTCCGTGTCCAAAAGTATTTGAAGTGGCCACGGATTTACTAGGAGGGAGAACTTCTATGTACAAAAGATGTTATTTTGAGTATACAACTTGAACTTCGAAGTTTTTTGCAAATCATATCCGTGTAATCCGTGAAATCCGTGGCAAAAAAATCATTTGAAAGATGAATCAACAGGTAATATTGGTAAATGACCAGGACGAAGCCATTGGTACGATGGAGAAAATGGAAGCTCACCAGAAAGGATTGCTGCACCGGGCGTTCAGCGTTTTTATTTTTAATAGTAATGGCGAAATGTTGCTGCAGCAAAGAGCGCAGGATAAATATCATAGTGCCGGCTTATGGACCAATACCTGTTGCAGTCACCCGCAACCCGGAGAAAATATTATCGGGTCCGCGCAAAAAAGGTTGGAGGAAGAAATGGGTTTCACAACTCCACTTACAAAGGTTTTTGATTTCACCTACCGCACCAGCTTTGACAATGGACTTATTGAATACGAATTTGACCATGTATTTTCTGGTGAGTACAATGGTGAGGTAAAGTATAACCCCGTTGAAGTGATGAATTTCAGCTACCGTTCCCTGGACGAGATCAGGATATCACTGCAGACCGAACCGGAAATTTATACGGCCTGGTTTCGACTGGCATTTCCCCGAATAGAGAGATGGATGATCGAGCGCTAAGAGAAGAGATCGCACCCGGTCATAACCCGTATTTTACATGCTTCCACCCACAAGCTCTAAGCTCTTATTTCCGTAACTTCGCAGCCTTTTAAATCGGCTATGAGTACTAAGTACAAAGAATTTTCGGGGTTGAATTTGCCTGCTTTCGAGAGGGATATGCTTGCCAGTTGGTCTGAAAACCAGGCTTTTGAAATGAGTGTGGCACTTCGGGAAGGAGCAAAGCCCTTCGTATTTTATGAAGGTCCTCCCAGCGCCAACGGTATGCCTGGCATCCACCACGTGATCTCCCGCACCCTAAAAGACCTTGTATGCCGGTATAAAACCATGAAGGGCTTCCAGGTAAAACGCAAAGGTGGCTGGGATACACATGGTCTGCCGATCGAACTCGGAGTAGAAAAAGAACTGGGCATCACCAAAGAAGATATCGGTAAAAAGATCTCCGTCGAAGAATACAACCAGAAATGCCGCGAAGCAGTTCTGCGCTATAAAGACAAATGGGATGATATCACCCGCAAGATGGGCTATTGGGTTGACCTCGACGATCCCTATATCACTTTCAAAAATGAGTACATCGAAACCCTTTGGTGGTTGTTAAGCGAACTTTATAAAAAGGGTTTGTTGTATGAAAGTGTAAGCATACAGCCTTATTCACCTGCTGCAGGTACCGGTCTGAGTTCGCATGAACTAAATCAACCGGGCACTTATAAAGATGTCAGGGACACCAGTGCCGTCGCGATGTTTAAGGCGATTCGCAATGAGAAAAGCGATTTTCTATTCACAGAGTCTTCGCAAGTCTCCCCCTTAGGGGGAGATTTAGAGGGGGCTTCCATTTTCTTCCTGGCATGGACGACCACACCCTGGACCCTGCCTTCCAACCTGGGTTTGACTGTAGGTGCGGATATCGATTATGTATTGGTAAAGACCATCAATCCCTATACGCATATCACGGTTCATGTTATACTGGCCAAAGCACTACTGGGTAAGTATTTCAAGGCCGAAAATGAAAATGCAGATTTTTCTGCTTACAAAAACGACGGCAAGAATATTCCCTATAGCATACTCACCACTTTTAAAGGAAAGGATATCGAAGGTTGTGAATATGAGCAACTGCTTCCTTACCCGGCCAATTCATTGGAAGTGATCCGTGAGATCACACCAGGCGCTGAACCATTCCGTGTGCTGCTTGGCGATTTTGTGACCACTGAAGATGGTACCGGTATCGTTCATACCGCACCTGCATTTGGTGCCGACGACTTTAAAGTGGGTAAGAAATATAATATCGGTATTCTTACCATGGTTGACCGGCAGGGCAAGTTTATCGATGGCCTGGGTGAATTCAGCCACCGCTATGTAAAAGATTACAAAGACGAGCCCGATTATGTTGACGTGAATGTTGACATCGCTGTAAAATTGAAAAAAGAGAACCGCGCTTTTAAAGTTGAAAAATACGAACACAATTACCCGCATTGCTGGAGAACGGATAAACCTGTTTTATACTATCCGCTCGATGCCTGGTTTATCAAAACCACGGCCCTGCGCGACAGGATGGTTGAATTAAACAAGACCATCAACTGGAAGCCAAAATCTACTGGCGACGGACGCTTTGGCAACTGGCTGGAGAATATGGTTGACTGGAACCTGAGCCGGTCGCGGTTTTGGGGAACTCCACTACCGATCTGGAAAACTGAAGATGGCGGGGAAGAGACCTGTATTGGCTCCATCGAAGAGTTGAATAAGGGTATTCGCAAAGCCAACGAGGTTCTTGGTGCCCAAGTCAACAAAAATTATCTACACGAAGGCATTCTTGATCTGCACAAGCCTTATGTCGACGATATTATCCTGGTGAGCCCGTCCGGCAAACCCATGAAGCGCGTTCCCGACCTCATCGATGTCTGGTTCGATAGCGGCGCTATGCCTTATGCGCAATGGGGACTTCCTGATACCAGTTCCAACAAATTCGGACCACTCAGTCCGGAAAATTTCTGGAAATATCACGCTCTTGCCCAGGTCTCCCCCTTAGGGGGAGATTTAGAGGGGGCCGCCCCCTCCCCAGGAGGGGGTTTGGGGGAGGCTTCCACTCCATTCCCCGCCGACTTCATCTGCGAGGGTGTTGACCAAACACGTGGCTGGTTCTACACGCTCCATGCCATCGCTTCCCTGCTCTTCGATTCTGTGGCTTTCCAAAACGTTGTGAGCAATGGGTTGGTACTCGACAAGAACGGCAATAAAATGAGCAAGCGCCTGGGTAATGTAGTGGATCCATTTGCAACGATTGAAACATATGGTGCCGATGCCACCCGCTGGTACCTGATCACCAATGCATCGCCCTGGGATAATTTGAAATTCGATATTGAAGGTATTCGCGAAGTACAACGCAAATTCTTTGGTACCTTATATAATACCTACCAGTTCTTCGCGCTCTATGCCAATGTGGATGGTTTCTCATTTAAAGAAACATATATTCCTGTTGCAGATCGGCCGGAGATCGACCGCTGGATCCTTTCGAGCCTGAGTACGCTGGTGAAAAAGGTAAATGAGCACATGGACGATTATGAGCCAACGCAGGCCGGTCGCCTGATCGAAGATTTTGTAGATGATCAGCTCAGCAACTGGTATGTAAGGCTTTGCCGTCGCCGGTTTTGGAAGGGCGAATATGAGCAGGACAAGATCTGCGCCTATCAAACCCTTTATGAATGTCTTGAAACCATCACGCGGTTGATCGCGCCTATTTCACCGTTCTTCAGCGATTATATTTTCCAAAACCTGAATGCTGTTACAAAAAGATTCAGTACCGAATCGGTTCATCATGTTGGATATCCTTCAATTGAGGATTCTCAGATCCCCCCGTTGGGAGCTAAGGAAGCTTCTCTTGCTGGCGTTGCATCCATCGACACTGCACTGGAGGAAAGGATGAAACTGGCCCAGGATGTTTCTTCGCTGGTTCTTTCATTAAGAAAGAAAGTAAATATCAAGGTGCGTCAGCCCCTGCAAAAAGTGTTGATACCGGTGCTTGATGCAAACATGAAACAGCAGCTGGAAATGGTTGAAGAACTCGTCAGGGCCGAAGTGAACGTAAAGGAAATTGAATACCTGGATCCGAGCAATACATTTATCCGCAAAAAGATCAAGCCCAATTTTGTGGCGCTGGGTAAGAAGCTGGGACCAAAAATGAAAGCAGTGAGTGCTGCGCTCGCGCAATTTAGCCAGGACGATATTTCAAAGTTGGAAAAAGAGGGACAATATAATTTGTCAATTGATGACGAACCCGTAATATTACAGATAGCCGAAGTAGAAATAAGCAGCGAGGATATTCCGGGTTGGACCGTGGCCGGAAATGGAGCGTTGACCGTGGCTTTGGACGTAACGATTACACCCCAGCTGGAAGCAGAAGGAAATGCCCGCGAGTTCATCAACAGGATCCAGAAGATCCGCAAGGACAGCGGGTTTGAACTTACAGATCGGATAAATGTTATAGTAGCTGCACCAAATGGGTTGAAAGATTCATTGGCAATGTATAATACCTATATTTGCGCCGAAATTCTGGCCGATAAGCTGGAAATAGTGGCTGAAATTCAAGGTGGTACGACTATAGAACTAAATGACGTACCGTTAAATGTGATTGTTTCAAAAAAAGGCTAAGTTTTATGGCTATTAAGAAAAAACCGGCTCCCAAAAAATCGTCGAAGCCAGTTGCTAAAAAAGCATCAAAGCCTGCGAAGGCAGCAAAACCAGCAGCTAAAAAGCCTGCTGCCAAGCCCGCAAAAGCGAAGCCAGCGCCAAAAAAGGCGGCGAAAGCGCCGGTAGCAAAAAAATCACCGGCGAAACCGGCTCCTAAAAAGCCAGTCGCCGCCAGGAAACCGGCTGAAAAGCCAGTTAAGCCCGCTGTAAAGGTGGCGACAAAACCTGTGACTAAACCTGCCGTTGCCAGGCCCGAGCCCAAACCTGTTGTTCAGGAAGCTCCCAAGCCCGCACCAAAAAAATCCGGTGCTCCTGATCCGCAATCGCTGGTTTCCATTAAACCTACGGCTAAACCCGTGATCAAGAAAGAACCGCCGAAGCCGTCGAAGATCGTGATACCGAAGACGACGACGAAAAGCGCAGTGAAATATGAACCCGATTTTACAAAATCAGTATTAGACACTACCCCTATGCAAGAACATACAGGACCGACAATGAGGTATTCCGATTCCGAGCTCGCAGAGTTCAGGGAAATTATCAACAGGAAATTAGACGCAGCCAAAAAAGAGCTGGCATATCTGCAGGGTTTGATCACCCGTCGTGATGAGGGGGGCGATATGGACGAAGCCCGCTATATGACCATGGAAGATGGTAGCGTGAGTATGGAAAGAGAGCAATTGAGCCAGATGGCCAGCCGCCAGATCACCTTTATCGATCACCTCGAAAAGGCAACCATGCGGATCGAGAATAAGACCTATGGGGTATGCCGTGTGACCGGCAAGCTGATCGACAAAGCACGTCTCCGCGCAGTGCCACATGCTACATTGAGCATCGAAGCCAAGCAGATGATGAATAAATGATCGTATTTAAAATTATTTGAGCCTTCTGCTCCGGCGGAAGGCTTTATTTTTTTCTTCTGTTTAGGTTAGAAATCCGCGAATCGATAAATTCGGGCATGACCATACATTTTAGTTATGAAAAAGGCCAGGTGATGCAGGCGCTGCGCTATCATTTTATCAGCCGCCCCGAGATACGCCTTATGATCATCCTGGTAAATGTATTTGCACTGGCTTCACTGGTGTTATATGCCATGAAAAAGATCACGCCCCTCGCATTCCTGGTCGGATCACTATTATGGATCATTCTCATGATCAGTTTTTGGTTCATTCTTCCCATGATGGTCTATCGCCGCGCCGAGACATTCCGTCACCAGTTCAGCATGAGCTTCGAAGCGGAAGGATTTTCATTACAACATGAACGTGGCTCGCGTAACTGGTCCTGGACAGCCCTGAGCCATTTTATAGAAAGCCCACATTTTTTTCATCTCTACTTCGACAGCCGTTCATTTTTCCTTGTACCCAAAAGTGGTTGCCGCGATACCGATGAAGTGCATGATCTGAGGAATTTGCTGAATCAACACGCGAAGAAGAAATAGCGGTATGGGAATTAATACCCAGTAATCAGGAATTAGGGGGTTTCTGTTTGCAAGGCTCATCTATCTATCAACAGTACAATCAGTCATTACGTGTTAGAGGACATCCAGCATCCAGTATCCAGTATCCAGCATCCAGCATCCAGTATCCAGCATCCAGTATCCAGCATCAAGTTCACAGTTCCTTCTCCATCACATAATGCGGGATCGTAATCTCAATAAACTGATCCCCTTTTACTTTATATCCAACTTTTTCGTAGAAGCCAACAGAGTTGTGCCGCGCATGCATACGGATGATCCGGTAACCGCGGTCGCGGGCGAGGTTTTCGGCAAAATTCATTAGTGCCCGGCCGATACCTTTTCCCTGCAGGTCGTTGAGTACGGCCATTTGCCTGAGGCGCACCACATCCGGTTGTTCTTCCACCAGCATACAACAGCCCAGCATGCTTTCGTCTTCAAACGCGCCGATCAGCATATTGTCTTTTTCCTTGTCCAGTTCGTCAGGTGAAAACCTAAGACCGAGTGGTCGGCGCAACACGGCTTCCCTTAGTTTTACCATCTGTGTATACTCGGTAGAGCCGTGGTCAATAATTTTCAGCGCCATTATATTTTAGTGGTTGAAGTTTTCAATTTACAAAGAACTTATAATACAGCCAACGGAACAGCTTTAATTATTTAGCGCCATGATCGCTATTTTTGTGCTATTAATGACTTGTTATCAGCCAATTGTACGAAAAGCGGAAAAAATGGCGTTTCGTACGCTGGTTTAGTCAAAAAGTATATTTTTGCACCCATAATAACTAAACTATTACGACATGTCAGACATTGCATCAAGAGTAAAAAAGATCATCATCGACAAACTGGGTGTTGACGAAGCAGAAGTAACAAATGAAGCGTCCTTCACCAATGATCTGGGTGCCGATTCATTAGACACCGTAGAATTGATCATGGAATTCGAAAAGGAATTCAACATCTCCATTCCTGATGAGCAAGCTGAAACCATCACTACTGTTGGTCAGGCGGTTGCTTACCTGGAAGAACATGCAAAATAATTACCTGGAATATTTGGATCGTTCGCGAAACAAATGATGTAATGCCTGCTTGCGGCAGACAGGGAATAAAACAAAACCCGCCTTCTGTTCCGATCTACTTTGACCGTCGAAGTACCGGATCGAAGGCGGTTTTAATCTGGGCATATAAAAGCTGAGCAAATTATATGGAATTAAAAAGAGTTGTTGTTACAGGAATGGGTGCCCTCACACCTTTGGGCAATACGATTGAAGATTACTGGAACGGCCTTGTCAACGGTGTCTCCGGCGCTGACATGATCACTCTGTTTGATGCCAGTAAGTTCAGAACAAAATTTGCCTGTGAAGTAAAAAACTTTGACCCCTTCCAGTTTCTTGATAAAAAAGAAGCCAGGAAGATCGACCGCTTCACACAACTGGCGCTGGTGGCCAGCGACCAGGCCATGAAAGATGCCGGTTTAAATAAAGAAAATATCGATCCCGACCGTATCGGTGTGGTTTTCGGCAGCGGGATCGGGGGACTTATCACCTTTCAAAACGAAGTGACCGAATTTGCCAGGGGTGATGGAACGCCACGATTCAATCCATTCTTCATACCCAAAATGATCCTTGACATCGCAGCTGGCCAGATCAGCATGCGGCACAATCTCAGGGGTCCCAACTATGCGGTGGTTAGCGCCTGCGCCAGTAGTACCAATGCCATGCTCGACGCGGTGATGTTGCTTCGGCTTGGTAAGGCCGACATCATTCTTACTGGCGGCAGTGAGGCGGTGATCAGCGAAGCCGGCGTAGGTGGTTTCAATGCCATGAAAGCCATGAGCGAACGTAATGATGATCCCAAAACAGCCAGTCGCCCCTACGATAAAGACAGGGACGGGTTTGTGATGGGTGAGGCTGCCGGCGTGGTCGTACTCGAAGAACTGGAGCATGCCAAAGCCCGCGGTGCTAATATTATTTGCGAAGTGGTTGGCGGTGGTGCCTCAGCCGATGCGCATCATATTACCGCGCCCCATCCCGAAGGTCTGGGCGCTAAAAACGTGATGCTGGCGGCCCTGGCAGACGCTGGTCTCCAACCGGCCGACATTGACTATATCAATACCCATGGTACTTCCACGCCGCTGGGTGATATTGCTGAGACAAAAGCTATTCTCGACGTTTTCGGGGAACATGCTTATAATTTGAATATCAGTGCTACAAAAAGCATGACCGGTCATTGCCTGGGTGCGGCTGGTGTGATAGAAGCCATTGCCTGTATCAAAGCTGTGGCACATGATATTGTACCGCCCACGATCAATCATTTTACCGATGATCCTGACCTTGATCCCAAATTGAATTTCACCTTCAATAAAGCTCAGCAACGTACCGTCAATGCGGCACTGAGCAATACCTTTGGATTTGGTGGTCACAACGCTTGTGTGATCATGAGAAAATACAAGGCCTGATCGCTGGTTTGAACTCCGCCCAATGAAGATTTTTAGAATGGTTATTCAACTGTTGATTTTTTTTTCGTAGCTTGAATTCTGTGGATTTCTTTACTAAGCTTTTTAAAAAACATGCGGGCTCGTCATTTAAAAAAGAGCTTACCAATATTCTAGGGTTCAGTCCAAAAAACATATCTCTTTACAAAACGGCCCTGACCCATCGGTCGGTGCGGGAAGGGGCAGATGAAAACAATGAACGTCTTGAATATCTGGGTGATGCCGTGCTTAGTGCCCTCGTCGCCGACTACCTTTTCAAACGTTATCCCTACAAAGAAGAAGGATTTCTGACCGAAATGCGCAGTAAAATGGTCAACCGCCAGCAACTGAACGATATCGCCGTTCGGATGGGGTTGAAAAAGGTAACTCTCTATAATAAAATGGACAGTTCCCTCAAAGTGAGCCAGATCTTTGGCAATACCCTGGAGGCCATGGTCGGCGCTGTTTATCTCGACCTGGGGTATAAGAAAACCGCCCGTTGGGTACAGGAATATATTTTATTACCACATATGTTCATGGATGACCTGGAGAATCTCGAGATCAATCACAAGAATAAACTCTATGGCTGGGCCAATAAAAATGGTAAGGTCCTCGAGTTTGAAACCGTCAACGAGCAGCTTGAGAATGGCCGGCGTCTTTTTACCATCGCCGCTGTGATCGATGGCAAGACCATCGCCCAGGGTAAAGCCTTCAACAAAAAAGACGCCTCCCAGATCGCTGCACAGGCTGCCGTAGAAAAGCTCGGTATCGTCAACGCGGATTCGCAGGTTTCGGAAAATGCTGTGGATAGTTAGTGGCGGGAAATAAGCTGTGAGCTGCAAATAAGCTGCGAGCTGCGAGCAGTGAGCTATGAGCTTGGGACCGCGAATAAATCCGTGTAATCCGTGCAATCCCCGGCCCCATTCGTGTGATTCGTGCCATTCGTGGCCACCCCTCTGCCGCAGGCAGATATTTCAAATCAGTGTAATCCGTGCAATCCGTGGCTCCATTCGTGTAATCATGAAGTTTCCCATCTTTAGCTTATATGAATTGGAATCAAACGAGGTCACCCTGCTGTCACCCCGGGCGTTGCATCCGCGGAAAATTTGCATTGAGAAAATCAGCCCCGGGGACTTTCTCTACTTTCCTGTCACCTCGGTTCAGAATTTAACACAAAACGCCACCCCTACGGGGTTCCGGTCCTCTAATCAACCGCATTTCTACCAAAACGTCGTTCCTACGGAACTTTTGATTATTGGCACATCATTTAAATATCGATTGAACTACCGACTTGAAAAATTTGAAAATTCCAGCCCCATCGGGGCGGTGGTTTGGTAGCAAAATGATAACAGGAATATATGAGTGCCGTAGGCACGACGTTTTGTATCGCCCACATTAAAAAACAGTCGGTTCAGAATTTAACACAAACCCACCCCTACGGGGTTCAGGTTCTCTAATCAACCGCATTTGTACCAAAACGTCGTTCCTACGGAACTTTTGATTATTGACACATCATTTAAATATCGATTGAACTACCGACTTGAAAAATTTGCAAATTCCAGCCCCATCGGGGCGGCGTTTTGGTAGCACTTAACCTCACAATCACATATTATCATCCCTTCTCACCATCCCTCTTACTCATACACAATTCAATCAACACACCATGCGTATTTTTTGGATGAAGAAAACAAACCAATTTATTATCGGCGCCTTCTTTTGGTTTTTCGTTGAGCAACACAAACCCTTCTTTTTTTAATCTTTCCATTTCCGCTTCGATGTCTTCCACTTCAAACGCAATGTGGTGTGTGCCTTCGCCTTTCTTTTCGATAAATCGTGCTATCACCCCGTCGGGATCGGTGCTTTCCAACAATTCGATTTTGGTCTCTCCTGTTTGCAGGAAAGCGGTGTTGACATGTTCGCTGGCAACCAGTTCCGTTTTATAACAGAATGTATTTAAAAGTCTTTCATAAACAGGCAATGAATCGGCGAGACTCTTCACCGCGATGCCAATGTGTTCCACTTTAAGCATCCCCTAAAATAGAACCTTTTGGTCTATTTTTGTGTTGTAGTGAAACCGGAAAAATGCTAAAACACCCGATATACCTGGATTATAATGCGACAACGCCCTGCGATCCCGCTGTGGTTGAAGCGATGTTGCCTTATTTTAACACCGCTTTCGGGAATGCAGCCAGCCGTAGTCATTCGTTTGGATGGGTTGCGGAAGAAGCCGTAACCAATGCAAGGGAGCAGGTGGCCCAACTGGTTGGGGCGGAACCCAATGAGATCGTATTTACATCCGGTGCCACAGAAGCAGTGAACCTCGCTCTGAAAGGCGCATTTGAAATGTATGCCGGGAAAGGTCATCATATCATTACCAGCTGTATCGAACATAAAGCAGTGCTGGATACCTGCAAACACCTGGAGAAAAAAGGGGCCGGGATCACTTACCTGAAAGTGAATGAAGTGGGTCAGCCTGACTTGGCAGAACTTGAAAACGCGATAAGGCCTGATACTATTCTCATCGCCTTCATGTATGCCAACAACGAGATCGGAACCATTATGCCGATCGAAAAGATCAGTGCCATCGCCCGGGAAAAAAATGTTTTGTTTTTCAGCGACGCTACACAGGCAGTTGGAAAAATACCGGTCGATGTTAATAAAGACGGTATCGATATCATGGCTTTTTCAGCACATAAGATGTATGGCCCAAAAGGAGTCGGCGCATTATATGTTCGTCGGAAAAATCCGCGCGTAAAACTAACCGCACAAATCGATGGCGGCGGTCATGAGAAAGGCATGAGAAGCGGAACGCTCAACGTGCCTGGTATCGTGGGTTTTGGTAAAGCCTGTGAACTGTCACAACAAACCATGAACGCAGATTCGGAAAGGCTTGGACAACTCAGAGATAAGCTGCAGGCTGCCCTGCTGCAAATGGAAGCAACCAATGTTAATGGCGATCGGGATAACAGGCTGCCACATGTAACTAATATTTCATTCGGATTTACGGAAGGTGATGGATTATTGACCAGCATTACAAAAAAGATCGCGGTTTCATCCGGCTCGGCTTGTACATCGGCTTCGATGGAACCTTCTTATGTTTTAAAGGCCATGGGACTTTCTGACGACCTTGCGCATAGCTCGATCCGGTTCAGCCTGGGAAGATTTACTACAAAGGAAGAAATAGATTTCGCGATCGAAGAAATTGGACAGGCAGTATCGAAGCTGAGGGAGATGAACAGTAATTTGAAAATTTGAAGATTTGGAAATTTTAGAATGTGGATTTTTTTAAAATTTTATAGTAAGTATGAGCACAACAATGGAAAATGGAGTCTACGTAAGCGAAAAGGCCAGGACCAGGATCAAGGAATTGCTGGCTGAAGCCGGCCGTGCCGATGACCCGTCATATTTTCTGCGTGTGAGCGTAGTAGGTGGGGGCTGCTCGGGGTTGAGTTATAAAATGGATTTTGACAACGTCCAAAAACCAACTGACCAGGTTTTTGAACACAACGATATAAAAGTGGTAACTGACCTTAAGAGTTTTTTATACCTCGTCAATACTACACTTGATTTTTCTGATGGGCTAAATGGAAAGGGTTTCTTTTTCAGCAATCCCAACGCGAGCCGAACCTGCGCCTGCGGGGAAAGTTTTGCGGTGTGAGATGCAGTCGGGAGACGGTAGTCGTTAGTCGGGAGTCGGGAAAATGAGTAACATAAAATATTTGTCAGGCATAAACGGCTACTCACTCTATTCCCAATCTCCTCTCATTAGCGTTTTTGCCTTATTTTGCACAAATGTGGTCAATCTGTAAAAAAGAACTCCGCCAATTCTTCAGCAGTCTTACCGGCTATATCGCGATCGTGGTTTTTCTTCTGGCCAATGGCCTGATGCTTTTCATGTTTAAAGACAATATCCTTGATTTTGGATATGCTACCCTTGACCTTTATTTTCAGCTGGCGCCCTGGATACTTTTATTGCTGATACCGGCCATTACCATGCGGAGCTTTGCAGATGAATTTCGCGTGGGTACTTTTGAAATATTACAAACCAGGCCGCTCACCCGTTGGCAGATCACCTTTGGTAAATATCTCGGCAGCCTCGTGGTTGTGCTGATTGCATTGTTACCTACTATCGTTTACTTTTTTTCAGTGCAGGCTCTCGCGGCGGGAGAAGGTATTGACACCGGCGCCACCATAGGTGCCTATATCGGTTTGTTTTTCCTCGCCGCTGTGTTTACTGCTATTGGCATTGCGGCAAGCAGTTTTACCAGCAATGCAGTTGTAGCTTTTATTACAAGCCTGATCGCTTGTGTACTGTTATATTATGGCTTCAACGCGATCAGCCAGCTGCCTGTGTTTGAAGGCGGGGCGGATTATTATATTGAAATGCTTGGCATCGATTTTCATTATCGCAGTATCAGTCGCGGTGTGATCGATTCGCGTGATATTGTTTATTTCCTGAGCCTGGTTTTTTTATTGCTGACGATTACCAATCGAAATTTAATTAAACGGTAGGATGAAGAACATTCTGGATAAACTACTTGCTTCGAAGTTTGGCCTTGCTGGACTGATCGCTATCCTGGTAGCGATTAATATATTGTCTTCCCTGGTGTACACCCGCTTTGATCTTACACGCGAAAAGCGGTATACTCTTAGCAAGGCTACACGGGAACTAGTTCTCAACCTCGATGATGATGTTCAAATAGACGTTTTTCTGAAAGGTGAATTTCCTGCAGGATTCAGAAAACTTGCTGGCAGCACAGAGGATTTTTTGCAATTGTTGAAAGACAGGAACGGTTCCCGTATTCACTACCGGTTTATTTCGCCGGAGGATAAGATGCCTGATGCAGAACTTAGTTATGGCGACTCGCTGGTAGCCTTGGGCGCTGTGCCCATCAATCTTACTGTACAAAAAAAGGCAGGGGAAAGCAGCAATATCATATTTCCTGTTGCACTTATTCATTATAAAGGCAAGCAGTCACTGGTGAATCTCTACCCAGGCGCAAGCAGCAGGATTTCGCAGGAAGAGATCAACAGCGCGGAAGCTTTGATGGAATACCAGTTTGCCAAGGCGCTTGATAAGATCTCGAAAGACCGTAAACCGGGTATTGCTTATAGCACCGGCAATGGCGAACCTACCGACAGCAGGCCATATGATATCACACAAACCCTTAGCACCGATTACCAGTTTGGAACTATCGATCTGAAAAAGGAGGGCGCTATTCCGCGCGAAATTGATGTATTGATGATCGTGAAGCCGTCTGCCACGTTTACCGAAGATGAAAAGTTTAAGATCGACCAGTTTGTCATGAATGGCGGTCGCCTGCTTTGCTTTATCGATAACCTCATCGCCGAACAGGATAGCCTTGCATTCCAGGCGGAGACAATTGCATATGACAGGAACCTAAACCTGACCGATCTTTTCTTTCGTTACGGGCTTCGAATCAATACCGATCTCGTGATGGACCTGCAATGTGATATGATTCCATTTGTAGTAGGTGGGTCGGCTGGCAATCCGCAATATGAGTTCCTGCACTGGAATTATTATCCGCTGCTAACTCCGGCCGCAGGACAAATGTTAACGAAGAATCTCGGCTATGTAGCTGGTCAGTTTGTGAATTCTATAGATACGATAAAAGTGGATGGTGTAAAGAAGACGGCCTTACTGGTGAGTTCTCCAAACTCCAGGACCATCAGTACACCGGCTCTGATCAGCCTGAACGAAAATAAGAATGTGCCCCAGGATGAGAAGTTCAAACAAAATGCGATCCCGGTAGCCATGTTGCTGGAAGGGAAATTTACTTCTTTGTTTAAAAACCGGGCTACAAAAGCACAGGTCGACAGTCTTGCTCAAAGTGGAAGCCAGTTCCTGGCACAGTCTGGCGACAACAAGATGATCGTAGTCGCCGACGGGGATATGGTGTTGAACCAATATATTTCGGACGGAGGCCCGGGTGGACAGATCGTTCCGCTGCCGATGGGCTGGAACCGGTATACCTATGGCGAGTATCAAAAACAATCTGAATATGGAAGGCTGTTCATACCCGTGGCAAATCGTGAATTTCTATTGAATTGTATAGAATACCTTGTCAATGATCCGGCTATTATTGAAACACGTAATAAAGACATTGTGTTGCGATTACTCGACTCACAGAAAGTGAAGGAAAACAGGGGTTTCTGGCAGTTTATCAATATCGGGTTACCGGTGTTGCTGGTCATCCTGGCGGGGTTTGTCTACCAGCAGTTGAGGAAAAGAAAGTATGCCTCGTAGTGTATCCTCATCGTAGACTTTGGTCACGGTGGGCACGGAGGAAACACGAAGGGCACTCAGGTTCTGTTGAATTTTCTTCGTGACCTTCGTGAAAATCTTTGTGCTCTTCGTGACCAAATACAGGACACGAAGGACACGGAGGAAAACACGAAGGGCACTGAGAAGTGATTTTGTGTATAAACAACATTGTCTTTTTCATAAAGCAGTCGCAATATTGACTTAGGGGAAACTCCTAATTCCCAATCATTATTGTCCGGGGAACCCTGGTGTACTATAAACCACGGCGGGCACGGCGAACACAGCGAATGGTGTCTATGTGTTAAAAAAACCTGCTACCGAGAACAGGAAATGATGCTAATTCCACGCGGTGTGCGCTGTGGTTTCCTGGCACATCGACACATTTGAACTACGGCCAGCAAAGAGAACTGTCTCCAGGGGAAGTAAAGCAAAGCCCCTGTAAAATTAAAAGTCATAGAAGCCGCGCGGGTCAAAGGTTTTGACAATAATCCAAAATTTTATTTCGGACAGTAATGATTCCCAACCCGATCTATCGGGCCCCAATCCCAAATTCCCCAAAGTCCAACTTCAATTCCGTTACCTTTGCACTTCATTTCCAGAGAATATGACAGCAGATCAGATTACGTATCTCGTTTTCGGCATTGTATTGATATTGGCAATCGTTATTGATCTTGGGGTATTCACAAAAAAGAATGCCACCATTTCCCTGAAAAATGCATTATGGACCAGCATTTTCTGGATTGCCCTGGGGCTTGCGTTTGGTATTTTTGTCTGGTATGAGCAGGGCCAGGACTCGGCACTGGAGTACATCAGCGCTTACCTGATGGAAAAAAGCCTGAGCATCGACAACATCTTTGTCTTTATACTTATTTTCTCCTCTTTTGGCGTTAAAGAAAAATTTTACGGCCGGGTTTTATTCCTGGGTGTATTGATGGCAATCATTTTCCGTATCATCTTTATCACTGTAGGTGTGGCGCTGGTAGATAAGTTCCACTGGATTCTTTACATCTTCGGTGTTTTTCTTGTCTATACCGGGATCAAGATGTTTACTGCCACGCATGAAGAGGAATTTGATCCGCATAAAAGCCGTATCTATAAATTTCTCAAAAGATTTCTGCCTCTTGCGCCGCACGATGGAGGCGGTAAATATGTGATCCGCGAGAACGGGCGTCCTGTTTATACTACTTTATTTGTAGTGGTGATCATGCTTGCAGGTATTGATGTTGTGTTTGCCGTGGATTCGATTCCGGCCGTGATGGGTATCTCGCGTGATAAGCTGATCATCTACACATCTAATATTTTCGCTGTACTGGGTTTGCGCTCCCTGTTTTTCCTCTTGCGCGGTGCGGTCAGCAAATTTGATTTCCTGCAACAGGGTATTGCGATCGTACTGGTTTTTATCGGTATCAAAATGCTGGCGGAAGACTGGATCGCACAGATCATGGATAAAACAACACAGGTATTCATGTCGCTGGGAGTGATCGTGGTCTGTATTGCCGGTTCTATTTTCTATTCTATATTTATTAATAAAAAAGGACTGCCACCCGACGCCGACGAGAATGAAAAATCGATCTATTGACGCCAAGTGGACTATTCATTACGCGATATCGCTTCTGTCATCGGCACTTCCATAAAAGGAGGAGAAAATGTTTTCATCAGTCATATCATTCTGGACAGCCGCAAACTCTATTCACCGGCCAGTTCCATATTTTTTGCATTAAAAGGTCCCCGTCGTGACGGGCACCAGTTCATACCCGAGCTTTATAAAAAGGGGGTACGTTGTTTTGTGGTGAGTGAAAGCCCGGCAAAGTTCAATGAGGACGCGATATTTTTAGTGGTGCCTGATACGCTGGAAGCTTTGCAAAAACTGGCGGCTCATCACCGGCAGCGTTTTGATTTCCCTGTGATTGGGATCACCGGCAGCAACGGCAAAACGATTGTCAAGGAATGGCTCTACCAGTTATTGCATAAGGATTACCAGATTGTACGAAGTCCCAGGAGCTACAATTCCCAGATCGGTGTGCCATTAAGCATCTGGCAGATGGATGAACAATATTCGCTGGGCATCTTTGAAGCAGGTATCTCACGGCCGGGCGAAATGGAGAACCTGGAGAGGATCATACAACCCAGCATTGGTGTGCTGACCAATATCGGTGAAGCACATAGTGAGGGTTTTGCGTCTTCGCAGCAAAAACTGGAGGAAAAACTAAAGCTCTTCTCTCACTGCCAGATTATGATCGGGCGAGGTGAGGATCTTGCTTCGATTAAACAGGAACTGGCGAAGTCTGATAGCAGCCCCATTGTGATCACCTGGGGTCATTCTCCCGACAACGAACTTCTTGTCAAAAACCTTGACAAAAAACCCGGGCATACTTCCATCACGGTTTGCAGTGGCGCTACGGAAAAGCAATTCAGGATCCCTTTTACCGACGAGGCTTCTATTCAGAACGCGATTACCTGCTACCTGGTCCTCCTGCAACTTGGAGTAGATCAGGAGTCGATTGCAAAGAGAATGGAATTCTTACAACCTGTAAACATGCGGCTTGAGTTAAAAAAGGGGATCAACCACTGTGTGATCATCAACGATAGCTATAGCGCGGATATTAATTCCCTCGAGATCGCACTTGATTTTCTCGATCAGCAGGCAGGCGAGCTGAAAAGAACGGTGATTCTATCAGACCTTTTGCAAAGCGCACGAAGCTATGATCAGTTATACACTTATATTATTGAGCGGTTGAAAAAGCACCAGGTTAGTCGGGTAATTGGTATTGGACCGCATATTTCTGACGTTTGGCGTGCTTTGGCATCATCTCCCAACACGGAAACCGTCGTTGAACTGTATGAGTCAACAGATGATTTTTTACGGCAGTTTCGATCAACGCAATTCAGGGATGAACTGATCCTTGTAAAAGGCGCGAGGGTTTTTGGTTTTGAACAGATCGTGCAGCAACTCGAACAAAAAGCTCACCAGACGGTGCTTGAGATCAACCTGAACGCGATAGTACATAATGTGAAAGTTTACCAGCAACAGCTAAAACCATCCACCCGGATCATGGCGATGGTCAAGGCCTTTGCCTATGGTAGTGGTGGTGCGGAGATCGCCGGCATTTTACAATATCATAAAGTGGATTACCTTGGCGTAGCTTATGCGGATGAGGGTGTGGAACTCAGGAAATCGGGTGTTACAATTCCCATCATGGTGATGAATCCTGACGAGGCGGCCTTTGATTCCATTGTTGAATATCATCTCGAACCAGATATTTTTTCTTTCTGGATGCTCGAGGCTTTTGACGCTTATTTAAAAGGTGAAGGGTTACAACAGTATCCAGTACATATAGAACTCGAAACCGGTATGAACAGGCTGGGATTTGCCCTCAGCGAGGTGGATAGGCTTGCAAAATATTTATCATCATCTCAAACGTTGAAGGTACAGTCTGTATTTACTCACTTGTCGGCAAGCGAAGACCCGGCGCAGGATGCATTCACGCTGCAGCAATTCAAATTATTTGTTCAGCACGCTGATACACTGCAGCAAAATTTAGAACCGCTTTTTATGCGGCATATTGCCAATTCAGCCGCGATCTTTCGCCTGCCCAAACTTCAGTTGGATATGGTACGACTGGGCATTGGCATGTATGGTGTAGACAGTTCCAAACAACATCAGGATCTGCTACAACCCGTTGCCACGCTGCGGACAACCATCGCGCAGATCAGGAAAGTGAATGCTGGCGAATCTGTAGGATACAATCGCGGTGGTATAGCTGAACATGACCGGTTGATCGCGACGGTCCGCATTGGTTATGCGGATGGTTACTCCCGGCGCTTTGGAAATGGCGTTGGAAAGATGTGGGTGCAGCCTGTTTCACCAGGTAAACCCGGGCTTCTTGTACCCGTAGTGGGATCGATCTGTATGGACATGACCATGATCGATGTTACGGGCATAGATGGGCTGAAGGAAGGTGATGAAGTAATAGTATTTGGAAAGGAACTGCCTTTGCAGCAGCTTGCCAACTGGGCCGGCACCATACACTATGAACTGATGACCAGCGTGTCACAACGGGTAAAACGGGTGTATTATGAAGAGTAAGATAATGGTTTGCAGGAAATAAGCCGGGTGCGGGTTTAACGATTTCAACCGGGCCCGGTCAACATATCCACCTATATTTGCTGTTCAAAAAAAGTCAATAGTGAAGTTAAGAAGTACGATCCTTATCATAGCCCTTATCATAATAGCCGACCAGGTTTTGAAGGTTTGGATCAAGACGAGTTATCCCTTTGGTGATACGGGACTTACCGGCATGAAATGGTTCCAGCTTTATTTCATAGAAAACCGTGGTATGGCCTGGGGTTGGGAGTTTGGAGGAGAATGGGGTAAAATGTTGCTAACGCTTTTTCGCCTCGCAGCGGTGATCTTTGGTACCTGGTACCTGTACAGGATCGTAAAACAGAAATACAATAAAGGTTTCATTGTTTGCGCAGCATTGATCTACGCCGGTGCACTGGGCAACCTGATAGATAGCATGTTCTATGGCCTGATCTTCGAAGAAACTACCTATTCGCATGTCGCAGCTATGTTTCCTGAAAAAGGCTACGCTGGGTTCCTGCATGGACGCGTTGTAGACATGTTGTATTTCCCCATTATAGAAACACACTGGCCTTCCTGGGTGCCCTTTGTTGGAGGCGATAAATTTGAATTCTTTAGTCCAATCTTCAATATTGCGGATGCTTCTATATCGACCGGCGTCATTACATTACTTGTTTTTCAGAAAAGATTCTTCAAGAAACACAACGATGAGGAAAAACATCCTACGGTAGAGACGGGAGCGGAGGTGAGTGATAGAGTACAGGTGCTGTAGTCGATAGTCGATAGTCGTTAGTCGATGCTGGATGCTGGATACTGGATGCTGGATACTGGATTGACCCAAGTCCTTTTATAGTATAGGACACCAGCCCCCTCTCCTTGGGAGAGGGGTTTGGGGGTGAGGCGATGAGAGTCGATAGTCGTTAGTCGGGAGGCTGGAGGCCGTAGGTAATTTCAAAAATCCCCTTAAGATGGATGGATTTTGTTGAAGGATTTTCTCGTAGGGACGATTTAAGGGTAGAAACAAATGGTCAAAAGAGGACGGTTTATGGGTAGAATTTGTTATAACAATGGATTCCGTCCTGTAGGGACGGTTTATGCAAATGTTATAAGGATATATTCTTTGTCAATGTCCTAACCTCACAATGCTCCCATTGGCATTTCCGTAGTTCCGATGTGAATTAAATCGTTTATTATTCATAATTCACAAACCAGTCCTTTCCGGTAGGCTCTATTTCTTTCACTTTTTTGAAGCGTGGCGTTAATGCTTTTAAAACGCTTTTATATGGGTTGGTCATCGGGTGTACCCGGATCCGGCTTTTTGTCTGGGGGGTATCTGACAGCAATGCTTTCAGTTTTGGGGACGGTTCACCGTTTTTCGCGGCTACAACTGCCTGTTCGATCGCTTTCAGCGGGTAAGCCGAATAGTAGAAAGACGGTTTCATATTATTTTTCATAAGGGTCGGATTTAGCACGATTGGTGGAAAATCGAATCAGAAAGATACTCCAGCCCCCGCCTGCCCTGCAAGCTTTGCAAAAAGAAAAAAGAGAAAAACGAAATCGTCCTTCTCCTTTTACTTAGTAAAATTCCCATTCCTCAACCTCAACCTTAACCTCAACCTCAACCTCACACCTCAACCTCAATCTCATACTTTCCCCACCATCTCACCCGGCACCACCCACTCATCAAACTCTTTAGATGTAACATATCCAAGTTTAACCGCCATTTCTTTCAGCGTGGTTCCTTCCTTATGTGCTTTCTGGGCAATCTCAGCTGCTTTATAGTAACCGATCTTTGTATTAAGCGAGGTGACCAGCATCAATGAATTATCAACGTGCTTTTTGATATTGGCCCTGATAGGTTCAATGCCGACAGCACATTTATCATTAAAGCTTACACATCCATCACCGATCAGCCTGGCGCTGTGCAGGAAATTATAGATCATCACCGGTTTGAAAACATTCAGTTCAAAATGGCCATTACTGCCGCCCACGCTGATCGCTACATCATTGCCCATCACCTGCGCGGCGATCATAGTCAGCGCCTCGCACTGTGTGGGGTTCACTTTTCCGGGCATGATGGATGAACCTGGTTCATTATCGGGGATAAATATCTCACCGATACCACTACGTGGTCCTGAAGATAGCATGCGTATATCATTCGCGATCTTCATCAGGCTAACTGCCACCATCTTTAAAGCGCCATGTGCTTCCACGATTGCATCGTGAGCGGCGAGGGCTTCAAATTTATTCTCTGCGCTTACAAAAGGCAGACCTGTAAGTTTGGCGATATGCCTTGCAACTTTCACATCATAGTTAGGTGGTGTGTTGATGCCGGTCCCAACTGCTGTTCCTCCCAGCGCCAGTTCGCTCAGGTGTGCCAATGAATTCTTTATTGCTTTTAATCCATGATCGAGTTGGGAAACATAGCCACTGAATTCCTGCCCCAACGTGAGCGGCGTGGCGTCCATAAAATGGGTACGGCCGATCTTAACCACTTTCATATACTGCCTGCTCTTCTTCGCCAGCGTATCCCTCAGTTTTTTTATACCGGGTATTGTGGTCTCAACTAGGATCTTATACGCGGCGATATGCATGGCGGTAGGAAAAGTATCGTTGGAGGATTGTGATTTATTGACATCATCGTTGGGGTGCAAAAATTTGTCCTTGTCAGTCAGCTTACCACCTTTTATTACATGCCCGCGGTATGCGACCACTTCATTTACATTCATATTGCTTTGTGTACCACTGCCTGTCTGCCAAACTACCAGCGGAAAATATTCGTCGAGTTTACCTTCGAGTATTTCATCACATACTTTACCGATCAGCTGGGCTTTATTTTTTGGCAATACACCGGCTTCCTGGTTGGTGATCGCAGCAGCTTTCTTGAGATAAGCAAAAGCGCGGATGATTTCCTTTGGCATCCTGTTTATATCCTGCGCGATCTTAAAATTATCAATACTGCGTTGCGTTTGCGCGCCATAATAAGCTTTGGCCGGCACTTTCACTTCACCCATGGTGTCTTTTTCTATCCGATAGTCCATATATTATGATTTTGTGCCGCAAATGTAGGCAATAATCCCGCCGCCCATATGCATGAGCTTTGGTGGGGCATAATCAAAAAAGTCTTGATCTTTGAAAAAAAATACCATGCAAAAAGCATCCTCCCTGATAATTGCCGCTGAATTGCTCTCATTAACACGCAAAGAAAATATCGTACTGGTTGATGCACGCACCGGGCCGGATATAAAAGAACGCTACGCAAAAGAACATTTGAAAGGCGCTGTATTCGTGGATCTTGAAACAGATCTGTCTGAAAAATCCGCGGATGCCGCGAATGGTGGACGCCACCCCTTGCCTCCTGTTGAAAGGTTTGCTGCGTTACTTGGCCGGCTGGGCATCGACCCTGCAACGCATGTTGTAGTCTATGATGATAAGAACGGCGCCAATGCGTCAGCACGTTTCTGGTGGATGATGAAAGCACTGGGCCATGAAAAGATACAGGTACTCAACGGTGGTATGAAAGCAGCGATTGAGGCTGGTGTGGAAGTTTCGGATGAGCCACCAGCCTTGTCTGCCAAACCACCTTATCCCGCAAACGAGTGGAAATTGCCAGTCGTAACTGCAAACCAGGTTGCGGACGCGGTTGCTGATACGAACCAGTTGGTGATCGATGTAAGGGAGGGTTATCGTTATCGCGGCGAATCCGAACCGATCGATACAATAGCGGGGCATATCCCGGGTGCCATCAATATTCCCTATATCGAAAACCTCGACACGAAGGGACATTTTCTTCCCGCAGAGGAACTGGCAGAAAAATACAAGCAGGTTTTTGCGGGGCGTGATACGGGCCAGGTGATCGTTCATTGCGGCTCCGGTGTTACCGCATGCCATACTTTGCTGGCGATAGCGGAAGCGGGATTTTCTATTCCCAATCTGTATGTCGGTTCCTGGAGTGAGTGGTCCCGCAATAGCAGACCTATCGGTTAGCCACGGATTGCACGGATTTCACGGATTGATTTCTGCCTGCGGCAGGGGGTTGGCCACGAATGGCACGAATCACACGAATGGGGCCACGGATTGCACGGATTTCACGGATTGATTTCTGCCTGCGGCAGAAGGGTTGGCCACGAATGGCACGAATCACACG
>JAFAEM010000045.1 GCA_023424015.1 Bacteroidota bacterium | reverse complement strand
CCAATTATTCGTGTCATTCGTGCGATTCGTGGCCTCCTGAAATCTGTGTAAATCCGTGCAATCCGTGGCCAATTATTCATATCATTCGTGCAATTCGTGGCCTCCCAAAATCTGTGTAAATCTGTGTAATCCGTGGCCAATTATTCGTGTCATTCGTGCAATTCGTGGCCTCCTAAAATCTGTGTAAATCTGTGTAATCCGTGGCTTACCTTTGCGGGCTATGAGTACACAGGAGAAAAAAGAAGAGAGAAGTCTCAATTTTCTGGAAGAAATTATCGAACAGGATCTAAAATCCGGCAAGTACACCAGCATTATCACCCGGTTCCCGCCTGAACCCAATGGCTACCTGCACATGGGTCATGCTACTAGCATTTGCCTGAACTTTGGCCTAACAAAAAAATACGGGGGTTATACCAACCTGCGTTTTGATGATACCAACCCGGTAACCGAGGAAACGGAATATGTTGAAAGTATCAAGGAAGATGTGAAATGGCTGGGATTTGATTGGAAAAATGAACGCTATGCTTCCGATTACTTCGGGGAGCTTTACCAGTTTGCCATAAAACTGATCGAAAAAGGACTTGCTTATGTAGACGATAGCAGTTCGGAAGAGATCGCGTCCATGAAAGGCACACCAACCGAACCCGGTCGCAACAGTCCATATCGCGATAGGAGTGTAGAAGAAAATCTTGACCTTTTCAAAAGAATGAAAGCGGGGGAGTTCCCCGACGGTAGCCGGACCCTTCGGGCTAAGATTGATATGGCGCATACCAATATGCTGATGCGCGACCCGGTATTGTACCGGATCAAACACGCCCACCATCATCGTACAGGCGATGAATGGTGTATCTATCCCATGTATGATTTCGCACATGGACAAAGCGACAGCATCGAGCAGGTCACACATTCTATCTGCACCCTTGAATTTGTGCCTCACCGGGAATTGTACGACTGGCTCATCGAAAAACTGGAGATATACCCTTCACATCAGTATGAATTTGCACGGCGCAACCTGACGTATACAGTGATGAGTAAGCGGAAACTGTTACAACTGGTCACGGAGCAACACGTTAATGGCTGGGACGACCCCCGCATGCCCACGATCAGTGGGATGCGCAGGAGAGGGTATACTCCTGAAGCGATCCGGGAATTTTGTGATCGTATCGGTATTGCTAAAAGAGATAATATAGTTGACGTGGGACTGCTGGAGTTTTTTGTTCGCGAAGACCTGAATAAAAAAGCACTGAGAAGGATGGTGGTGTTTGACCCACTTAAGCTGGTCATCACCAACTTTACAGCTGACGAAGAATTGGTAAAAAGCGAAAACAATCCGGAAGACCTTACTGCTGGTGAAAGAGAGGTTCCCTTTTCCAACGAACTCTATATCGAGCGGGAAGACTTTATGGAAGACCCGCCAAAAAAATATTTCAGGCTGGCGCCGGGTCAAATGGTGAGGCTGAAAAGCGCCTATATCATCAAATGTGATGAGGTCATAAAGGATGAGAACGGCCTGGTGACCGAACTGAGATGCAGTTATATTCCTGAAAGTAAGAGCGGATCTGACACCTCGGGTATTAATGTCAAGGGAACCTTGCACTGGGTAAGCGTCAAACATGCCGTGACGGTGGAAGTGAGGGAATATGATCGTTTATTCAAAGTAGAAGACCCATCCAGCGAAGAAGGCGATTTCAAGGATTATATCAATCCGGATTCATTAAAAATAGTAAAGACCGCTTTTGCCGAACCCGCATTGAAGAACGCGAAGTTCGAAGAACGCTACCAGTTCATTCGTAAAGGATATTTTACACTTGATCCGGACAGCAGCACCAGCGGTATGGTTTTCAACAAGACGGTAGGCCTGAAAGATAGCTGGAAAGCAGGGCAGAAGAAATAAAACAGAAGAGAGGTGTTGGATCAACACCTCTCAGATTCCAGAAAACTAAAAATTGAACCGTCCCAAATATTTTTAAGAAGTTGTTTTTCTCCTGTCGGCGATCACCATGATAAGACCGGCAATAATGGCGATCCCACCAGTATAAACCGGCCATCCAACCCATTTATCTTCGGTTTTATTGACCTCGATGGGACCCACATCCACCACTTTTTCTTCTGTCTTGACATTAAAGCCCCGGAATATCAATAAAGCAATTCCGAGGACGATTAGTATAATTCCGGCTGTTCGCATGTTTTAGATGTAAACAAATAACAAGCCACCGTTAAATGCCGTTTAAAACATGTGCAACAGCCGTATTACGCGGGTAAGAATGTTGACATTTTTCTACAGTTGAACTAAGTGTAAATACTTAGAACCTAGTCTGGGAGGGCATTTCAGCGTTGAAACATTGGTGTTATTCATGACCAGTCCCAGGCCACAACAGCCCATTCATCGAGCTGATCACGATAGATATGGATGGATTGAAACCCGTTTTTTTTATGCGCCCTCATGGAGCGCTTGTTGCGGGTAGCTATCTCGGTTACCATGAGATCAAACAACGGGGCGTATTGTTGTTTGTGAAATGTATATAGTTTTTCTACAAGTCCAAGTCCACGATATGCTTTATCGATACAAATCTGTCCCATCACATAAAAGCGATAGTCATTGAGAGGTTTATTGTTGTAGTGGAGTGTGTCAAATAAAGAAAACATCGGGTCGAGATCAGGAATGAGTTGTCTGCATTCCTTCAGCATCGCCAGGGCATAGGCAATCACGGTGTCGCCGACTTTGATGACCACTGACGGTGCAAGACGGTGCATCTTTTGAAGGGTTTCGAGATCGTGGGAGATTGTGACAAATCCTTCGTTTCGAATTTCATCTTCGCTGATATACATCGCGAGATTTTTCTTCTGCAGGTCCAGTATTTGAACCAGATCTGTTTCCTGGCTCACAAGTGAAGGCTTGAATGGCAGATTATTAATATTCTCCATATACTTCACGCAATGTATCGGCGATTTCACCCAGCGTGCACTTATTCTCCACTGCTTCGATCACGACAGGCATGATATTCTCGTCGCCACTGGCTGCATCATTCAGGGATTGCAGGATACTATCGCATTTGCCATTGTTTCGGCTGTTACGGAGTACCTGTAATTTTTCAATCTGCACCTGGCGTATAGAATCGTCAATCTTAAAACCAGGTACTGGTTCTTCAGTTTCGGTTTGGAACTTATTCATGCCGACAATGATCTTTTCTCCTGTTTCGATCTGTCGCTGGTATTCATAAGCGCTTCGGGCTATCTCGTCCTGGATAAAACCCTGTTCGATGGCCGAAACGCTACCACCCATATTATCTATCTTGCCAATCAGTTCTATCGTGGCGATTTCAATCTGTTTTGTCAACGCCTCTACGTAATACGATCCCGCCAGTGGATCAACGGTATCGGGCGCGCCGCTTTCGAAGGCTATGACCTGCTGCGTGCGCAGGGCGATCCTGGCTGCTTCCTCTGTTGGGAGACTAAGCGCTTCATCATAACCATTTGTGTGCAGCGATTGCGTGCCTCCCAGCACAGCCGCAAGCGTTTGAACAGTAACCCTGGAAATATTATTTAATGGTTGTTGCGCTGTCAGGGTGCTTCCCCCGGTTTGAGTATGAAAACGCAACATCATCGCCCTGGGATCAGTAGCACCCAGTTCTTTCATGATCGAGGCCCAGACCCGTCGTGCCGCACGAAATTTGGCCACCTCTTCAAACAGGTTATTATGTGAGTTGAAAAAGAAAGATAGCCGTTTACCAAACACATCTATATCGAGTCCTTTTTCGAGCGCGGCTTTTACATAGGCTTTACCATTGCTAAGAGTGAAAGCAATTTCCTGCACGGCGGTACTACCGGCTTCGCGAATGTGGTAACCCGAAATTGAGATCGTATTCCATTTTGGCAATACATGAGAACACCACTCAAAAATATCGGTGATGATTCGCATGGATGGCTTGGGGGGATAGATATAGGTGCCCCTTGCCGCGTATTCTTTCAGGATATCGTTTTGTATCGTACCAGCCAGTTTCTTCAGATCAGCGCCTTGCTGTTTGGCAATGGCTACATAAAGTGATAGTAAAATAAACCCGGTGGCATTAATGGTCATCGAAGTGGATATTTTCTCCAGTTGTATACCATCAAACAGGGTTTGCATATCGGTAATACTATCGATGGCAACGCCTACTTTTCCTACTTCACCTTCCGCAAGCGTATGATCGCTGTCGTACCCGATCTGTGTCGGTAGATCAAAAGCCACGCTTAAGCCACTTACCCCCTGGTTCAATAAATAATGATACCGCCTGTTGCTTTCTTCAGCTGTGGAAAATCCGGCGTATTGCCGCATCGTCCACAAACGGCCACGATACATATCCGCCTGTACACCGCGTGTGTATGGAAATTTTCCCGGATACTCCGCGTCAACACCTGCTGGTAAGTCATCTGCGTTGTAGACGGTTTTGATCTCGATACCGGCATCAGTATATTTCTTGTTTTCACTCATGTCCGCTAAATATTACAAGTAACCTGATTTTTACGACCGAATTATGCCAACACGACTTTACTTAACGATCTTTTTTGCCTCAAAATTTATGGCTTCCAGTACAATGCTATGCAAAGCTCCTTTCTTTTGGTTGATGACAAAATCCAGTAGCATCTTGCTTAATTCCGTACCCGAGGCATCGGGTGGGAGGGTGGCCGCCACCTGGTTGATGATAAGCATGTTTTGATCCTTCAGGTTCCTGATCGCTTCCCAGGCAACAGGACTCACATAGATCTGCTGTGTGGCGTTGTAGTCACATTCCTGTTTGATACTTTCCAAAAGTAAAAGGTGCATTTCACGGGCACTTAATCCTGGCTGGTTGGTGCGACTCACCAGGTTGGGTATGGCTATACGTTCAGCCAGTAAGACGAGTCTTTCGTAAGCCTGCAATTGCAGGGGGCGGGTATTGAAATCATCTTTGTCGTTAGTGGCGACCGGTTTTTTTCTCAAACGGTTTACCTGGTAAAAACAATACAGCGCAATAAGGAGGGCAATAACAGCAATTAAAAGGGTGATCATATATTGATCCATAGGACTATGTATTTTGGTGAACAAAAGTAACAAAGCTTGATGGAGTTGCAAGTATTAATCAGGTAAGATGAATGACTTATTTAATATCTTCTTAATCCAATGTCCTTAGTGGCGTTCCACGGACTTGGGTTATTTGTGTATTTTTGCACTATGAATACAATAACAACTCCGGTTACGCTTACCACTGGCGCCATCCGTGAAATAAAACGGCTGATCGGAGCAGAGGGATTTGACAAAAGCCAGATGCTAAGACTTGGTGTAAAAGGCGGAGGGTGCTCCGGTATGACCTATATACTTGGGTTCGACCACAAACAGGACAATGACCTGGAATTCGAGATTGAAGGAATTACCTGTATTATGAATAAAGCCCATGAACTTTACCTGCAGGGCATGCAGGTTGACTGGCAGGATGGCCTGAATAACCGTGGCTTTACTTTTAATAACCCGAATGCAAGCACTACCTGCGGCTGCGGTACCAGTTTTGCTGTTTAAATCAATTAAGGGTTATTTACTCCTTCTCATTATCCTTTCATATTTTTCATAAAAAAAGCTGCCCTTACCGAGCAGCTTTTTTTTATGATTTAGACGATTTCTTAACTTTTAACGGTCTCGGGCCTGGAAGAAGATTTAGTATCAGCCTGAGTTTTTGCCACTTTCGATTTGCCGCTACCCAGGTCCAGCAGGATAGGGGCTGCAACAAACACTGAGGAATATATACCGGTAATAACGCCGATAAGCATCGCAAAGGCAAAACCTCTTGTCACTTCTCCACCTACAAGGAACAGGATCAGGATCGTCAGGAATACCGTGAGTGATGTCATGATCGTACGGCTCAGGGTTTCATTGATGGCACGATTGATAGTCTGTGCCAGCGGTGCAGACGGGTACAGCCTGCGATCTTCCCGGATACGGTCGAAGATAACCACGGTATCGTTCATCGAGAAGCCGATCACAGTCAGGATGGCCGCGATAAAATGCTGGTCGATCTCAAGTGGGAATGGAACGATGCTTTTCGCAAAAGAGAAAACGATCAATGTTACCAATACGTCGTGCATCAGTGCCACGATCGTTCCTAAAGAATATCTCCAGTCGCGGAAACGGATAAATATATAAAGGAAGATCACGAACAAGGCGAATACGGTCGCTTTCACGGCGCCTTTTTTGAGGTCATCGGAAATCGTAGGCAATACTTTTTTGGAACCGATCTTACCCACGGCGGTCGAATTTTCATCTGCCGTAGTAAACTTATCAAAGGTATATCCCTGTGGAAGGTAAGATTTAAGACCCTCAAACAACCGATATTCCACCAGCGAATCCGCTTCGGGTCTTGTATCCCTGATCAGGTAAGCTGTAGTGATATCCAGCGTGCTGGTACCACCCACCGTTTTGATCACCGGATGTTCATTTTCAAAAGCAACTGTCAGCTCTTCCCTGATCTTTTCTACATCCTTGCTGATATTTTTATCAAACCTTACGGTATAACTACGCCCGCCGTCGAATTCCACACCATAATCAAAGCCGTTGAAGAAGGCGGCAATACCTAACGCTAAAACGACGAATGAAATAACGTAGGCGGTTTTGCGAAACTCAACAAATTTGTATTTGGCATGCTGGAAGATCTTGCGGGAAACGCCGGTAAAGTATTTCAGACTTTTGCCTTTACGGGTGAAAATATCAGTTACCCACCGGCTCACCAGGATACCACAGAAAAGTGACAACAACAGACCGAGGATCTGAGTAGTAGCAAAACCTTTAACCGGACCCAATCCAAAATAAAACAGGATGATTGCGGTCAGCAGGGTAGTGATGTGACCATCCAGAACCGGTGGCAATGAACGTCGGTAACCGTCATTCACAGCTGTGATATAACTTTTACCTCTTGTCAGTTCTTCTTTGATACGTTCATAGATCAATACGTTTGTATCAACAGCCATACCGATAGTAAGTACGAGACCCGCGATACCGGGTGCAGTAAGTGTAGCTCCAAGTCCTGCCAGCACACCGATCGTGAACAGCAGATTAAGTATCAACGCTACATTCGCCACCCATCCCGCGGTATTATAATACACCAGCATCAGGATAAAGATGACGACAAAAGAAAGTCCAAATGATAACAAACCACCTTTGATCGCTTCTGCTCCGAGAGTCGGACCAACAGTTTGTTCCTGTACGATCTTCGCAGGGGCGGGCAGTTTACCGATCTTAAGCATATTGGCAAGATCCTCGGCTTCCTCTACTGTGAAGCCGCCGGAGATCTGGGAAGTACCTCCATCGATCACACCGTTTACATGCGGTGCAGAGTATACTATATTATCGAGTACGATGGCAATTGGTTTACCTACGTTTTCACCTGTCATTTTCGCCCAGGCTTTGGTACCTGTGCTGGTCATGACCATGTTTACTTCAGGACGACCATTCTGATCAAAGTCGTGGTTGGCATTTGCCACCGCATCACCTTCAATCTTCGCTTTATCGCGGCCAAAAGTTTTTATTGCATATAATGGAACGAAATCAGCTACTTTATTTCCAGTGGTACGCTCGGGCTTTCCATACATCCAAACCATTTGCGCAGGGAAGGAAGAGCGGATGGCAGGTGTTTCAAGATATTCTCTTACCTGGGCGCTATCCCTGACTGCTACATAACCGATAGCAGCCGGGAAACGAACTTTGCCAGCGTCCTGGTAACCCTGCGTAAATTGGATAAATCCATATAAATGTTTACGAGCTTCGGCGGCATCGTCTACCGCAGGAGTAGTTGCACTGCTGGTATCATCGTCATCCAGTTTTGCGAGGCCGGACTCTGATTTTGAGGTATCTGTAGAAGTACCTGCCTGTTGATTGGTTGTATCAACAGGTTTGAGCGCTGTGTCGGCCTTTGCCTTTCCACCCATCATCGTATAGAAAATACCATCTGCTTTTGTGATGGAAGAAGTGAGCTCGGCAATGTTAAACACCTCCCAAAACTGGAGGTTAGCTGAGGACTGGAGGAGTTTTCTGACACGTTCCTTGTCCTGGATACCCGGAAGTTCAACTGAAATAATACCTTTTTCAGGATCAGGGTTGATATTGGGTTGCGCTACGCCAAACTGGTCGATACGTGTATTCAGGATACGGAATGTATTGTCGAATGCGTCTCTTGCAAGGCCATCCAATACACCGATCACTTTATTATCACTGTCGCCGACCTTGATCAGGTCTTTGTTGGCTGCTGCAAACAAACCGGAAAGTTTATTATCGCCGGCCAGCTTTTTATATTCTTCTGCGAATAAACGTACGAAATTGGCATCGCTGTTCGCTTTGCGTACATTGGCGTTATCCAGCGCTTTTAAAAAGTTAGGATCTTTGGAATTGTTGGCCAGCGTTTTTAACAGGCCGGTCATTTCCACCTCTAGCGTCACGTTCATCCCGCCCTGGAGGTCGAGACCGAGGTTCAACTCCTGTTCTTTTGCTTTCTGGTAACTCATAGCGCCGGTTGGACCGTAGGTTACGGTAACATCCTTTGTACTGTCAAGCAGTTTTCTCAAGCGCTCCGCTTTTATACTTTCCAGGTATTCCTGGTACACAGCCTGAGAATCTTTGTCGGCCGGGAATTTCTCTGCCGCACTGGGGTAGTTGACTTTCACAAAACTTTCAGCACGTGCTTCCATCTTTTTTTCGTGGCCGCGAACAAACCAGGTAAAAGAAAGCTGGTAAACCGAGTAGATGATCAAAAGAATAGTAAAGAAGCGAACCAAACCTTTAAGTTGCATACGTTTTGGATATTTACATTTATAGTCTTTCTACAGATATGTGTCAGGCATTCCGGGCAAGACTTTACAGAATTTTTTAAGGACGGCAAAGATAGGGCTTTCAAGTATACAATGAAAGAGGTGGGTAACACTCTTTTTAAGGCCGTTTTTGCTGATTCAGAACGCTATACAAACATTAAAAAAAGAAATACACCGGTTTGTGCCCAAATCCTGCCGTGACGGCCTTAAAACGCAGGCGGGAATGGTTTATTTTCTTTATGACCCAGTCTGCCGGCAAAATTCTGTTTCTTAATCCCCAATTACTTATATCGAGTTGTTCTATTCCATAAATTTGCCCCGCTTGCCAAAAAAGGATTCCCGTTTTATTTCTTAAACCATTCAATCATGCAGTTATCATCGCTATTAGATCGCTTCAATGAACCGGAAACACTTAAGATGGCAAAACTGGGCCGTGAACTTCGGGCCAGCGGCGCGGATGTTATTGACCTTAGCCTGGGGGAGCCAGATTTCGATACGCCGCAGCATATTAAAGATGCAGCCATAAAGGCAATTAATGATAACTGGAGCCACTATACTCCGGTACCCGGGTTTTTGGATCTGCGGGAAGCCGTTTGTACAAAATTGAAACGTGATAATAATCTCGATTATAAGCCAACAAACATTGTTACATCAACCGGTGCGAAACAAAGCCTTGCCAATGTATTGCTGGCGCTGGTCGACGACGACGATGAGGTGGTGATCCCAACTCCTTACTGGGTTACTTATTCCGAACTTGTAAAAATAGCCAGGGGAAAAGTGGTGGAAGTGCGCACCTCGCTGGAAAGCGGTTTTAAGATCTCACCCGAACAACTGGAGTCAGCCATTACCAACAGGACGAAAGTGTTTATGTTCTCTTCGCCCTGTAATCCTTCAGGTGCGGTGTACAGCAAAGCAGAGCTGGAAGCGTTGGCTAATATTTTCCGGAAGCATCCGCATGTGTTTATCCTGGCTGATGAGATTTACGAGTATATCAATTTTGTGGGCAAGCATGAAAGCATCGCTCAATTCGCAGACCTAAAGGATCGTGTGATCATCGTTAACGGTTTGAGTAAAGGATTTGCCATGACCGGCTGGAGGCTTGGTTATATTGCCGCACATGAAGAGATCGCAAAGGCCTGCGAAAAGATACAGGGTCAGTTTACCAGCGCGACATGTTCGATCACGCAAAAAGCGGCTGTCACAGCGTTGACAACCGACCTGAGACCTTCGATGGAGATGACCCGGGAATTTACGCGACGTAAGAATCGCGTGATGGAGTTGGTGAAAGATATCCCCGGTGTTATTTGTTCCGAGCCTGAAGGCGCGTTTTATATCTTCCCGGATATGAGTTATTATTTTGGAAAATTGGATGGGCAAACTACGATTAAGAATGCCGCTGATCTTTCGATGTACCTGCTCAATACCGCGCATGTTTCGTCGGTGATGGGTGATGCCTTTGGCGAACCCAGGTGTGTACGCTTTTCATTTGCCAATAGCCTGCCTAATATTGAGAGGGCTTGGGTGAGGATTAAAGAGGCATTGGCAAAGCTGAAGTAGCTTTTTTGCCGGGATCCCGATAGCTATAGGGACGGTAAGACAGGAAGCAGGTATTGAGTATTTGGTCAGCGATGTTATAGTATTCAGATACACTCAAATATTTAAGCGAGTGGTCTGTAAAAAAATCTCACCGCCTTCCCATCTTCCCGGCTATGTGTTTAAGTTACTCATGTAATTGATTGTTTTTAAGGTGCCAGCTTCGCAAAATATTTTATCAATTGCACTCGGACCAGCATAAACCGTCCTGACGGGACGGATACCTTTAAAACGAAATTTATTGCTACCCATAAAGCGTCCTGATGGGACGCAAAACGAAGACCCATATTTTATTTAAAATATAATCCCGTTTTACAATGTAACTTCACATCGCAACTACTTTCTCCCGTAGGGAGATTTTATGGGTAGAAAAAAGCGGACCCGACGACGTCCACGTCCCATCGGGACGTTTTATGCAGTATTTTTTTATCGAGGTCCATTTTCACCGATGATATTTTCAACACAATCGTCAGAGATTAACAACGAATCGTTTGAATCACATCGGATATGCAAAAGCCATTTTGACGGGATGGGCATCCTAATCCTGAACTTTGATGGATATCTCACTATCTTACCATCTTACCGGTGACAAACCATATCTCACTGCCTTCCCATCTCTCCGGCTAAACTCATAAGCCTGCTATGTAATGCAAGTACCTGTGGAATGAGCAATTGTTGTTCGTCGTTAACCAGTACAGAGTCGCAAAGTTTCATTTTTATATTCTCGTCGAGCTGCCGGTCCATGCGCTGCGCTACTTGTTCGCGGGTGATGCCATCACGCTGCATGATACGTTGTACGCGAAGGGGCAGGGGCGTATACACGCCGATCACATGATCAAGGAATTCCACTGATCCGCTTTCAAATATTAGTGCCGCTTCTTTGATGGTATAAGCTGTGTTCTGTTTTTGCATCCACTCGTTTGCATCACGAATGGTCGCGGGGTGGGTGATCGCATTCAACTTTTCAAGCTGAGTGCTATCGTTGAACACAATCGGAGAGATATAAGCCCGATTAAGTTTTCCATCTTTGTAGCTCTCGGGACCAAATTGCGCGATGATCGCCTTCTTTATCTCTTCATCTTCGTTCATCAATCGCTTTGCTGCTGCGTCTGCATAGTAGACAGGAATACCCAGCACTTCAAATATCCTGGCTACTGTACTTTTGCCGCTGCCAATACCGCCGGTTATTCCAACTCTTAACATATATTACAATAAAAATTCCAAATTCCTGCAACTATATGCTGCAAGGAATCTGGAATTTACTATTAGTTGTTCAAATTTTATTTCTTTTCCCCCGTGGCAGGTTTATTCAGGGCTGCTGTCCAATCCATGCTGATCGCTGATTTTTCAATCTTCAGATAGCTTCCCGGATTTATCTCGATGCTAAGGGTTCCGTCTTCGTTTACCTTGTTTATCACGCCATGAATTCCGGCAATGGTCACGATCTTATCGCCTTTCTGTAGTTCTTCAATAAACTTCTTTTGGTTCTTGGCTCTTTTTGCCTGTGGGCGAATAAAGAACAGCCAGAAAACAAGGATCATCAATCCTAAAAATATAAACTGGAAGCCGCCCATTCCGCCACCAGGCTGAGCAGTCTGCAAAAAATACATGTGGTTCATTCTTTTCTTTTTTTATTATTCTGTGATGTCTACTTTAAAACTGAGTACCGTTACACTTTCAGGACTGGTGTTGGCAGTTACATGAACGTCTTTCTGGGTGATACCTGCCGGGCGACCCCTGCTGTCAAATTTGGCACGTATTACACCTTCTTCACCTGGGGCGATTGGCTTTTCGGGTTTTTCCGGAACGGTACAGCCGCAACTGGCCGAAACATTTGCGATCACGAGGTTTTTGTTGCCGGAGTTCTTAAAACGATAGCTTACCTCAACCACCTGGCCTTCTTTCACTTTCCCGAGATTTTGCATGGTCGAATCGATCCATTGTATGCTCGTAAAGTTGGCTGAATCCTTCGCGGCTAATTCTTTCTCTTCCTGCGTCAGGGTACCGGTACTATTTTGATCTGCCGACTGGCAGGCAAACAATCCTGCAGCCAGCAATGCAAATAGGATTTTTTTCATAGTTCGAAAATTTGAGAATTGCAAATGTAAAGGTTAGTTGAATGGTGTACAAGTTAAAAAAACGGGGAAATGTTGTTTTATCAACTCTTCAGCTTATCAGCTTTTTTGTATTGTGTTTTCTGCATGGTGCCCTGTTGCACCAGTTCCTTGTGAATATTATCGAGTATACCATTTACAAACTGGCCACTTTGAACAGTGCTATAGTCCTTTGCGAGGTCTATATACTCGTTTATCGTAACCTTGGGTGGTATGGTTTCGAAATAAAGAAATTCTGCCAGGCCCATTTTCATGAGTAGCATATCCAGCACCGCGATACGCTCGGGATCCCAGTTCTTTAGTTTGGGTGTAATAATTCCCTGCAGGTGATCGGCCTTGTCGAGCACGGTTTGCAGAAGACTTTTTGCGAATTGTTCCTTATCGGCGCTAAGCAGTTCACGGAAATTGAATGATCCAGGTTTTTGAATATATCCCGCCAGGATCTGCACCACCATCTCTCCATCATCGTTCCAGCCCGGGAAATTTTCTTCCATATGTGATACAAATACCTCGCTGGCGAGCATCATATCATTGAGAATAAACTCCATGATCTTTTTCTCTTCCGACTTATCTCTTGAAGGGGTGGCTATATATTTTTTATATGTCGGAGTTTCTACCAGTTCCAGGTAGATCTTCCGGATCAGTTCTATGGAATCGCCCTGCGACTGCCTTAAAATATGCTGGGGTTTTTCAAGTGAGAACTGTTCTTTGACGGACTCATCTTCCAGGATCTTCCAAAGCACTTCATTGCCGGCGATCTTGGTATTTACGTTGAGATCTTCCGCTGTGGGCAGGTGTTTGCTGGCTCTTTTATGGGCTTCCGTTTCGGCGTAACGGGCAACTTCGGTCAGAAACCAGGTGAGATAAACCAGGAGCGAACGGGTCTGGTTAAAATGGTTCTGTAGTATCTTCTGAGGCTCCCCGGGTTTCAATAGATCCTCAAGGGTTTCTACGGTGTAGAGCGTCTGCATCACTTTTACCCGGATATTTCTTCTACTGATCATTGCTGTAAGAACTATTTGAGGCTGCGAAGATAAGGTATTTGACAAGCAGTGCTGGTAAGGTGAAAGCAGGTAGTCAAAAAAAAATCTTATCTTTTGTTTTCCCCGTATTGGACAGAATCAGAATTTTGTAAGGAACTTTAAGTTTCCAGGGACCGACATATGAAAATACAGGCTATTTCAGATAATATTTCAGGCTACCAGTTGTTAGAGGCTTTACCAGCAGCTATTTATACTTGTGATGCGATGGGTTTTATCCAGGTTTTTAATGCCGCTGCTGTTGAATTGTGGGGAAGGAAACCGCGGCCGGGTGTGGACAAATGGTGTGGCTCCTGGAAAATATTCAGGCCAGATGGAACCCCACTTCCGCACGACGAGTGTCCCATGGCCCGGGCATTGCAGGAAGGGATCGTGATCGAGGGGGAGGAGATCATGGTAGAAAAACCAAATGGTGAAAGACGTTATATCAGGCCATATCCGCGGCCGGTATTTGACGATTTAGGTAATGTTAGCGGCGCAGTTAATATGCTTATAGATATTACATCATCCAAGCGGATGGAAAAAGATATGGCGCACTTTGCAGCGATTGTACAATCGTCAGAAGACGCCATTATCAGTAAAACACTCGAGGGAGTCATCACGAGCTGGAACCCGGCCGCAGAAAAAATGTTTGGATATTCTGCGGAGGAAATGATCGGACAGCCGATCATACGCCTGATTCCTCCTGACCGGCTGAATGAGGAAGTTTATATTATTGACCGGATATCTGCAGGTGAAAGGGTGGAGCATTTTACAACCCTGCGTCAAACCAAAGACCGTCGGCTGATAGATATCTCTCTTACCATTTCCCCCATCAAAGATTCCCGGGGACGGATAATAGGCGCGTCCAAGATCGCAAGGGATATCACTAAAAGTAAAATTGAGGAACAAAGGCTTATCCAAAGCGAAAGGAGTCTGAATGAACTGGCCAATGCCATGCCCCAGCTGGTTTGGATCAACGATGCGGCTGGAAATACGATTTATTTCAATGACCGGTTTGAGGAGTACGGAGCTCAGCCTGTAGATGGACCGGGATGGCGGGCGTTAATACACCCTGATGACCTGGCTGCCACAAAAGAAGAATGGGAATTTGCCAGCAAAAGCGGTGTTAAATTGGTGATAGAACACAGATTCCGGGTGGCTGATGGGGAGTATCGCTGGCATCTTACCCGAAACATCCCCTATCGCGACGAGCATGGAAATATTACAAAATGGATCGGTACTTCGACGGATATCGATGATATGAAACGTGTGGCTTTACGTAAGGACGATTTTCTGTCTGTAGCCAGCCATGAATTAAGAACACCCATCACACTTATCAAAGCTTATTCACAATTATTGCGCGACGCATATCGCAACTCAGACGATACCTTCCTGGCAAATGCATTGACAAAACTGGAAACCCAGTCCAATAAGATGACCAAGCTGGTGACGGACTTCCTGAAACTCTCAAAAATAGAATCCGGTAAACTTCAGCTCGCTCCTGAAAAGTTTTATATTGACGACCTGGTGAAGGAAATATCATCGGAGATACAATTTGTTTCGGTCAATCACAAGATCATCGTCGAAGACCATCAAAAACTAAGCGTGTTTGCCGACAAGGAGAGGATCTCACAGGTAATCGCTAATTTCCTGAACAACGCGATCAAGTATTCCCCTGGTGCCGACAGTGTTTCAGTCAGTATATCCCCAACGGGCAACCAGGTAAAAGTGTCGGTAAAAGACAAAGGCATTGGTATCCGTCCGGAAGACCATCAAAAGATATTCGAGCGCTTTTATCGTGCCAAGTCCACGGGCGTTCCATTCTCGGGTTTTGGGATCGGTCTTTATATTTCCGCAGAGATCATTCGACTTCATAAAGGAGATATCGGTGTAGACAGTGAGTTTGGAAAAGGCTCTACGTTTTACTTTACATTGCCGGTAGCAGAGTAATTCTTATTTTTATCGAAAGAAAAATTGATGCGCAAGAAAGTGTTGATATATGATGATGACACCGATTTGCTGGAAGTATGCTCGCTCATATTGCAATCCCGCAATTTCGATGTGATCACGAAGGACAAGTGCACGACTATTTTAAATGATCTCGAACAACACCAGCCGGATGTGATCCTCATGGATAACTGGATACCGGATATCGGCGGCGTCAAAGCCACCCGCATGATCAAAGATTCGGGGGCGTTCAGGCATATCCCCGTTATATTTTTCAGCGCCAATAATGATGTGAGTGAAATGGCCTCTAATGCCGGCGCGGAATACTCCCTTCAAAAGCCTTTTGATATCTCCGAATTGGAAAGTATCGTGGTGAAAGCTGCGGATGCATAGATGAATGGAAACTAGTGTTAAGTCAACATTATCATGACGCTTCTAAAACAGTTTCGAGCCATGAGCTTCGAGCTGCGAGCCCCCGATTGTAAAAAACCACTGCGCACACAGCGGGCACGGCGGAGTGTGGAATGAGGTTATGCAAATTATCATAACCAATCATAACAATCATAATAATCCGCGTCCCCTATTCTCCGACTGTAGGTAACCCCGGTTTATAACGAATTTCGCCGTTATTCCCGTGGCCGCCATCGTTTATTTATATCCCTGGGTTAAAATAATCCCAACCGCCAATAAGGCAAAAAAACAGGACCCTGAAGAACCCAGGATCCTGTATATATCTTTAAGCCAGCGTGAAGGCTTTATTCTTTTACAAACCTCAGCACCCCAGTCTTTGAACCTGCTGTATAGCGTATGAAGTAGACTCCATTTGCCAGGTGGCCGACTGGTATACTCTTCCTGCTTTGCAGATCACTGATCGTTTCGCGATGCAGGGTTTTCATATCCGCGCTGAATATTTCGATCTCACCTTTTCCGGTCAGATCACCGAAATCAATTGTTACCGAATGAGTAGCCGGCACGGGATATACCACGGGTTTGCCAGCGATCGGATCTATTTGAAGTGAAATAATCCTGCTGTATTCATACCTGCCATCCAGGTCAGTTTGTTTCAGACGATAATAGTTAGTTCCTATTGGTGGATTGATATGGGTAAATTCATAATGCTGTGCTGACTCCGCATTGCCCTGTGATGCCACCCATCCGATGCGGACAAAGTCAGTACCGTTTCGACTGGTTTCTATGTCAAAGCCCCGGTTATTATTTTCTGAAGTAGTACTCCAGTTGAGAACAACATTCCGGTTATTATCGATCTTTCCGTTAAACGTGGTTAGTACAACCGGGAGGGTGACCCCGCCATCAACCAGGAAAAATCTTGAGAAGCCTGTAAAGCTTGCCGTGAATACCGTGGTACCGGATCCAAGTGTCGTCACAGTAGGCGTGATCAGCTGCGTGTTCCCGGGGGTTGCTAAGGCAATTGAGGCTGCTGATGTTTTCGCCAGCCGGAGGGTAGCTGGATTTTTACCATCCAGCTCAGCGTTGGTAAAATAAAACGAAACCGTATAAGAAGTTGTACCACCATTCGAACTTGGCTCTACGTGGAATACTTTGCCTGAGCGTTCGCCACCCATATAACTCTGCCAGGTGCTGCCTGCTTCTTCGAGGCTGGCAGAAACACATCCAAGCGATGCATCCACATCGGTGAGTCGCATCATCAGCCGATCGTTGTCTGAATAGAAATAATCGTTACTCACGGTGCCGATATGCAGGTTGGATTCGGAAGCGATCGTTGTTTCTATCTCGGTGCCCACCGCATTATTCCCCAGTTGAATGATCGGTTTGCGGCCAAGGCTAAAGATACTGACAGAAGTAAATGACTGCGCACAGCTGATACCATTTTGATAGTACATATTCCCCTGCGAAGCCGTGCCCCCATCCACGTATGTCCTGATCACATCCGGGCTATTACCAGCATCGGCAACACCGTTATCGAAGCAAATTTCAATGGCCACGCTGCTCAACCCATCCCAGGCAAAAGGCGTGGAGAATGTGAAATTGTTCCAGCCGGCAATGGTGGAATAAGAAGCCGAATTGTACACCGTTGTCATACCTCCCACAACAGATACACTACCGTCGTACAGGTACAACAGGTCGGTTTGAGCCATCCTGATAGTAAGGTTGCCGAATGGCCTGGTGCTAAGTTTTGAATGAACAAATAACTGCAATGACGTCAGGTCACCGGGCACCACACCAGCGTCAAGCAATTCGCTTGCTTTATACAGGTACTGGGCCCGCTGGCTCGTGATCCTTGCGTCGAAAGGTGTGGAATTGACCGTGGAACCAGCTACGCCGATCTCATAGGTACCGGAAGAAGTTCCATTTGGCTCGAAATCATTATCAGCGAGACTGATGGTAAAGGTTGGTGTCGTGGTCCCTTTGGATGCATCGCCACCGCCGTTATTCACAGTAAAATCAAGTATGATGTTCTCTGCCGGTTCAACATCGCTGTCGTCATAAATTCTGACGGTAAAACTCTGGGCAGCGGTGGAACCTGCAGCAAATGTCAACGCATTGCTCGGACTGGCAAAGTTCCCATTGGTAGTTACCTCGTAGTCGATCCCTTTGACAGCTGTTCCGCCGTAAGTCAGTGTTGCAATGGCTGCTGCGGTAGGTGCCGCTCCAATCGCCATTTGATAAGTATAGTCAGTAAACCTCCGGCAGCCATCCAGTGTTCCTGCCAGGTTTTCAGACCTCGACGCGGCTGCCTGGCTGAAGTTGATGGTCGTTCCGCAAGGAGTCAACGCCAGGTTGCCTGGATCGGTCAGGCTGGCGCGGGAAGGTAGCAACAATGCGGCCTGTGCACGATCTTTCTGTCCATTAGTAAAAAGTCGGTAGCAATTCGTGTAGGACATGAAATTGCTTTCGGTATTGATCGAATAGTTGTTGGGACTTGCACAGGAGTTAGCGCCCGTGCGACAGGAAAAGTTGAATAAGCCGGAAACAGTATTATAATTTCTCGAGATAGGATCGGTATCACAGACCTGGTCACCCTGCGTGGCGCAGTTTGTATTTGTCGGGCACTGGGTGTCGTTGTTTGATCCCTGGAATGGATGGTATAAACCCAGTGCGTGCCCCACTTCATGGGGAAGGGTTTTGCGACCGGTCTGCATTTGGGTGGCCAGCATCACGGTACCGTCAAGATTTGACGATGCGCCCGGGAAATAGGCAAACCCGGCCGTGAACTGCCCGGATGTTCCGTCTGCACCGTCAATTTTATTCACTACCCATATATTATAGTAATCAGCCGGGTTCCAGCGTGCCAGGTTCTTCATGGTCAGTTCAGGGCAACCGTCCGCGTTGGCGGCGTTAATTCCGTTGGCCACATAGTTGGGGAGGGCAGAGGCGTCTACCCGGTTTATGCCATTCGTCGCACCACAGGATGGGGTGCGCTGCGCCAGGGCAAACTGTACTTCCATATCTACCACACCACCCCCTTCAATGGGTTCTATCATGCCAGGATAGGTACCCGCATACACCTGGTTGAGGTAGTCGATGGCTCCCATGATCTGGGCATCCGTGGGATTGTAAATAGTGCCCACTGCTCCGCCGGTATGCATGACGTGTACAACAACAGGGATATAAACTGTTGCCATGGGTTTGGCGGCACCGGGTCTCATCGACTTACGGGCCTCAATATGTTTGCGGATGACAGCGTCATTGTCTTCTACCAGTTTGGCAAAGACTGCGTTCGATTTAATAAGGGAATTGTGTTTCAGGTCAAAAGCGCAGGGAGCCTGGGCGTGGAGCCGGCTAAGAAAGCAAAACAGGATCAGCAGGCCGGAAAAGACTGGTTTTCTCATAAGCGGATTTTAGAAACTTGATTTTGACAAACTACTGATTTATAATACTATACAACCCTTATCTCATAAACTCATTGTAATCAACATGATTTGCCGTAACCATTAACGAAAAGCACCTGTGAATTAGTTTCTCCCATAAAACAATTTTTTTAAGTGAAGGAATACTGGTTTACAGAGCGGTGGCTGCCATAAAAGTGAAAAATTGACACGGGCGGAAATGAGAATTACTGACAGGGTTTTCAAAAATTTCATGCTTGCTGCCGTAAACTGCAATTTTTTCACGATTTGCCGCAATGGCATGGTTATTAAGCTACCTTTGCCGTCCCAAATAAATTCCGGTGCAAACCGGTTGGGTTACTATTCAAAAAACAAAAATCAATACAATTATGGCCAAGAAAGTAAACGTTACCCCTTTGCATGACAGGGTTATCGTGAAAGCGGCAGCAGCCGAAGAGAAAACTGCCGGTGGTATCATCATCCCCGATACAGCAAAAGAAAAACCCCAGCGCGGCGTGGTGATCGCAGCAGGTCCGGGCAAAAAAGACGAGCCTGTTACGGTTAAGACCGGTGACACTGTTTTATATGGCAAATATGCCGGAACCGAGATCCAGATCGAAGGTCAGGACTACCTGATCATGAGGGAGTCGGATATTTTGGCGATAGTGTAAGAAGCTGCGAGCTAGCTGCATTTTCAAATTTTCAATTAACAAATTTTCAAATTTAATATTATGGCAAAACAGATCTTCTTCGATGTTGAAGCAAGAAATAAAATGAAAAGAGGCGTGGACACACTGGCCAACGCCGTGAAAGTAACCCTGGGTCCAAAAGGACGCAACGTGGTTATTGAGAAAAAATTCGGTGCACCTTCAGTTACAAAAGATGGTGTAACGGTTGCGAAAGAAATTGAACTGGAAGACCCCATTGAGAACATGGGCGCACAAATGGTAAAAGAAGTAGCTTCCAAAACTGCTGATATCGCCGGTGACGGTACTACTACTGCCACTGTACTGGCTCAAAGCATCATCAGCGAAGGTTTGAAAATGGTTGCAGCCGGTGCGAACCCGATGGACCTGAAACGTGGCATCGACAAAGCAGTGAGCCTGGTTGTTGAAAACCTGAGGGCACAAAGCCAGACCGTAGGTAGCGACAGCAAGAAAATTCAGCAGGTAGCCTCCATCTCTGCTAACAACGATGAAACAATCGGTAAACTGATCGCTGAGGCGTTTTCAAAAGTCGGTAAAGAAGGCGTGATCACCGTAGAAGAAGCCAAGGGTACTGATACTACCGTTGATGTAGTAGAAGGTATGCAGTTTGACCGTGGTTATGTGTCTCCTTATTTCGTTACCAACAGCGAAAAAATGGAAGCCGAACTGCAAAACCCATACATCCTGATCTATGATAAGAAGATATCTGCCATGAAGGATATCCTTCATATCCTGGAAAAAGTTGCACAAAGCGGCCGCCCGCTGTTGATCATTGCTGAAGACCTGGAAGGTGAAGCGCTTGCAACACTCGTGGTAAACAAACTGCGTGGTACTATCAAAGTGGCTGCTGTAAAGGCACCGGGCTTTGGCGACCGCAGGAAAGAAATGCTGACCGATATCGCTATCCTGACCGCTGGTACTGTGATCAGCGAAGAGCTGGGTCATAAACTGGAAGGCGCCGATCTTACTTCACTCGGACAGGCTTCTTCTGTTACCATTGACAAAGACAATACAACCATCGTGGGTGGTAAAGGTAAAAAAGCAGATATCCTGGCCCGTGTGAACCAGATCAAGGCCCAGGTAGAAAATACAACTTCTGACTACGATCGTGAAAAACTGCAGGAGCGCCTGGCTAAGCTCGCAGGCGGTGTTGCCGTACTGTATGTGGGTGCCGCTACTGAGGTTGAAATGAAAGAAAAGAAAGACCGTGTTGACGATGCATTGCATGCAACCAGGGCTGCGGTGGAAGAAGGTATCGTACCCGGTGGTGGTGTAGCTTATATCCGCGCGGTAGAAAGCCTGGAAGCAAAAGTAAAAGGCCAGATCGCCGATGAGCAGACCGGTATGGCCATTGTACGCCGTGCACTGGAAGAACCCATCCGCATCCTTACTGCCAATGCAGGTATCGATGGATCTATCGTGGTGCAAAAGATCAAAGAAGGAAAAGGAGACTATGGTTTCAATGCCCGCACTGAAACCTATGAGAACCTGTTCAAAGCGGGTGTAATCGATCCTACCAAGGTAAGCCGTGTAGCGCTGGAAAATGCTGCATCCATTGCAGGTATGTTGCTCACTACTGAAGCAGTGGTAGCCGACAAACCTAAAAAGGAAGAAGCTCCACATGCTCATGGCGCACCTGATATGGGTGGCATGGGTTATTAAAAAATACCAGGCCGGAACAATCAGTTCCGAAACTGAAAATAAAAAATCCCGTCACAGTAAAGTGGCGGGATTTTTTTTGGCCGGAATTTTTGACTAATTATACAAGTAGATATTACTACCTGTCACACAACCCATGAGGACATTGCCCCGTTGTATGAGAATGAAATCGGAACTAACGTGGTTTTTAGTCGGAACCACTTTGTAAAACAGCGATTTATTGATACATTTAGTCAATCTTTTTACCTAACTGAAGCATATGTTTAACCTGTGCAGGATTGGTTTGCTGCTGCTATTGACCACCGTTGTATCCACATCAGTTTTCAGCCAGCATTATTTCTTTGCCGAATCCCGGGAGCCGGAATTGTCCGTTGGTGCCGGCCAGAGACTGATCAAACCCGAAATTTTCAGAACAGTCGTACTTGACAATAATGGCATGACAAACTTCCTGAACACTATTCCTGCCGAAACCGGGCTCGCTTCCCGCATGGGCGCACCGGTACTGGAACTGCCCATGCCTTATGGCGGAACAGCAAAATACAGGGTTTGGGAAAGCCCGATCATGGAACCAGGGCTTGCCGAAAAATTTCCCGAAATAAAAACATATACCGGACAGGGAATTGATGATCCAACTGCAACCATCAGGCTTGATAAAACCCCGCTGGGATTTCATGCGATGATCCTTTCAGACATTACGGGCAACATCTTTATTGATCCCTACCGACAACAGGATTCAAGGCATCATATTGTTTATTTTAAAAAAGACCTTGTCAATACAAAACAGTTTGTCGAATCGCAGCCCGAGCCTGCTGAAAAATACCAGGCAGATGCCAGCCGGATCATGGCAGGACCCTGTGTAGGGTCGGAATTAAGAACCTTCCGGCTGGCTGTAGCCTGCACGGGAGAATATGCCAGGGCCGTGACCGGTCTTACCAATCCCACCGTGGCACAGGCGCTTTCGGGAATTGTTACGAGCATTAACCGTGTAGTGGGTGTATATGAAAAAGAAATTGCCGTTCGCCTCGTGCTCGTCGCGAATAATGATAAGATCGTTTATATAGATCCTGCAACCGATCCTTTTACCGCCAATAATGATGGTTCTGAACTTCTGGACGAAAGCCAGTCGGTGATCAACGACCAGATCGGAACAGCCAACTACGATATAGGCCATACCTTCAGTACCGGTGCGGGTGGCATTGCACAGATGGAATCGGTGTGTGGTAGCCAGAAGGCGAGGGGAGTAACCGGTGCCAACAACCCCGCCGGTGACCCCTACGATATCGACTATGTGGCACATGAGATCGGGCACCAGTTTGGCGCCAGCCATAGTTTCAACGCGGTGAGCGGTTCCTGTGGCGGCAACAGGAGTGCCGAAACTGCAGTGGAGCCGGGTAGCGGGGTCACGATCATGGCTTACGCAGGCATCTGTGGCAGTACAAATAATTTAGCTCCTAATAGCATCCCCTATTTTCACGCGACGAGCATGGATGAGATCAATACATTTATCGCGTCGGGACGTGGTGCCATCTGTGTGGACATTTCCGCAACAGGAAATACTGCGCCGGTGGTTGATGCCGGAAGTAATTATATTATTCCAAAGTCCACCACATTTGTGCTTTCGGGCAGCGCTACTGATTCGGATGGTGACGCACTCACTTATTCATGGGAACAAATGGATACAGGACCGGCGGGATCATGGAGCGACCCCAGTGGCAGTGCACCGCTATTCCGAAGCTTTGCGCCTCAGTCAAGCCCGGTTCGATATTTTCCCAGGATAACAGACCAGGTGAGAAAAACAACTACTATAGGAGAGATATTACCGAACTATAGTCGCAGTATGAATTTCCGTCTCACGGCACGTGATAACAGGGCCGGCGGTGGCGGTGTATGTTATGATGAAACCGTCATTACTGTGAGCTCAGCCAGCGGGCCATTTGTATTGACAGCGCCATCGGCACCCGGTATCGCCTGGGAAGCGGGTAGCCAGCAACTGGTGACCTGGAATGTGGCCAATACTAATAATTCGCCGGTTAACTGTAGTCATGTAAGTATCCAGCTTTCGCTTGACAGTGGTTACACATTCCCTATTACAATTATCGCAAGTACACCTAATGATGGCAGTGAGCAGATCATCGTTCCTGATGAGGTAACGACAAAAGCCCGGATACGTGTGATCGCCGTTGACAATATCTTTTATGATATGTCGGATAATAATTTTGAGATCAAATCGGCAGTACCAGGATTCAACTTTAATATTCCTGCTGAAAAATTGATCACCTGCGCCAACCCGGGTGAAACTTCGGCATCCGTAGTTCTGCAAACACAGTCTGTACTCGGTTATACTTCCCCGATCTCACTAAGTTCCGGTGATCTGCCGGCAGGAACAACCCTGGATTTTTCTGATGCCTCCATTTTGCCTGGTGAGAATACGATTGTTACCCTGAATAATGTTCATACACTCTCAAATGGCACCTATAGTGTTTTTGTAAATGGTGCATCCGGTTCGATCACAAAGGCACAGGAACTGAAATTTATCGTTCAGAGTGGAACAGGGCCGGCCATCAGTTCGCAACCTGAAAATTTAGCAATTTGTGCCAATGCCGATGCAATTTTTGATGTGGCATCAAATGTGCCGATATCGGCATACCAATGGCAGGTGAGTACAAATAACGGCGCGAGTTTTATAAATGTCTATAATGAGATCAATCCAACACTTACCGTGTCGGGCGTATTGCCCGGGCAGGATAATAACCGCTACAGGGTCATAGTTACCGGGCAATGTAATGTGACCGTTTCAGAGGCTGCAACTTTAACCGTGCATCCATTGCCAACGGTAGGATTAGCAGCCAGTCCTCTGACTACCCTTACACCGGGTCAGCAAACAACTTTAACCGCCACGCCTGTTGGTGGAAACGGCAGTACGATCAACCTTAGTTGGATCAAAGACCAGTTGCCAGTTCCTGTGAATGGCAATACACTTACGGTTGATGTTACAGGGCTTGGCAATTACCAGGTTTTAATCGATGAGACCTGGCCCGATGGCAATACCTGTGTGAATGAATCGCAGGTTGTTGCGATAACCGCGGAGGCCAGCAGCAGGTTATTTATGTATCCAAGTCCCAATGACGGAAGGTTTATCGTATCGTATTATAATTCCGGCGGAGGGAACATGCGTCAGAGTGTAACGGTGTATGACTCAAAAGGGGCAAAGGTTTATTATAAGGAGTTTTCTTTTACCGGGCCGTATGAGCTTCATGATATTGATATCAGGGGCAAAGCCAAAGGTGTTTATTTTATCGTGATCGGGGATGCCAAAGGCAAGAAGATCATTGATGGGAAGGTGTTGGTGAATTAGGGTATATATTTTTTCTGCTTTAATTGGATATGATATTGCTTGCAATATAAACGTTAGCTGTCATTGTAACTGAACCTTCCGACAAAACATTTATGAAACTTCTTCTCACTTCCGCTGGCATAAGCAACATCAGTATCCGTAATGCACTGGTTGACCTACTGGGCAAGCCAATTGAAGACTCCAAAGCTTTTTTTATTCCTACAGCTATTTATGGAATAATAGGTGGAGGCGAATTGATACGAAAAGTAATTTGCGGAACTTTGGGTGATCCTTTTTGCGAAGCTGGTTGGAAGTCTTTAGAATTGTTAGAACTTACCGCCCTTCCAACCATAAAAAATGAAATTTGGGAGACAAGGCTGCAAGAAGCCGACGCTTTATTGGTGGGTGGTGGTGACTGTCAATACCTGTGTTATTGGATGCAACAATCTGGGTTAACTGAGATTTTACCATCGCTTTTACAAAAAATAGTGTACGTTGGTTTGAGTGCCGGAAGCATGATTATGACTCGTTATGGCACGACATATGGGAATCATATTTTACCGGCGAATAGTAAAAAATCCCTTGGTTACGTTGACTTTGCTATACATCCTCATCTTGATTATGTGGAATTTCCGGATAATTCGTTAACAAATTTAGAGAAGCTGGCAAGTACACTGCCTATGTCATCTTATTTAATCGATGATCATACTGCCCTTAAAGTTGTTGATAGTAATATCGAAGTCATTTCTGAAGGAAATTGGAAGCTGGTCAGGTTTGACAAAACAACGAAGCGCTAAGATTGCATTGGCGAATATAGCGGGGCGATGAATATATTCTCAGTTTTTTGTTCGCTATTCGTCTTTGGTTTCGGCAGACGAATAACGCCGAGCAGAAGAAAAGTAATGAGCTTTGTATATTTAATCAGCAATGATTACGGGCTGGGCGTTCAATGAATGCCGCCACAGCGCCAGCCTTGACCGTTAGCTGTTATTCTAAAGGACTCCATGCAGACATTTAGCAGAATAATTTATTGGACTTCACTTGTTTCAATTTTTGGTTTTGTTATTGTACCTTTTATTGGGCAGTTTACTCCATTAGAATTTACAGATGATGTTTTCAAGGACAAATTCGAACATTTTCGCTTTTTCGGACTACCTATTGTTATCCTGTTGACACTATTCGGAACATTAAAGCCCAAAGACAGTACAGCAAATAAAACAACTAAAATTGTTTGGACGGTTTGTATTTCTGTGGCTTCTTTTTTTATTTTGTTTATGTCAATTTGGGCTGGAATGTGTCGTTGGACAAGCAATAGAGATCTTTTTGAAAATGTAAATGATAAGACAACAAAAATAGTTTTACGAGATTTTGGGTGTGGTGCGTTGGATAGTGGAAGCCCGACGTATAAAGTTTGTAAAATAAAAAATATTTTGCCATTATTAATTTGGGTGACAGAGATCGACACTACTAAAATTGACCGACAAATATGGCAACGAGCAGACAACTAAAAATGCCGTGAAGAAGAACGAACTGTCAACATTAGTATTGCCCATAGTGGAGTTTGACATTGAAGCAATCAGCTGCGGTAATTCTGCTGTACTGCGATTCGGGTTTGACGGATAAGGCCCAGCTTTTGTTTATTAATATTAAACATTATTAGAAAGCCAGGCAGCGGTTTAAGACGGACGGAATATTAACGCCCACTATCGGCAAAACCCGACCATTAGATTCTTTGCTAAAGTTATTTGCAGATGATTACAAGGATAAAACATAGCTACCAAACCTATATAGACGAATTCTTAAAGGATATTTTTGTACAATGTCCCAATTGCTGCCGGCAGGCAATTGTGAGGTCGAAGGGGGATTTATATAAGTTAGCTACGCATGAGCCGGTGAAATTTACCTGTCTTAATTGCGGAAGTAATAAAATTCTTCGCCATTCCCGGTCAGTACTTTATTCGGCAAGACCACGTGTAGCACCGGGCGAGTATATATTGATCGGGGCAGCAGTAGATCCATTTTTCCATCTACCACTTTGGCTGGCAACTCGCTGCGGTGATGAAACGCTTTGGGCATACAATTCTAAGCACCTTGCATTTATCAGATTGCACGTTGAAGCTAAGCTCCGTGAACGTAATGGAATTGAACCTAATAACCGAAGCCTGGGAAGCAGGCTGCCAGCATGGATAACTTCCCGAAGAAATCGAAGCCTGATACTTCGAACTATAGAATCGTTGGAACGAAAAAAGTGAAACCATTCAGATAGGCACAGCTGCTAAAATTGCCTTGCTTATATGCGGGGCGACCAGTATATTCTCAGCTGTTTGGTCGCTATCAGGTTCAGTCCCGTCAGACGAATAAAGGAGGGCAATTGAGGGACACGAGCTTTTATTTATTTAATTAGTATTGGTTCCAGGCCGAGCAAACACTGAATACCGCCAGATCGACAATGGTTTCACGAAAGGGTTTTTGTGCCTATCGGAATTGTGAGGTTCGATTTTGAATTGTAGTACCTGATAATGGTTATGGAACTACATCTGTGGTTGATTGACGAATCCCATACAACCGCGAGACCCCTGCGGGCCCTCCCGTTCTTGAGCTCGCGGACATGTTGCAGCCACATAGTAGCCCAGGGCTGAATGAAGTCCCCTCCCAAACCCACCTTCACTCCAGCCTTAAAACTTCTTCTATTCCCGATCGATCAGGGAAAGTTTGTAAATATCATTCGAAACCAAATCGCCATCCAAGAGAAAAACACATAAAAAACTCCGTTTTTTTCCCCGATAATTCATATTCCGCAACCTTTCTGCACTATATGCCGCTTTTAACCGAATTTATTCACGCCAGGTGGCCATTTTTCGCAGTGCTTAAACAATTAAGCCCGCTTAGAATCCTTACCTTTGCGCCTCCAAATCGAAGGATATTATGATTAGTGTAAAAGATCTGAAACTGGCCTATGGCAAGCGGGTTTTGTTTGAAGATGTGAACCTCAATTTCACAAAAGGCAATTGCTATGGTGTGATCGGTGCGAATGGTGCCGGAAAAAGTACTTTTCTGAAGATACTTAGCGGTGAAATCGAACCCAATAAGGGCACGGTGAGTATTACGCCGGGAGAGAGGATGGCCATCCTGAAACAAAACCAGTTTGAGTTTGATGAGCACAAAGTACTGGATACCGTGATGATGGGTCATGCTAAGCTGTGGCAGATCGCGAAAGAAAGGGAAAACATCTACGCGCTGGCAGATTTTACCGAGGAAGATGGTATGAGAGCCGGTGAACTGGAAGCTGAATTTGGTGAAATGGGCGGATACACGGCCGAAAGTGATGCCGCGATGCTGCTGGGTGAGCTTGGCGTAAAGGAAGAGTTTCACGGCATGCTGATGAAAGATATTCCTTCCAATTTGAAAGTTAGGGTGTTGCTGGCACAAGCCCTGTTTGGCAATCCTGATATTCTGCTGCTGGATGAGCCTACCAACGGTCTTGATATTGAAACGATCGGCTGGCTGGAAAACTTCCTTGCTGATTACGAAAATATAGTACTCGTAGTGAGCCACGACCGTCACTTTTTGGATGCTGTATGTACACATGTGGCCGATGTTGACCGGCAAAAGATCAAGATATTCACTGGTAACTATACTTTCTGGTATGAGTCATCGCAACTGATGGCGCGCCAGATTAATGATAAGAATAAGAAAACAGAAGAAAAGCGCCAGGCATTACTCGACTTTATTGCGCGATTCAGTGCCAACGCCTCCAAGAGCAAACAGGCCACCAGTAGAAAGAAAGCCCTTGAAAAATTATCCATCGAGGAAATCGAACCCAGCTATCGCAAATACCCGGGTATCATTTTCCAACAATTGCGCGAGGTGGGTAACCAGGTGCTAAGCACTGAAAAGCTGTCCAAGTCAGTCGATGGCCGCGTACTTTTTAAAGATGTTACGTTTACAGTAAATAAAGGGGATAAGATCGCGTTGCTTAGTCGAGATCCCCTGGCCGTTACTAATTTTTTTGATATCATTACTGGCAATACAATTGCCGACAGCGGATCCTATGCATGGGGTAGTACCGTTACACATGCTTACCTGCCCCAGGAAAATGCCGAATATTTCACCGGGGATATGAACCTGATGGACTGGCTTCGTCAATATGTACCATCACATGTTACGGATGTGGACGAACCTTTCCTGCGTGGTTTCCTGGGAAAGATGCTTTTCAGCGGCGATGATGTCATGAAGAAAACAAATGTTCTCAGTGGTGGTGAGAAAGTGCGTTGCATGATCAGCCGGATGATGTTGCAGAATCCAAACGTGATCCTGCTCGACCAGCCTACCAATCACCTCGACCTGGAAAGTATCCAAAGTTTCAACGAACAGTGTACCGACTACAAAGGAATCGTTCTGCTTACCAGTCATGACCATACTTTTATGCAGACAGTTGCCAACCGCGTTATCGAACTCACACCTTCTGGAATAATAGACAGGTTGATGACATTTGATGAATATCTTGAAGATGACAGGGTAAAGGGGTTAAAAGCGGAGATGTATAAGTGAGGCATTGGGGTTGAAAGAATTGGGATGGGGGCCTCATTATCGGAAGTACTCATTGTTCGAATTTGATTAGGCAATTGTTTCAGATTCATTTAAAGGGATTTTATAAATGCAATCAGGGCTTTACGGTCTTCATCGTTTAGATCGAGACCATATTTGTGACCGGTAACCGCCATGGTTTTTAAAGCGGCGGGTTTGTAGCCGGTCGGAACATAATCGTTTTCCAGTCTTTTCTTATCAAACATATCTTCGAGAGTGGCAAAATAACCGCTATGTAAAAATGCAGAACGGTTCCAGGCACCTTTTAAAGAAGGAACTTTATAATAACCACTCCCTCTTCGCGTAAACATAGCAAGACCCGGGTCTGTTTCCAGGCATTCCTCATAAATATCATATTTTAAAAAATGCTCTTTCGGTATTTCGAATCCAATTGCCGGCGTGAGCTTGTTACTCGTATAAAGCGGCGGTGTATGGCATTCCGAGCAGTTTTCAGCTTCGAAGATCTGTTTACCTTTTTCTATTATCGCGGCTGGTGCGGGATTTGGGTTTTGCGGGGGCTTCAATGAATAAACATATTTTGCCAGCGCATATAACTGCGCGTCAGAATACCTTAACATATCTCCTTTTTGCGGATCTGCGGGTCTCGGTCGCGGATTGTAGCCGCTGTAGTCATTTAGAAAATCAAGACCCTGGTTTAAAGCGGCATATCGCATCAGGTCGCCGATATCGCGATGGAGCATCAGCCCGGTTCGGTCAAAATATTTTCGATCACGAAGATTGTATAGATCAGGAATATTGGTTGGGTAGCCGATCATGGAACCATGGCGGTGCATCACGCCAGGAATGGTTGCCTGGAAATCAGGTATCACTGTTTTGTCGTATTCCGTTTCAAAGTGCGCCCAGATCTTTTGGCTCTCATGCCTGATCCAGGGCGCTATAAAAAGCATAGAAAGTAAAGATTTTGTTGTTTCAGGAATTCTTCCCTCCAGTTGTTGCGCAGCAGGACTATAGGCCAGCACCATCGGCAGATCGTTGCCAAAAGGATAATTACCCTGTGCGCCTTTTAAAGTAGTGCCATCGGGCATTACCTTAGTATGGCAGGTTGCACAGGAAAAGGATCCTAAAAACAACTGACCCTTTTCTTTTACCGTGATATAGAAAAATGGAATGATACCATCTTTCGTGGTCGGCATATTAATTCGTTTCCAGTTCTCGGCAATACCGGGTAAAGCTCTTTTCAGGTTAGTATCAAGTGGGAGTAGCAGGGTAGGCAGTCCAAAAATAATTTCACCCGCTTTTATCCAGTCTGCTTCCGTTTTCAGCTGATCGGGATTGAAGTCGATGATCTCATTTTGTTGTGCAAGCCAGTCAAAATAGCCGCCTGGTTCGAGACCCGGCATGTACATCGGGTAAGTACGGTATGCCAGTCGCTCAGGAATGCTGTAATAATATTGTTCCGAAACAGTGCCTACATGGACTGATGTATCGACTAAAGGGAGGTGTAGCGACCGTAGCTTTCCTTCATCCCAGGTTTTGGGTATTTCTTCAAATAAATGGGTAGCACGATAGCCGCCCATCACAAGTAATGCCAATAGGCTGAAAACAAACAAATACTTTCGCATAAACTTAAGGTTTAAAAGGTTGCTTCCTTAACACATGTAGCTTCGAAAGAGTATTCGGACCCAAATGAATTGAAATCTTTAAAAGGTTGCCGGTTAGCACGGCAACCTTTAATTTCATCATTGTATTGTGGGCTTTACAGGTTCTGCCGGTAACACCCTAAAATTATTTAGCTGCCACTTTTAAATCAACCCGCCTGTTTTGAGCTTTACACTCCGGTGTATCGTTGCCGGGACATACAGGATGTTCGGGGCCATAGCCTACAGCTTCTGTAACCTGGTTTTTACCCGCGCCGAGTTTGATCAGCTCATTCATGACATACCTTGCACGATCATCAGAGATCTTTTTGTTGACGGCAGCGTCGCCGGTATTGTCGGTATAACCGCCGATCTTAATCGCAGCCGATGGGAAATTCTTTAAGATCGCCGCGATGTTTTGTACCTGTGTTTGAGATGAGGTTGTCAACACAGAATTACCTGTTTCGAAATAAACGCGGTCAAAAGTCACCCAGTTCTTAGTCTTATCAACTGTATCAATTTTGAAATCCGAACTATTCAGCATATTGTACAGTTTAGCTTCCGTGCTGTTTTCCCCTACACGAAGCGTATTGCCATCATTTAATTTTAATTCGATCTCATTACCGGTATTATAAACATAATTGCCTGTTGCGGTGTCGAGCATTCCGGTTGATCTGTCAACTGGTGCAGGTTCCGGTGCAATGGTAGTTGTTGTGGTATCTTCCGTAGTGGTAGTAGCTGCATCACCACATCCACGCTGTGTAAAGTACCAGATCAAAGCCGCCAGGGCCACGAGCAAAAGCAGGGGCCATAACCATTTGTTGCCGGAGGATCCTACATTCTTTACAGTATCTGACGCATACTCACCGGCAGTCGATACTCCGCCCGTGATCCTGCTTCCAATATTTGCAAGGCTGCCAAGCCCAAGAGCTCCGGCCAGGTTGAACCCCGATGGAACGGCGTTTAAAATTGAGTCTTTCTGACTTTGAAGAAATGAGCCGATGTCTGCGGCTCCCAGGTTATTCTCGGTTGCATATTGTCCAACAGGAGCCAATGCAGCCGGTGCCGCCATACTCATCACCGCATTTGCTGATGACGGTTTGATACCAGCAAACCCTGCGATTGCGTTTATGATACTATTCAATCTGTCACCAAAAAGGGAATTAAGCCAGCCCATTACCGTGGATCCAATACCACCTGCTCCTGAGGCTCCGGTATTGACCAGATTACCAAGATTGCTCAGAATACCCGACCCTGCGGCTCCCTTCACCATTTCCAAAATACCTGACCCTCCGCCCGAGGAAGATTTGCTTAAAAGGCCGGCCAGTACCGCGGGGATCGCGCCACTAAGGGCTTTTTGAATTCCACCTTCAGTTTCGCCCAGCCCAACTGCAGCTCTTGAGACCAGGTCATTAGGCAGCAGACTTTTTGCCGCATCAATTAAATTGATTGCCATGGTGTTTATTTTTAGAGTTAAAAATTCGGTGTGAGAGTCAGGCACTTGTAATGGAACCTTAAGGTAAGTTATTTGACCGAAATATGAATTAAATTTCTTATATCTAGGCCTGCTGTCAATTTGTTAACTTTCCAGTATCAGCTATATAAAAACATATTGAAAATTATTTATTCACGCTATTGTATGGCAAAAATCTTCTATTTATCTTAGTCGCGCAAGCAAACCAGCTCTTACCCGTTTCTGGTAATCCATCTCCTTCCTTTACCTGTTAATCCTACCGGGAAAGACTAGTATCCGGGCCGTAGGTATGTAGTCATTGCTATATTCGGGTTGAAACCAGAAAACAGAATTTTTTAGAAAGCTTCATCTCCCGGCAAGCAGGGTGTATGAAGCTTTTTTTTATGTTCGGTTACACGAGATTAAAAACAGAAAGTTGAAATCGTTCAGTTCGGGCTTCATACCTTCCACTACATATTTATGAACATCCAAAACTCACTGCAAAAAAAAATCGGATTCTGGTCAGCAACTGCTATCATCATCGGGAGCATCATTGGTTCAGGAATTTTTATGAAGCCCGCTACTATGGCGGCACAGTTGGGCTCTCCCATTTGGTTAATGCTTGTCTGGATAATCGCCGGGTTATTTTCATTATGTGGCGCACTGATCTTTTCTGAACTGGGGGCTATGTGGCCTGAAACAGGAGGCATCTATGCTTATTTCCGTCGTATGTTTGGAGATTTCTTTTCCTTCCTCTATGGCTGGTCGGCATTTGCGGTGATCAATACAGCAGCAGTAGCTGCTATCGCGTTTGTGTGTGCTCAATACAGCAACTATTTTTTACAGTTGCCCGGATTAGCTACTGCCACGGAGACTTCATGGACCTGGCATATTCCTTTTATCGGGACACTTTATCCTCTGCAAAATATCGAGGTAAAAGCTATCGCTATTTTTATTGTGCTTGGACTGGCGTTGCTGAATTACCGAAGTGTGAAAAGTGGAAGTTCCTTTCAATTAGTATCTACAATTGTAAAACTTATCGTTATTGCTGCACTAATAGGCGGCATATTTTTTTCAGGAAGAGGTGATGTCCAAAACTTTTTTTATACCGAAAACCCGCGACAGGGTGTTGCCTTGCTAAGTGGCATCATTGCTGCAATGACTGGTGCATTTATGGCTTATGATGGCTGGATCAATATCACTTTCGTGGCAGGGGAACTCCGGCAGCCACAAAAGAATATTCCTAAAAGCCTGCTGCTGGGTGTCACTACCTGCATTATCGTTTATGTCATAGTTAACCTCGCATACCTGTATGCGTTGCCTGTCGATCAAATGGCCGGTTCTACTGTGATCGCTTCCGATGCTATGGCCATGGTGCTGGGAAATACAAGCGGCGCCCTCATAGCTGCAATGATCGTGATCTGTACGCTTGGCGCTGTCAATGGCAACCTGATGGCAACATGTCGGGTCACTTATGCCATGGGGCATGCTAAAGTATTTTGGCCCTGGACGGGTAGAACACATACAAGGTATCAGACACCGGGAAATGCTGTCCTTCTTCACGCGATATGGTCTTGCCTGTTTATTATAACTGGCTCTTTTGATATGCTTGCCGATATGTTTGTCTTTATCACCTGGGTGGCTTACCTTTTTGGTGCCATCGGTATTTTTCTAATGCGCAAAAAAAAGCCTGAAGAAGCACGACCTTACCGTGTCTGGGGCTATCCCTGGGTACCTATTTTGTTTATTGCTTTTTCAGGATTTTACCTGGTATCCACAATATGGAATGATATCGCCAATTACCTGGCCGGTCGCCAGCCGGTGATCAATTCCTTGTTGGGTTTGTTGATCACGGCGATGGGATTGCCGCTATATTTTTACTACAGGAAAGTCAAAGTGAAAAAAGAGGAATAGTACGAAATGGATGCATGGTAACATAGTGAGATCCCTTTTGCTCAGAGAATGAGGGACGCGGATTGTTATGATTGTTTAAGATTTTATTCAAAACGGGTCAGATCATAAATGATCATAACCAACATAAAAAACCGCGTTCTACTGTCCACGACTATAGATTCCATTTTAACCATAGAAAATTTTAAGCATTTAGGAAATCCAATTACCACCCTATAACTTTAACAGGTGTTTTACCGGCGTCTCTCTCTGTGGAAGCTAAAATACATTTTCTTTAGCCAGTCAAATTAACCTACCTGCATGTCTGCGATCAGTAAACCCAGGATTGAGTCCATTGACTTTTTGAAAGGATTAGTCATGGTCATCATGGCACTAGACCATGTGCGTGACTATTTTCATTATCCCGCATTTTTTTATGATCCAGCCGACCCGGTACGAAGTACCCTGCCGATCTTTTTTACGCGGTTTATTACGCATTTCTGTGCACCGGCATTTAGTTTCCTGGCAGGTATCTCGGCCTTTTTGGTGGGAAAAAGAAAATCCAGATCTGAGTTGTCAGCCTTCCTTCTGAAACGGGGGCTATGGCTGGTTTTTATAGAAATGACGATTGTGAATTTTGCCTGGTATTTCGATATTTATTTCCGTAGTCCCGGCTTATTGGTGATCTGGGCTTTAGGTGTCGGCATGATCGTCCTGGCTGCCTTGATCCACCTGCCCAGGAAATGGATACTGATCCTAAGCCTGCTGATCATATTTGGTCATAACCTGCTGGATAACCTGAGATTCGAAGGCAATATGCTTTGGGCTATAATCCATGAATTTGCTGTTTTTCAACTTACTGACAACGTGGAACTGACTGTTGTATATCCACTGGTTCCCTGGATAGCTGTGATGTCGCTGGGATTTTATTTCGGAAAATTTTATGATGCTGAAGTCGATAAAAAGTATCGCCGAAAATTGTTCAATCAAATCGGGATCGCATGCCTTGGCCTGTTTATCATTTTTAGAGCTACAAACATTTACGGCGATCCAATACCCTTTACTAACTATCCGGGACTTTCAGGAAGCATTATTTCCTTTTTTAACCCGACCAAGTATCCCCCGTCTTTGCAATACCTTTTAATGACCCTGGGTGCAGCTCTTATATTCCTTGCAAATGCGGAAAGTTTAAAGGGCCGGATGGTCAATTTTTTCTGCACGTTTGGGAGAGTACCGTTTTTCTTTTATATCCTTCACTTATACCTTATACACCTTTTGGCACTAGTGTTTGCCCAGCTTTCGGGGTATGGCTGGCAGGTAATGATTTTTGAGGATTGGATATCGGAGTCCCCGTACCTGAAAGGTTATGGTTTTAGCCTTTGGGTGGTGTATGTGGTATGGATAGGAGTTATACTTTTGCTTTACCCGCTTTGTAAACGATTTGACAGGTACAAACAGTTGCACCGTGAGAAGTGGTGGCTTAGTTATCTTTAAAAGTTTTGGTTGGGGGTATACTTATTATAAAGCGAGAATAGTAAATAGTCCACAGTAGAGTTCTCAATGGCTGGAGTGGGCCACGAAGGATATCGCTCTATTGCTAGATTTCGCTTGATTAAATTCTCGCGCGTCCAAAAAAAGGTTTTTTTATGGCTAAAACCGACTACAAGACGATTAATGAATATCAGCAAATCTTTCCTGATGACATACAGAAAAGGATGCAGACCATCCGTGAACTGGTGCACGAAGAAGTACCTGGTGTTACGGAGGTGATCAGTTACCAGGTACCTGCATTTAAGATCGGAAAGAGTTTCCTGATCTATTATTCCGCTTTCGCTAAACATATTTCAATCCTAAATCCCTGGAGTCCTGAGTTGCTGAAGGCGTTTGCAGAAGAGCTAAAGGGATTTAAGGTTACAAAGTCGGCTATCCAGCTGCCGCATGATACTCCACTACCGGTCGATTTTATCAGGAAACTACTGAGATTTAGAAAAAAGGAGATCGGGGCATGAGCATGTAGCTTGTCTTCTATGAACTAACCAGTACACTAACTGAAAATTACTTACATTAACAGCAAATATTTTTTGATGAGTAAGCTTGTAAAGATCAAAACCCAGGTCAACGACGCCAGTGTTGCGGATTTTATCGCCGGTATTGCTGATGAGGAAAAAAGAAAGGACAGCCAGGTCATCCTGAAGATGATGGAGAAAGCGACAAAGACAAAGCCTAAAATGTGGGGCAGTTCCATGATCGGATTTGGAGAACTGCGATATAAAAGCCCTGCTACCGGGAGAGAGGTCGACTGGTTTAAGATCGGTTTTGCGCCGCGAAAAAATAATTTATCCCTGCACCTGGTGGTTGATGTTAAAAAGCATGCCGATACTTTGAACAAATTGGGTAAGCATAAGACCGGTGTGGGTTGCCTCTACATCAATAAACTGGCTGATGTCGATCTGAAAGTTTTGGAGAAAATGATCCAGTTGGCCGTAAAATAGACTGCGGTCTCCAATTTATACTGTGATGACTGAAAAAGAAAAAATGCTGGCAGGCTTTCCTTACCTGGCTTCTGATGAACTATTAGTAGAGGAAAGACTCAAGGCTAAGCAAATTGTTTTTGCACTCAATAACCTGGCTCCAACTGAACATGATCGTCAGCAGGAGCTCTTAAAAACCCTCTTAGGTTATTTTGGGGTCAATTGTTACATTGAGACCCCCTTCCGTTGCGATTATGGTTATAATATTCATATCGGAGATAATTTTTACGCAAACTACAACTGTGTAATCCTGGATTGTGCGAAGGTGCAAATTGGCCATAATGTTTACTTTGCTCCTAATGTATCGCTTTTTACTGCGGGTCATCCTATCGATGCACACATGCGAAACCAGGGATGGGAGTATGCCTTTCCTATAACGATAGGTGATAGTGTCTGGATAGGTGGTAATACGGTTATCAATCCCGGTATTACCATAGGTAACAATGTAGTCATTGGTTCTGGAAGTGTCGTTACGCGCGATATTCCCGATGATACCCTTGCTTTTGGCAATCCCTGCAAACCCCATCGTTCCATCACCGACGATGACAAACAATTTTATTTCAAAAACCTAAAATTTTAAATCATCCAGCATCCAGCATCCAGCATCCAGTATCTAGCATCTAGTATCTAGCATCTAGTATCCGTTTCACATCATCTTCCTAATCAACTTCCCCAACATCATCAACCCATAATCTGCATCATCATCCCATGGCTTACCAAAACTGATTCGAATGCAATTGGAATAATTGCAGCTGGCTGAAAATATTTTTCCCGGTGTGATAGATATCTTGTGTTTCATCGCTTCCGTTCTCAGTTTAAAAGCATTTACTTTTTTATGCAATTGCACCCACAATACAAATCCTCCATGCGGACGCGATACCTTGGTGCCTTCCGGGAAATAATCCACAATTCCCTGCATATACCGAAGACACTGCGTATGTAGCGCTTTTCGTAAGCTTTTCAGGTGATACTCGTAACGGCCGATTTGCAGAAAATGCGCCAGGGCAGCCTGGGTGAGGGTAGGGGAGCTGATATTCTGAATGCGTTTGATCTGTTTTACCTGTTCCAGGAATTTACCCGGGATCACCCAGCCGATACGATATCCGGGCGCCAGGGATTTTGTCAATGATGAACAATGCATCACCAGCCCTTTGGTGTCATAGTATTTGCAGGTACGCGGACGGTTTTTTCCAAAATACAATTCACCATAGATATCATCTTCAATCAATGGTATGTTATGCTTCGCAATGATATCCACCAGTTTCTTTTTATTTTCATCAGGCATGCAGCCGCCCAGGGGATTGTTGAAATTGGGGATCGCGACGCAGGCTTTGATGGGGAACTTTTTAATTACCTCTTGTAAGCAATCAAGGTCGAGACCTGTCACACAACAGGAAGAAACTTCCACCACTTTTAAACCGAGACTCTCGATGGCCTGAAATATTCCGAAATAATTGGGCGACTCCACTGCCACAGTATCACCAGGTTTTGTTACTGCCCGCAGGCAGATCGTGATCGCTTCCAGGCAACCGGAAGTCACCAGTACTTCATCAGGTTTTACTTTACCTCCCCAATTAAAGGCAAGCTTTGCAATTTGTTTCCGCAGTTCAAGATTTCCCTGCGTGTGTTCATAGTTAATACAATGATCAGGGTTATTGCGCAGCACATGCATCACCGATTTATTGATCTTGGCCGTTGGCAACAGGCTTACATCCGGTACTGCCATTGCCAGGTTGATGATCTTATCATTATTCATCGCCAGGTCGGAATAGATAGATGAGATCATCTCTTTTACCGATACATCATGCGTTAGCACATCGGGCTGTATGATACTTGGCAATTCCAGAAATCGCCGCTGATTAAAGCGAACATAGTAACCCGACTTTGGCCTCGATTCGATCAGGCCTTTTCCTTCGAGATGGTAGTAGGCCTGGAATGCAGTTCCCATACTGATCCCATACTCATCACTCAACACGCGAACAGAAGGAAGCTTATCGCCGATCTTCAAAACGTCTTCTGCAATCATTTTCTCAAGGCCCGCAGCAACCTGCATATACAGGTGCTCATCGGTAGCGAAACTGGACTTTGGCATAATGTTAAAAAATCTGATATAGTCAAAAATACAAAAACTGAATCTGTTTTACCATCAATAATTCTATAAAATTTGCATCTGTAAACTATCAACTCAAGTTAATTGACGCGATTGCCCCGCTACCACGATTTTGAAAACCTTTGTTCACCCACCAGGACAAAAAATAAACACTAAGGATGAAAAAGGAATTACATAAAGCGTATATCGCATTGGGACTGGTAAGCTTCTTCTGGGGAACTACTTATGTAGCGTCGCGGATCGGCGCGCAGCATATGCCGGGATTATTTGTGTCGGGACTACGCCAGTTGATGTCAGGTTCGATACTCGTAGCTTATTTTTTAATTCGGGGATACAGGATACCAGGCTGGGCTGTACTTAAGAAAATATCTGTGCAGAGCATATTCATGTTATGTCTCGCCAATGGACTACTGACATGGTCATTGGAATATATCAGCGGCGGGCTGGCTGCGATCATCGCGGCTCTGGTGCCTTTGTTCATCGCATTGTTTACAGTATGGCTTTCAAAGTGCGCGAAGATCACACGCCTGATGGTGGCAGGACTAATTATTGGATTTGCCGGGGTGCTGACCATATTCTATGATTACATAGGCGAAATGCAAAGTAAAACATTTGTCTTTGGTGTCGTATTAGCCCTGCTCTCCACGTTGTCATGGTCATTTGGTACTGTATATATTTCTAAGCAAAAACCACCTGTGGATGTTTTGTTCAATGTAGGACTGCAAATGTTTATCGCCGGGATATTGGTGCTCACCGTGTGTGGAGTTACGGGTAAGTATATCAGTCTTGCAGATGTGAACCAGGATTCCTGGCTGGCTTTGATCTACCTGGTGGTATTTGGTTCATTGGTGGCGTATACGGCTTATGTTTTTGTCATTAGCAAATTACCTCCCACACAGGTGTCTGTTTATGCCTATATCAACCCGGTGGTGGCCGTTGTGATCGGCTGGCTGGTGCTTTCAGAAAAAATGAATGCAAATATGATCCTCGGGACGCTGATCACCCTTGGAGGCGTCTACCTGGTTAACAGGGAATTTAAAAAAGTAAAGCAATGAATAATATTCGAATCTTAGACTACAGGCCGGAACACCAGCCATATTTTGAGGCATTCAACAGGGTTTGGATCGAAGAACTTTTTGAGATGGAACCGGTTGATGAATGGGTGCTGACCCATCCGGGGCAGGCTATCCTCGACCCGGGTGGCGCCATCCTGATGGCTGAATACAAAGGCATGATCGCCGGCACGGTTGGACTTCGCCGTATAGACGGCGAGACTTTTGAGTTTACTAAAATGGCAGTGGATAAACACTACCATCGGCGCGGTATCGCAGAAGCACTGAGTTATGCCAGTTTTATAAAAGCCCATATGCTTGGCGCGCAAAAGATAGTTCTGTACTCCAATAAGAAAAACGCAGGAGCGATCAAATTGTATGAAAAGCTCGGGTTTCAACACCTTGAAGTTGAGATAGGAGTCTATAAGCGTGCCGATGTTAAAATGGAGATTGATATAGTATCAGCATTGCAAAAAGCACATGCTTTCTATGATCTCGTCGAATATTGACCCGGAATCTAAACCTTAAACCTAAATCATCTACTACCATGTACCCCAAAATCATCAAAGCCGATGTGTCACACGCGGCCGTGATCGCCTCGATCGCGAAAAAAACTTTCCGCCACACTTTCAGCAGCATATTTCACAATAGCGAGGATTTGTTCGAATACCTGGAGTACTCTTATAATCCGGTCAAACTTGTCCGAAGCCTTCGCAAGGAAAATAATGTATACCTGCTGGCATTTAATGGAAAAGATCCGTTGGGCTTTGTAAAGATAAAGACGCATTCTCTCAATGACCAGATCGAATCAGGTGCGCAAATGCAATTGCAGAAAATTTATGTGTTGCCTCAATACCAGTCGGCCGGAATTGGTACAGCGCTCATCAAACGGGCGATAGACCTGGCCTGGGGCATCCACCCTGACTATGTTTGGCTGGATGCACCTGCCAGCAATACCCAGGCACTGAAATTTTATGAGCGTCATGGTTTCAACAGGTTAGGACAATATTATCTAACCATAGGGAGTCAGTCATTCGAATACTATCTCATGGGACTGCCGGTGGCGGCGGAAATGATAAATGCCTGCTAGTCGTAATGAATCTTGTGACGTGTATTTCTGCAATACGGCGGAAATGACTTCAGGTGCAAATACCTATCTTGCGGGCCAAACAAAAAAAAGCCATGCGCTGGATGAAATGGGTGGGATTAGCCGCGGCAATCATGCTGGTTATATCCTGTTTTAGCACCTGGGTTGTGATCACTACAAAGAATATTGTCGTGACAGGGGTTGACGCCACCGGAACGAATTTTGGTAAACCAGCTTATTTCAACCTGATATTCACCAGTCTTTTCCTGGTTTTCAACTTTATCCCCCGGCTATGGGCCAAACGCCTGAACCTTGTCATTTGCGCGTTCAACCTGGCCTGGACCATTCGCAATTACTTTATGGTATCAACCTGCAGGGCAGGGGAGTGTCCCGAACAACATCTTGCACTTTACCTAATGCTGATCGCCGCGGTACTGATGCTATTATCTGCCTTTTTTCCTGATATGAAATTGCAAGAGAAGATCACACGCGAATAAAATTTTACATCAGATAATTGTTGTATGATGATTTTCATTAAATTTGATGTTGCAACATTTTCCTTGCCCGCTTGCTAAGCGACCTGCCTATCGAAATTTTCTACTCTGTTAATCTTATCCGCATCGTTGGAACACTGTAGGTTCCCTTGAAGATATCTGTTTGACCATAACCATAGGCTATGGCTGTGCTATGGTATATGCTAAACGGTTTAAGATATGATCTTAGAAAAACCATTCAATATCGATCCGCTTTACATCTGTAGAGCGGATTTTTTCTAGTGCATTATATGGTTTAAGGTGGTTGAATGTAGTTGAATATTGTTGAATATTGTAATACAACATTAAACCATCTTCAACAACTTTCAACAATCTTCAACAACCTTCAACCTATCGAACGCTGTTATGTAAACAGCTTTGCCACTATGAAAGCACCTGCAGCTGCCAGGGAGCCGGTAAGCGTGGTGAGCAGGATGCCACGAATGGGCGTCAGCCCGGTAACGCGGCTTTTGAGATAACCCAGCACAACGAGACTCAACAACGAAATGGCGATCGATACCGGAAAGGCGCGGGTGGCTGGCTCCAAAAGGAAATAGGGGACAACGGGTAATAATCCGCCAAGTGCATATGAAAGCCCGATGGTCAGCCCGGTCCTGGATGCATGCCTGTTAATCTGGCGCGTTTGGGTTTCACTTGTTGTGATTATCTCTGACCATTCCTGTTTCTCCCTAATCACATCATCCGCCACTTTAGCCTGCAATTCTTCGCTCATGCCAAGATTTGCAAAAAATGATTTTACTTCTTCCTTACTCCCGGTCGGTTCAGAAACAGGCTTATACGGTGCGGTTTCAGATTTTACCGTGAGGTACCCGCCTATACCCATAGCAATTGCGCCGGCGGTCAGGGCAACGAACCCCGTCATACCAACGACTGATGCCGACTCTGTCACCCGGCTTAAACCTACAGTTAAAGCAAAAGGCACAACCACGCCATCGGACATGCCAATCACCAGTTCCGAAAGAAAGTCGTTATTTGACAATAATGGCCGTTGCTCCGATTGATTCATATAAAAAATAAATTCTTATGGGTAAAACCTGATGCCTCTGTTGATGGCTTAGTTTTCGTCAACCCAATGTTTTCAGCGCCGCGCCAATTATCCCGACGCATTCCATGATCTGCTGTTTGTTTATAATAAGTGGTGGCGCGAAGCGGATTTTATCACCATGTGTTGGTTTTGCAAGCAGACCTTTCTCCTTAAGTTCCAGGCAAAGATCCCAGGCTGCGTCTTTATTAGAATGATCGATCACAATCGCATTCAATAAACCTTTACCACGAACCACACTGACATGTTTTGAATTCAACGCTTTCAGTTCATAACGTAATAAGTCACCCATCTCTACCGCGTTTGCAGCCATCTGCTCATCTATTAACACCTGTAGGGCCGCGATGGCTGTTTTGCAGGCCAGCGGACTGCCGCCATAAGTAGAGCCATGCTCTCCCGGTTTTATGGTGAGCATAATCTCATCATCTGCAAGCACTGCGCTCACGGGCATCATTCCCCCGCTAAGTGCTTTACCCAGCAACAGGATATCAGGTTTTACATTTTCATGATCACAGGCCAGCATTTTACCGGTCCTTGCAAGTCCAGTCTGTATCTCATCTGCTATGAATAACACATCGGCCTGTTCACAAAGTTGCTTAGCCTTGTACAGGTATCCCTCATCCGGTACCACTACACCGGCCTCGCCCTGGATGGGTTCTACCAGGAAACCGGCAACATTTTTATTTTCCAGCGCCTTTTCCAAAGCGTTGATATCGTTGTAGGGTATCTTTAAAAATCCCGGGAGGTATGGCCCATAGTTATTAAGCGCGGCAGGATCTGTGCTGAAGGAAATCACTCCTGTGGTACGTCCATGGAAGTTTCCTTCACATACAATGATCACGGCTTTGTTTTCGGGAATCTGCCTGACCTCATATGCCCATTTGCGACAAAGCTTGATACCAGTTTCCACGGCTTCTACACCGGTATTCATCGGGAGGACTTTATCATAGCCAAACAATTCCGTAATAAATTTCGCGTACTCGCCCAACACATCACTATGAAAAGCGCGACTGGTGAGCGTAAGTTTTTGAGACTGCTCAATAAAAGCTTTCAGGATATGTGGATGACAATGACCCTGGTTGACGGCAGAATAACCGCTCAGAAAATCATAATACTTTTTTCCATCCACATCCCATACATGAACACCTTCACCGCGACTGAGCACTACCGGCAGGGGATGATAATTGTGTGCGCCATACTGTTCCTCCAGTTGGAGATGGTATAATGCTTTTTCAGAAAGGTTAACAGTTGATTGCATACGTGCAATAATTAAAGAATCAGTAAATGTAGAGCAGAAAGACAGCTTCGTTGTAAAAAACGGTTGGGAAACCAGTTCCTAGTGGTTTAGCAGGTCGAGATTGAGTGCCAGGAAGAATGATATCGTGATCTTATACTGGATAATGTGGAATATTTATCGCAAGATAGTAATTTTAGTGAAGACAGACTCGCTAAAATCCCTAAGATTATGAGTTATACCATTCCTCATCGCACACATATCGGGCATATTCACCTAAAAGTAGCAGACCTGGAACGGTCGCTGAAATTTTACCGCGACCTGTTGGGGTTTGAAGTAACGCAATACTATGGCGACAGCGCGGTATTCTTGTCAGCAGGGGGCTATCATCACCATATCGGGCTCAATACCTGGCACAGTAAAAATGCAGGGCCTGCGCCAACCCGGGCGGCAGGGCTTTTTCACCTTGCGATTGTCTATCCGGATCGAAGAGATCTGGCCATTATTTTCAGGCGTTTACGGGATGCCCAATACCCGATGACAGGCGCCTCCGATCATGGCGTATCGCAGGCAATTTATCTGAATGATCCGGATCAAAATGGGGTAGAACTATATTGGGACAGACCAAAACCCGAATGGCCCGTTGATAATAACGGTCAGTTACAAATGGTCACCGAACCCCTGGATCTTGAAGACTTACTCAGCCTGGCTGAATAAGTAAGTACTAAAAAAAATATTCACTTGAATTAAATCTCCTTATAGAAATAATGTGACTGGACTTTTATGTTCAGCCTACTGTTTTTCTCAAATATTCCATACACGCTGCTTCCGGTACCGGACATCGATGCGTATAATGCTCCTTGCTCGTAAAGGGAAGTTTTAATTTTTTCTATTTCGGGGTATGCAGGAAAAATCGTTTTTTCAAAGTCATTCATCAAATCATCCTTCCAGGTATGAACAGGCTGGCTGATGATATCAAGGGTTGACCTTACCGGGATAGCGGGCACGGTACCGGAAAATGCTTCGCCCGTGCTGATATGTATGCCCGGATTGATCAGAACAAATTTGTAGGACGAAAGCCCGAGATCAACTGGTTGAAGAAATTCTCCACGACCTGTAGCATAACATGGCTTATTGATAATAAAAAAGGGACAGTCGCTACCCAGTTTTAAGGCATATTGCAACAGTTGTTCTGTCGTTAATCCAAGCTGAAATTTATTGTTAAGTAATGTTAAGGTAAATGATGCATCAGCGCTACCACCACCAAGTCCGGCCCCAACGGGTATAGCTTTATGAAGGTGCATGTTGACCGGGGGCAGATCTGGAAAATCATTTTTTAAGAGCTGAAAGGCGCGCTGGCAAAGATTATCTGTAGTCTCTTCGATTGGAAGGCCGGTGATCGTAAAATCAAAGTCCTTAATCCCCGCCCCGTTTTCGCCATTATTTCTGATTACTTCCAACGCATCGTAGAAGGGCAGAGGATAAAAGACCGTATCGAGGTCATGATAGCCGTCGTTTCTTTTACTAACGATTCGCAGGCCAAGATTGATCTTTGAATTGGGGAATACGACCACGTGAGAGTATTGATGGTATATGGGGTGTATTATCGCTGAGTCGCCGATGTAACTCAGCGATTCTTTTTACGGCTGTTAATTTCGTCGCGAATGGCGATTGCCCGGATATAGTCTTCGCTTTCCAGGACTTCATTCAACAGCACCTCGAGTTCCTCAAGCGTCATGGTCTTCAGATCCTCGTTGCCGGTATTACCCTGCTCTTCCACTACCACTTCCTGTTTTGCCTTTTTCTTTTTCCCGCTGCCGGTATCTTCCATCAGAATGCCCGCACTTTCCAGGATATTTTCGTATGTATAGATGGGGCAGCCGAAACGGACGGCCAGGGCCAGTGCATCTGAGGTCCTTGAATCTATTTCGATGGTGTCGTGTTCGGAGGAACAAACCAGTTTAGAATAAAAAATACCTTCCTGGAGGTCGCAAATGATGATCTCGTGAAGGTCGATCGCGAAGGCATTCATGAAGTTTTTGACAAGATCGTGGGTCAATGGCCGGCTGGGCTGCATCTTTTCCAGCGCCACCGCAATCGCCTGGGCTTCAAAGCCGCCGATAACAATCGGCAGGCGACGCAGACCATTTACTTCTCCCAATACAACGGCATAGGAATGGGTTTGTGTGATACTATGCGACAAAGCCACTATTTCCAGTTCGATTTTCTTCATAAAATTGACACGAAACTAAGGAATTTGAATAAAAGTTGACAAAATCCATGTGGAAGCTTTGATACGCGAGGGCCTTGAATTACCATTTTTTTAAGCGTTATTTGTTTGTTATAAAGTCACCTAATGTTTAAAATGCCGATCCGTTCCCTTGCCGCATTTGCCGCTATTTTAAGTTTGTTTTTTGTGTCCTGCCAGAAAACACCGGACGTAGACCTGGACAACCCGCCACCGATCCCTGAGGATGTGCTCGATTCCACGCTGTTGATCAAGTCCATTGCGTGTATCTTGAATGAAGGGAGAGATTCTGTTGTCGAGCACTATGACTATGACACCATCAACAGAAAGATCACAGTTTCCTGGACATTTTCAGATATGGATGAAAATGATCCGAATTACATACCTGAGCTCGTAGATGCCAAATCGGAATTCAATTATAACAATGAGGGACGACTTATACGCGTAGATTATTCACATTCTCCTCATCTTCCTCCTTCGGATGATGAATATGCTAAAACGGAGATTATATACGACGATGAAAATATCGTTAAGAGTATAATCCTTTCTTATAGAAACAGGCCGGCCGACGTCAGGGAATTTGAGAAGACTATATTACCAGATGGCCGCTACATTCTGGAATGGCGTGAACCAGTCATAAGCTCGACTAACTCGGACATATTTAGATCAACACTTTTTTCAACGGATGGAAGGGCAGAAACGAATGTAAGAATCTCGTTTATCCTGAATGCGCCGCTTACGTATGACAACTGGCTGGATACAATATATTATGACGCAAACGGGAATGTAGAAAAGGTTTTTACACAGCAATATGACGCACCCGGGCACGTAAAGGATGAATATTTTAGTGTAGAGTACACAGACAGGGAGTCAAAAGGTGACCAGTTTTATAACCAACGCAAACTCCTGCTAAATGGTATCTCAGAAATCCCTATCGGGGAATATGATGAAATGCTGATCGGATCCATGGGACTGTTTTCCCGGTATTTAGAATTCGAAGCCGCGCAATTTTCCAGGTTCCCTGCCAGGAAAGCAAAGGTTCATCTGGAAGATGGGTCATTCCAGGAATATCAACCTGTCTACACTTTTGACAGTAAAAACAGGCTTTCCCTGATCACCTGCTATTTTCTTCAACCGGACCTGCATCCTGTTGTGTTTCGTATTCATTATTTTAATTAATAGCGCAACCCATGGTTAAACATATAAAAATTCTGATTCTACCTATTGTCCTGTTGAGCCTGGTAGCCATTTCCTGCCAGAAAGAATTAGATATTGATTTGGATAAGCCTCCAATAATCCCCGATGAGGTAAAAGACTCTACATTGTTAATTAAGAGTATAGCCTGGGTGTATAATGGGGGAACTGATTCGATTGTTGAACATTACAACTATGATACGGCAAACCGTAAGATAACCCTTAACTGGACTGATTCAGAAACTGATCCGCAGGATCCGACCTACCAGAGTGTATATAACAATTCAAAAGCGGTCTTAACTTATAACAACAAGGGACTTCTTATACATGTGGATTATCAATATTCAGCATTATTTACGGGAAGGGATTATGCGATTAGTTCTATCGATATAACTTATGACATTGAGAATGTCGTTAGCCAGATTGACGTTAGATATTTGGGAGGAAGTACCGCCTCGAGACCATTTACCAGGACAACACTGGCAAATGGCAACTATCGGCTGCAGTGGGAAGATTCTGATCCAACAGATCCTTTTGCACGAACAACTACGAGAATGGCAGAATTTACGGCCGAACATAAAAATGTTTTAAATAGTCAATTGTCTTATCAGTCATTTAATAATGTTTACTTTGACCTTATAGTAAATGACTCTCTTATATATGATGAGGTTGGGAGTGTGGTTAGGGTTATGACAAACATAAAATATGAGTATGACAACACAGAACAAAATTTCACATCAGAGGAATATTCCGGTCGATGGACAAAAGGTGATCAATTGTATAACCAGCGAAAATTGATATTAAATGGGATCGCCGATATACCATTTAATGATGAGAGTGAACTGATTTCTTTCTATATCGGCGTTTTGTCATTCCAAATGGGCTATGAGACAATGCAATACTCCAAATTTCCCATTAAAGGTGTAAGACTCGAAGTATACGACGGAAGGTATGAAGATGTTGAAGCGATTGTTGAATTTGACAGCAAGGATAGACTTGTGAGATGTTCAACTTTTTGGCTTGACACAGACGTTGTATCCTCGGAATATAGAATAACTTATTTTAAATAGTCCGAGGAAAAAAATAAGCCAAATGAAAAAAATCATTTGGCTGTCTTTCTCTCTGTGAAACGGTATATAGCCGGGTATTCGTTTTATGCGATACCCTTTAGTTTCCTGATAGCTTCCGTCATTTTTGGCACTACTTCAAACGCATCGCCGACAATGCCATAATCTGCTGCTTTAAAAAATGGCGCTTCCGGATCTTTGTTTATAACAACGATCACCTTGCTGCGGTTCACACCGGCCAGGTGCTGGATGGCGCCCGAAATGCCGATCGCGATATAGAGATTGGGTGCAATAGCAAAACCGGTCTGGCCTACGTGCTCGTTATGAGGACGCCAATGCGCATCGGCCACAGGCCGGCTGCAGGCAGTGGCAGCATGCAATACTTTGGCGAGGTCTTCCACGATACCCCAGTTCTCCGGGCCTTTCAATCCACGCCCGCCGCTTACCACAATACCAGCTTCTGTCAGCGGCACTTCACCGCTTGCCTTATTGGTTTGGGTCACTTTTATCTTAGCCGTGTCAACCCTGGCCTCAAACGGAACTACCTCTGCCGTGCCACCCACTTCGGCGATCTTATAGGCATTTGCATTCAGGGTAATGATCTTTACCTGTGTATCAACCGCAATATTAGCAAACGCTTTTCCCGAGAATACGTTCTTTTTGACGATAAAACCATCATTGGTATCGGGCAGGGCCACCGCGCCAGATACCAAACCCGCTTTCAGGCGCACGGAAAGCCGGGGCGCGATGGCTTTTCCATCCATATTATTGGAGAAAACGATCACCGACGATCCATTAGCCTCAGCTACCTGGGCAATAACGCGGGTAAAAAGCTGTGCATCGAAGGCGTTGAGTGCTTCGTTGCTGACATGATGTATTTTTTTGACTCCGTACTTTCCAAGTGCTGCGAGATCTTCCGTGACAGTACCGAGTACTACACCTTCGGTCGTGGTATTAAGCTGGTCGGCGATTTTAGCACCGTAACTCATAGCTTCCAGCGAAGATTTTTTTACCTGTCCATCTGCCTGGTCTATAAATATTAAAACTGACATATAACTAATTTGAAAATGAGGTAATTTGAAAATTTGAAAATAACAAAGTGGAATGAACGCTGACCGAAGGCACTTAAATCGCTTTTGCTTCTTCGTGCAGCAATCTTACCAGCTCTTCCACATTATCGGCCGGTACCAGTTTAACACCGGCCTTAGCAGGCGGCAATCCAAAGCTGATAACACTGGTCAATGCTTCCACAGTAACCGGTTCCACCACTTTCAGGGGCTTGGTACGAGCTGCCATGATACCGCGCATATTGGGGATCCGCTGTTCTGCCATGCCTTTCTGGGCACTAACAACAACAGGTAGTTCAACCTCATTTATTTCTTCACCACCTTCAATTTCACGGGTGATGGTTGCTTTATTACCGTTTAATTCAAACTTGGCGGCCAATGATACAAAGGGAAGATCAAGCAATTCCGCTACCATGCCGCCAATGGCTGATCCATTGTAGTCGATGGTTTCTTTGCCGGTAAATATCAGGTCGTATCCGCCCTGTTTGGCTACTTCGGCGATCTGTGACGCAATCGTAAAACTGTCGTGGCTATCTGTATTCACACGGATCGCTTCATCACCACCCAGTGCCAGTGCTTTGCGAATAATAGGCTCCGCGTCGGCCAGTCCGACTGTAACAAGATGAAGCACGATAGAAGGATCTTTTTCCTTCAGTTCTATGGCCCGCACCAGCGCATACCATTCATCATAAGGATTGATGATCCATTGCACGCCGCTGGTATCAAATTTCGTGTTATTTTCAGTGAAGGCTATTTTTGCCGTAGTGTCAGGCGATTTGGTAATACATACTAAGATCTTCATGACGGGTTTTTTAAAGTTCAAACTAGTTGTTTATGCAACTAAAACAAAGATAAGTGATGCAAAGTTAAATCCGGTATTTGAAAGCAATTTTTTTTACCCGCCCTTGTGATGTTGTTTCACCAGGCATATTGATCGATATAAGTAATGATGGAGCGTATTGACAGGTTAAAGGAATTTCTAAAAGCTAATCCCGCGGATAGTTTTATACAGCATGCGCTGGCCCTGGAATATGTCAAAATGGGCGACGATGCAGAAGCGCGAAGGCTTTTTGAGGAATTGCTGTCCCGCGACCCGGGCTATACAGGTAGTTATTATCATTTGGGTAAATTATTTGAACGAAACGGTGACACTAAATCTGCCCTGCACTGGTACGAAAAAGGGATGGAACAGACCCATAAAGCGGGTGACAGGCATGCGTATGGGGAGTTGAAGGGGGCGTGGGAGGAGTTGTCAATTTGAAGATTTGAGAATTTGAAAATTTGAAAATGGGGGAAGTATAATGTGGGAATGTGAAGAGGTGGAATGTGGAAATGGGGGAAGTGTAATAATTAGTCATGAGCTTATTGCAACGATATAAAAATTTTATTCAGGCTAACCAGCTTTTTACTACAAGTGACCGGTTATTATTGGCCGTGAGTGGGGGGGTGGATTCTGTGGTGTTGTGTGAGCTATGTAAACAGGCGGGTTATGATTTTTCAATCGCGCATTGCAATTTCCAGTTGCGGGAGGCAGATAGTGAAAGAGATGAAAAGTTTGTGACTGGGCTGGCACAGCGCTATAACGTGAATTTTCATCTTGTAAAATTTGAAACCAAAAAATTTGCAGAGGAGAATAAACTATCAACACAGGAGGCGGCACGCAACCTGCGATATAACTGGTTCGAAGAAATCAGGGTTAAAAATGGTTACCAATATATCCTAACAGCTCATCATGCCGATGATAATATCGAAACGGTGCTCATGAAGTTTTTCCGTGGCACAGGTGTTAGGGGTATGCGTGGCATCGAGTCCAAAAAAGGTTCGATTGTCAGGCCGCTGTTATTTGCCCGTCGAAAACAACTGGAAGAGTTCCTGGCGGAACAACATCTTGAATTTGTGAGTGACTACACTAACCTGCGGAACGATTATACACGCAATTATTTTCGTAACCAGGTCATCCCAATGATAGAAGAATCGTTGCCGGGTGCCAGTGAGAATGTGCTGTCAAATATTGATCGGTTCAGGGAGGTCGAACAGCTTTACCAGCAGGCTTTGGATATGCATAAAAAACAACTACTGGAAAGAAAAGGAAATGAAATTCATATCCCGGTTTTGAAATTGAAACAACGTGAGCCACTTCAGACCATAGTTTATGAGATCATCAGGGATTTCGGCTTTAGTTCCGCGCAAACACCGGATGTGATCTCTTTGCTCGACAGCGATACAGGGAAATATGTAAAATCTTCGTCACACCAGGTTATCAGGAACAGGAAATGGCTGGTCATTGCTCCTTTGCAACCAATACTATCGGAAATTGTTATGATCGAAGAAGGACAGGCATTTGCCCAATGCGCGATGATGAGCTTTCAATTGTGGATGGAAGAGGCGAGTGAAATACGTATCCCTACATCCAATCAGGATGCCTGTCTTGACGCGTATGCTATAAAATTCCCGCTTTTGCTTCGCAGGTGGAAACAGGGCGATTATTTCTATCCGCAGGGCATGCAGAAAAAGAAAAAGTTGTCCCGATTTTTTATCGATCTAAAACTTTCTAAATCAGAAAAAGAGAACACCTGGGTGCTTGAATCTGATAAAAAAATCATCTGGGTGGTTGGACACCGTATTGACGACCGGTTTAAGATCACCGACAAAACGAAAAATGTCCTGGTGATTAAGTCCAGCCTTTTGCCTGTAAGTACATTTTAATTCCTTCGATACAATAAGAAATCGCATCAAAGTCCGCGACAAGTTTGCCCAGAACAATAACGAAAGCCAGTCCAAAAAGGGCGCCCCATATATGCGCGGAGTGATTGATATTGGAATTGCCTTTTTTATCAAGGATAGCTGAGATTATTAAATACAATGGTGCAAAAACAAATCCCGGAATGGGTATTGGAATGAAGAAGATATAGACTTCAAGATATGGCGCTATCAGCAGACCCGCGAATATGACAGCACTTACAGCACCGGATGCACCAAGGCTGCGATAGTGGTAATTGTTTTTGTTTTTGAAATAGGTAGGTAAAATGGAAACAGCCAGCGCCGCAACATACATCAACAGGTATAAAAACTTCCCTTTTTCCTGGAAAATCTCCGCGAACTGGACTTCAACGGTGCGACCGAATAGATATAGCGCCAGCATATTGAAGATCAGGTGCGCCCAATCCGCATGGATAAGACCACAACTGAAAAATCGATACCATTGGTTTCGTTGACTGACTGCAGGCGGATAAAAAATTAGATCCTCCATGATCTTCTGGTTATTAAACGCGCCGATAGATACCAGTACCGTGATGATGACTATTATAATCGTGATTGACAATTCCATTTGATAAATGTAAAGAATTTGAAAGTTTGGGAATTTGAAAATTTGAAAATGGCCGGATTCACCTATGGTGATATTTTTCATTCTTTAGGATGGTGCAGGCCCTGTACACCTGTTCCGCCAGTATAAGCCGGACAAGTTGATGCGGGAATACAAGGCTTGACAGGCTCCAGGTAAAGTTTGCCCTCTTAAAGACAGTATCATCTACTCCAAATGCACCTCCAATCAGGAATACAAGTTTTTTGGTCGATTCGTTGGCCCTGTCCTGGAGGAAGGCTGCAAGCCCCTCTGAATTCAACTGCCTGCCTTTTTCATCCAGCAAAACCAGGTAATCGTCCCGGTCGAGCCACTCGAGTATCACTTGGGCTTCCTTCTTTTTTAGATCCGTTTCGCTCAGCATTCCTGTATTTTTTGGAACAGGGATGATCTGCCAATCCACTTTAAAATACCGGGAAATCCGCTTTGTAAAATCTTCCACGCCGGCTTTAACATAAGTCTCGTTGTTTTTACCAATACTCCAGAACTGTATTTTCATCGAATTTGATTAATTGTCAGCAATGTGGAATAAAAAAAGGTACCGATATTAATAGCCGGTTATTCAATGGTTAAAAAATTATAATATTTACTCCTGTTTTGATCTCTTTACTGTTAACGTGCCATGCAATCTTAATTTTGTGCTCATCATTTCTATCTTATCTAAAAAGCAGTATTTTACAAGCAAATAACGTATTTGCGAGAGGCCCTTTTTATAAAAAAGAACCGTGACCGTTGGCTAAAAAATCAGCACATGCCATCCGACGATGCTGATGAGATGGCCCGGGATTTCACACAACTGGTGGATGACCTGGCTTATGCCAAGACCTTTTACCCTGGCAGCAAAGTAACGCACTATATCAACAGCGAGGCATCAAAGATCTATCTCAATATATATAAAAACCGGAAGGAGGAATCGAATCGGCTGGTCGATTTCTGGAAAAATGATCTTCCGCTAACGATTCGCAAGCATCACCGGGTTATCTTATTTACGTTCCTGGTGTTTCTTATTTTTTTCAGTATCGGCTTTTTTGTGTCGCGGCAGGATGAAAATGTTGCCCGTGGTTTTTTTGGAGATGGCTACGTAGATCAAACGCTGGATAATATTGAGAGTGGAAATCCATTTGGAATTTATGAATCGGGCAATCCCATCCTGAGCTGGCTGCATCTCATGATACACAATATTAGGGTATCGCTGCTGATGTTTGCGTCCGGCATATTTGTCGGGATTCCCAGCTTGTACCTTCTGGCTCAGAATGCGGCGATGGTGGGAATATTCGACCAGTTTTTTGCAGCGAAGGGACTGGGGCTACAATTTTTCCTGGTCGTATTTGTACATGGAACACTTGAGCTAACCGCCCTTATCATCTCCGGGGCCGCAGGTGTTATTATGGGCAAGAGTTTTTTGTTTCCGGGCACGATCCGGCGAATTGATGCCCTCAAGCAGGGCGCAAAAGATGGTGTCAAGATCATGGTCGGCCTGATGCCGGTATTTGGACTGGCAGCTTTTTTTGAAGGGTTCATCACCAGGCTCTACAACGATATTTCAATATTAACAACCATCATTACATCCCTGTCGGTGCTATTTGTCGTGTGGTATTTTATCATTTATCCGATTCAGCTTGGCAGGCGAAAATCCATAAAACCCGTGGAGGAGGAAGTCTAGTGCAAGGACCGAGTGATAAATATCATTTTAAATGGCAATTCCTTCGGAAAGGAATAGTGCTTGTTTTTGTGTTGGTCAGTATCCTATCGTACGGCCAGTCACCCGCCTGGGCTGATAGTGTTACAGAATTGAAATACCAGATCGATCCCGTCATTGCCGATACGGTACCGGTGGCTGAACCTGACACTATCTACGAAGAGAAATATGAAGGGGAATATGATGAAGACAGTGTGCGGGAGGAATACTTCCTGGATAAAGAGTTTACGGATGGATTTCCAGATTCGCTTAGCATTCGAAGGCTTCCGGAGAATATTGTAAAGGCTCTAAAAAATGATGAGGATTTCTGGTATGCGGATGGTATCTTCCAAAAACGGAAAGAAGAAAATGAAAGCGGGCTTCTTTCGGCCCCATTCATGAAACCACTCATATGGCTGGTTATCATTGCTGGTTTTGTGACTTTCCTGGTGATCTTTCTCAGTAATAGCAATACCAGGTTATTCCGGAAAACCAGTAAGATCAACGATGAAGAAATTAACCCGGTGACCAGTGATATTTTCAGTATAAACTACCAGGCTGAGATCAACAAAGCCGCTGCCGCGGGTAATTACAGATTTGCAGTGAGGCTGATGTTCCTTCGTCTCCTGCGTGAACTATCTGATACCGGTAAGATCCAATATCGCCAGGACGGCACCAACTTCGATTATATGATGCAATTGCATGGAACGAACCTATACGGTGATTTTTCACGACTGGCACGTCACTACGAATATAGCTGGTACGGCCAGTTCGCGATTGACAATGAGAAATATGACCATATAGAAACCGCTTTTGAGAATTTCAGACAGAGAATAAACAGGTGAAAAGATATATTCCACATATCCTGATTGGCGTCGTGGCGCTAGGCATGCTCAGCTTACTGCTGGGCAATACGGTTGGCAAAAAGCGGCAATTTAATGACCGCGTCACCTTCCTGAAGCGGGACAAGATCCCTTATGGCACTTATGTGGCTTTTGAAAGCCTGAAGCAATTATTCCCGGAAGCAAAGGTGTCATCCAGCAAAGAGGAACCTGGCTATTGGGAGGGTTTATCCAACTACGATCCCGATCAGGCTCTTATCGTGGTTTCGCCATATTTCAATGCTGACGAGGATGAAATGAAACGTCTGATCCGTTTTGTTGAAAACGGAAATGATGTATTTATCAGCACCATGAACATTTCTTATGCCGCCACGCAGATTTTGAAATGTGATGCTAACTCGGCTGAAGGGCTAATGTACTATTTTGAGCAGACTGAAGGTGCTGACCTGATCGGTCTGTCACTTGCAAAACCGCCCTTTCCATCAAGCCCCGTTTACTCTTATCCGGGAAAAAGATTCGATTTTTATTTTTATAAGATTGACAGCGCTACCGCAACTGTGCTTGGTCACAATAAAGACGAGAAGCCCAACCTGATTCATCTCAAAGCAGGGGAGGGAAATCTGTTTATACACATGGCACCCATGGCTTTTACAAACTATTTTTTGTTGCATAAGAAAAATATCAGTTACTATGAGAATATGATGTCTCTCATTTCTCCCAATGTAACCAGGGTGGTGTGGGACGAATACTTTAATACCAAAAGACAGGGGCAACGACAAAAAGCTAACTGGATTGATGGTTTTTTAAAGCATCCCTCCCTCAAATGGGCCCTGATTACGGCTATACTTGCGCTGCTTGTTTATGTATTGATGGAAATGAGGAGAAAGCAACGTATCATACCAGTTATGACGAAACCCAAAAACGATTCCCTGGATTTTGTAAAGACAATAGGCCGCTTATATCACGATAAAGCTGACCATAAAAATCTTTGCAAAAAGATGTCAGCCTATTTTCTCGAGCATATTCGGTCAAGGTATAAATTGGCGACTTCTGTGCTGGATGAAACATTTGAGAAGAACCTGCAGGCAAAAACCGGCGCCGATAAGGAAAAGATCGAGAACATTGTTTCCTTTATCCGCCAGATTGAAGAGACCGAGACGATAAGTGATAAGCAACTTGCCTGGTTTCACAAACAACTGGAAAATTTTTATAAACAAACCTAAAACTGCATCGGCATCCTAAAAGGAAGGAGAAAGCTAAACATGGAAGAACAAATATTTCAGCCCCGCACTGATTTAACCGCACTAAATGAGGCAGTGATGGCCATCCGGGGGGAGATCCGGAAAGTAATAGTAGGACAGGATGAGATGGTAAAACTTATCCTGGCCGCCCTGCTTGCCGATGGGCATGTGTTGGTTGAGGGGGTACCGGGAGTTGCCAAGACCTTAACCGCCAAACTGGTGGCCAGAAGTGTTAGCGCCGGTTTTTCGCGGATACAGTTTACGCCTGACCTGATGCCTTCAGATGTTTTGGGTACGCCGGTATTTAATCCGTCAGGTGCAGTCTTTGAATTCAAAAAAGGCCCTATATTCAGCAATATCGTGCTGGTGGATGAGATTAACCGTGCACCCGCGAAAACCCAATCCGCATTACTGGAAGTAATGGAGGAAAGACAGGCTTCGGTGGACGGACGTACATATCCTTTACCCTCGCCTTTTATTGTGATGGCTACCCAGAATCCTGTTGAGCAGGAAGGAACATATCGTTTGCCGGAAGCACAACTCGATCGTTTTCTTTTTAAGATCGTGGTTCCATATCCCAATGAGAACGAGGAGTTCGAGATACTTTCAAAATTTCACCAGATGGGAAATACCAAGGCAAATGAAGTGGTGAGCCCTGTATTGAACGGTGAACAGATCAACGCGCTCAAGCGGCAGATCAAGGATATCCTGATAGAAGAAAAATTGCTACAGTTTATTGCTAAACTTGTGCACCAGACCAGAAATCATAAATCCATTTACCTGGGTGCTTCACCACGCGCGTCTCTTTCGGTTATGAACGCTTCAAAAGCGATCGCCGCCATGCAGGGCCGCGATTTTGTAACGCCCGAGGATATTCTCGAAGTCGTGATCCCCGTACTGCGTCATCGTATCATACTCGCACCTGATAAAGAAATGGAAGGTGTAACTGAGGACGAGGTGTTGCAACAGATTATACATGGGATGGATGTGCCCAGGTAGTGGGGATTAGGGATTAGGTTTAATCGTATTTTCTTATGCGATCGTTTTATCTGAATAATATCGTTTACTATGTCACTGGTGCAGTCTCGGTAATATTTGTACTGAGTTATTTTCAGCCGGCATTTTTCCAGATCGCTGTACTCGTTTTATTAATGCTGGCCCTGGCTATCGCAATTGATGGTTACCTGCTGTATAGCAAAAGAAACGGCATAAATGCATGGCGTAACACAACAGAACGCTTTAGTATCGGCGATTCCAACAAAGTTTCCCTTCACCTGGAGAATCGTTACCCATTTACGGTAAGCCTGAGTGTAATCGATGAATTGCCGGTACAGTTCCAGGAACGCAACTGGCTGCGTCGGGCGAGAATTGAAAGCAACCATTCAGAGGAGATCGGGTATTTACTTAAACCACTAACACGAGGCGAGTATGTTTTTGATAACATTAATGTGTTTGCCTATGGGCCTTTGCAGTTGGTAAAAAGGCGATATACCTTTCCCGCCCAACAAACGGTGAAAGTTTATCCTTCTTATATCCAGATGCGACGGTACCAGCTGCTGGCTGTGAGTAACCGCCTGCAGGAGGCAGGAGTAAAGCGTATTCGAAAACTGGGACATAGCCTGGAATTTGAGCAGATCAAGGAGTATGTACGCGGTGATGATTTCCGCACTATCAACTGGAAAGCCACCGCCCGGAAGGATGCTCTGATGGTAAACAATTACACAGATGAGCGCAGCCAGCAGATCTATTGCATTATCAGCAAAGCCCGGGTGATGAAAATGCCATTTGGCGGCATGACCCTGCTGGATCATGCGATCAACGCCGCACTGGTACTTTCCAACGTGGCGCTTGTAAAACAGGACAAAGCGGGCCTTATCACCTTTGCAGAAAACCTGGATGCCTTTATACCTGCAGATAAGAAGACTACGCAGATGAACCTGATCCTGGAAACCCTGTATAAACAACAGACCCGGTTCCTGGAAGCAGATTTTGAAAAACTGTTCTCGGTGATCCGCAACCGCATCAGTAACCGGAGCCTGTTAGTGCTTTTTACAAATTTTGAGTCGGTCGAAAGCCTGCAAAGGGAAATGCCGGCGTTGAAACGCATTGCGCGATATCACCTTTTACTCGTCGTGTTTTTTGAAAATACAGAGCTCAAGTCGCTGACAACAAAAAAAGCAACCAAACTGGAGGATATCTATATCCAGACCATTGCGGAGAAATTTTCCTTTGAGAAAAGGCTGATGGTAAAAGAGCTGCATAAAAACGGGATACTTTCTATCTTAACGACACCTGAAAATCTTACGGTAAATACAGTAAACAAATACCTGGAACTGAAAACCAGGATGTCGATTTAGGTATTCGGTAATTGAATATTCATAATCTACTCCAGTCTCCAATTCGCTTTCAATACCCGACATTTGCGCCATGGAAACACAGAATACATTTGAGGAAGGGAAATTGGTGTTGATCGACAAACCACTTAGGTGGACATCCTTTGACGTAGTACGTAAGATCCGCAACCTGGTGCGCATTAAAAAAGTGGGGCATGCGGGAACGCTTGATCCGCTTGCTACGGGCTTACTGATCATTTGTACAGGGAAGTTTACCAAAAAGATAAATGAATACATGGCTCAGGAGAAAGAATATACCGGGACATTTACCCTGGGTGCAGTTACCGCGTCATATGACCTTGAACAGGAGCCGATCGATTTCAAACCTTATGAACACTTAACAGCATCTCAAATAAGATTGGCGACCCAGCCTTTAACAGGGAATATATTGCAAATACCCCCCGCACATTCTGCCATACAGATCAACGGTAAACGGGTTTACGAACTGGCAAGGCAGGGAAAAGAAGTAGTGATAGAGCCGAGGAAAGTAAATGTGAAAGAATTCGAGATCACAAAGATCGATTTACCCGAGGTTCATTTCCGCATTGTATGCAGTACGGGCACTTATATCCGTAGCCTTGCGCATGATTTTGGAAAATCGCTGGGTTGCGGTGCCTATTTAAGTAGTCTGTGCAGAACCAGGATCGGTGATTTCAAAGTGGAGGATGCCATGTCGATGGAGACTTTTGAGCAAAAAGTGAAGCAGGGCCCTGAACGATGATATGTGTGCATGGATTTAGCTTAACTTTCCTAAATAAGATTTGTACATGCAGAAATGGACGTTAGCCTTATTTTCATTGTTACTGTGTGCGGGTCTAAATGCCCAACGATTTGGAGGAACACCGCCTGTTGTAAAATGGAGGCAAATTGATACAGATACCGCACGGATCATTTTTCCAACAGGCCTGGACAGCCAGGCACAAAGAGTGGCGGCATTGGTGCATGACCAGGCTTCTGCAACGGCCGGTTTTCAAACAAAACAGCTAAAGAAAATCAATATTGTTCTGCAAAATCAAACCGTCATCGCCAACGGTTATGTCGGCCTTGGTCCTTATCGAAGTGAGTTCTACCTCACACCACCACCCAACAACTTTGATCAGGGCAGTGTGTCGTGGCTTGATCAACTGGCCATCCACGAATACAGGCATGTGCAGCAATACAATCATTTTAATAATGGTATCAGCAGGTTGATGGGAATTTTGTTTGGGGAAGAAGGCTATGCTTTGGCTACAAACGCCAGTATACCCGACTGGTTTTATGAAGGCGATGCGGTATATCACGAAACTATTGGCACACGGCAGGGCAGGGGACGGTTGCCTGTTTTTATGAACGCTTACCCATCGATCTGGCAATCAGGTAAGGATTATTCATGGATGAAGATGCGCAATGGCTCCCTGAAAGATTATGTCCCCTCGCATTACCAGTTGGGTTACTGGCTGGTTAACCATGGATACCAAAGTTATGGTAGTGATTTCTGGTCAAAAGTGACCAAAGATGCTAGTGCTTTCCAGTGTTTGTTTTATCCATTTCAGAAAGCAATAAAAAAATATTCAGGTGTCGATTATAAAACATTTCGGTCGGATGCTGTAAATAGCTATAAACAGCTGGGCAAAAACCTGCAGTTGAGCAATATGCAAACTCAAAACGATACAAAGTCCGGGGTGGGTAGTCAGTCATATATTTTTCCTGTAAACAAAAATTATGTGAGCAACTATTTATTCCCCTACCAGGCAGGGTCAGATTCTTTGTTGTATGTAAAGCGAACCTATCGGCACCGTACAGCCTTCTATGTAAAAGTTGGCAATGAAGAACACAAACTCCGTACCCGGGATATATCGGCAGATGACCAGTTTTCGTATCGAAATGGCAGGATTGTGTATTCAGCTTTTGAGAATGATCCGAGATGGAGATGGCGGGACTATAGCGTGATCAAATTGCTGGACGTAAAAACCGGGCAGCAAAGAACATTAACCCACCGTTCGAAATATTTTACACCCGATATATCCGAGAACGGAAATAAAATTGTCGCGGTTGAATACGACCAGGATGGAAGATCCAGTCTTCATGTACTTGATGTCAACAGCTCAAGGATTGAAAAGGAAATCCGTAAAGCCGGTGTAAGCCAGTTTAGCGATCCAAAGTTTGTAGATGATAACTCGGTGGTAACCGCTCTTCGTTTCCAGGATGGCCGCATGGCACTCGCTCTGGTCGATCTTCCAACCGGCAATATCACACGTCTGACTCCTGAAAGTTTTACCATTGTTGGATATCCATCGGTAGCCGGAAGCAATGTCTATTTTACCGCTTCTTACCAGGGAAGCGATAATATTTTTTCAGTAAACCTGTCGGATAGAAGGATCTTTAAGATCACAAATGGATCGGAAGGTAAATACTTTGTGAACGCAAGCTCTTCAGGCACACTTACCTGGTCGGAATTTACGGGAGAAGGTTATCAATTGCAACAGCAGCAAATTAGCAGCTGGCAGGCAGATGAGGTACTATTTAAAGATGATCAGAAACTTTACGAAGCGTATCCGGTTGCGGCACCTTCTTCACCCAAACTTTTTTCAAGTAGCCCGGTGGAAGGAAATTTCCCCACTTCGAAATACAGAAAGGGCACAAGGCTGCTGAACTTTCACAGTTGGCGTCCCTATTATGAAGACCCTGAATTTACCTTTTCACTTTATGGGCAGAATGTGTTGAACACACTGGAAACGGAATTGTATTATCTGTACAACCAGAATGACAACACCAACGCGGCAGGCTTTAATACAATTTACGGTGCCTGGTTCCCATACCTCGTCGGTGGTCTTCAATACACATTTGACCGTAACCAGGAGATTGAAGACAAAACCAGGTCCTGGGATCAGTTGGATGCCAGGATCGGCCTGACTGTACCTCTTAGTTTTACCCGCGGACGAACTTTTAAAAATTTCAGTGCCGGTACGGACTATGTATTCCGTAGCGACAGGATCAAAGGCGCAGCAAAGGCTGATTTTGCCAATTCAAATTTTAGCTATTTATCACACCGTGTAAGTTTTAGTGAGCAGGTTGAATCGGCTGTACAGCATATATTCCCACGTCTTGGATATTCTGTTGTGGCGCAGCATCGCCATGCGATCACAAATTTCACCAGCTGGCAATTCCTGGGCAATGCAGCTTTATACCTGCCAGGTTTAGCCTCCACACATAACCTTGTTTTGACTGGTGCCTTTCAACAAAGAGATACCGTGAATGTTTTATTCGGTAACAGGTTTTCCTATTCAAGAGGTTTTAATGAAGCTTATGCTGCTCGAATGTGGCGGGGGTCAGTTAACTATTATTTGCCCCTTGTGTATCCCGACTGGGGATTTGCCAATATACTTTACCTGCTCCGCGTAAGGGCTAACGGATTTTTTGATTTCACCAGGTTGTATTCAAATGACTATAGTATTACTGCGGATCAGCGCAGTGCCGGAGCAGAGATCTATGTGGATACTAAATGGTGGAACCAGTACGAGCTGAGCTTCGGATTTCGCGTAGCCCGCCTGCTGGACGATGATCTTTTCACAGGCAGAAAAGAGACGGTATTTGAGTTTATTCTACCGGTAAGTATTTTCCCGAAATAGGCGGCTTGATATATTGCATTGTCTCAAAAACAGAAATAAGTTTGTTCTTAACTAGTCAGGTTAATTATTCGGCCTTAGTGTTTCCCCCTGCCTTTTGTGACCTTATCTCGATAAAATAGTCAAACTCTCTTCAATCGCCCTGATCCTTGCTTCGGCATCGGCTTTTTTCTTCCTCTCAATTTCTACTACTTCAGGCTTTGCATTTTGAACAAATCTCTCGTTTGCCAGTTTTTTCTCAACGCTCTGCAAAAATCCTTTGTAATAGTCGAGGTCTTTTTGAAGTTGCTCTTTTTGTGAAGTCGTATCCAGCTCGGTTGTGGTCTCAATAAAGAATTTATCCTTTTGGATTACGACATTTATACAATTGCTGACCGGATCTTTTGTGAAGGTCACTGATTCCGCATTTACCTGTTTGGCCAGAATCGTTTCGATATCCCGGTACAGGTCTTTATCACCCGTCATGATATGCAGCAGGATGGTATCCTTCATTTTTAATTGAGCCTTGTTTCGCGCATCCCGGAGGGCTGTGATCACTTCCTTGAGCAGGTTTCCTTTTTCCAGGATCATGCTGTCGGGATTTTTTATCCCCTGATATTGCGATACTGTGATATCATCTTCTCTTTCCCGCAGCTGGTGATAGATTTCTTCGGTGACAAATGGCATAAATGGATGCAGCAGTTGCATAAGTTGTTCGAAATAACCGATCGTCTTATCGTATACCGCCTGGTCGATCGCCTGTTCAAAACCAGGTTTGATCCATTCGAGGTACCAGCTGCAGAAATCATCCCAGATCAGGGAATAAAGTGTTTTTAATGATTCACTCAGGCGGAAGTCTTTAAACTGTGAATCCAGCTGTATTTTAACCTCATTCAACCTGTTTTCAAACCAATCTACCGCAAATTGTGAGCTACCCGATCCGCTGGCTTCAGGGTCCAGACTGGTAATAGTTCTGCCTTCCCACATTTTCACCAGTTTCAGGGCATTCCACATCTTATTGATAAAGAATTTTCCCTGTTCATTTCCTGCCTGGTCCCACATCAGGTCATTGCCGGCGGGAGAGGAGATCATGATACCAAAACGAACGGCATCGGCGCCATCGGTGTCGATCATTTCTAGCAGGTCGGGTGAATTACCCAATTGCTTACTCATTTTCCTACCGATCTTATCGCGCACAATACCCGTGAAATAGACTTCACTAAAAGGCTTTTCATTTTTATATTCAAAACCGGCCATGATCATCCGGGCAACCCAGAAAAAGATGATCTCAGGCGCTGTGACCAGCGTGTTGGTAGGGTAGTAATATTTTACATCTGCATTACCAGGATCACTATAACCTTTAAACACCTCAAAGGGCCAAAGCCAGCTGCTAAACCAGGTGTCCAGGCAGTCTTCATCCTGCGTCAGCTGCGCATCGGGGATAGAAAACTGGGTTTGGAACATTTTCTTTGCGCTGGCTTCATCTTCGGCCACCACAAATCTTCCTTCCGCATCATACCAGGCTGGTATCCTTTGTCCCCACCAAAGCTGGCGGCTGATACACCAGTCTTTGATATTTTCCATCCAGTGGCGATATAGGTTCTTAAACTTCGCCGGGTAGAATTTTATCTCATCGGTTTCAACGGCTTTTAGAGCAGGGCCATATATCTTTTTCATATCCACCCACCATTGCAGGCTCAGCCTGGGCTCTACCACCACATCAGTTCTTTCACTATAACCTACTTCGCTGGTATAATCTTCTGTCTTAACCAGGTATCCTTTTTCTTCCAGTTCTTTTACAATTTTCTTGCGGGCTTCGAACCTGTCTTCGCCGATAAAGATCTTCGCGGCTTCATTCAATGTTCCATCTTCATTAAATATATCAACCACTTCGAGATTATGCTTTTGTCCCAGCATATTATCGTTCATATCATGGGCTGGCGTCACTTTCAGGGCGCCGGTGCCAAAGTCCATGCTCACATAGTCGTCGGCAATAATAGGGATGCGGCGGTTGATCAACGGAACAAACGCGAATTTTCCATGGAGTTGTTTATAGCGATCGTCGTCGGGGTGAACGAAAATGGCCGTATCGCCCATGATGGTTTCGGGTCGTACCGTTGCAATAACAATACTTTCAGCGCCATTGCCCGTAAATGCAAGCGGTTTGCCGTATTCATCACTCAGGGCATAGCGCAGGTGATATAGTTTTTGTCTTGTTTCCTTGCGGATCACTTCCTCATCACTCAGTGCTGTCTTGGCTTTTACGTCCCAGTTGATCATTCTTTTGCCACGATAGATATAGCCTTTGTTGTAGAGGTCAATGAATACACTGATGACTGACCGGTAGTAGTCAGGATCCATGGTAAATGTTGTGCGATCCCAATCAAGGCTACAGCCGAGCTTTTTCAGCTGCTGTAAAATAATGCCACCATATTTTTCCTTCCATTCCCAGGCATATTTCAAAAATTCATCGCGGCTTAACGAAGATTTGCTGATACCGCGTTCCCGGAGCATCTGTACCACCTTGGCTTCGGTGGCGATGGAAGCGTGGTCGGTTCCGGGAACCCAGCAGGCATTTTTGCCCTGCATCCGGGCCCGGCGAATGAGGATATCCTGTATTGTGTTATTGAGGCAATGGCCCATGTGCAGCACACCGGTCACATTTGGAGGAGGAATGACGATTGTATATGGTTCCCGCTCATCGGGTGTACTCTTAAAATATTGCTGATCCAACCAATGCTGGTACCATTTCTGTTCTGCTGCCTGGTGCACAAAGTTTTTGCTCAATTCCATAAGGCCGCAAATTTACCTGCTTTTAGCAAAACGGCGAAAATTGGCATGACCAGCAGCTTTATGTGTCTACATCGACAAGAAGGTCGAAGCATGTGAATCTGCGTCCGAGTTACCATTTCATCAAAGCTTCAAATATTTCCCTCACTTATCGTTTTTTGAATATATTTAACCGCTGCAACATAACGCTGCACGTTTATGATATGAAAAGACAATTAACATCCTGGTATAGCCCTTCTTTGAACAAAGAGATGCCCGTAGCCACCTATGGTGATTATGGATTTGCCCTTTTGCTGGTACCTACTGCGGCTGCCGACTACCTGGAATACGAGCGATTCCAGCTGATCGACTCACTCGCACCCTTTATTGATAGCGGCAAGTTAAAAGTCTATTCTATCGACAGTATCAACAATGAAAGTTGGATGAACAACGATATGGATCCCTGGCAAAAGTCGGTGCGGCACCAGCAATGGAATGACTATGTATTTAACGAAGTCATACCCTTTATTCGCAACAGCAGCAGTTGGGAAACCCCGATCATTACCTGTGGCGCTTCGTTTGGTGCTTTACATAGCATGAACCTGTTTTTAAAACGACCAGATATCATCAATGGTGTTATAGCGATGAGCGGTGTTTACGATCTGACTGAATATACCAAAGGCCACTACGACGACAATGTCTATTTCAACAGTCCGGCACATTATATTCCAAATCTTACTGATCACAATATCCTGGAACAGATCCGTCAGAGCAGGCATATTCATATCCTCACTGGCAGCGGGAATTATGAAGATCCGGCTGCAAGTGGACGTTTTGCAAAACAATTATATGATAAAGGCATCTGGTATGAACTCGATATCTGGGGGGCTGAGTGGCCGCATGACTGGGAGACATGGAGGAAGATGTTGCCGCATTATCTGGGGACGAGATGGTAGGAAGATACTGGATACTAGATATTGGATACTAGACTTTTTAGGAGGGTTGTGAAGGTTTTCCCTTCGATCATCCTGGCGCCAAAGCTTTCGAGGTATTCTGAATATACCTGGCAGTCGATCAGATCGACACCTTCATCCTGCAGTGTCTGCACATATTTTATAAAAGCATAGCGCGAGGCATTGCTGAATTTGCTGAACATACTTTCACCAAAAAATACTTTTCCCATCCTGATCCCATATAAGCCTCCTGCCAGTTCGCCATCCCGCCAGACTTCGGCGCTATGGGCATAGCCGAGCTCATGCAACTTTAAATAAGCCTGCTCCACTTCATCAGTGATCCAGGTGCCGAACTGATCAGAGCGGGGTATATTTTTACAGTGCCGGATTACCTCTTTGAATGATTTATTGATGGTGAATTCAAATGCCTTCTTGTTAAGCAACGGCCGGGTGCTTTTGCTGATCTTTAATTCTGATGGAAAAAGAACAAACCTGGGATCGGGACTCCACCACAGTATTGGTTCAGATTCATACCAGGGAAAGATCCCGTTTTGATAGGCCAGGATCAGCCGCTCAGGTGACAAGTCTCCGCCCATAGCCAATAAGCCATCAGGACAAGCCAGGTGTACAGGTGGAAAGGAGATCGTTTTATCAAGTACAAAAAGAGGCATAAGATCGGGGGGAAAACATGTGGAACAAGCAGGGTAGGCCAAAAGTTAGTCTGCTATCACTTCCACGGTTGCACCTATGCCTCTTTCGGTAATAGCGTCGCACATCGGTTTGAGTTCATCGTACTCGCCTTGTTTGACCGCGTATTTCCCTTTATAATGGATGAAATATGAGCATTGCTCTGCCTGTTCGGGACTGTGACCACAAACTTCAATCAGGGTTTCGATCACCCATTCGAACGTATTGACCTCATCATTCCACACGATCAGGCTACAGGTACTTTCGTGCGCCGTCAGCGTATCCGTTTCGAACTGGTTACCGGTCAATATTTCGTTTTGCGTCATGGCCATCGTGGTGGGTCTTTTGCAAAGTTAAAACCTGCCTCTGAAATTAATAAATTTTGCAGGGTTTGCAGGTATAAAATTAAAAAATATGAGGCAATCCACCCAGTACTCCGGGAGTTTTTGCCTGGAATGGTTTTGGACTGGTTGATTTTAAGGAGTGTATATATAGAAGTGAGATTACACGGGGAGCTGATTATCGCTTCAAATTGTCCCAGGCTCAGCCCTGTTGGTCAACTGCGCGCAGTCAAAATATTGACAACCTTTATTCGCGTAGTGGCCGACACTTTCCCGATAAACTGCGTAGTTGCACGACGAACTCCTATTTAGTCGGCTGATCAGCATTTGTCCCAGTAAGCAAATGTATATCGAAACAATTTCCGGTTAGGCGATTAGAACTTTTAAAGACATAAAAAGCAAATAGCTTACTGCTGATTGCTCCAATTATTCATTCACCAAAACTTTATTTTATGAACCACGGATTTCGACATTTGTTTGTTTGGATAGTAGTCCTTTTCATTAGCCTTATATCCTGTGACAAGATCCCTTTTCCGCCAGGTAATTCACATGGTCAGGGTCCGGACGGTAAAGGCAAGAACCCTGCGATGGTGCTTGCCTGGAATGAAGCTGCCGTGTACACGGTGAAGCAAACCCAGGCGATGGTACAAGATCCGCCTATTCCGCCCTTTATTGAATCTCGGTATTATGCCATGGTGAATATCGCGATGCATGATGCATTAAATAGTATCCGGCCTGAATACAAAACCTATGCATTGCATCAAACAAAAGATAAAAAAGCGAACCCGGATGCTGCTGTTGCCCAGGCTGCATATGAAGTGATCCTGGCATGTTTTGATAAACTCAATCCACCCGCTATGGTTACACCTCAGCCCGTCAAAGATTATATCAGCCAGTTGCTACAGCAAAGTCTCAATATGATACCTAATAGCGAAGCAAAAACCAGCGGGATCAATATTGGGAAAAAAGCCGCTGCCGCCATATTAGCCAAAAGAGCAAATGATGGTATGGCCAATGCGTTTCTTCCGCCTGGTGCTTTACCTGAAGGAACCGAACCGGGTGAATATCGCTATACACCTCCATTCAACATTCCGGGTTTACCGATCTATGGACTTGTAGATGGAACTGGCTGGGGTAATGTAACACCTTTCGCCATGAATACCGGTTCTCAATTTCGTCCCGGTGCGCCTGATGATGTGAGCAGTGAAGCGTATGCTAAAGATTTTAATGAAATAAAGAAACTGGGCTGTGCGAACTGCCCCGACAGGACCGCCGATCAATCCGATATGGCAACATTCTGGCGTGAGAACTCACCGATGGGATGGAACCAGGTGGGAAGGAATATTGTTTCAAAACAAAACATGGATGCCTGGGAAGTAGCGAGAATGTTTGCATTGTTGCAGATTGCCGAAGCGGATGCCTATATCAGCAGCCTGGAAGCGAAGTATCACTATTATTACTGGCGCCCGGTATCAGCCATTCATCTCGCGGCAGATGATGGCAATCCCAATACAGCACCTGATCCGGGATGGGAGGTTTTCGGATTTCCAACACCGCCTGTTCCCGACTATCCTTCCGCACATGCCTGTGCCGGAGGTGCGGCCGCTGAATTAATGAAGCATATTTTCAGAAAAGACAATATCGGATTCAGCTTCACCAGTACAAGCTCAGGCACAACGCGAAACTTCAACAGCCTGTCACATGCTGCACGTGAAAATTCTCTTTCCAGGATCTATATCGGTTATCATTTCCGCAAAGCATGTACGGAAGGTGAAGACCAGGGAAGGAAAATAGGGAAGTGGGTTTTTAATAATGTGCTGCAGAAAAATTAAATAGACCGGCTCCTTAACTTTCGCCAGGAAGAAAATGCCGCGGTATAAACTTTAAGTTGATATCGTGGCATTTTTATGAGAATTAGCATGGTATATTTGGTTGCGGACTGGATGTCGAATAAGCAATTTCGAAAATCGAAAAAATTAAATCCTTTTATTGTCCTCAATAAAACGTTGCAAGATTCTTGCCGAAGGATAACTTGACATAGAAGCAATCCCATTTGCGAGTTCAATCGGAAACAAGGCCCCCTCGAATTTACTACTAACAAGGCTTGGTAATGTCGCAAGAATTCTTGAAAGCCCAATTAAATCTGGGGAAGTAGGAAAGCCTGGGTCATCAACATAATCACCTGTTGGAACATTGAGAACCATATAGGTTCCAGGATCGATCTTAACAAATACTTTTTCACCCCAATTAGTTCTCTTCCCATATGGATTGGATAAATCAGGCGATCGGTATACCTCTTGACGTACGTATTTGTGCGATAAAGGAGCATATGTCATAGTTTCTCCTCTTGCATGCGGGGGAACCAGTTGTGCAATTGCAGCGAGATGGTCAAAGAATGCACCGCTTTTCTCTTGCCCTATTACATGAATTGGTCTACCCAGCTGTTTTGCAAATTGAAGAAACGAACGCACATTGGGAACAAGTTTTGAATACTGGCTCCGAAGAGTCAGCGGCCCATCCTTTATAAAAAGGGTTTCCGAAACCAATTTCTTGTCTGTGTGATCCCATAAAAGCCTGATCGCCGTAAAGATCATCAAGTGTTCCATAACGAGCATATAAGCCGAAGCCACTGAATCAGGCGCACTTTCTTCATCCATATCAAGATGAAATCCGATCATGTCAGTTAGAAATACCTCCCCGCCACAAGTCGGACAAGAACCATCATCAGTGTTATGAGTAAGCCCACTTTGAATATGAAAATGGCAATGAGGACATTCAAATCCTGGGCTTGCTGCAATAGAGGGGCTTTCCCATTTCTTATACGCCAACCATTTCAGCGTTTCATAGAATGCCCCATTTTCATCGATCCTCATGGAATCGCGAACAATATTCCTTATTGCATCATAGTTAGTACCCATTGATGTCTGCACATTCTTCAATGGAAAAACCGTAGCATGGAATACGGCACTTTCCCTTAAAATGTCTTGCAATAATAGCGGGTGGGGGTTCTCTTTATCAATCGCATCCAGTTTTACCTTGTCAACAGTCAAGAGAGCCGTTTTGACAAATGATACTTCCTTTGGAGGCTTACCACTGGAAGTTATTGAAGCAAATGAGCCGTCAACAGCCCAAACATTTCGTAATGGTGGAATGCTGTCATTCGTAAAGGGCAGCCACATTGATGCATCAGCAGATCCTGTTCCCTGTTGTGCATCTTCAAAATCAGAAACGAGTGATTTAACCCATTCGCTATTTATAACTGCCAAATGTCCAAGCTTGGATGCTCCTTCGGCTGGCAATCTTGATCCTTCAGAATAAGGCATACAATTAATTATATTAAGGTTGTTGTACGGTCACGGTTGCTTCAAATTTATTCGCCTGAACTGGAATTACGAATCTATGTGACATAGTTAACATTCTCATATATCCAGGGGTCTTTGCTTTCATAATATCTTCCTCACTACCATCAAACGCAATTTGAACTCTGGAGAGAGCCTTGGTTTCGTCCTGGCTTGACAAATGACCGACAAAGAAATTTTCTGTTTGTGCGAGTAATTCCTTGTTTATAGTGGAAGGAGATTGAGTCGAATAAACCATCCCTATGTGAAATTTAGCACCTTCCTTTGCAAATCTGGCGTATATACCTGTTAAGTCCTTACTATCAGGGGGAAACAAGTTGTGCGCTTCTTCAAAGTAAAGTTGCACGTATTGATCAGCCAGGTTATTGCTGACAAATTTTTGTTCTTGATGTTTAAAAACAGCACTGGAGATCATGTCGGCAAAATATCGGCGAATCTGATCAGTTGCATTTCCCAAATCCAGGATTACCGTTAAACCTTGATCTACAAGATTGAGAATATTATTAATGAAATCCCCCGCGTTCGCTGCATGATAAGCCTGATAGGCCCTTAATATTGCGGGGCCCGTGCCGCTTGCAGGATTTAAGAATTCTAACAACGCGGTATCATCAGCATCAAATAACGGATTACCGCTTGAAGATGTGGTGGTGGGGTTTTCTCTCCAGAATTGCCCGATCACTTCAAGTTCGCTTCTTAGTTCCTGAAGAGAATTAGGGGGATTTGGAGGGGTTCTATTAATAATTTGATATGCACTTGTTCGAACAGCGGCTGAAAATCCTGGATTGAAATGGCTTGCGTTCCTGCTTGTTAACCCTTTACTTCTTAGCCTGGTTTCATCGGCGGGGAAACCTGCTTTGTTGAGTATTGCCCAAAAGATTTGAATTTTTCGGATTGCTCTTAGTTTTTCATTCTCAGCCAAATTTGGAACCGATTCAATAGCGGGTAGTTTGACGGCAGCAAAGCTTCTAATATAATTTGACCTTTGGTTATCAATTTCCAGCATGGAAGCTATGACTCGAATGATTGTATCGGGTTGCTCATAAAAGTTTAACCTTAGTGGTTCAGAGGGAGTTCCAGCCCTCGCTGTCAAAGCAAATACGTGACAACGATCAGCATTAGCTGAGCGGATCGATGTGTTACCATCCTGGGGATTATCGTTCGCATATTCTCCATTAATATCAAAGATAATTTGACCGACACTATTAGTTGATCTCGTTGCATCAATCATGCCCTGAGCAATAAGCTTAACAACATTTGATTTACCCAGTCGCGTCTTACCAAACATGGCTGTTCGGGTACCTTTAAAGTCAGCGATCGATATGTTTACTGGAATATTACTAACCGCTCCTTCACTAAAAAGGCCACATTCCATCGTTTTAAGTGCACCAATAGAATAGCGATCTTCCGTCCTAACCATTCCATTAACTATGAGATTTAATAGTTCATCATTTGGAGCAAATACCTTGTATCTATGTGCGCTTACTACGTTATTAACGTCCCCAGAAAATGAAAGCTTTTGCATGTCCCTTGGGTCGGCATAAAACATTCCAAGAACATCACAATTCAAGGCACCCCATTGAAGCTCTCCCTGCGTCCAGACATCAAGCTCAGGCATCGACTTTTTGTGAAGCTCAAAATATGTTTGTTGGACTTGATTAGTTAAGGGAGTTGGAGAAACACCCGTAACTCGCAGTAAGGTGAAATGGAGCGGTGTGTTGCCAGCATTGATAGGCGTCATGATCAAAAATGAACCACGGGGTATACCTCCAACTGCTAGCTTATATGGATCGCTGGTAATAATCTTCGCTTGATCATAACCGAGATCCAGTACATACCCAACAAACCGCATTTTTGAGGTTTGCCTGGCTTTTTCTATAAGTGCTTCGTTGTCTAATAAGATTCGTAAGGCTTCAATAGGATTACCCTGAACGGCTGTGTTTTGAACTAAGCCAGTTAGTGTAGGAGATGGCATATTTAATCGTTTAGGTGGTTGATATTACAAGTTCATCGAACTGCTTGCGATTTTCACTATCCGCAGCAATCGATGAATAGCGGGAAACTGTTTCTAATTTAAATCCCCTGTTGCGATACAATTCACGTATCGAAGCATGGTTCGCATTGGTTAGCAAGACTTTTACCCCTCTCTCCTTAGCGTTGAAAAGGACTTCAGCTAATCGTACTTGATCTTCCCAGGAAAAGAGGTTCTCGTTATACTTCACAAACCCATTCAAATTATGCCTTACGGTGTATGGTGGATCAGCAAAGACAAAGTCGTTTCTACGCGCTCTATTGATTGTCTGAGCGAAATCACCAACAATCAGCGCAGCCTTTTGAAGTAATTGGGACGCTTTTTCAAAATCATCTGAATCAAGAATGACCTTTGTCTTTGTGCCCATTGGCACATTGAATTTTCCATCGAGATTGACTCTATAAATGCCATTAAAACATGTTCGATTCAAATAGATCATCCTTGATGCTTTTTGCAATAGCTGATCAGGATCCTTATCACGCGTGTTATAGTAATGCTCATTGGAATGATTTCGCTGATGATGTTGTAGGCTTTTCTTCAGGGATTTCCAGTTCGTTTTAATGCCTTCGTAAGCAGCAATTACTTCAGGATTTATATCTGCGAGAATTGCTTTTTTGGGTTGCAGATGAAAAAAAACGGCACCTCCGCCAAGAAAGGGTTCAATATATCGATTGAAAGTGGTGGGCAACAAATGACTATAGTTCTGAACGAACCATCTTTTTCCGCCTGGCCACTTTAGGAATGGGAGTAGTTTGCAGTTAGTATCCAAAATAAAAGTTATAAACGTCCAATTTACATTTTACTCACAATAATTGGAAGAAATAACAATCCGAATTTCAATCCGATTCTATAAAAATAAAAAGGCTCTACAATGTAGAACCTCTTGACTATCACAGTGGGAGTTGACGGGCTCGAACCGCCGACCCTCTGCTTGTAAGGCAGATGCTCTGAACCAACTGAGCTAAACTCCCTATTATTTGGGAGTGCAAAGATAGGGTTGCCGACATTTCAGGCAAATTTTTTTTACAATCTATTTTATTCGGAGTGGTGTATAATCTAAGCAAAAAAGTTATTTATCCTAACCATCACTAAGCTTCGATTTGAAGATTTTGGCAGTGTTATATATCAACTACTGTACAAAGAACAATTCGAATAATTTTAACTCATTGATATTCAATATGCAATTAATCCAACTTTAGCAATTTCATTTAGAAGTAATCGCCGACACCAACATTTCAATATTTTCACGATATGGCGACTTCTTATTGCGAATATGCTTTAGATAAAGGAAAAGACACAGTTCACCGACATTACCATGATCACGAATATGGCTTTCCCATTGAGGATGACAACCTTTTGTTTGCGAGGCTGGTCCTGGAAATAAACCAGGCGGGGCTAAGCTGGGAAACCATCCTGAAGAAAAAAGACAATTTCTTCCAGGCCTTTGACCAGTTCAATATTGACAAGGTTGCCCGCTATACCGACCGGAAAAAGGAAAAACTCATGCAGGACGCGGGCATCATCCGCAACCGGCTGAAGATCGAAGCAACTATTCATAATGCCAAAGCAATCAAAACTATCCAAAAGGAGAGTGGCTCTTTTAAGAAATGGCTCGACAGTCATCATCCGAAAACAAAGGAGGAATGGGTGAAGCTTTTCAAACAAACCTTTCGTTTCACCGGTGGCGAGATCGTCAATGAGTTTTTAATGAGTACAGGTTACCTTCCCGGAAGTCATGTTGAAAGCTGCCCGGTCTATAAAAAAGTCCTAAAGAAAAAACCAAAATGGGCGGAAAAACGACAATATAGAGCGAAATCTAATTGGGAGTCTTACTTGGCCTAGTTCGGCTGTACGGCAGGCAGCCGATAATGATGTCCATCTATGACAAAAAGTTCGTCAATCTCGTAAGTCCAGAATTTATGGATAGGTGATTTTTCCAGGATCGCGTCTATCTCGGCTTTATCTTTCGCGTTGAGCGTTATCCATACCTTCTGGGCTTCCATACTCACGGCATATTGCTCAATGACGTCTTTGTTGATAAGGTGATTGATATATGTGCGATGTGCGGGTATCAGCTCCAAAAAATCATCCCGCATTTCAAATTGTATCGTGACCTGGAATTTTTTCATGTCTATAAGTTAGACAAATCCAAATTCAAAAAGTTGCACAAAGTGGAAAACAAATAATGCTAACAATTAAGTCAGGCCACATTCCTTTCAAAAATTCTATGTAAAACCTTTTAAGGTGAAAGGGTGGGATGTACTGGCTCCGATAGCAATCGGAGCGAACCAGTGACCCCTACTTTCAAAAATTTGTACTCTTGTGGGACGTACTGGACTCGAACCAGTGACCCCTACTCTGTCAAAGTAATGCTCTAAACCAACTGAGCTAACGTCCCGGGGCGATAAAATTAGTGGGTTCTAATTTGAAAAATAAAAATTCTTCCCTCTAAATTTTCCAGTCGATAATTTTATTCTTCCATTCTTCCCGATAGGGGGTGGCTACCCGGATATAGTTATCGGTATAACCTTCCATCATCTCACCTTTATCCTGCTTTTCGAACAACACTTTACGTACCTGGCCCTTGTGCTGCTCCGTGAAATATTGCATTTTCATATAGGAAAGATTCCTGAGCGCTTTATTTCTTTCATGCCGGATCCTCATCGGTATGACCGGTCGCAGGCTTAGTGCATGGGTATTGTCCCTTTCAGAATATGTAAATACATGCAGGTATGAAACATCCAGGGAATGGAGAAAATCAAAAGTTTCTTTAAAATATTTTTCGGTTTCTCCCGGAAAGCCAACGATCACATCTGCTCCGACAGCGCAATGGGGCATCAGGGTTTTTATCAGCTGTACACGCTCTGCATATAGTTCACGGCGATACCTTCTTTTCATCATACCCAGGATGGCATTGCTGCCACTTTGCAGCGGGATATGAAAATGGGGCATGAACTTATCACTGTTGGCAACAAATTCAACGATCTCATTTGTCAGCAGATTGGGCTCAATGGATGAAATACGGTACCGGTCAATTCCATCTGCCTTTTCCAACTCTTTTATCAGTTCGAAAAAATTCTCTTCACGCTGGTTCATAGCAATCACCTGTCCTGCGCCATCAGGGCCCTTGCCAAAATCGCCAAGGTTGATCCCGGTCAAAACGATTTCCCTGGTGCCATTTTTTGCCAGTTCTTGTACCTGTTTAACCACATTTGTAATGCTGTCACTGCGACTCCGTCCACGAGCCATGGGAATGGTGCAAAAAGAGCAATTGTAATCGCAGCCATCCTGCACCTTAAGAAAGGTACGTGTTCGGTCATTAACCGACCAGGATGCATGAAACCCGGAAACATCTTCAATATCACAACTGCAAATAAGTGCTGAATCGCCTTTCGTGAGCTCGCGGATATGACTGGCGATATTAAATTTTTCAGCAGCACCAAGTACGAGATCAACACCTGGTATATCAGCGATCTCTTTTGGTTTGAGTTGCGCATAGCAGCCGGTAATCACAACCAGGCTTTCAGGGGCCCTGCGCTGGATCCGGCGCACCAGGTGGCGGCATTCCCGGTCAGCATTCTCCGTCACAGAACAGGTATTGATTACATACACGTCGGCCTTGTCGTCAAACTCTTTTTTTTCAAAACCCTCCGTTTCCAACAGGCGGGAAAGGGATGAGGTTTCGGAAAAATTGAGCTTGCAGCCAAGGGTATGAAATGCTACTGTCCTGGATTCTGCCATGGGCCGGCAAAGATACGCTAAATGTGAATTTGTAAGGGAATCAGGGCTTGTGATAGATGCCAATTACACCATTTTAACAGACCTAAATTCGGATTTAGCATCCTGTCCATTAGACCGCCCCCAAATACCAACCCCGATAGCTATCGAGGCCAAATTCCCAAAATCCCTCCATTTACGTTTAATTTGTAAAAACAGCTGTAGTGAATAAAAAATGGATATCATGGCTTGTGATCCTGGTCCTGGCCGTAGTGCTTTATTTTGTTAAAAGAAATTCGGGTGATGAGACCATCACCGATACAAAAGCCAAACCTGGTAAATCCACAACGGGCAATAGAAACCGGGGGTTTGACCGGCGGATTTCCTACCTCGAGTACACCGAACATGCCAAATGCAGGATGAAATGCCGAAAGATCACCCAGGCCGAAGTGGAAGAGATTATGAAAGTTGGGAAAATCAATTATTCAAAAAGCGATGTGAAAGCACGTCCCTGTCCTACATATGCCCTCGAAGGCACCACCAGCGACAGGCAAAGGGTTCGTATTGTATTTGCGCAATGTGATTATAAAACAAAAGTGGTGACAAGTATAGACCTGGATACCGAATGGGAATGCCATTGTCCCGGGGATGAAAAAAAATAAGTCCTGATGCATTTTTTACTAAAGCCGCTACAATGGTTGTATAGCCTGTATGCCCAGGTTCTATTTGTAGCCCTGATGTTGCTGATCTTTCCCTTTGTGATTATTGCCAGCTTTTTTGGAAGGATCAAAGGCGGTAATATGATTCTTCGGCTTTGTTCGCTATGGGCGGATCTATGGTTTCCGCTGATCTTTATATTTCATAAGAAAATATTCGAGGCGCCTCATGATAACAAAAGGCAGTATATGTTTGTCAGCAATCATATATCCTACCTCGATTCCGCGGTTTTGGTCAAAGCTTACCGACAGCCTGTGCGGCCCCTCGGGAAAGTGGAAATGGCTAAGATGCCTGTATTCGGGTTTATATATAGAAACGCAATTGTAACCGTAGACAGAAGCAGCATGCAAAATCGTGCCGAGAGTATCCGTATTTTAAAATCAATTCTATCGAGGGGAATATCTGTCGTGGTCTTTCCCGAAGGGACTTTTAATATGACACACAAGCCACTGAAGGAATTCTATGACGGTGCTTTCAGATTGGCGATCGAAACACAAACACCTATAAAGCCTGTTCTTTTCCTGGATACCTATAGCCGGATGCATTATAACAGCATATTCTCCATGACACCAGGAAAAAGCTGGATCGTATATCTTGATGAAATATCGGTGGAGGGTCTGGGAAATGAGGATATACATTCGATTAAAAAGAAAGTTTTTGACATCATGGAGAAAAAGTTGCTTGAATACCACGCTCCCTGGATCGACAGGCCGGCTGAAAAACAGTAGTGCATCACTAACTTTGACCCAATGCCTGACGAGAAAACAGATATGTCTCTTATACTGGACCCGGCAAAGTGGAGTAAGTCTATGTTTGCCGATGTGATCATACCCCTGGCCGTGCCAAAGACATATACCTGGTCCGTGCCCCCCAAGCTGGCAGATTCAATAAAGCCCGGCTGCAGGGTTGAAGTGAACCTGGGCAAGAATAAAAAATATGCGGGCGTGGTCAAACGGCTGCACGAAGAGAAGCCGGATGTGTTTGAACCAAAAGAGATACTTAACGTTTTGGATGAAGCACCTGTTGTTTTCGAACAACAATTGAAGCTCTGGGAATGGATGGCTTCCTATTATATGTGTAGTGAAGGAGAGGTGATGGCGGCTGCCCTGCCCGCTCATTTTAAATTATCCAGTGAAACAATATTGGTCTACAATGAAGAATATGGTGATGACTTTTCATTGCTCGATCATGATGAATACCTGGTAGGAGAGGCTTTACTCATTAAAAAGGAATTAAAGCTTCCGGAAGTCCAGCAGATCCTCGATTCTTCGCATGTGTATCCTGTGATCAACCGCCTGATACAGAAAAAAGTTTGTCATGTATGGGAAGCTTTGAAACAAAGTTATAAGGCAAAAAAAGAAATTTATGTACTACTGAATCCTCAATACGACAACGAAGAAGAACTGGCCCGGCTGCTAAATGAGGATAAAAAACTGCAGAGGGCGGAAAAACAGGTGGAACTATTATTATCTTATCTCCATCTTATAAAGACACAGGGAGAAGTGACAAAACCCGACCTGTTGAAGAAATCCGGCGCCAGCGACGCTCAATTGAAAGGGCTGGTTGACAAAAAAATCCTCTGGACAGAGAAACGGAATGTAGACAGGCTCCATTACTTGCCAAAAGATATCAAAGTTGATTTCGTATTATCAGCTGCGCAGCAACAGGCCCTGGCACAGGTAAATGAATCCCTGGTTACCAAACAAGTTTGTTTGCTTCACGGTATTACCTCGAGCGGAAAAACCAATATCTATATCAAGTTCATTGAACAATATATACGCCGTGGCCAACAAGTTCTATATATGCTGCCCGAGATTGCGCTCACCTCGCAGGTGATCCGCCGGTTACAAAAACACTTTGGCGGCTATATTGGAATTTATCATTCAAAGTTTTCGCAAAATGAACGCGTAGAAATATGGAATAAGGTAAAAGCCGGTGAGTTAAAAGTAGTATTGGGCGCGCGGTCTTCTGTATTTCTGCCATATACAAATCTTGGTCTTGTTATCTGTGATGAGGAACACGACAGCTCATTTAAGCAACAGGATCCGGCTCCCCGCTATAATGGACGGGATGCTGCCATCTATCTGGCCGGACTTTTTTCCTCATCAATTGATAATAGCGGTGCGAAAGTGATCCTCGGCAGTGCCACTCCCTCATTGGAATCATACTACAATGCCATTAATGGGAAATACGGACTGGTTGAGCTTACAGAACGCTATGGTGATATCCGGATGCCGGTAGTTGAAATTATCGATACCAGGAAAATCGAACAAAAGGACAGGTCAAAAGTTATGCTCTCTCCGCAATTGGTGCAGGCTATACATGAAACTATTGACAGAGGCAGACAGGTGATCCTGTTTCAAAACAGGAGAGGTTATACCCCATATAAAATTTGCAAGATATGCGGATGGGTACCCCAATGCAAATATTGTGATGTATCGCTGACTTATCATAAACAGACCAATAAACTCGCCTGTCATTATTGTGGATCGACTTATTCACCAGTTACTACCTGTGCAGCATGTGGCAGCCACCAGTTTCTGGAGAGAAATTTTGGAACAGAAAAAATCGAAGAAATGCTCCAGGAAACCTTTCCAAAAGCGAGGGTGGCGAGAATGGACATCGATACGGTGAAAGGTAAAAATGCGCATGATACCCTGATCCAGCAATTCGAGCAACAACGGATCGATATCCTGGTGGGTACACAGATGGTCGTGAAGGGACTCGACTTTGACCATGTAGACCTGGTAGGAATATTGGATGCTGACGGGTTACTGCATTTTGCTGACTTCAGGGTAAATGAAAGAGGATTTCAATTGATGGAGCAGGTCAGTGGCAGGGCAGGAAGGAAACCAGGTGGAGGAAAAAGTGAAACGGGAAGGGTATTGATACAAACATCACAGTATTCGCATCCTCTGCTTCTGACTGTACAGCAGCATGATTATAAAAAAATGTTTGCAGAAGAGATCGAAAAGCGGAAACAGTTCTTTTACCCGCCGTTTTCAAGGATCATTAAGCTTTCTTTCAGACATAAACTGAAAGATACTGTCGTGAATGCCTCACACCAGTTTGCCAACGCTTTAAAGAATAAGTATGGTCAATACCTTGTCGGCCCTGCAGAACCCGTAGTCGGGCGTGTGAGAAATCAATACCTGATGGAACTGCTGTTGAAGTTGCCAAAGGACAAAAAACTATTGGAGCAATGTAAAAAAGACCTGCTGAATCAGGAAGCCCTCTTACATATGGATAAACGTTTCAGGAGCGTGGTGGTTGTGGCAGATGTTGATGTCATGTAAGGAAAGCGATTCAGGTTATAGCCAGGAAGATCGTAAGGTAGTAAGGTTGATTTTTTTTTCTATTTGACCTCCAATCCGGTAATTCATTGTGTTAATTGCCGCTCTGACATGTATTCCCCTTCTCAATTATGTTCTTTTTATTTCAAATCCCCAACCCGATAAATTTTGTGTGGAGCTATCGGGTCCAAACTCCAAATTACCAACCATTATTATCCGGGGAACTCTGGGGTACAATAAACCACGGTGGGCACGGCGAGCACAGGGGAAGGCGTCTACGAGTTAAAAAATATGAAATGGGGAACAGAATATGATACTAAAACTCCGCTGTGTACGACCAGCAAAGAGAACAGTCTCCGGGAAAATAAAGCCAAGCCCCTGCAAAAAAGTCATAAAAGCCGCGCGGAGCAAAGGCTTTGGCAGGAATCCAAAACTTTATTCCGGACAGCAAAGATTACCAACTCACTCTTCGGTTACCTTTCACTCAACCGCACTATTTCATCATATCTGTGTCGGAAAAATCCCTTCGAATTATCCTTAGCGGCATTGAGCATGGCCCTGGCAACTGTTCGTCCGTGAATAGCCCGGAATTTCCGCATGGATCCGCCAAATAGCCTCGATAAAAACTTTAAGCTACCCTGCAGGAATTTCTCCCCAGTTCTTTTCTCATCCCGGTCGCCCAACAATATGGAAGGCTGCATTATATGCACCGTTTCAAAACCGATTTCTTTTATAGCGTTCTCCAATTCCCCTTTCAACTTTAAATAAAATGTCCTGCTATGAGCATCTGCTCCCACGGACGTGATGATTATGAATTTTTCACAGCCTGCTTCTTTCGCAAACTTGGCTGCTCTAACAGGAATGTCAAAATCAATTCTCCTGTAAAGGTCCTGGTCACCCTTAACATTTTTCTGGGTGGTACCAATACAACAAAAAAGCGTATCTGTGTCTTCCAGTGAGAGTTTCAAAGATTCAGCATCACTAAAGTCAACCAATTTGACTTCGACCCGCGCATTTGGCCTGCTTATAGGACGGCGTACAATCAGCCTGACCGCATCGAAATAGTCGTCCTTTATCATCTCTTCGCAAAGATATTTTCCAATCATACCGGTTGCACCCAGTATCGTGGCTGTTTTTTCGGTCATGTTTTTGCAGTATACTTGCTTACGATTATTATGCAATTTCAGGAAAATATTTCGTTGAAGCCTTATAACAGTTTTGCCATCGATGCAAAAGCGAGATATTTTTCCGGTTTCCGCAATACCGAATCTCTCTTAGAAATCCTGGGACACCTTCCCGTGCAGAACCTGATGGTGTTAGGAGGAGGTACCAATATCCTGCTGACAGGTGATTTCGACGGCATGGTTCTTAAAAATGAATGTAGCGGTATTGAAAAGCTGGCGGAGGATGAGAATTTTGTTTATGTCAAATGTGCAGCAGGTGAGAACTGGCACCAGTTTGTACTTCATTGCCTTGACAACAACTGGGCTGGAGTCGAAAACCTTTCCCTGATCCCAGGTTGCGTTGGCGCTTCACCCATGCAAAATATCGGTGCCTATGGAGTAGAACTGAAAGATGTATTTCATGAACTAACAGCCTTCCATATCCAGGAAAAGGGGAAATATACGTTCCGTCTAAAGGACTGTGAATTTGGATACAGGGATAGTGTTTTCAAGAAAAAATACAAAGACCAGTTTATTATCCTCGATGTTACACTGCGGTTGAGCAAACAGCCGGTATTTAATACCAGCTATGGGGCCATTGAACAGGAGTTGGAGAATTTGGGTGTCACTCAACTAACCATCCAGGCTATTTCCCAGGCGGTCATCAACATTCGTTTTTCCAAATTGCCCGACCCGAAAGATATCGGTAACGCCGGTAGTTTTTTTAAAAATCCTACCGTGCCAAAAGAATATTATTGGAAGCTGCAAAAAAAGTATGAACATATTCCCGGTTATGAAAACGCTGACGGCACCGTAAAACTGGCGGCGGGCTGGTTGATCGAACAATGTGGATGGAAAGGTTTCCGTGAAGGAGATACAGGCGTGCATGCCCGCCAGGCACTTGTCCTGGTTAACTATGGAAACGCAAATGGCCGGGAAATTTATAACCTCAGTGAGAGGATACAACAATCCGTCAAAGAAAAGTTTGGCGTTGAGTTGGAAAGGGAAGTGAATATTTACTAGTGTTTAGTCAAGCTTAAAATGTCGCTTCAAAAGCTACGAGCGATGAGCTACGAGCTTCGAGCTCGATCGTTTGACCACTAAATTTGAGGCCTTGAGCCTCATGGCTCACAACTCACAGCTCGCGGCTAAAATAAGAGAAGCGGTCAAAATTTGGAGGAAACGTTGGGGGACTACAAGTGTTGAGTCAAGCTTAAAATGCCGCTTCAAAAAGCTACGAGCGATGAGCTACGAGCTTCGAGCTCGATCGTTTGACCACTAAATTTGAGGCCTTGAGCTTCATGGTTCACAGCTCACAGCTCGAGGTTCGTGGCTAAAATAAGAGAAACGGTCAAAATATGGTTGACTTACCACTAGCTCTCTCTATGCCTCTTCATCAAATTCCTCTTCGTAGTCGCTGGTTCCAAGGTTCATCATACTTCCTATCAGGTCTTTGAATTCCACCCCGGTTTCGAATATTTTTTTGCTGATCATGGAATAGGAGGCAAGGCCATGCAATACAAATTCCATCAGAAAAGCGGTTTCGGTTTCATTGGCATGGATAAAATATTTTTTTACCAAAGCATGAAGGCCATCAACCTGGTAGAGCAGCATAATCTTTTCTTTGTCACTGGTATTGAATGACACATTAAGATGATTGCCTTTATCAAACCAGCTGGTGATAGGGCGATAGGGGTTATCATCTTCTTTTGCCAGTGATGGTTTTCCTGTAGCTTTTCTTTTCTTGAGGGTATCAGGGTTTGGAAAATACTGGATGAATTGGGTTCGGATCGCTTTGTCGACCAGGTTCATCGCCACCTGGAAAGGCCCTTCCTGTTCACCTTCATACACCAGTTCCACCTTACCGGTAATAGACGGGATAATGCCGGCAAGATCGGCTATCCAGACCTGGGTTTGCTTTTCATTATTGATGATGGCCCTTCTTTCGGCAGCGCTCACAGCATTTTCAAAAGCTGAAATGGTTAGACGTGCGCTCACGCCACTTTTCTTGTCTACAAATTCGCTGCCGCGTGCTTCAAAAGCCACCTGTTCGATCAGGCGCTTTACCAGGTCGCTTACTTTGACTTTAGCTTTTTGATCAGGATTTATGGTAGCTTCCTGGCTGGTGATCTCCAGCGCGTGTTCCAATGTTTTTGGATAATGCGTCAGGATCTGGCTTTCTATGCGATCCTTTAGAGGTGTAACGATGGAACCACGGTTGGTATAGTCTTCCGGATTGGCGGTAAACACAAACAATATGTCGAGCGGTAACCGCAATTTAAATCCCCTGATCTGTACATCACCTTCCTCGAGTATGTTGAAAAGGGCCACTTGTATCCGGGCCTGGAGATCGGGCAATTCATTGATCACAAAAATGCTGCGATTGCTGCGGGGAATGATGCCATAGTGAATTACTTTTTCGTCGGCAAAACTAAGTTTTAAATTCGCAGCTTTGATAGGGTCGATATCGCCAATAAGATCGGCTACGCTCACGTCTGGTGTTGCCAGCTTTTCGCCGTAACGTTCGCTGCGATGTATCCAGTGAATGGGTGTCTCATCGCCGTATTTGGCAATTTGCTCTTTTGCAAACTGTGAAACGGGATTCAATGGGTCATCATTGATATCGCTGCCAGTTATGGCTGGAATATATTCATCAAGCAGACCTGTCATTTGTCGAGCCATTCTGGTTTTGGCCTGGCCGCGTAGACCCAGAAACAGGATATTGTGTTTGCTGAGCAAAGCTCTTTCCACATCGGGTACAACACTGTCTTCATAGCCAATTATACCCGGGAATGTTGACTCCTGGTTTTTGAGTTTTATGATGAGGTTCTGGCGTATTTCTTCTTTGATGGATTTTGGTCTATAGCCAGATTTTTTGAGTTCGATAAGTGTTTTTATATTATTCATATTTATTTGCCGGTAAGACGGGATGACGGTAAGGTTTATGATAGTAATGTTTTTCGTTTTTAAGAGCCGGTAAGAAGAGAAGACGGTAAGCCCTGTTAATGGAATGATCTGATTACGTTTATACTCTTCTTATAGCTCCCTTTTTTTTCATTTTTTAAAGGGCCGGTAAGACGGGAAGTCGGTAAGATTGATTACTCAACACAATACCTCCTTATTCCATTCTTGATTAAATTCACATTGAAATTTATTAAGAATCCAATATTCTTTTTACTCAATTTCAGATGGCTCATGATCTGAGCCTGCCAAACCGGGTTAACTGCTTCTACAGCTTTAATCTCACAAATTATAGTATCCTCAACAAAAACGTCCACCCGCAAACCTTCGTCAAATGTTAAATTATCATAAACGATTGGCAATTTTATTTGCCGTTTGTATTCAATTCCCTTCTTATCCAACTCATGACAAAAGCACGCTTCATATATCTTTTCTAATAAACCTGGCCCAAGTTTTTTGTGGACATCAAAAGCGCTGTCTACAATCTCGCTACACAGCGATTGCTCATACTCCGAAAGTTGATACATAGCATCCATTTTCAGCAATATGACCAAAATTTTAAAAGAGCTTAAGGTGATTCACACCTAAAAATTCGTTTTTTATTTTCCATGCTTCTTTCCCGTCTCACCGGCAAAAAAAGAAATCAATAAACAGTTTTCCTCTTCCCACTTTCAAAGTCCTTAAATATAAACGCTCCCAATTTATCCAGCGACGCAAAAAACGCTTTACCATGATTCATTTCTGTAAACTCCTGCACGAATCGCTGGAGGTAAGGGTCGGTGGCGATCATAAATGTAGTGATCGGTATTTTTAGTTTTTTGCATTGCGCCGCAAGATTCATGCAACGGTTCACTACTTTGCGGTCGAGGCCAAAACTATTTTTATAATATCGTTTTCCAATCTTAAGACAGGTCGGCTTCCCATCGGTGATCATGAATATCTGCTTATTGGGATTTTTTCTCCTCCGTAGTATATCCATGGCCAGCTCCAGGCCGGCAACGGTATTGGTATGGTATGGTCCTACCTGCAAATAGGGAAGGTCTTTAATCTCGATCGGCCAGGCATCATTTCCAAAAACGACGATATCAAGTGTGTCTTTGGGATATTTAGTCTGGATCAGTTCGCTCAGAGCCATGGCCACTTTCTTGGCAGGTGTGATGCGGTCTTCACCATACAATATCATGGAATGGGAGATATCGATCATCAACACGGTTGAAGTCTGTGCTTTGAAATCAGTTTCGCGGATGCTGAGATCATCTTCCTGCAAACGGAAACTGTCCAGTCCATGATTGATCTGCGCGTTCCGAATGGATTCAGTAAAGTCGATCTGCTCCAACATATCTCCAAACTGGAACTGCCGGGTTTCAGGATTTTGTTCATCTCCCTGGCCGGGCTTGAAACTGTGGTGATCGCCCTGTTTGGTTTTTTTGAGTTTACCGAAAATTTCTTCCAGGCTTCTTTTTCGTATACCCTGTTCTGTTTTCGGAGTAATCCGGATCTCGCCACGCTGGTTTTCTTCGGTGATATAACCCTTTTCCTTCAACTCATCGAGAAAATCACCCATTCCATATTCATCGTCAGTTAGTTCGTATTTATTGTTCAGTTCGTTCAGCCATTGCAACGCTTCACCCACATCCCCGCTGGTATAGGTAAGCAGTTGCATAAACAGGTCAAGCAATTGCTCAAAACGAGTTTTGCCATTTTCATTAGGATCAAATTTTGTAAAATGAAATCCACGCATAGGTTGTTGTTTAACATCAGCACATAACCTGGTTCGTGACATCAAGTATCCCACCTGCTCTAAAGCTTCGGCGGGCAGGTCAAGAATCCAGCATCCAGTATCCAGTATCCAGTATCCAATTTACAACAATTCAGCTCAGCGATAGTTCTCAAAACTTTTGCGGCTGAAAGTGCCGGGAGAAGCGTGGTCACCGGCTTTCATGTTATAATTAACAAACTTAATATCCTTCAGTTCGGTAAGATTATAGGTGGTGGAGGACATATAGGCTGCAGCGCCGGCGCTACCCATTTGCTGTCCAAGGAATTCGCTTTGTGGAATAGAAACATAAATAGTGTCGTTGGAAATCTTAACAAACTGCAACTTTACATTTTCCCAGGATGCGTTCAGGTCGCTGATCAGGGCTTCAGCTGTCAGGGAATCCGGGGATACGGTTCGCTGTTGTTTGAGGTAAAATTCGTTTTTCACGGTGTCAAATTCAGAGATCCAGGGCAGGGGTGCCGGAGGCATTACAATCTCTTCTTCCGAAAATACTGTATCACCAGGAGACTCGTTTTCAACAGACGCGTCGTTGTTACAGGCAACAAAAAAGATTATACCGGCAAGCCATAATTTGTTTCTCATCCTACAAATCTAAGAAATAATAGATGGGGACAGCTTGACAACATGATTTCGTTTCCGATTCAGATTCTGCTGCCTCCGGCGGGCCCTCCCCAATTGCCCTCCCCCGCCTTCCAGCACACCAAAGTTTTCAAATAAGGTAATATGTCAACCGGTTTGCTAATTCCAGTTGAGGTACAATCTGTAGGTTGATCAGGATTTTTTGATCCCATCAGTAATTGATTAATCAGGGCATAAATATCTAGCCGGAATCTGTCAAAACCAAAGTGAAAAAACAAAAAAATAAGGTAAAATAACAGTACATTATTTAAAAGTTCCATATTAGAAGATGGCCCCTGCAGGCTTAATAACAAAGGCGGAATATGATAAAGAACTCTTTTCTGGTCTTTTCATACTCCGCCTTCTCCGAACAATTAATTAACTACTGGTTGGTATCTGCTTTATTACTGGTATCACCAGGTGTATTAATAATGGAGCCTCCACCTTCGACAGGCTGTGGCTGGTTTTGCGTTTGAGGCGCATACTTTTTTTCAATCGCGTCGAGAGCCATCATCATGGCATCGTTGAAATACACTTCTGTTCCCTCCAGCGATCCGCCAAACAATTCAGGGCGGTTGTTTTTGAGATAGTCGTAGTAACGCTTCTGCTGTTCAATATCCTTTCTCATTGCAAGCCTTACTTTCTCTGCCAGCTCCGTCTTACCCGCCTTGTAACATGCTTCGAGATAGAGCAGACCTGTCTGGTTGTGGCTGCTAAACCGGCTTACCATGCCATAAGGAAGATTATCTGCACTAATGCCTGCATCCACCTTTTCGAGCAGTTTTTGCGCCTGTTCTTTCTGACCTTTGTCTGCCAGGTTACCTGCTGCTTCTGCAAAAACGAAACGGATATTCAGCAAATGACGTCGATTTTCTTCATCAAAATAAACACCTTTTTTATCGGCACCACCAAAACGGAATTTATCGTTCAGGTTTTTAAACATGGTCGAATCATTGTTATCGCGCACCTGTGTGCCACCCAGCTGGGCCTGTCGCAATGCGCTTTCGAGTGCCCATTCAGCCTGCGGATACTCGGTACGGATCGGAACAAGGCGATAGGCGAGACCATCCTTGCGGAGGTATTGACCAAAACCAAGTTCACCATATGGTGAGGTGAAATAGATCGGCCGCTCCCATTTATTAGCTGCAATGATATTTAATACCATCAAATCACTCCGCGAAAGACCTATAGCCAGTTTGCGTTGTGGCAACTCAAAAACCATGGGCGAAACCACGCTGTCTTCGGGATTGACCGTTTTATTCGCTCTCACTTTAGCCGCATCTACCGGAATACCGAGCCTGGATACAGGGAAGGTACCAGCACCTACGTCTCTACCCGTTTCCGGATCGATCGCGGGCTTACCTAATTCCTGCTTCATGATGCTGAAAAGGTCGTAGGCTGTATTCTGATCACCTTTGGGACGATATCTTACATATTCCCGGTTGTGTCCTTCAATTTGTTCTTCTGTCCAGATCACATCCACCGAATCAGCCTCGTTTACTTTACGTCGAAGCTGGTTGATATACCAGTCGATACCCAACAGACTATTGTTGATAATCCGGATATCTGGCCTTACACCTTCCACTTCCTGAGCATACCAGAGTGGGTAAGTATCGTTATCACCAAAAGTGAAAATAATCGCGTTCGGTGCGCAGCTTTCAAGATAGTTGCGGGCAAGATCAGGAGCCAGTGTTTTATTGCTCCGATCGTGATCATCCCATTCCTGTTGCAACATTATCGCGGGAACGATCATGCATAACACGGAGGTTGAAATGTTCACCATTTTCCAGTTTGTTCCACCAGATGAAACAGCTCGTATAATGAATGTGAGGCCGATGGTTATCAAAGCATACAGCGCTGTCACATAAAGACAGGTCATTAAAGTGGAACCGGGTGATCCCCGGAGTGAGCTCATCAGTGTAATGATAAAGGTGAGTGCCGAGCCATACAAAAGCAGGTTTTTGAAACCTAACTGATCAGCCTTTTCACGCGCTGATCTGACAAAAGCCACCACGGCCAGTCCAATCCAAATGGCAAAGGCATAAAAGGACCCTACATATGCGTAGTCACGTTCCCTTGGCTGGTTACCCGGCTGGTTGAGGTACAATACCACGGCAATACCGGTAAAAAAGAACAGCAGGAAGCTTACGATCCAGTCCTTTCTGTTTTTCAGGTATTGATAAATACAACCAACAATGCCCAGGATAAATGGCAGCATGAATAGCTTATTGTTGGCTTTGTTATTTTTTATACTGTCGGGCAATTGACTTTGATCGCCCAGTCTGCCGTTATCAATAAATGGAATACCGCTGATCCAGTTACCATCCCTGACACTTCCCATACCCTGGATATCGTTTTGACGGCCTGCAAAATTCCACATAAAATAACGCCAGTACATCAGACCGGTTTGATACGTAAAGAACCATTCGAGGTTGTCGCCATAGGTGGGTGGCTCATACCTGGTTTGGCCTGTTTGCGGATCCTGTGTTTGTCCTAATCCGAGCCATTGGGCATAGAAATAAGCGTGCTGCTGATCATCGCTCGAATCCCAGATTCGTGGAAAGAGTTGTTTGTCGGCGCTTTCATACCCATATTCCCTGGCTGGACCGATGGGAATATACCTGTCCTTGCCTTTCACATATTTCATTTCGCCTTCGATGATCTTCACATAACCATTTTCATCGCGGGCAACCTCCGCGGCGTAGTGCGGACCATAAACCAGGGGAGCGCTACCATATTGTTCGCGGCTCAGATAGTAAACGAGGTTGATCGGGTTGTCTACATTGTTCATATCAACCGCGGGATCTGCATTGGAGCGAATCATTGCGGTGAAATAAACAAAATAACCCAGCATCATAAAAGAGTAGCACCAGAGAGAAAGTTTCAGGACTCTCAGGGCTCCGGGTTTCATGAAATATCCTACCACAACTGCTACAACAGATACAAGCAGGAATTTACCAAACTTGGCACCACCGGAGCCTACACTCATGAAAAATGGAAGGGCTGACAATCCGAGGAACAGGACGAACCAGATGGTTAACTTAGTCTTAGATAGATTTGATTCCCTAAAAGTGAGCGCCCAGCCGATCACTGCTGCCAGTGCAATAAAATAAATAGCAAAGCCGGAGAAGAATGGCATTTTGAAGGAATTCACGAAGAACACGTCAAACATTCCCGCAGCTTTCATTGAATATTGTATGATGGCGACCTGTACGATGCCGGTGATAAGACATCCTACCAGGAATGCAATGACCGCACCTTTTGTACTGGGCTGGTAGCGGCGATAGTAATATATCAGAACGATGGCAGGTATAGTCAAAAGGTTGAGCAGGTGCACACCGATAGATAAACCCATCATGAAGAAAAGAAAGACGATCCACCGGTCAGAGCGCGCCCGGGCGAAAGGATCGTTTTGAGCATGTTCATCTGCATGTTCCCATTTCAACATAGCCCAGAATACCAGGGCCGTAAAGAATGAGGAAAGGGCATACACTTCACCTTCCACTGCACTGTACCAGAAAGAATCACTGAAAGTATAAGCCAGGGCTCCCACCACACCGGCAGCCATGGTGGTAAACAACTGATGGCTATTCAATGTTTCCCCCACGCCTACAAACATTTTACGTGCGAAGTGTGTGATGCTCCAGAAAAGAAATAAGATAGTTGCCGCGCTCGCCAGGGCCGACATGAAATTGACCGCACTGGCTGCCGTCATGCCGTTGTCACCAAACAGAATAATAAAAAAGCGGCCCAGTAAAACGAAAAAGGGAGCTCCGGGAGGGTGTGGTAGCTGCAATTTTTGCGCGCTAGCGATAAATTCGCCGGTATCCCAAAGACTACCTCTTGCCTCGCGGGTTAAAACATAAGTGGCAAGAGCGGCCAGGAACACCGCCCACCCGGTGAGGTTGTTGACTTTCTTAAAATTCATAAAGAGTTGAGTTTTATTCGGCTTCATCCAGGCTCTGCCCGAAATAAAGCTAGCAAAAATAGGGGTTTAAAGGTTAAAAAAGGTGCAATACGCCTACTCAAAAAACACCCGAACTGTCTGGTAAAATAATTGATTTTGAATGATACTTTCGGCTTTCCCGGCTTTTTCTGAAAACCCTTTCAATCCAAACAGGCCAGCCGCATTGCCCTTATTGATGGCAATCTCAAGATAGCCGGCACTATTGAACAGGGCCAGTTTTTCGCCGGGATGCACATCCGCATAGGTTTCGGAAATCCGGTCGATCACTTCATCCCGCTTGAAAACGATACGGAAACTTCTTCCTTTACGCTGCTCTTCAAACTGCTCGCGGGTAATATTGACGATCACGTTTTCAAAATTGTCGATGAAGATAATCTGACCCTCGATCCAGTTATTATCCTGGAGGGGGCGGAGGTGATTTTTTTCGATATATTCTATATCGGGAACGCCGATGCTACTGATCGGCTCGCCCTGTGCCAACTGGGTGACCACCCTGCCCATTATTCCAACGCAATAGGTGGTATTTTTATTTGCCCGCTTATCAAGTGGTATGCCCATTACCATCTCCGGCTTTTCCTCGAGGATCATCGTCAGCAGGCCGTTGTCGGCACAAAGAAAATACTGGTTATGATGAAATGCCAGTAACAGGTTTTCCGGCTTTTTCTCGAAAAGATTTACCAAAACCAGGTGGTAGGTATAATCCGGGAAATTTTTAAACGCGCTGCGACAGATATAGGCCGCCTGCGGATAGTTGAAAGGCGCGATAGAATGAGAAATGTCTATAATATTAAACGAAGGGTCGATCTGCAATAGCTGAGCTTTTATCGCAGCGACGAGGTAGTCCTGGTGGCCAATATCGGAAGTAAGCGTGATTAATGGCATGTTTGAATAGTCAGGAGCCGGGAGTCAATAGTTGGGAGTCAGCCTAAAAAACGATTGCAGACTCCAGACTAACGACTACTGACTCATTTTACCAGTTCTCCGTTTTTAAAGAAAAATTTATAGGTCAGCCTGTCGGCCAGCCGGGGGAAAAACCTGTTGACAAACACTGTCTGTTTGCCCATAAAGGTCATCACCAGTGTCCTGCGTTTTTTCTCAATTGCTTTCAGTATTCTGCGGGCGCATTCTTCAGCGCTCATCAATTTACTTTCGTCGAAGGGCGTTTCGCCATGCGACTCGGCATCTTTATTAAGCGCGGCATTCCTGATATTACTGGATGTGTAACCGGGACTCACCCACATTACATGTACATCATCGTTGAGGAGTTCGGTTCTCACTGATTCAAGCCAACCCTGTAATGCGTATTTACTGGCTGAGTATGCGCTCCGGCCAGGCAAGCCTCTATAGCCTGCAATGGAGGTAATGCCGACAATTGTTCCTTTTCTTTCAACAATAGATGGAAGGGCATATTTGGTGCAGTACACGGCTCCGAAGAAGTTTATGTCCATCACTTTCCTCATTACTTCAGTAGAAGCATCTTTTAGCAATGCTCTCATCGATATGCCGGCATTATTGATCAGGATATCGATCGCCCCAAAAACTTTCAAAGTAGTTTCGATGAAACGCCGGCAGTCATTTTCGCTGCTCACATCTGCTACCATAGTGTGAAGAAATGAAGACGGATAGGTGGACTGGAGGCGGTACAATTTGTCGTGGTCGCGCCCGCAAGTGGCCACTTTGGCGCCGGCCTGTAAAAGATCGTCAACCAATGCTTTGCCAATTCCATCGGTACCGCCGGTCACTATAACCACTTTATCCCTGAAATATGATGACATGTTGCCAATTATTTGAGCAAACCTACTTTAATTTTTGGCATTTACCACTTGGTAATAAGGGAACGACGCAAAAAACCGGGGTATAAAAAAAGACCCTGATTTATCAGAGTCTTTGTGATCCCGCTGGGACTCGAACCCAGGGCCCATACATTAAAAGTGTATTGCTCTACCAACTGAGCTACGGAATCAGCCGTCCATCATGGATAGTCTCCTGAATGGGGGTGCAAAAATACAGTCTCACAGCTTATGTGCCAAAATTTTTTCGATTTATTCTATGGAGAATTGTTGGTTAATCGAAAGATAATAATCCGGAGCTTATCTGATGGAAAAATGACAATGTGCTCAGTCAAAACGGTTTTCCCATCCTTCTTTTTTTAGCTTAGCAACTTTGCCGATGACCTCTTTGTTAAGAGAGATTTTATATTCAGAGATTTTTTGATAAATGTTTTCATTACCTGCACCGATGATCTGCGCAGCCAGGATGCCGGCATTCTTAGCTGCATTCAAAGCGACGGTGGCAACAGGCACGCCGTTTGGCATTTGCAGGATAGATAAAACCGAATCCCAACCATCGATAGAGTTGGATGATTTAATAGGCACTCCAACCACCGGCAATGAAGTAATAGAAGCCACCATACCCGGAAGATGTGCTGCGCCGCCTGCACCCGCGATGATCGCTTTTAAACCACGATCTTTTGCTTTCTGTGCATATTCGACCATTCGAAGCGGCGTGCGATGCGCCGAAACAACAGTTAACTCGAAAGAGATTCCAAATTGCTTCAACATTTCCGCTGCGGCCTGCATGATTGGTAGGTCACTGTCACTGCCCATGATGATGCCGACGAGGGGATTCTCCTGTTTGCGGTTTGTGGTTTGCAGTTTGCGGTTGGGGGTATGCCGTTTAGTCATTATTTTCTGTCTTTGAATTTCTGCCCTTTTATTGAAGATATTCAAATAGCTGGTTCATGATGAAATTTTAGGTATAAGCTGATCCAGGGTCTGCCAAAGCTACGACGCCCATCCACAAACAACAAACTTCAAACTTATTGTAATACACCTTTCAACCGCAGCAACTCTGTTTCTGCAAGTTTCATGGCATAGCGTGCTGCGATCAGCCGGTTATTGGCAGTTTCCAGGCTGTTTTGCGCCTCTCTCAATTGCACCAAAGTAGCTGCCCCCAGTTTATAGGTCTGAAAAACGATGTCGACATTTTCCCTGGCGAGTAAAATATTTTCTTCTTCGAGGGCGAGTGCTTTCTTCTGCAACTCGTAATTCTTAAATGCTGTAATAATATCCAGGTTGAGCACAGAACGCTGGTTCTCGAAAATCAACTGCTGGTATTGAATATCCAGTTCGGCCTGTTTGATCTGGCGTTTAACAGTAAACCTGTTGAAGATCGGGATGGTTGCCGAAAAGCCGTAGTTCAATCCGTTGGACTGGTTGAAAAGAGGGGAGAAGGGATTGATCACTTTTTTATTATCTGTCTTGCTGTAATTATATGCAGAGTTGAATGACAATATTGGGAAACGATCTGCTTTTCGTTCCCTGAGTGTTAACCTTGCGATATCAATATTTTTTTGAGCTATCAATAACTGCGGGTTGCTTCGCTCCAGGTCTTCCTGGATCTCACCCAGGCCAATCGTTGTATTGAGGGGAATGGAATCGCTTACTTCAAAAGATAAACCCGGAGCGACATTCATAACTTGTATCAACTGTTCCTTCAACTGTTCGATCAGGGTAAGCTGCTCCAGTTTCAGTGCCTTTTGTTCGTTAAGGTCTACTTTACTTTGTAGTAGATCGGGCTTGGCGCCGGTACCAATATCCAGTTTGTATTGTGAAAGCCTTACCCGTTCCTCGTTGAGCGCTATTTGTTCCTCAACAGCTTTCAGTTGTTGTTTTTGACGAACGATGTTATAGTAGGTGCTAATTACGGACGCAACACTATTTACGACCTGGTTTTTGATCCCCAGTGATCCAAGCTGGATATACTCAGCCGCTTTATCACGTATCGCGAACATTTTTAACCCGTCGAATAAAGTCCAGTTAAGTTGGGCTGAGGCAGCGGAGTTGTGTGACTTGATACTTTTTTGTTCCCTTTTAGAACCATCTGCCAGGGTCTGACGCTGGTTGTTGTCATTCCATGTAGTGGACGCAAGGCCATTCAATGTGGGTAAGAAAGCGGCGTTGCGGTAAGAATAATCCAGCGCGGCCACCATTGAATCATTTTTTGATAATTGTATATCGTAATTGTTATGTAACGCTGTCGCTATCGCTTCTTCCAGTGTCAGCATTCTTTGACCCCAGGATGGTACGGATCCAATAATCAACGCCAATGCTAACAGTATAAAACCCTTTTTCATTTAATAATTTTACTTCTTTTTATTTTTCGCTTCATTCGCGCCATCCGCTGCTCTATTAATTGATTAAACTGTCTCCGTTTCTTTTTCAGTCTGCTGAAATTTCACCGTGCTTTCCTCGGTAGGATACAACTTCTCCATCTCACTTATTTTTTTCTTGCTAGACATATAGGTATACATCGCGGGTAAGACAAACAGGGTTAAAACCAATGAAAACATAATACCACCTACGATCACAACACCCAGCGGGATACGGCTGGTGGCTGCGGCACCCAGTGACAATGCGAGGGGCAGGGCACCCAGTGACATGGCCAGGCTCGTCATCAGGATTGGACGCAGACGCTGTACCGCTGAAAAAACAGCTGCCTCCGTTTTTTCCATTCCCTTCATCCGGTTTTGATTGGCAAATTCAACGATCAGGATACCATTCTTCGTTACCAGACCGATCAACATGATCATACCGATTTGTGAAAAGATATTGAGAGTATGTCCCAATAGCCATAAGGTAAGTACGGCACCTGCTATTGCCAGCGGTACTGTGACCATGATGATGATTGGGTCGACAAAACTCTCGAACTGGGCTGCGAGGATCAGGAAAATAAGACCCAACGCAAGCAGGAAGGCAAAGCTGGTATTGCTGCTGCTCTCTGCAAAATCCCTTGAGGCACCGGACAGAGACGTGGAAAACGATTCATCCAGTAACTTGTCAGCGATCTTTTGCATTTCCTCGATACCATCACCGATGGTTTTTCCTGGTACAACATTGGCGGAGATTGTCGCTGATTTATACCTGTTGAAGTGATAAATGGTTGGTGGTGTATTGGACTCCTCGATTTTCACGAGATTGTCCATACTGATCAGTTCATTACGGTTGTTACGAACAAAAAGTGCTTTCAGATCATCAGGATCATCCCGGTTGGCCCGCGCTACCTGGCCCATCACCTGATATTGTTTCCCGTCCTTTGTAAAATAGCCGAGACGACGGTTACTATAGGCAAGCTGTAATGTTTCGGATATATCACTAACACTTACGCCAAGTTCACTGGCTTTCAGCCTATCGATCTGGACCCGCAGTTCGGGTTTGTTGAATTTCAGATCCGCATCTACCTGTTGCAGGACATTACTTTTATTGGCTTCTTCCAAAAATTTGGGCAGCATTTCTGTTAGCTTACTGAAATTATTATTCTGCAGTACAAAGGATACCGGCTGACCACCACGACGGTTTACAGCAATGGTTTGTTCTTCGATCGCGAAAGCTCGTCCTTCATTGTATTTTGGCAGGTTTCGGTTGACCATGTTCACGATCTCCTTTTGGGAACGTTCGCGCTCAGGAGGATCCACCAGAGTCACACGTACAAAACCAGTATTGGCATTACCTGAACCAGAGAAACCCGGTGCTGTCACACTGAGTACCGTTATTTTTTCAGGAACGGAATCCAGCATCAGGTTGGTCACTTTTGTAACATAGGCATCCATAGCATCAAAAGATGTACCCTCGGGAGCTGTAAGGGATAGACGGAACTGGCTTCTGTCTTCCATAGGAGCCAGTTCTGATTGTAGCTTGCCGCCGATTAAAAAGATCACAAGTCCACAAATCGCAACGATAACAAACGCGAGCCAGCGTACTTTCATGAACTTTGACAGCAGTCTCTGATAACCACTTTCCATACCACGGAAAAACGGTTCAGTCTTATTATAAAACCAGGAATGCTTATGAATATTTTTTCGGGTGAGTTTAACGTTAAGCACCGGAGTTAGCGTCAGTGACACAAATGCTGAAATCAATACCGCACCCGCTACCACGATACCAAATTCACGGAAAAGGCTTCCTACAAATCCCTGCAGAAAGATGATCGGAAGGAATACTACTGCCAGGGTAATAGATGTTGCAATAACAGCGAAATAAATTTCCTTGGATCCTTCTCTGGCTGCCTGCCATTTTCCCATACCACGTTCCATCTTTTTATAGATGTTTTCCGTAACCACGATCCCGTCGTCAACCACAAGACCTGTAGCCAGTACAATGGCCAGCAATGATAGCACATTGATGGTGTAGCCCATCAGGTACATGATAAAGAAGGCGCCAATCAGGGAAACGGGGATATCGATCAAAGGACGAAGCGCAATTAGCCAGTCACGGAAGAACAGGTAAATGATCAGTATCACGAGTACAATCGCGATGATCAGGGTTTCTTCCACTTCTGCGATCGATTTTTTGATAAACCTAGTCTGGTCAAGCGCGATATTGATCTTTATATCTTCAGGTACATCTTTTTTGATCTGGTCAAGTCTTCTGTAAAACTCGTCGGATATCTCCACATAATTTGAACCCGGCTGCGGAACGATGGCAAGCGCGATCATGGGTATACCGCTTTCTTTCAAAATGGTCTCTTCATTCTCCGGCCCGAGTACAACATCCCCAATATCCTTGATCTTAACATCCGCCCCGTTCACATTGCGGATGATAACATTTTCAAAATCTTCTTCTGTATCTAATCGACCAAATGTGCGAACAGTGAGTTCGGTAGCGTTACCCGATAATTTACCGGAAGGTAATTCCACATTTTCACGTCTCAATGCATCCTGTACATCACCGGCTGTGATACCGAAACCGCTTAGCTTGGCGGGATCGATCCAGATACGCATGGCATAACGTTTCTCACCCCAAATCTGGATACCACTAACACCCGGAATGGTTTGAAGTCTTTCCAGCAATACGTTGTTGGCGTATTCTGTAATCTGCAACTGGTTGCGGGTATGACTTTGCACCGTCATCGAAAGGATCGCATCAGAACTGGCATCTGCTTTTGAAACGACGGGTGGAGCTTCGAGGTCAGGTGGTAAGTTTCTCTGTGCACGGGAAACTTTATCTCTCACATCATTGGCAGCTGCTTCCAGGTCAACACCTAATTCAAATTCGACATTTATCCGGCTGGTACCATTACTACTGCTGGAAGTAATATTTTTAATCCCGGCAATACCATTGATGGCTTCTTCAAGCGGCTCGGTAATCTGTGTTTCAATAATATCCGCATTGGCACCGGCATAGGAGGTGCTTACGCTGATATTAGGCGGGTCAATGGCTGGGTAATCGCGGATACCCAGGAACCTGAACCCGATGATCCCAAACACCACGATAATAACATTCATTACTATTGCCAGGACTGGCCTTCGTAAGCTAAGCTCGGAGATGTTCATTATAAATCGTTTTTTGAGGCTTACCGTTTAGTTGCTTTATAGAACACAGTTTCACCAGGTTCTTTCCAAACCACAAACCTTAAACCATAATTAGATTCTAGTTGACAATCCTGTTTATTTTCAGTTTTCCTTCAGGTCTGATACTTAGAAGACCTGTCAATACAACCGTATCGCCAGGTAACAGCCCGGTTGTTACCTGTATCCGGGCGGAATCACGAACACCCGTTGTCACGATTTTAAACAAGGCCGTTCCGTTGTGATAAGTGATCACCTTTTTTTCCCTGGCCTGTGGTATGACAGCCTGGGAAGGGATCAGGATGGTATTGGGGTCGGGTGCGAAGCTCAGTTGTACTTTTGCAAATGCGCCGGGAAGGAGTTTTTCATCCTTGGTTTGGATGACAGACCGCACTTTCAGGCTTCTCGTATTTTCCGCTACCGAGGACTCGGTGGCCGTAATTTTTGCTGTGTATTTCTTAGATGATCCTTCAAAAGTGAAGGTCACGGTCTGACCTGGTTTAATATTACCCGTATATTTCTCAGGCACTGTAAAGTCAAGTTTAAGCTGGTCGGTTTGATTGATGGTTGCGATCACTGTGGATGGCGTAACATAAGCACCGGGGCTGATATTTTTCAAACCGAGTTTGCCACTGAACGGGGCACGGATCTCCGTCCTGGAAATATCTGTCCTGACGATATCAATATCTGCTTTGATATTATTTACATTGAGCAGGCTCGCGTCGTAGTCGGCCTGACTGATACCCTGAATTTTTAATAACTGCCCTGAACGCTCTTCATTGGTTTTTGCAATATCCAGTTGTACCTGAAGCTTTTTTAGTTGTGCCTGCAGATCGGCATCATAAAGTTTTGCCAGCAATGCACCTTTTTGAACGTATCGTCCTTCGGCAATATTAAGTTGGGTGATGCGGCCCGAAACTTCAGGGTGTATTTCGGTAGTTTCGTTGGCAATGATAGAACCCGGCACTTCAATATTCTCACCAAAGGCTTCTGTTTTTACTACATAGGCGTCTACCCCGGTCACAACCTCCTGGCGGGCTGAACCACCGGTTGGGGCTGCAATCTTTTTTTCCTTAGAACCACATGCTGCCAGTCCTAAAAATAAACTTACTACTAATGAATATCTCCAGAATGCTGTTGGTCGTTTCACTTGAAATTATTTAATATGTTGTGGCTCCGTCGCTTGTAACGAGCGATTAATGGATGTAAATCAAAATGAATAAAATACCAGGTTATTCAATTGGATTGCTATTGGACGTCAAAGCTTTGCCTATCCTGCGGTCTCAAATACTACCTTGATGAGCGGCATTAGAATAGGATGACCGGTTATCAGGATTTTGATAACAAAGTTCGTTTCACTTTGTTGGACTGGTACAGAAGGTCTTGTTTATCCCGGCTTAGTATCGTGACATGTCCCATTTTGCGTCCTGGTTTGGTCTGTTTTTTACCGTACAGGTGGACAAAGGCGTTTTCAATCTGTAAAGTCTCTTCCAGGCCTTCATACCTAACTTTCCCGCTAAATCCTTCAGCCCCGATAATATTGACCATGATAGATGGAAGGATGGCGTCAGTATTTCCCAGGGGGTATCCCAACATGATGCGCCAAAGCATATCGTACTGAGAGCAATAATGCGCTTCGATGGTATGGTGCCCGCTGTTGTGAACCCGCGGTGCAGTCTCGTTGACCAACACGTCACCATTTTTATCGATAAATAATTCTATGGCGAAAAGCCCCGGTGATTTAAAATTACGCACTACAGACAAAGCAACGGCTTCAATGGTCCAGAGTGTTCGTTCATCAATTTCTGCGGGGCAAAGCTGGTAATCCAGGAGGTTTAAGTCCTTATCAAATAGCATTTCCACGGGAGGGTAGAGAGCTGTCTCGTTTTTCTCATCGATGGCCACCATGATGGCGATCTCCTTTTTGATGTCCACCATTTTTTCGAGCACAGCGGCCGCATCAAAACCCTTTTCGAGATCCGTCGCAGAACGGATCAGCTGAACTCCACGTCCATCATAGCCACCTTCTCCGAGTTTGTGTACTGCCGGCAGGAAATCCTGGGCCTGGTTCAATTCTGCTATGTTTTGTGTGACCCTGAAAGTCGGTGAGGGGATATCGTGCTGGCGGTAATATTCTTTTTGAAGGATCTTGTTTTTTATTGTTTTCAGGACGGAAGGCCTGGGATAAATTTTCTTTCCTTCCAATTCCAGTTTCTCGAGTGCTTCGGTATTGACGTTTTCAATTTCGATGGTGATGGCGTCAAGGTCTTTTCCAAAAGCGTAAACATGGTCGAAGTTGCGAATATCACCGATTATAAAATGATGACAAAGATGAGCAGCCGGGCATTCGGGGTCATTTTCCATGAGATAGGTTTCGACCGGGTAATTTGCTGCTGCCTGCAGTAACATCCGGCCCAATTGACCGCCACCTAGAATACCGATTTTTTGCATGGCGCAAAGATAGGGAGCAGCGGGCTTGCACAGAGTAGAGGTTTTAAAATTTGGGGATGAAGGCAGCAGGAATATTTTTTTTGTATAGACTTCATCGACAGGTATAAAAGACTGTTTCCTGATATTGCCACAAACGAAACAGGTAAACTTCAGGATGCGATAGATTTCCTTGATCGATGGATACCTGTCAGACACTTTATGCTTCTGACATCTAGTAGCACAAATTCTTGGGAAAACCATGAGTAAAACACGGGCGACAAATGTTTTTTTATTGGTGCCGGATTCTAAGACATGTCAGACACTTTATGCTTCTGACATCTAGTAGCACAAATTCCTGGGAAAACCATGAGTAAAACACGGACGACAAATGTTTTTTCCCGAGGCAGGTTTCGTCACCTGGTCTGAGACTCCATCCTATTAAAGTCTGCACGCTTCAACATAATAATTACCAATGTTGCCTCGAACATGCACTTGGAAAATAAAACAGTTTCCAACCTTTTTCTATCTTTGTGTTTCTATGCGACCCGACTTTCCATATAAACGCTTCCCGGATCAGCGCAGCAATTTCAACCTGCTAATGGAAACCCTTGCCATGGACTCCGTGTGCAAATAATTGTCACATCCACCCAGATTCCTTCATACTGTTTTACTTCATAATCTCAACGAAAGCTTTATAACATGTCATCTACTTTAGCAAATAAATCCGCAGATACTTCAACCGATTTTCTGCCGCTGGAAGGCACCGACTATGTCGAGTTTTATGTTGGCAATGCCAAACAGGCTGTGCATTATTATTTATCAGCGTTTGGATTTCAGCCTCTGGCCTATGCCGGGCCCGAAACCGGCGTGCGCGACCAGACGAGTTATGCGGTTCGCCAGCATAAACTAACTTTTGTACTGACAACACCCCTACGCCCCGATAATCCCATGGCCGACCATATCTATAAACATGGTGACGGAGTGAAAGCCATTTCTCTTCGCGTCAGCGACGCGAAAAAAGCCTGGGAGGAAACGATAAAACGCGGGGCAAAGAGTTATTTAGCGCCACAAAGGCTCACTGATGATGATGGTGAAGTGGTAATGAGTGGCATCCATACTTACGGAGATACCGTGCATCTATTTATCGAGCGTAAAAATTACAAGGGTGCATTTATGCCCGGTTATAGGCCCTGGAGTCTTCCGCATTTTAAATCCAACGACACCGGGTTATTATATGTCGACCATTGCGTGGGAAATGTCGACTGGAATGGCATGAACCCCTGGGTGAAATTTTATGAAGACGTGATGGGGTTTAAAAATATTCTCAGTTTCGATGATGAGGATATTTCAACCGAATATTCTGCATTAATGAGTAAAGTGATGAGCAGCGGAAATGGCTTTGTAAAATTCCCGATCAACGAACCGGCAGAAGGAAAGAAAAAATCCCAGGTGGAGGAGTTTCTTGAATTTTATAAGGGGGAAGGGGTACAGCATGTAGCCCTGGCAACAAATGACATCGTGACTACCGTTAAAGACCTGATGAGCCGGGGTGTGGAATTTCTCCAGGTTCCAACCACTTACTATGACGACCTGCTCAGCCGGGTAGGGAAGATCGATGAAGACGTGGAACCGTTGAAGGAACTGGGCATTCTTGTCGACCGTGACAATGAAGGCTACCTCTTACAATTGTTCTCCAAACCTGTTCAGGACCGGCCAACACTGTTCTTTGAAATTATCCAACGAAAAGGCGCAAAAAGCTTTGGAAAGGGGAATTTTAAAGCGCTGTTTGAAGCCATTGAAAGAGAGCAGGAAGCGAGGGGTAACTTATAAATACCTCGTACTAATACCGGCGCAATTGTTGCCATTACAAAGTACGATTCCGGGCCGGGAATACAGGGTTTCCCAGGGGTTGTTAAATTTTATCCAGACCATGTGGATATCGGTTCGGACTTCGGGGTGATGGCCTTATCTTTACAAATATCAATTCCGAGGAAATAAATCAGATTATCAATCGTTAAAGTCATTAGGTCTGCAGTATGAAAAACCTCATTACATCCCTGGCATGCGTATTAGGCTTTGGTGTTGCAGCAACGGCACAACTTTCCTACCGGGGAGGATCATCTCACACATCCTTTATTGATTATCAAAAAACATTTTCACGGCCTGACGAATCATTCCGTCGGAAAGAAGACACACTACAAAAACAGTTCGAGGCTAAAAACCTGGAATGGCCGGCGAAATACATTTATATCCGTTCTTTCAAATATGACAGCCAACTGGAAGTATGGGTGAAAAATGATATAAAAGATCAGTTTAAACTTTTCAAGACTTACAAAGTTTGTGCACTTGCAGGTACCCTGGGTCCCAAAAGACTGGAGGGAGATTACCAGGTTCCCGAAGGTTTTTATTATATCAATGAATTCAACCCGCGCAGCCAGTATTATTTATCGCTGGGTCTGAACTACCCGAATCTTTCAGATCGTATTCTAAGTGATTCTCTTCGTCCAGGCGGTGCAATATACATACATGGCAGTTGCGTTACGGTTGGATGTATTCCACTTACAGATAAACAAATTGATGAAGTATATATCCTCGCTGCTCACGCCAAAAACCAGGGCCAGGATTATATACCGGTACATATTTTCCCGATACGTTACAATGTAGCCCGGAGTGTACGTTATCTTGAAAATTTTGCCAAGGGCGATGATGAGTTGATAAAATTCGCTTCAAGACTGGAAGGCGCTTTCAATTATTTTGAAAAGCATAAGCAATTACCTGTAGTGCTTATAAACGATAAAGGTGAGTACACAATAAGTGGTGCACCGGGCAATAAAGAAGCAGCACCTAAAAAAGTCAGGAAGCCGCCGATGGTACATCGTACCAGGAATATTACCGGGCTGACAGAAGCGGTTCATTCCTGGCCGGAATTTCCAGGAGGGGGAAAAGAGTTTATGGCTTATCTTGATAAGCTCGGCAAAGAAATGGTTGAGTTTCTCCCTGAGGATATCACAAAGGCATATGTACAGGTCGAATTTATCATCGACAAAGATGGAACTCCCACAAATTTTAAGGTTTTAAAAGGCATGAAAGATGATGAGTTTAACGACATACTCATTAATCGACTCGAAAAAATGCCAGAATGGAAACCGGCGCTCCTGCATGATAAGCCAGTACCTAAAAGAATGGTACAAACAGTTACCGTTGGTGGGGGAGCAGATTAATACTTTAGTATTTTACTCAGGCTTTTCGATTACGATAATCAATAAACTACCTGTACGGTATCACGGGTCTGTTGTTTGAGCAGTATCTTCTTCCCGTTTATTAACTTATTCAAAACATCGCTCGTATAATGCCTGATGGTGAGAAGTGAAAGATTTCTTGCAACCTGCACATCAAAAATATCAGCAGCACCAAGCGCCAGCGATTCAATCTTTTCAGCATGATCGTCAAATACACAAAGCAAACTGATGGCGCCGTTCTGGGTAAGGCTTGGTGTTAACTTCAGCTCGCCAAGCAATCGATATAATTGCGTTGTATGATGGTCGCCAACAAAAGAAAAGTCTTTTGACAAAAACTCTATCAGGACCTGGTTTTCCTTTAATACAATAATCGGAGGAAGCTGTTTGAGCTTTTGATTATGGATAACAGTACCTGGCAGTGCAGGGTTCAGGAAACATTTTACAAACAAAGGAATACTTTTATTCTGCAACGGTTTGATAGTCTTTGGATGAATGACCTGAGCGCCATAATAGGCCATCTCTATCACTTCAGCATAATTTAACTCAGGAATGGGTTGTGCATTGGGAAACTGCTTCGGGTCAGCATTCATCACGCTTTCTACATCTTTCCATATGGTTTGACTTTCCGCATCCAGCATACTGGCGAAAACCGAGCCTGAGTAATCACTGCCTTCGCGACCAAGGGTGGTACTTTCATTTTCATCCGTCGCTCCAATAAAGCCCTGTGTAAGTACAATATCAGTTTGAGAAAACAGTGGTTTCACTTCGGACTGAACCCTATTATTCGTAAAACCCCAATCAATTCCAGCATCCCGGAAATTATCATCAGTACGGAAGATATCCCGTACATCGAGCCATTTGTTACTGATCCCGATCTCGTTAAGGTAATGACTGATAATAGCAGTAGATAGCAATTCACCGACGCAAACCACCTGGTCATAATAGTAATCGAAATTCCTGACAGGCTGATCGTGTAAGAGCCATTCAACTTCTGTAAAAAAATCAACTAATTGTTGCTCACAGGCCCGCGAGTGCGTGACCAGTAAATAATTGGCGGTAGTCAGGTGCTGCCGCTTTACCTGGTCAAACAACTGAAGGGCTTCTTCCTTTTTACCATCAAAAAAAGCATGCACTACCTTTTCCAACGCATTGGTGGTTTTACCCATGGCAGAAATAACGACCAGCAATTTTTCGCCTGGAAATTGCTTTAATATTTCACCCACCGCCTTGATCCTTTCTACACTGTTTACGGAGGCGCCGCCAAATTTGAAGACTTTCATTCTTTCGCTTAATACCTATTTTATAAGGCTGCAAATGTCGTTAAAAACTGCATCCCGCGGTGTGCCTGCTACACGAAGCCTTCCTGTTTTCCGCATTACACCTTACATTTGTTAGCATTTCAAACCACTATGATGAATATCAACCGGAAGATACTTACCCTCGATGAATTTACGATCCAGCAACTTCGTCATATACCCAATGCCACGGGTGAACTTAGTAGCCTGCTTCGCGACCTGGGCCTGGCAGCCAAGCGGGTTAATGTTGAAGTAAACAAAGCCGGGCTTGTTGACATTCTGGGGGATGCAGGGAGTATTAATGTCCAGGGTGAAGATGTAAAGAAACTCGATGTGTATGCGAATGACCAGTTTACCGGTGTATTGCAACATGGCATCAGCTGCGCGGGCATAGGGAGCGAAGAACTCGATGATCACGTGGTTTTCGATGACCCGGTGAGCAGAAACTCAAAATACGTTTGCATGTTTGACCCGCTTGATGGTAGTGGTAATATTGACGTGAATGTATCGATCGGGACGATATTTGGCATTTACCGCAGGGTATCAAAACAAGGATCACCAGCCACCCTGGAAGATTTTTTACAAAAAGGTACCCAGCAGGTGGCCGCAGGATATATAGTTTATGGATCCTCAACTATGCTGGTGTATGCCACCCGAAGAGGAGTAAACGGCTTTACCCTGGATCCATCCATCGGTGAGTTTACGCTCAGTCACCCGGATATCAAATGTCCGCCCGCCGGAAAGATCTATTCGGTGAATCACGGTAATTTTTTCAAGTACGAAAAAGGCGTACAACATTATATCAACCTTTGCCAAAAAAAGGAAAAAGATACCGGTGGCCCGTACACGCAGCGGTATATCGGCAGCATGGTGTCTGATGTTCATCGCAACCTTATCAAGGGTGGTATATTTATGTATCCCGGCACAACCGACAAACCGTTAGGAAAACTGCGCCTGATGTATGAATGCAATCCTTTTGCTTTTATCGTGGAGGTAGCCGGCGGGAAAGCCACCGATGGCAGGCAACGGATACTTGATATTCAACCTACGGAACTCCACCAGCGTACCCCGATGTTTATCGGCAGCCGGGACATGATGGAAGAGCTGGACAAATCAGTTAAAATGCATGAAGTATGAACTTCGATCCAGTCGAGATAATAGATTATGATGAAGTTTATCAAGATGAGTTTAAAAACCTGAACCTTGAATGGCTCCAGGGATATCATCTTTGCGAATCTCACGACCTGGCCGTGCTAAACGACCCAATTGCTACGATCATCAGCAGGGGTGGGCATATCTGGCTGGCAAGATCAGGCGACAGTATCATTGGATCGGCAGCGCTTATGAAAAATACTGACCGTGAGTATGAACTTGCAAAAATGGCGGTCAGCCCTACGCATCGTGGTCGCGGCATAAGCAAGCAATTAATTGAAACATGCCTGGTTAAAGCAAAGGAGCTGGGTGCGAGTAAGATCAGTCTGTTTTCGAATCACCAGCTGGTAACCGCGTTAAAACTATATGAGAAATACGGTTTCCAATATGTAGAGGTAAAAGATTCTCCATTTGAAACTGCTGACGTTAGAATGGAACTGGTTTTCTAGTGTCAGGCGGCGACTGCGTCTCAGTCTAATCCTTTTTACATAAATTGCTCCACATGGCACAAAACACGATCATCTCGGTAAAGGATCTAGTAAAGAATTATGGAAATTTCCAGGCCGTCAGGGGCATTTCTTTCGATGTGCACGAAGGTGAGATATTTGGATTACTGGGACCAAATGGAGCCGGAAAATCAACCACTCTCGAGATCATCGAAACCCTGCGCAGCAAAACAAGTGGTAAAGTGATCGTCGACGGCCTTGACCTGGATGTGGATCCTGGCGAAATAAAAAAGATCATTGGGGTACAACTGCAGACCAGCGGATACTATCCTGGCTTAAACCTTCTGCAGCTGATCGAACTCTTCTCCGGTCTCTACAACCGCGACGTGTCACCGATGGAACTGCTGGAGTCGGTAAACCTGAAAGAGAAAGCTAAATCTCAGTTTAAGGATCTGAGCGGCGGGCAAAAGCAAAGATTTTCCGTGGCCACAACCCTGATCAACCAGCCCCGCATTATATTCCTGGATGAACCCACGACCGGCCTCGATCCGCAGGCACGCAGAAGTCTGTGGGAACTTATAAAAGATATCAGGAAGCGTGGCACTACTGTGATCATCACGACACATTACATGGATGAAGCGGAATATCTTTGCAATCGTATTGCCATCATCGATGCGGGCAAAATCGTTGCACTCGATTCACCCGACGCCATGATCGACAAACTGGTTGCCGAAGGGTTTGAAAGACCCAGGGAAGTGAAAAGAGCCAATATGGAAGATGTGTTTATACATTTAACGGGGCACGCATTGAGAGATGAATAAAGTAGTCTGTAGTCTGTAGTTGGCAGTCAGGAGGGGAGAGTATAAACTTTAATGATGGTGTTACTTTCCCATGATATGTAATTTTAGATTATGAGTATTCAAAATAAACTTAAAGAATTTATGAACAACAAGATTGAAGCGCAGAAAAAGGCGGGTGAGGCTTTTATGCAAACCAATAAAGAAAAACCCGGGGTGATAACACTTACAGAAGGCATACAATACGAAGTGATCCGGGAGGGTACGGGTTCCAAGCCTTCGATCACCGATTCAATAAAAGCGCATTATAAAGGTGCTTTGCTCGATGGAAAGGAATTTGACAGTTCCTTTAAAAGAAATCAGCCTTTTTCAGCGCCTCTGCGTTCTCTGATCAAAGGTTGGCAGATCGCTATTCCGCTAATGCAGGAAGGAAGTCACTGGCGCTTATGGATCCCCTCAGATCTGGCTTATGGCGATCGTGGTGCTGGTGGAGATATACCAGGTGGCGCCACCCTGATGTTTGAAGTTGAATTACTGGAGATTTTAAAATAGACTATATGCCAACGCTTGTTGATCCTCGTTACCCCATTGGTAAGTATGAAGCACAGCCCTTTTCTATTGAAAAAAAAGTGGAATGGCTGTCCGACATTAAATTCCTGCCACTGGCACTGGAGAACGCGATCCTCAATCTTGACGAGCAACAACTGCAGACTCCTTATCGTGAAGGTGGATGGACGGTTCATCAACTGGTTCATCATGTTGCCGATAGCCATATCAACGCCTATTGTCGCTTTAAACTGGCACTGACCGAGGACAACCCAAGCATTAAGCCCTACGAAGAAAAGCTCTGGGCAGAAATGAATGATGTACAAAAACTTCCTGTCAATTTATCCATCACATTGCTACACGCCCTGCATGCGCGCTGGTATGAGTCTTTAAAGTATGTCAGGGACGATGACTGGAACAACCGGACGGTTTTTCACCCCGAACATAAAAAAACCATGCGACTCTGGTACCTGCTCGGTATGTATGCCTGGCATGGAAAACATCATGTGGCACATATTACGGCATTGAGGGAAAGGATGAACTGGGTACTAGATACTAGATTCTAGATGCTAGATGCTAGATCACTACTGTCCGGGGAAATTGAGATGTGAAAAAAGAGTTGGCGTCTGGCTTGGGTTTGCTGATTGAAAATTGGTTTTTTTCGATAGCATGCTCCTATCCCGATTCTTCAAACAGACGCATTTGA
>JAFAEM010000041.1 GCA_023424015.1 Bacteroidota bacterium | reverse complement strand
GTTGTAAAATACCTCGCCTGTTTCGCGAAGACTTTTTGCGTCTGATCGGGACGCTTTGTTTTCCACCCAACAAGTCTCCCCAAGGGAGATGGTGACTTAGCGGTTGAAAAATACCTCGCCTGTTTCGCGAAGACTTTTTGCGTCTGATCGGGACGCTTTGTTTTCTACCCAACAAGTCTCCCCAGGGGAGATGGTGACCCGGCGGTTGTAAAATACCTCGCCTGTTTCGCGAAGACTTATTGCGTCTGATCGGGACGCTTTGTTTTACACCCAACAAGTCTTTTCAAGGGAGATGGTGACTTAGCGGTTGAAAAATACCTCGCCTGTTTCGCGAAGACTTATTGAGTCCGATCGGGACGCTTTGTTTTCTACCCAACAAATCTCCCTACGGGAGATGGTGACCCGGCGGTTGTAAAACACCTCGCCTGTTTCGCGAAGACTTATTGCGTCCCATCGGGACGCTTTATGGGTAGAATGAGAATATCATTTGAAAACAAAAGACGTCCCCAAAAGGACGGTTTATATAAAATTTCGCACGCGCATGCACGCAAAAAAGCCACCCGGGGGTGGCTCTCCCATTATTGGGACAGATTATTTTTTGGAGAAGCCCGGTTACGCGATAATAACCGAAGGCGTCCATGATTTATCTGTTGATTGCATGAATACCTCCTTTTTTATTTGGTGAGCTATGAAATTACAAAAACTACCGGAACAATCCGATCATTTAACCCGGTATTCACAAACCAGCAAGACTTAATTTCTTTGAGATCTTCAATAAGTCCTGCGCCGTTTTGTATACAAAATAAAACTGATCTGTAATGGATTTGAAATTGGATAAATAGCGTTTGTTCTCTGATTCCATTTTACCCTGTTGCAATTCCTGCTGGCGTGTTTGCATCAGCGCATTCACTTTTTTGTCGAGCAATGCCTGTGGATTATCGGCAGAACGGGAAGGTATATTATAAGCCGGGTTGTCGAGTATCCTGCCTGCCGCTTTCAATTCGGCAAGACTCGCCTCGATTAGGGGCCGATAGTCCTCCATGATATATTCCTTTTTCAATGTATCGGCATAGTAGCTCAATGTAGCAAGATGGGATACCAGCATGTGCGAGGACACTACAAATCGATGAAATTCCCTGGAATCACGCCGCTTACTTTTTGGCTCCGACAACATCTGTGTAAATGCATCCGACAGATTAGCCAGTGAGACCCACGCATGCTTTCTATTTTCCTTCGACACCTCTCTATTGTAGGGCTTACCGGTAAAAACCCAGGCCACATTTTCAAAATAATCAGCAATATCGATCACCACTTTCTGCATCAGGTCACCGATACGCTGCCTTTCCCAGATGGGTGGTAACACCAACGAGGCCAGGAACCCGATGGCACAACCCAATAGGGTATCAACTACCCTTTCTTCAATCACATCATTGAAATCAGCCGGCTCCTGGATCTGGAACATGAACAACAGGAACAGTGTGATGAAAACAACACCCACGGTATACTTCCATCGTATAAAACTGTATCCGGCCGTCATCGTGATTATAAGAAAAATAAAAATAGCCGTATTGTTTTTTACAAAATACAGGATCACCCAGCCTATGGCTACTCCGATGAGTGTTCCAACAATCCGCTGAACATTTCTTTGCTTACTCAGGCTATATCCCGGCTTCAAAATAATGATCACTGTTAGTAGCACCCAGTATCCATGACCCAGGGGCAGGATCTTTCCCACAAAATAAGCCGCCATTGCGGCTATTGTTAGTCGGAGTGAATGTCGAAAGATATTAGACTGCAGCGAAAAATTAGACCAGAACTGTTCGGGATCGATGGTCTGGCGCGTTACATAACGGGAAGGATCGGGTGTATCGAGTTTGAGGTTCTTCAGTTTTGGATCGTAGGACGTGTATTGGTGTAGCGTCCTGATCCGCGCGGCTATATCATCGATACTATCAAGTATATGGCGTAGACTAATAAACCCCTCCAGGTTGGTTGGGTTCAAAATCTTCAAACGCAACTGGTGTAGCTGTTCTCTTTGTTCCACCAGCCGCCTGTCAATACGTTCGTCATAGTCGGAGGCGCGTCCACTGCTCAGGGAAATGGCAATTTCATCCAACTCACCGGCAAGCAGCAGTATCAGCTGCCGGTACTCCGAAAGGATGTTGGTATCATCAAAATAGCTGTGCAGCTTTTTATATTCCAGGTGTGATGCCATCGTTCTTTCCAGCAGGTCCGACACATCAAGGAATACCATCATCAGGATCCGGCTGGTATGCGTCGACTCCTTTACGATGCTGCGTGTTTTAAATAATAACTCCGCCACCTGGCCCTGCTTATGTTGTACATCCACCTGGGCCTGCATCAGGTTTTCATACCCCTGATCGATATCAGCACCTGTCGCATAAAACTCGGCCCGCGCCCGCAGGTATTTGGAGGCGGCCAACACATACTCGCCCAATAACTGCTGGATCAATTTATAGGGACGGATGCTGTAAAGCAACAGGCTTAAACAGGTGTACCAAAGCCCACCTGCTAAAACGCAGAGTGCGAACCGGAACACTTCCCCGCCCTGCAATCCCTCGTGCGACATCATCACCATCATCAGCAGGGCGGCGATCCCGACGGCTGATGCCCTGGCGCCATACACACCAATCATGGAAAAGAAAAAACAAAACACGGGCAGTAGGACCATGAATAACCAGGTATACGGCATGGAATATCCCACAGTGAGCGCAACGATAAATATGATCCCGCAACATGCCAATAATCCATTGCGCCGGTGATGAATGGGGCCGGGATTATCGGTAATAGTAGTACACAAGGCTCCCAGTGAGAGAAAGGTGCCTGTGTCGAGGTACCCGTAAAAACTAAGCACCAGGGTTGGCAACAGGATACCTGCGGTAATACGCACACCATCGGCGAGGTAATGACTATAAATAAACCGCCGGTATTCTATGATATAATCCATCGTGGAGTGTAAAGATACTGATACAGAAACATTTACCCCCGACATAGGACCTGGCTGAAAACTTATGCAGCCCCATTAAACTTATTATTTAAATGCTTAACTTAATAGAGGTTTTGATACCGCAAATGCAGTTGTATGAACAAAACTTACGACTTCCAGGTGCAGCCACCTGTAATGTTTTCTCAACTGGCGGCCAATGATCTTTTGTCTCTTCACTATAATTACCTGCGGGAATCAAAGTACAAGTCCTTTTCATCGTTGTGTTTAAAAAGAAATCTCGAGTCCACCTTCGAACCGGGAAAAATTAACATGCTGCATCGTGTAAACTATAAAAACGTCTGCTATGCCTTTGTTCATGGATTTTCATAAGTTCGACAACATATCTATTGAAGCTGTCAAAACCGCACACATTGCTGATATCGGAGTACAGGATCAATACGGTGTAAAATATCACCAGTTTTGGGTAAATGAAGCGGAAGGCACCGTGTTTTGCCTGATGGAAGGACCCGATGCGGCCAGCTGTGAAAAAGTACACCAGTTGGCGCATGGAAATGTTGCCTGTGCCTTATCAGAAGTGGCCGCGGGCATGTATGAAAAAATGATGGGCCGGGATGTTAAATTAGATCATGGTCACGTGTTGAATGCCGACGGCTCACCGGATAATGGGTACAGGAATATCCTCGTCGCGTCGGTTTATGGTGTTACTGTCGCAAAAAACTCCGAAGATTTATCGCTGCTACTTACGCCACACTGGGCAAGGGAAATTATCGCTGAGAAAATCAAATCGTTTGATGGCCGCATCATGAAATGGGAGGCAGATGACAGCCTTATCGGGATTCTGAACGAGAGTACACTTGCCGTACAATGTGCCCTTCAAATTCAGGAAGCATTGACGAAAAATATGAAACAACAATCACCGGCTATAGTCTTCAAAATTGGTGTCAGCGTATCACAGCCCCTTACGAAAGACGGTGACTTTTTCAATGAAGCGATCAAACTGGCTCATCGTCTCAGTACAACCGTGCAAGACAACCAGGTACTAACATCGGCCATGGTAAAAAGGCTTTGCAGGGATGAAAAGCTTTTTAATCATGGAAATCATATCCGCCCGCTTAGTGTATCCGAAGAAGAATTCATCACCAAATTACTTGGCATTACGGAAGCGAATTTATCAGAACAGGATTTTCATCTCGATAACCTGAGTAGCGGTATCTGTGTGAGCAGACCGCAACTATACCGCAAGGTAAAAGCATTGACCGGCCGTTCGCCTAATGATTTCGTCAACGATCTGCGTATGAGCAAAGCGCTGGTATTACTAAAACAAAAAAAAGCCAATATTACAGAAATTGCTTTTCAGACAGGCTTTAACAGTCCCTCCTATTTTACAAAATGCTTTGTTGAAAAATTTGGCTGTAAACCTTCCCTCTTAACAAAACTGGTTTAACCCGCCTCACCTGAACAAATTTTGCTATTCTTTGAACAGCAATTGTTAGCCCGAAGGGAACCCTTCATTGTAGCTTTAACTGGCTTTACCACTAACCTTAAGGAATTCGTGTGTCCTGGAAATGGGATCAATTGAACCAAGTAAACCCTGGAAAAGAAAACCAGATCTATTAACCATTTAACTCCTATTTATGTCCAGACTAAATGTGCAACCGCGCAGAAAATTTCTGCAATCTCTTACTCTTGGAGCGGCCGCAATCGGCACCGCCGGGATTTCTGCACCTATAAGCGCCTCTGCCGAAGGCATTGACGCATGGTACGAAGGCGACCCGGAGCTTTGGATGAAAAAAATAAAAGGCAAACACAGGATTGTTTATGATGTTACAGAACCCCACCAGCAATTTCCGTTTGCATGGCCAAGAGTATTTCTTTTAACAAATGAAGCCACGGGTACGCCGCCCGGTGACTGCAGCGTAGTAGTGGTATTAAGGCACAATGCTATACCCTTTGCATTGAATAACGATCTCTGGGAAAAATACAAGCTCGGCGAAATGTTTCATGTAAAGGATGTAAATACCAACCAGACGCCATCTAAAAATCCTTTCTGGAATCCGGCACCAGGGACATACAAATTTCCTGGTTTTGGTGTAGTGTCGATAGGCATCAATGAATTGCAGGAAAGCGGTGTACAATTCCTTGTTTGTGATGCAGCCATGACTGTGTATAGTGCCATTGCCGCCGGAAATTCCGGCAATGCCGCCGAAATAAAAAAAGAATGGGCAGCAGGTGTTTTACCCGGCATTCATGTTGTTCCATCCGGGGTTTGGGCAGTTGGCAGGGCACAGGAAAAGGGATGCGGTTACTGTTTCGTGAGATAAGTTCCGGTTTAGTCTCATGTACCAACACCGCATATACTCATTAAAGAAAATAGCGATAATCAGCCTTGGTGTGGGCGGGGCACTGGCTGTCCTTTATTTCAAAGGCAATCCTGAATCGCAACCTGGCAAAGCAGTGCAGAGAACCGACACGATGAATGCTGTGTTGTTATTACCGCCAGACACGGCCGAAATACAACAGTCACCAGATGCAGCACTCATCCGATATGGAAGGGAACTGGTCATCAATACCAGGAAATACCTGGGACCGAAAGGTATGGTCGCGCAAATCTCAAACCAGTTGAATTGCCAAAGCTGTCACCTGGAAGCCGGGACAAAAGCCGCACCCTACAGTGCAAACTTTATGGGAGTGGCGGCCAACTATCCTCTTTTCAGGAACCGCAGCGGAATGTTAGAAACGATACAATTTCGTATCAATGATTGTATGATCCGAAGCATGGACGGAAAAAGGCTTGACACAAACATGCTGGAGATGAAAGCACTTACTGCATACATATTGTGGGTTGGTAAAGACGTGCCGCCGAAAACAAAACCGGTTAATGCGAGTTTGGAACGGATTCCCTACCTGCAGAGAGCTGCTGACACCATTAGGGGTAAACAGGTCTACATTGCCAAATGCCAGTTATGTCATGGCGCCAGCGGCGGTGGCGGATACAGCGTCGATTCTGTCCTGTTTTACCCACCCCTGTGGGGGCCAGGCAGCTATAACACCGGGTCAGGCATGTATCGTCTCAGTCTTCTCGCCGGATTTATTAAAAATAATATGCCTTATGGCGTCCGTCACGGACAAAGCCAGCTGAGCGATGAAGAATGTTGGGATGTGGCCGCTTTCGTTAACTCCAGGCCCAGGCCACATACAGACTTCCCCAAAGACTGGCCCGATATCAGCACAAAAGCCATCGATCATCCTTTTGGTCCCTATGCAGACAGTTTCTCACAGGTACAACATAAATATGGCCCATTTGAACCTATCTCGGCCGAACGAAAAAAGAAACATAACTAAACAAAAAATTATGAAAAAGAATTTCGATCCTTTAAAAGATAATCTGCATGGTAAGCTGGTCCTGGCAACCGACCCTGCATATAATGAAAGCCGAAAAGTTTACAACGGTATGATCGATAAGTATCCTGCTGCAATTGCTTATTGCCGGGATGTCACCGACATAGTTAGCTGCATAAACTTTGCGAAGGAAAACGACATCTTACTTGCAGTGAGAGGCGGAGGCCATAATGCAGGAGGACTGGGCATCGCCGACAACGCACTGGTGATTGACCTTTCATCTATGAAAGAAATAAGAATTGATACTTCGGCCAAGTCTGTCAGGGTGCAGGCCGGTTGCCTTTTAAAAGAAATGGATGCTGCAACACATGAAGTAGGTATGACGGTCCCGGCAGGCATTTTCGGAACAACAGGTATTTCGGGTCTTACCCTGGGTGGCGGTTTGGGTTATATGACCAGGCAATACGGTCTTACCATTGATAACCTGTTGGAGGCAGAAGTTGTGCTGGCAAATGGCAAAATGATAAATGCATCCGCAAATGAAAACCAGGATCTATTCTGGGCCTTGCGTGGCGGTGGCGGCAATTTTGGTGTCGTGGTGTCATTTGTTTTCAAACTTTGTCCGGTTCATACTGTTTATGGGGGGCCTATGCTATGGCATATTGATGACACAAAAGAAATGATGACCTGGTATCATGATTTTATCAGTAAAGCGCCAAATAATGTATACGGCTTTTTTGCAACGTTGACCGTTCCACCTGTTGCACCTTTCCCAGAAGACCTGCACCTGAAAAAAATGTGCGGCATTGTTTGGTGCTACAGTGGTGACCTGGATAAAGCCGGGGATGTATTTAAGCCTATACGTGCTTTTAAAACACCTGCGTTGGATTTTGTGGGACCCATCTCCGTGCCTGCCCTGCAAACGCTTTTTGACGGGCTTTACCCGCCCGGTTTGCTCTGGTACTGGAAAGCGGATTTTATAAAAGACCTGTCGCCGGAAGCTATAGATATACATGTAAAATATGGAAGTGAATTACCTACCCCATTAAGCTCTATGCATCTTTATCCGGTTAATGGCGCCGCTTCGAAACCTGGGAAAACCGAAACGGCCTGGAATTACCGTGATGCCAACTATGCGCTTGTCATCGTCGGTGTAGACCCGAACCCAGCCAATAAAAATCAGATCACCAACTGGGCCAGGGATTACTGGAATGCTCATCATCCCTATTCAGCCGGCGGTGCCTATATCAATTTTATGATGGAAGAAGGTGAAGACCGGATCAAGGCTACATATGGAGATAACTATAAACGACTTGCTGAAATAAAAACGAAATACGATCCTGAAAATTTATTCAGGGTGAATCAAAATATTAAACCGTTGAAAGCTGAAGTGGAAGCTCTCTCCTGACTATTATGAATGTCCCGGTTACCACTGAAGCGTGGATAACCGGGACTTCAACATATCTGTTAATGTTGCCTCATCAGGGTTTAAGAACGCCCCGAAAAAGACGGACGGCTATTCCTTTGTCTTTGTGCAGGTCCCGAGCCATGATGGTGTGGTCTTCTGCCTTGCGGTCTTGAACGCTGTACCAAAGGTCTTTTCACCACCGGGCTGGTATGCGTCACTGCAAAAGGATGATCCGAAACTATAGGGAGGCTTTTATTAATTAGCTTCTGGATATCGCGCAACTCTTCCCTTTCATCTGCATCACAAAATGAGATGGCAATACCACTTGCACCCGCCCTGCCTGTACGACCAATACGGTGCACATAGGTTTCGGGAGTATCAGGCAGATCGTGGTTAATAACATGGGTCAGTTCGTCGATATCAATGCCACGGGCCGCAATATCGGTTGCTACCAATACCCTTGTTCTCCTGGACTTAAAATTTGACAACGCCTGCTGCCTGGCGTTTTGCGATTTATTTCCATGAATCGCTTCCGACCTGATCCCTTCTGCATTAAGTCCCCTCGCGATCTTATCCGCGCCGTGTTTAGTGCGGCTGAATACGAGAACGGTACGGATGTCCTGGTTCTGCAACAGGTGAACAAGAAGGGATTTTTTATTTTGCTTTTCTACAAAATATAATTCCTGCTGAATGGTATCGGCTGTAGATGACACGGGTGTTACTTCTACCTTTACCGGGTCGGTCAATAGCACATCGGCGAGTCGCTGAATTTCCGGTGGCATGGTAGCAGAGAAAAACAGGGTCTGTCTTTTTGCAGGTAGTTTTGCAATGATCTTTTTTACGTCATGTACAAATCCCATATCCAGCATCCGGTCTGCTTCGTCCAAAACAAAGTAACGTATGTCACTCAACGATATCTGCCCCTGGTTCATCAGGTCGAGCAGACGGCCTGGTGTGGCAACTAATATATCCACTCCGCGGCGAAGCGCATTTACCTGTGGCACTTGTGATACGCCGCCAAAAATTACCAGATGCTTAAGATCAAGGTATCGGCCATAGGATTTGAAACTTTCCTCGATCTGTATAGCCAACTCCCTGGTGGGTGTTAATACAAGGGCTTTTATATTACGACGACCATGGGTATCATGCTTCCGTTGCTGCGACATTAATTGTAAAAGCGGGATTGCAAATGCTGCTGTCTTACCGGTACCGGTCTGCGCGCAACCAAGCAGATCTTTTTGTTGTAATACGACGGGGATGGATTGTGCCTGGATAGGCGTAGGCTTTGTATAGCCTTCTCTAGATAATGCTTTGAGCACAGGCTCAATGAGCTGCAAATTGTTAAACGACAATTGAAAAAAAATTAGATTAAAAAATATGGTAAGGCTATCAACTTCTGTAGATACTTTACCCGCCTTACGTTAAGCCATCACAATATTTGAGAGAACGATCCGAGAACTTCAGATCAAAACAAAACAGGTGAGAAATAACATATAAGAGTGCAAAGATAGCTTTTTATACTGAGAAACCTGTATTATTTATCTTATAGTTTGCATTTCATGCGCTTTACCAGTCAAAATCAACTGCTCACCTGCAATGCCGTTATCATCCTTTCAAAATTTCAACTAATTTGAATCGCATATTTTATCGGTCTTGAAGAAAATTTTTTGGAAAACGATTGCCTGGTCGGGCCTGTTGGTAGGCAGCCTGGACATACTGTCAGCGCTGACACATTATTATATTAAAACAGGGAAAGACCCGTTAAATGTTCTGAAATATATTGCCAGTGCCGTTTTTGGCAGTGATGCTTACGAGTCGGAGCCTGACATGGCTATATACGGCTTGCTATTTCATTACCTGGTAGCCTTTTGCTGGACCATCCTTTTTTTTATCATTTACCCAAGATTGAAGTTATTCGCTTTCAACCGTGTTATTACCGGCATTATTTATGGCATTATTATTTGGGTTGTTATGACAAAGGTGGTCGTTCCGTTAAGCAGGGCTGTCACCGGGCCGTTCGATCCCTTGCAGGCGGGTATAGCTGTCTCAATATTGATCGTGGCGATCGGATTACCTCTTTCTTTTATTGCTTATAGATTTTATAAACGTTAATAACCCCAATATGAAAGTTCCTTCAACCTATAACCAACTAATGCCTTACCTGATCTTAAAAGACAGTAACGGGTTTCGAAAATTCATGTCAGCCGTATTCGATGCAAGAGAACAAATGGTAGTACCCGCCGAAGATGGCTCCGTAATGCACGGTGAGCTGAGAATTGAAACCGCCGTGATAATGTTTGCCGAGGCCGGTGGAGAATTTATGCCGATGAATGCGGGAATGTTTATTTATGTAGCTGATGCGGATTCCACTTATCAAAAAGCTTTATCCGCCGGTGCCGTGACGGTTCCCGGACAGGAGCCATCCGATAAGGAATATGGTCGCGCCTGCGGGGTAACGGACCCTTTTGGTAATACATGGTGGATTACTTCGGTAAAATAAACATGATTGCTGAGGAGGATTGTAATTCCGGTTTGTATTCCCTTTGTGCGGGAGTTGACAAGGAGTGCAAAGAGAAAACACAAAGTCACGGAGAAATTAACATGGTCTCAATCTTCGAAAAGTATCACACAACTTATTGGTGTTACCCTGATGGAAGTTGCGCCCGCGGAAAATTTTATCTGCTGGCCGGGTAGAGACGCGTGTTGCCAGCGGCCGGCAGGCAGGTCAAGTTCAACTTCGTGGGGCTGGCTGTTGTAAATAACCATGATCCTTTTCCATTGATCACCTACGGCTTTACCGTTGATCGTATAAGCGACCACGCCGGCCGGCACATCTCTGAATTGAATATGTTCAGCCACCTCCCTGCCCGTTCTCATTCGAAATGCAGGATGGGTTTTTCTAAGTTGTATCAAGGCTTTGACATAGTCAAAGACATTCTTGTTTTTAGTTTTAAGCGACCAGTCGATCGCATTGATGGTATCACCGGCATTGTAAGAATTTTCATTGCCGTACTTAGTTCGTAAAAATTCAGATCCTGCGTGCAGAAAGGATATTCCCTGTGAAGTCAGTACGATCCCTAACGCCAGTTTATACATTTCTTTTCTTTCTGTCTCACCTGCCCCAGATGCCGAGAGCGCCAGCTTATCCCAAAGCACATGATTGTCGTGACAATCTGCATAGGTTACTGTATTGGTAGGATCTTTTGCATAGGGTTCTTTCGAATAATTTACTTTATCATAATTCAGCTGCGGATGCTTACATGCTGCAACCACTCCAAATTTGATGCTCTCCTCCATACCTGGCCGGCCACTCACGAATCCTTTTTCACTATTTACAAATACACTTCCTTTTAAGCCATCCCGAAGATCATCACTGAAGACTGCTATATTGTCAAGTTTGTACGCAAACCTTTTCAACGCTCTCTTCTCTTCCGGTAAAGGTGATTCTTTGGCCGTCCATCCCTCACCATATAATAAGATACCAGGCCTGATCTTTCGAAGCTCAGTTGCGATCAAATTCATCGTTTCAATATCATGTACACCCATCAGGTCGAAACGAAATCCGTCAATATGATATTCCTTTACCCAATACTTAAGCGATTCGATCATGAAGTCACGCATCATCGGCCTTTCGCTCGCCGTTTCGTTGCCACAGGCTGTAGCGTCAGAAAATTTTCCATCAGCCGTTTGCCGGTAATAATAACCCGGTACCAGCTGGTTGAAATAAGAATCTTCGGTGAGCATAGTGTGGTTGTATACCACATCCATCACCACACCAAGACCTTTCTTATGAAAGGCATGGATCATTTGCTTCAACTCTTTTATCCGGGTTATACCGTCATAAGGATTTGTGGAATAGGAACCTTCCGGCACATCATAATTCAACGGTTCATATCCCCAATTGTATTGGGCTGTTTCCAGTTTGGTCTCATCGACCGACAAATAATCATAAAAAGGTAATAAATGAACATGGGTAACTCCCAGTTCCTTAATATGATCAAGCCCGGTTAATAAACCTGCCTCATTTGTCGTTCCTTCCTCTGTCAGCCCCAGGTATTTTCCTTTGTTGCGTATCCCTGAATTTGCGGCAATGCTGGCATCGCGCACATGCAGCTCATATACGATCGCATCTGTCTGACTCTTGAGTTCGGGTCCGCGATCGTTATTCCAACCAGCCGGGTCGGTCGCATCCAGATCAACTACCATAGCTCTTTTTCCATTCACCCCAACCGACTTAGCATATGGATCGGGTACTGCTTTCAGCCAATTCTTGTTTATCATTACCCTGAAAGCATAAAATAATCCTTTCAGGTCACCAGGTATCGATTTTGCCCAGGTACCCTGCGGGCCTTTTTCCAGCCCAAATGTTTGATATGCTTCATCGCCGGCTCCGTCCTTATATAATAAGAGTTGCGCCTGTTCTGCTACCGGCGACCAGACCCGGAATGCAGAGCTTTGAGGAGTATAGCGAAGTCCCAGATCTTCACCCTTATAAACAGGGTAGTGCGCAAACTGGCTTACCTGTGCTTTTATAAAAACTGGAATTATTAATGCCGCTACCATAACAGCTTTATACATCCCGGGATAATTTAATTAAATATCTCCAAATATTTTTACCCGTGCAAACAATTATAACTAATGGAAGAGCTTATGCAGCCGGGGAAGGCGGGAAGATCGTCGGCGCATCCATTTTCGACTGTACAAAGTATTTGCTAAAGAACAAAGTAGTCGAGTTGATCTGTTAGCTTTTTTTAAGTGACGAATAAATTATAGAACCCTTCAAACATGCCCTACCGCCTCCGCTTCTTACCGGCCAAACCCTTACTCTTCACCACAAAAAAACCCAAGACTAATGTGTTTCATTATTCTTGGTTTTAAGAAATGAGGTCCAACCAAAAAATATGTCAATCTCTTCCTCCCCACCTTCCCTTCTCCCCGGCAATCCGTCCACTCTTCCCTTAAAAAAATCTTCGTTAAATGAATGTTTACCTGTAAATTGTCGCTAAATTCTTTAAGTATATAATCTTCTTCGCTAATGGGAGACTTCCAGATCAAAAAGCAACCGAAAAAATATGACGCGGTCATTGTTGGTTCCGGTGCAGGCGGCGGCATGGCAGCTTATATTCTTGCCAACGCAGGATTAAAAGTATGTATCATCGAAGCAGGGCCTTTATATGACCCGGTAAAAAATATTACCCAATTTAAGAAACCCTGGGAATCGCCTCGCCGTGGCGCTTCAACGATTAGACCATTTGGTGATTTCGATGCCTGCTATGGCGGATGGAAACTGGATGGTGAACCCTATACCAAAGCCCCAGGTACAGACTGGGACTGGTTTCGAGCCCGAATGCTCGGTGGACGAACCAACCACTGGGGAAGGATCTCGCTGAGATTTGGACCAAAGGATTTCAAACGCAAAAGCATCGACGGACTCGGTGAAGACTGGCCTATTGGCTATGACGATATCAAACCTTTCTATGATCGCGTAGATAAATTGATCGGTGTGTTTGGCACCAATGAAGGCCTGGAAAATGATCCTGACGGATTTTTCCTTCCTCCACCAAAACCGAGACTGCACGAACTATTTATCAAAAAAGCTGCCGTTCAGGCTGGTGTTCGCGTGATCCCTTCACGACTTTCTATTTTGACACAGCAATTGCCCGACAACAAGGATCGTGCTTCATGTGCCTTTTGTGCACAATGCGGTCGCAATTGCAGTTATTATAAAGCGGATTTCTCATCGCCCAACGTGCTGATCTACCCGGCTATGAAAACTGGTAATATCGACATCGTTTCAAATGCCATGGCCCGTGAAGTGCTTACCAACAGGGAAGGCCTTGCTACAGGAGTATCATACGTGAACAAAGACGATATGATGGAGTACCAGGTGGAAGGAAAAGTAGTGATCGTGGCCGCTAGTGCCTGCGAATCTGCGCGACTCCTGCTCAACTCCAAGTCGCCGCGTCATCCCAATGGCCTTGCCAATAGCAGCAATGTGGTGGGAAAATACCTGCACGATTCAACCGGTGCACAACTAGGTGGCGTGATCCCAGCATTATTTGGCCGGAAAAAATATAACGAAGATGGTGTAGGTGGTATGCATGTCTATTCGCCCTGGTGGCTGGATAATAAAAAACTGGATTTTCCCCGCGGTTATCATATAGAATATTGGGGTGGCATGGGCAATCCTTCTTATGGATTCAACTGGGGTGTTGAAAGTCTGAATGGAAAGTACCTGGTAAACGGAAAAGAAAAACAACCCGGAGGTTATGGCGCTTCTCTCAAAGAAGACAACCGTTTCTTTTTTGGCGCCAGCGTGGGTATGGCGGGACGTGGTGAAGCGATACCATTGGAGAGCAACTATTGCGAGATCGATCCCAATACGGTGGATAAATATGGTATCCCTGTTCTAAAGTTCAATGTGAAATGGAGCGACCATGAGATCAAACAGGCGAAGCACATGAAGGAAACTTTTAAGGAGATCATGCACAACATGGGAGCTGTCATCACCTGGGGAGCCAATGACAGTGCGGAGAATAATTGGGGACTTACCAAACCGGGCGAAATCATTCATGAAGGTGGTACTGTAAGAATGGGTAATGATGCTAAGCGTTCTGCCTTAAACAAATGGAGCCAGGCACATGATTGTAAGAACCTCTTCTGTGTAGATGGCGGCCAGTTTGTAAGCCAGGCCGATAAGAATATCACCTGGACCATTTTAGCGCTTTCCATGAGAGCATCTGAATACATAGTCGATGAACTGAAAAAACAAAATATTTAACCTGGATAAAAGGTTTAGAACGGCTAAAACATCTGAAAAAACTATCGATCAAATCAATCCGATAAAAAAATGGATAGACGTCAATCATTAAAACTGATCGCCACCGGCGCAGTAGCAGTACCGGCGGTAATTGCAGGCTGCAAAACGGATGATAAGAAAGCGGCAGATAACGCGACCGGTGCGAATATCAACATCGACCGCAATGCCGAAGAAATGGCCTATGAAAAAAAGTTGCTGGAGCAGGGCAAATTTTTTACACCACATGAGATGGCAACGATCACGGTACTGGGCGATATAATTATACCTAAAGACGATGTCAGTGGCAGTGCTTCCGATGCTAAAGTGCCCGAGTTTATCGACTTTATCGTAAGGGATATGCCGCAACACCAGTTACCCATGCGGGGCGGTCTACGCTGGCTGGATGTGCATTGTTTAAACCGTTTTGAAAACGCCTTTAAAGACTGCAGTTCCGCACAACAAATTGAAGTGGTGGATGAAATCGCCTATCCTGTCATTGAATACACGGATGATAAAGGGAATAAGATTACAAAGGGAAAGGTAAAACCTGGTATGGAGCAGGGAGTGGCATTCTTTAGTCTTATGCGCAATCTCACCATGTCCGGGTTCTATACTTCCGAGATCGGTGTAAATGATATTGGCTATGTGGGCAATGCACCCAACAAATGGAATGGTGTGCCGGATGATGTTTTGAAACAATACAACCTCGCTTATACACAAAAGGAACTGGATGAATGTGTGAAGTTCTAAGATGCAAGGTTTAAAATTGTTGAAGATTGTTGAATATTGTTTAACGTCGTAATACAATATTAAACCACATTCAACCACATTAAACTACTTTCAACTTCTCAAATTAACAGTCACTGATCATAATATATCACGACCATCATAACAATCCTGGTCCCTTTTCAGCATACCATTAAGTTTAAGTAAATTAGACTGCTTAAACTGGCATTGGGATTCATGAAAGAAATACGCGATATCATTAACGCTTTTGACAACGCCTGTAGTGAGGGAAAACAGTCAGCGCTTGCTACAGTTGTCCATGTAGAAGGATCTTCCTATCGCAGGCCAGGCGCCCGTATGCTGATCACGGAAGACGGTGAACTAACCGGCGCCATCAGTGGCGGGTGCCTTGAGGGTGATGCGTTTCGAAAAGCCCGACACGTGATGATGGAAAAGCGGTCCATGCTCGTCACTTACGATACGATGGATGAAGACGATGCTACCCTGGGTCTCGGGCTTGGTTGCAACGGTATCATCCGGGTTTTGATCGAACCCATCGATACTAAAAACCCCCAACACCCTATCCATTTTTTAAAAGCAGTGGCGGACCAGCGTGAGGCCGCCGTGTTGATCACCTTATTTTCCCTCGCTGATAAATCATCGACGCAAACCGGCACCTGCCTGGCTATAAAGAAAGACACCTTAATTGGAGAAAGCGAAATCGCCTTCAAGGATGTGCTGATGGCCGATGGGCTACGGGTATTGTCAGAACGGCAATCGCTGTTCAGAAACTACCTAACAGGAGCGCGAAGCCAATCGGCTTTTATAGAACTCATAGAACCCGCAGTATCGCTGGTCATCGCCGGTGCAGGAAATGACGTCGTCCCCCTCGTACAAATGGCGGAGATCCTGGGCTGGAACACAACCGTAATTGATGGCCGTCCCGCCCTGGCGAGGAAAGAACGGTTCTCGAGCGGCTGCAGGGTTATGGTAGCCCGACCGGAACTGGTGATCAAAAATCTTGAAATCGACGATTACACTGTATTTGTACTGATGACCCATAACTATCTTTACGACCGGGCCATGCTGGAAGGCCTGGTTCAAAAAAACGCAAGATATATCGGCATGCTGGGTCCAAGAAAGAAGCTGGAGCGCATGTTGTCGGAAATGAAAGACGAGGGTACCCATCTCAACGAGCAACAATTAGCTTCCATCCATAGTCCGGTGGGTCTGGACCTTGGCGCGGAAACACCGGAGGAGATTGCCCTTTCCATTGTATCAGAGATCAAAGCTGTGATAAGCGGCAGTAAGGGATTGTCTCTGCATAAGAATACCGGATCGATACACGCAAGGGATGAATGGGTAGAGATTACTGTAAAGTCTGATTGATGACGTCGGAAAATATCATAAAAAGCAATTGCGCGGTTATAATTCTGGCCGCCGGCAGGTCTGCCCGGCTGGGCCGTCCCAAACAACTTCTTCCCTACCAGGGCAAAAGCCTGCTGGTACACGCGGTAGACATTGCCAAGGATTCCGAAGCCGGCCCTGTTATTGTCGTGTTGGGAGCTGGAGCATCGGAATTGGAAAAACTGATCGACGAAAAGAATCTGCATATTGTTGAAAATAAGGAATGGCAGGAAGGCATTGCATCTTCGATCCGCTGCGGACTAAATACTTTAAAACGCGTGGCCCTGTTGTCTGATGCAGTTATCCTGATGGTCTGCGACCAACCCCATATAGATACCACAATTATCAACGAACTGATCGACACGCAGAAAAAAACCGGTAAACCGATCGTAGCCAGCCGCTATGGTAATACAACGGGAACCCCGGTACTTTTTTTTAAGTCCCTGTTTGCCGAACTGCTGGAATTGGAAGGTGATAAAGGCGCAAAAAAATTAATCGACAAATACCCGGCGGAGCTTGCCACTATATCTTTCCCCCTCGGTGAAATAGATATTGACACCGAGGAAGATTATCAAGCGCTGAAATAATACCCGGGCACGACTCCTATCCCGACACCAGCACTTTGTCCTTCGTTTCTGATTACATTAACTTTACTTCATGCTGACTGACCGCTTTCATCGGGTTCATAACTATCTCCGGATCTCGCTTACAGACAATTGCAACCTTCGTTGTTTTTACTGTATGCCTGAAGAGGAATACGAATTTACCCCTGCATCCAGGCTAATGCAATTGAACGAGATCGAAGCACTCGCGAAAATATTTGTGCAGCTGGGTGTTAACAAGATCCGCCTCACGGGTGGTGAGCCGCTGGTCAGAAAAGATGCTGCCGATATTATCCTCGCGCTTTCCAAATTACCAGTAAAACTGACACTTACCACCAATGCGACCCGGCTCCATCATTTTGTAGATGTGTTGGAACAGGCGAAAATAAAATCCCTTAACATCAGTCTTGATACACTGCAGCCTAAAAAGTTTATACAGATAACCCGGCGGGACCAATTCACCCAGGTATATAATAATATCGATAGAATGCTGAGCCATGGCTTTCATGTGAAAGTCAACATGGTGGTGATGAAAGGCTTTAATGAAACTGAGATCAACGACTTTGTAGCATGGACAAAAGACCAGCCTGTGCACGTACGGTTCATCGAATTCATGCCGTTCACAGGTAACAGGTGGACAAGCAACCAGGTTTTTACTTACGGCGAAATGCTGTCGCTTATAGAAACAAAATACCCGTTTCAAAGGCTGCAGGATGATGTTCATGACACTGCCAAAGCCTACCAGGTGCCTGGCCATGCAGGAACATTTTCCGTGATCAGCACCATGAGTGAACCATTTTGCAGCGGTTGCAACAGGATCCGGCTCACAGCGGATGGGAAAATAAAAAATTGTTTGTTTTCTAAAGAGGAGACCGACCTGCTTACAGCTTTTAGGAATGGTGAAGATATTGAACCGCTGATCCGCCAAAGCCTTGCTTCGAAATACAGGGAACTGGGAGGACAGTTTACAAGCAACTTTGAGCAGCTCCATGCCGAAGATATCGACAATAGAAGTATGATCACGATCGGCGGTTAATGCATTAAAATATTACACGAAAATTTCTCTCATAAATAAAATGAACGTAAAAGCAGCTTACAATATTTGGGCCGAACAATACGACACAAACGAAAACAAAACCAGGGACCTGGAGGGAGTTTCGCTAAGAGAAATCCTGGCAGATATTCAATTTGACAGCTGTCTTGAGATAGGTTGTGGTACCGGGAAAAATACAGAATGGTTGGCTGCTAAGGCCAGGAAGATTTTAGCAGTAGATCTTTCCGATGAAATGTTGACAAAGGCCAAAATCAAAATTCAGTCAGACAGGGTTGAATTTATTCAGGCAGATATAAATAAGGACTGGGATTTTGTAAATAATAAAAAATTTGATTTGGCTACATTCAGTTTGGTCCTGGAACACATAGAGAACCTGGACAACATCTTTGAAAAGCTAAGCAAAGTTGTTAACACTAACGGGTACGTCTATATAGGTGAACTGCACCCATTCAAACAATACAATGGAACGAAAGCAAGATTTGAATCAGAAAACGGCCTGCAAATAGTAACATGTTTCAACCACAATATTTCTGATTTTATCAATTCTGCAAAAAATCATGAATTTGAACTTGTATCGTTAGATGAGTTTTTCGATAATAACGACAAGACATCTGTTCCGCGAATTTTAACGTTGCTATTAAAAAAGTCAGAATAATCCAATGGGATCCCGTTGAACAAATATTCAATCAATCTAGTATTAAAATGCCATCGCAATTGCCAGGTTCCGATTTGATTTCCGCCAACGAAGCAATTGAAACTATACTTCGCTATGCCCTGCCTTTAACACCAGGAAGGGTTGCGCTACTCGATGCAGCGGGACTGGCATCAGCCGAAGATATTTTTTCCGCTGTCGACAATCCGAATTTTAACCAGTCATCGATGGATGGCTATGCTTTTTCAATTAAGGACTGGAAGAGGAATCATCCCATGAAAATAATGGGCGAAATGGCAGCCGGCACGGGAGTGCAGTTTGAGTTAACGCCGGGTACAGCAGCCCGGATATTTACAGGCGCCCCTATACCCGATGGTGCCGATACAGTTGTGATGCAGGAAAAGACCAGGATCGAAGAAGGATTACTGTTTATCGAGGATACAGCGTTACAGTCCGGTTCAAATATCAGGGTAAAAGGCGCCGAAATTAAATCGGGACAATTGGCGATAAAGGAAAACAGATTAATAACCCCTGCCGCTGTTGGCTTCCTGGCTGGAATTGGAATTACACATATCTCCGTTTACCCACAGCCAAAAATAAGTATTATCGTCACCGGCAATGAACTCCAATCACCGGGTGAAGCCCTGCAACATGGACAGGTGTATGAATCCAATTCCTGGTCTTTGCAGGCTGCCCTACACCAGATGCATATCAGGGAAATAAACCTGCATCGCGTGGAAGACACGCTCGGAGCGACTGTGGACACTTTGAATAAAGCACTTGCTGAATCAGACGTTATATGCTTAACAGGTGGCGTAAGTGTGGGTGATTATGATTTTGTGGCCGCAGCCGCCGGAGAGCTGGGGGTGGAAAAAGTATTTCATAAAATAAAACAGAAACCTGGAAAGCCTTTTTATTTTGGTAAAAAAGGGAACAAGTTGGTTTTTGGTTTGCCAGGCAACCCGGCATCGGTCATGAGCTGCTTTTACATGTATGTAGAACCTGCTTTGAAAAAGATCGCCCGGTTAAACTCAGCTATCCGGAGTATCCGGGTCCCACTTTCCACGGGTTTGAAAAAAGCGCCAGGGTTGACCCATTTTTTAAAAGGGTTTTACGATGGGCAGTCTGCCGTTCCACTTACCGCGCAGGAATCATTCCGGCTTAGTTCATTTGCAGATGCCAATTGCCTGATCAGGATAGAAGAAGAAGTTAGCGTTTGCAATGCGGGCGATATCGTTGAAATTCATTTATTGCCTTAATTTGCTGCATGGATATTATTATCCTTTTTTATATTCTGCTTTTCCTCGTGGCGTTTTTATATTCTTCTGTCGGCCACGGTGGAGCGAGTGGATACCTTGCGTTGATGGCTATTTTCTCGGTTGCGCCAGATGTGATGAAGCCCACGGCCCTGTTACTTAATATTTTCGTATCACTTATTTCATTCATACAATTTTACCGGGGCGGACATTTTAACCTTAGATTATTTCTTCCTTTTGCGATCGCTTCGGTTCCCCTGGCTTTTGTTGGTGGGTTAATAGAAGTAGATGCATTTGTTTATAAAAGGATACTTGGCGCTTTGATGCTGATACCAATTTTCCGCTTTTTATTTTTTCGCAATATCCAGGTCGATGAGATAAAAAAATCAAGTGCCTCGCTATCGCTTCTGGTCGGAGTCGTTATAGGTTTTTTATCAGGCCTTATCGGCATTGGCGGCGGGATTATCCTTTCTCCCATATTGCTGTTGCTGAAATGGGCCGACATGAAACAAACGGCAGCCATCAGCGCACTGTTTATTTTCGTCAATTCCTTTTCCGGGCTTGCCGGTCAAATTACAAAAGGGGTTCAGTTCAGTCACGATATGTATGCATATGTAGTTGTGGCTCTTATTGGAGGTGTCTGCGGCGCCTATTATGGTTCCCTGAAATTCAGGCAACCGATCCTGAAATATTTGCTGGCAATCGTATTGATCGTGGCTGCTTATAAATTACTTTTCACGAAAGCATAACAGTAAGCAGCATCTTGTTTGGAGGTATTTTCACTTGTCTCCCAAAGCTGTAGGAAGCCCGTCCATGCTCAGCATATTTTTTTCCTTTTTGTAATCTTCCAATCCCTGGGCTCCTTTCTTTTCGGCCCATTTGTGAGCATGATCCCGTTCACCAGTGTATTCATAATATGGTACACCAAAGCCACAGGAAGTCTGTACGCGGGTAATATCCGCAAGGATAATCTGCCGCGTGGCTGCTGGCAATGTAAAATACGAGGATAACCCGCCCCATTCATTGTCTCCAGGCAAAACAGTTCGTCCCTGCCCATACAAACGCAGAATATTGGGTGGCCCGTCAAATGCACAGAACATGAAGGTAACTCTGCCATTCTCCAGGAGATGGGCCGAGGTTTCATTACCACTTCCTACAATATCCAGGTAAGCAACGCGGTTGGGTGAAAGTACCCGAAACGTATCCAGCCCTTTGGGAGAAAGGTTGATATGTCCATCAACACTTAATGGCGCTGTGCTGACAAAGAACATATGCTGGGCTTCAATAAATTCGCGGTGATGATCGAGGATGGAATCGCTGAATTTCCCCATGCTGGATATAATTATAGGTTATGTTTAAATGCTATAGTATGTAAAGATATTGAACCTGTGCAATACGCCGTCATGGCATGGATATGGCTTTTTATCACTTCTGCAGAACCCAATTCGTAAATAAGTGCAGACTAAAGTAAATTCGTGGTCATGAAGATCGAGATTTTATTATTTGGCCAGCTGACCGACCTGCTGAAAACCGGTTCGATCTCTGTGGAACCTGTCGATGACACCAATGAGCTAAATCGTGTTTTGCAAGCGCGATACCCGGCATTACAGCGGGCCAGGTATGTCATGGCTGTGGATAAGCAAACAGTTACCGATAATGTTAAACTAAGTCCAGGTAGCCTGGTCGCCCTGCTCCCCCCCTTTTCCGGTGGATAAAATGAATAAAAAAATTTCATACGAACGATACCAGCGCCAGGTGCTTTTAAAAGAACTTGGTGAAGAAGGTCAGCAAAAGCTGTTGGATGCAAAAGTGCTCGTTGTTGGCGCCGGCGGACTCGGTTGCCCCATCCTTCAATACCTTACCGCAGCTGGCGTCGGAACGATTGGCATAGTGGACGATGATATTGTATCGATACACAACCTGCATCGCCAACCATTGTACGGACCTGATGATGTAGGTGTTTCAAAAGTGGTTGTGGCAACTGCCGTTTTGCATCGGCAGAATCCGGATGTTTCCTTTGAAGTGATCAACGAAAGGCTTAGTTCCGGAAATGCCCTGGATATTTTGAACAGTTATGATATCATTGTTGACGGGACCGACAATTTCGCCACGCGTTACCTTGTAAATGATGCCTGTGTTTTACTAGGTAAGCCGCTAGTATTTGGCGCCGTGCTTCAGTTTGAAGGACAGGTTGCGGTTTTTGATCCAAACATTGGAAAGGAGGCGGCAAATTACAGGGATCTTTTTCCGGACCCTCCGAAGGAAAGTGAAGTTCCGAACTGCGCAGATGCCGGCGTAATCGGCGTTTTACCGGGTATCATCGGTACTTTAATGGCCAGTGAAACTATCAAGTGGATTACGGGTATTGGTACGCCGCTTATCAGCCGTATGCTTACTTACAATGCACTGCAAAACCAGTTTTATGAATTTAGGATCACGGCACAGGCGGGAACCCGGTCGAAGATCCCTGCGGATGCAGAATGCTTCAGCAATACTGACTATGTCTGGCTCTGTGCGGCAAATGAAACGGTACCCCAAATAGACATCCATACATTTGAGCAATTGCGCCGTACTACCGATATTGATATCATAGACGTAAGAGAACCGGGAGAGAAACCGGAAATAAGTTCTTTTCAACATCGCAAGCGGCCGCTTTCACTACTTTCGGGACTTGAGTCCTTACCCGGAAAAGATACCATCGTGGTGTTCTGCCAGTCGGGTAAAAGAAGCAATCAGGCGGTTGCACGCCTCATGAATGACTGGGGTGATGGGAAAAAAATATTCAGCCTGACAGGTGGTATCGAAGCCTGGACAAAACATCAAATGACGAAAACGCCATGAAAGAAAAAAAACCGAAGAATATTTTTGTACCTGGCCCCATAGCCCCTTCATTCATTGCAGAGCGTATACAAAATCATACGGTGCGTACCGAAATCGGTGGCCACAGCATTTTCCTGGGACAGGTACGGGCAGACAATATCGACGGAAAAATAGTGAGTGCCATCGAGTACACGAGCTATGAAGAAATGGCGCTGGAAAAAATGCATTCGATTCGGGAAGAAATATTTGCCAGGTTCGAACTCACCTGCATGCATGTTTATCATAGCCTGGGCAGGGTTGCGGCTGGAGAAATATCCCTTTTTGTTTTTACCTCATCGGCACACCGCAAGCCTGCAATAACCGCCTGCGGGGAACTGGTGGAAAGGATCAAAGCCGAACTACCCGTATGGGGAAAGGAATTATTCGACGATCAAACTTTCCAATGGAAGGAAAATAACTGATACCATTTTAAAACAGGCAATATCATCATGGTCAACATCACCGATAAGATCAACACACTTCGACAGGCGGTAGCCGTGGCGATACTGACAGTATCAAAAACAGAAACAATCCAATTGATAAAGGAAGGCAGAGTGCCCAAGGGTGATGTCTTCGAGTTTTCAAGGGCGGCAGGCCTGCTGGCCATCAAAAAAACAAGCGACGTGATTCCCGACTGCCATCCTCTCCCGGTAGAATACGCTTCTATCCGGCATTCGCTGCAGGAGATGGAAATCATTATCACCGTTGAAGTGCATACGATCTACAAAACCGGGGTCGAAGTAGAAGCCATGCACGGAGCGGCAATCACGGCGCTTACTATGTATGACATGCTCAAACCGATCGACAAAGGCGTTGAAATATCCACTATCAGGCTCGATAGTAAAAAAGGTGGAAAAACGGAATTCAGAGAGCTGTCAGCCGGCGAAATCAAAACAGCAGTCGTAGTTTGTTCAGATTCAGTATTTGCCGGCAAAAAAGAAGACAGCAGCGGCAGGGTCATCAGGGAAAAGCTGGAGCGGTATCAACTGAGCGCTGATGATTTCTCAATTGTGCCCGATGAGAAAGAGTCTGTTCAAAACAGGATAAAGGAACGGGTACAAGAAGGCTTTCAACTGATCCTGATCACCGGAGGCACGGGTCTTTCCTCAAGAGATATAACACCTGAAGCGGTGAGGCCCCTGATTGACCGCGAGATACCCGGGATCATGGAAGCGGCCAGGAGCTATGGCCAGCAAAGAACGCCGTACGCCATGCTATCGAGAGGTGTAGCCGGATTTGTCAACAATACACTCGTGATCACGCTACCCGGTTCGCCGAAAGCCGTATCTGAAACCATGGATGCATTGTTTCCATATATACTGCATGTCTTCAAAGTAGCCGGGGGAATGAGACATGATGAAGAGATCGGGTAAAATTTTTTTCTTCTGAATTTGACCTTCCAGGTTTCGGGTTCCCGGGTATCAATACTCCACTCCGCCGATTTTTTTTATATGGTCCAGGTCGGTGATGTCGTACACCAGCAGGCCATTGCTGACATAACAAAGTAGAACATCATTATAAGGTATAACGTCCATGTATTCTGCGTCGTTGACGGTATACATCAATGTCGGTGATTCGGGATTTTTAATATTAACGACCGAAAGACCAGCATTACCGCGGCTAATGAACACGACAGAGTCACGCAGTCCTAATCCACCAGCCTGCGACAGGGGCAGAAGACTTTTTTGTATAGGGTTGGTAATATTTTTTATATCGTAGACATACAGTCCATCCTGGGCAGGGCCACATGCGGAATTACCGCGGAGCGTAACATAAGCTACCGAATCGTTTGCCACAACAGGATCGCAACTGCGGACATGTCTGGCCTCACCCAGTTTCACCGGCTTGCCGGGATCCGTGACGGAGTATATATACATACCATCCCTTGAACCGATAAAAAGTTTGTCCCGGTAGGGATAGATGGTCTCTACTCCAAAGCCCACGTTTATAGTATTTCTTTGGACAGGAGTAGCCGGATCTGTAAGATCATACACCTTCAGCGAGTTGTAATCTGCAAGGTAAAGATGATTATGTGCGATGGTGAAGCGGGCCAGAGAACCGCCGGTACCTATATCGTCTGACTGCGTAGCATCATTTGACTCCTTGGTACAGGCCAGGCCAGCAACAACGATCAATGTACCCGCAGCGATAAAATGTTTATAGGAAAGCATAATCTCTTTTATTGGTAAAAACAATTGTTATTGTAAATAGAATCGCGAACCCATCCCGCCAGTATTTGAGCAGAGGATAAAAACAGGTTCGGGCATTCAAACCATACACCATGTTCGGGCGGAGGCAAAAACTCATGATAGCTGGCGCGGTATACTTCCTGGCCCTGGATAAATGCCTGTTTGACACGCGATACTTCCTTCACCTGCTGCCAGTCGCTGATATCGACCACGACAAGGTCGGTGAATGAATTGGTATAAAGATAATTTCCCCTGATTGAGATCTCCGAGCTTCCCAGTATATTGATAAATCCAATAGCGCGCATGGCGGACGGATCTAGATTATCAAATACATGGATCCCCCTGCCCACATCATTTTGAAACACCAGGTTACCCTTAGCATATATCTTTCCGGGAATATCGATAGGACGGGCTGCACTGGCTTTGATCTCAAGTACGGAAGAGTCTAAGGTATAGACGGGTTTAAAACCCCAAACTTTGACCAGCGGTGGTTCCGGTACCGTACTGCGATGCCAGCACGAGTAAAGGCTGAAAATGGCAGGCAGTACGATGAAGAAGTATTTTCTCATAAATACGCCTGACAAACGAAAATGTATAGTCGCTGCATTACGATACGTTTTAATTTTAGCAGGGATTGAGTAATAGACATATTATGTCACGAACTGTACCGAATGGATCATGGGCAGGTAGTTATTTAAAGTCTGCCAGGTTTCCCCACGGTCTGGCGAAAAAAACAGGTTGCCCGTAGTGCTGCCAAAAGCCACCGCGTCACCCGATACAGCAAGCGCGTGCCGGTACACGATGTCGAAACAATTTTGCTGCGGCAAACCGTTGCGCAGTTCATTCCATGTCTTTCCACCGTCATCAGTGCGGCAGATGCATAACGCGCCATTGATGGCTATCCTTAACTCATCGCTGATAGCGGGCGCAACCCATGCCTGGTGGGGATCATCATCGGCAACGGCGATAGCGAATCCAAAACGGGCCGGGCCATCTTTTTGACCGATATCATACCAGGTCTTTGCACCATCAGTCGATCTGAAAATGCCGCAATGATTTTGCTGCCACATGATTTCATGGTTACCGGGCGAAGCAACGAGCAAATGTGGATCGTACCCGGTCTCTGCATTGGGATCAGGCAAGAAATCTGCACGCATGCCCTTATTCCTGATTTCCCAGGTATTACCGGCATCTGTTGACTCAAATACGCCGGCGCAGCTGATGCCGATATGTACGCGGTCTTCATTGGCGGGGTCGACGAGTATCGAATGAATGCCTGGTTCATCCCGGCCGCCACCAAACCAGCCGGCCTTTCTTGTTGAATGATTCCACAATGACTCAACAAGCCGAAAGCTATTTCCTGCATCTTCACTTATGAACAGCCCGCCAGGGTCCGTACCCACCCATAAACGTGACTGATGACTGTTACCGCCATGAGACATAGCCCATATGTAGCGTGTGGCTGCCGGTACGCCTTCTCTCAATTCCTCGCCTTCAGGATATGCAGGTGCATTAATCTCTTCCCATCTTTTTCCGCGATCAAATGAACGGTGAAGTTTAACGCCCCAGTGCCCATGATCCAGGCTCGCCCACCAGGTGCCTGAGCGGGGATCGGCATAGGCTATGGAGACTGGAGCCCCTTCAAACGAAACATTTTCAACCTGCCAGCCATGGCCATTGTGGTGATAAGCAATAAGACCCTTGCGGGTGCCCAGTAATAATGTAGAAAGCATAAGATTAGATTGAAATGGTGATCATCCGCCCGACAAAGCCTGCATTATATAGATTTCGCTTTTCTCATCAAAACGATCTGTCAACGATACGCGGTCATGGATCATCGCACCATCGATAAAGATGTTGACATGACGTCGAAGCCTTCCCTGTTCGTCGAGAATATAGTTGGAGATACCGGGATAGCTGGCATCCATCTCCTTTAACACTTCTTTTATAGTCCTGCCTGTTGCCGGCGTGTCTGCAAGACCTGAAAAAAATCGGCGTAAGGCATAGGTGAATTTAACTGTTGGCATCGGTTTGTTGTATGTTTCCGGACCTCCTAAAGATAATAATCCGGCGCAATAAAATACCGGTCGACTCAGACAGTTGACCGGTATTTGAAGTATGCTTCGATCAAACCAGTTCTTCTTTCGCTGTTTTATTATATTCTTCGATAAGTCTTTTCTGGAGATCAAAGGGTACAGGCTCATAGGCCAGGAAACTCATTTTAAACTTCGCCCGGCCCTGTGTGATCGAGCGCAGCGAAGACGAATACCCGTCCATTTCTGCGAGAGGCACCCGGGCAATGATTTTTTGAAAATGTCCCTCGCTGTCGATGCCTTCCACGATTGCACGACGGCTTTGCAGGTCACCCATCACCGCACCGGTTAGATCATCGGGGCATAAAACTTCCACTCGATAGATCGGCTCGAGTACCTGCGGATCCGCCTGTTGGAACGCCTGGCGGAACGCCTGCAATCCTGCGATCTTAAAGGAAATATCATTGCTGTCGACAGGGTGCATTTTCCCATCGTACACGCATACACGAATATCCCGTGCATAAGATCCGGTCAAAGGACCATTGTGCATTTTCTCCATCACACCTTTCAGTATGGAAGGCAGGAACCGGGCATCTATGGCGCCGCCCACAATACAATTATAAAATACCAGTTTTCCACCCCAGTCGAGGTCATAAACATCCCTACCTCTTACCGTGAGGTCTCTTGGTTCATCCATACCCTCATGCCAGGGCTCGATACGCATAAATACTTCTCCAAACTGCCCCGCACCTCCGCTTTGCTTTTTATGCCGGTAACTGGCATCGGCCATCTTGCGGATCGTTTCGCGGTAAGCAATTTTTGGTTTTACAAACTTCACTTCCAGTTTGTAGTTGTGCTCGATCTTCCATTTCGCCACAGCGAGGTGCATATCACCCTGGCAATGGATCAGGGTTTGTTTCAACTCAGGTGACACTTCTACAAGCAAAGTGGGATCTTCTTCGCGTAGCTGATGCATCGCCTGCGAAAGCTTTTCCTCCTCCCCTTTTTTCAGGGTTTCAATAGCAACCGTCATGTTGGGTGGCGGAAATTCGATCGAAGGTAATTCGTAGTTCTTACCTCTTACGTGAAGTGTATTGTTTACATGGGTGTTCTTCAATTTTAAAGTCGCGCCGATATCGCCCGCGACCAGTTCGTTCACATTCGTGCGCTTGTTACCTTCTACCAGGAACAACTGGGATATTTTCTCTGTCACACCCGTTGATTCATTCTCCAGTTCCATACCTGTTTTGATGGTACCCGAGTACACTTTAAAAAACGACAGCTCACCAACATGAGGCTCAGAGACAGTTTTGTAAATAAATATACAGGCCGGGCCATTGGCATCACAGGCCAGTTTTTCACCCTTCTTTGTCACCTGCGGCGGCATTTCATTCGCGCTGGGGCATACATTATCGATAAATCCCATCAGGCGACCACTTCCCATGTTTCGTTCTGCTGATAAGCAAAACAAGGGGAAAATATCGTGGCTGATCATAGCTTTCTTCATACCTGATTTCATCTCATCTTCATCCAGTTCACCTTTATCGAAGTATTTTTCCATCAATGTTTCATCATTGCTGGCAATGGCTTCGATCAGTTCTTTATGAAGTTCGTCTGCTCTTTGTTTTTCCTCATCCGGTATCGGCAGCTTCTCAGGCTTGCCACCGGCGTCCTTGAATTTATACATGGTCATTCGCAGAACGTCTATGATCTCATGAAAACCCGAGCCGCTTTGCCGTGGATATTGCACCACGACCACTTTATTACCAAAATGAGATTTTGCTTCCCGCACTGTCTTATCAAAATCGGCATCGTCATCGTCCAGTTTGTTGACCGCAAAGATCATCGGCGTGCGGAATTTTTCTGTGTATTCCCAAATGATATCCGTTCCTACTTCTACACCCATTACTGCGTTGAGCAGCATCACACCGGTATCTGCAACACGTAAAGCGGAGATCACTTCGCCTACAAAATCGTCGTAGCCTGGTGTATCGAGAATGTTTATTTTATAACCACGCCATTTTGCGTGGAGGAGCTTGCTAAAAATAGAATTACCACGTTCCTGTTCCAGTTCGTGGTAATCTCCGGTAGTGTTTTTATCGGCTATATTGCCCCGGCGGGTGATGAGGCCTGCTTCGTAGAGCATACACTCCGCTAAACTGGTCTTGCCTGAGCCGGCATGGCCCAGCAAGACAATATTTTTGACATGTGAGGTATCAAATTCTGGCATGATAAATAATTTTAAAAGTTGAAAATGTAATCTTAGTCTCTGAGTACCGTTTACAAGTTCAATACAATTATCTGCATACCATGTCCTGTATCGAGTAGGATCTACCGGAGTGTTTCACATTGCCTGCAACCAGTGAATCTATAAACTTGTAAACAAAATTATTCCTATGACGTTCGGCTTAAAAATTCCTCAAATTCATCTCTGAGGTCCTGAAGTGTGGATTCGAGTCTTTGATACTGATCAAGCAGGTTCTCATGCTCCGCCATTGTCTCATGATTCAGCTTGTTGTTGACATTCATATCATAATGCATCTTCTGCTCATGCGATTTAACTGCATGCTTTAGATCGTGAATGTTGATAAGCTGAATGTGGAACTGGTTGTGGAGGTGTTCTACCTGTTGAAGCTGATCCCTGGAGAGTGAGCGGCTGGCGGTGTCCTGGAGTTTGATCTTATCTTTCGAAAATTCGTCGCGGTACTGACGAAGCTTTTCTCTCCAGGAATTACACTCTCCTGTGAGCTGTGAAGTTTCTACCTGAACCATGGGATTTTAATTTAAAAAGTGAATAATCGTGTTTACTCAAACTTTTTCCCTGGGGTTTTGGATGGTGTGTGTAATTTAAAACTTCTTTCCCGTAAAAACAGGTTTTTTTAGCACAAATAAGCCAAAATTGAAGTGATTTTAGAGACAACTAAGTGTAAACTCTTTATTTGCTGTTTATCGTACATTCATCGTCTAAACACTAAATATGCTCGAGCCGAAATTCAGTCCATTCCCGGTATTGGTAACCAACAGGCTTACGCTGCGAAAGATCAGCGGGGAGGATATCCCTTCTATATTCGCGATGCGAAGCAGCGAAGAAATGATGCGTTATATTGACCGTCCGAGGGCACAATCCATGGAAGAAGCGGCTAAACTGGTCGATGCCATCCTGGAGTCGCTGGAAAAGAATGATGGAATCACCTGGGCTGTCACCCTTACAGGTCAAAAGGATGTGGCAGGAACCATTGGTTTCTGGAAGATCACCCGGGAGCACTACAGGGCCGAGATCGGCTACATGTTGCGTACAGAGTACCAACATCGGGGAATTATGCAGGAAGCAATGAGAGCTGTGTTACACTATGGCTTCAGCGAGATGAACCTTCATTCGGTGGAGGCCAATGTCAACCCTGAAAACCAGGCTTCGATCAGGCTGCTCGAACGTAATAATTTTGTACTCGAAGGCAAATTCAGAGAAAACTATTTCTACAATGGTCAATTCCTGGACAGCCATATTTACTCCCTGCTGACACCGCTGAAGCAGTAAATCTATTCTTAAAATCTCGCCCTCAACGTCACACCATATGTTGCAGGATTTCCAATATGGATGGCGCCGAAATCGTAAGCATAGGCAATATACCTGGTATCGGCCAGGTTTCGGCCCCAGAACATCAGTTCTCCAAACCGGGCACTGATCCCTACTCTTACATTTAACAAACTATATGCGTCCTGGGAGATATTGTTGGAAAGATCGAAATATTGCTCTCCCAGGTGCATCCACTCACCCCTTAATACCAGTTTCAACTGTTTACGGGTGTTGAGATTAAAACTATATTGGGCTGCCAACATAGAAGTAATATCTGGTGTAAAAACCTGCTTTTTACCCGCCAGGTCTACAGATGCACCGTTCTGCGACAATTTTAAGGTCTTATATGTAGCATCCGTATACCCAAAATTGTATTCAATCTCCAGTCCTTTCACCGGGGTGGTTGCAAGTTCCAGTTCTGCGCCTTTGCTGTTGAGTTTGCCAGCATTGCGGGTAACTGTGATCGCATCGGGCAATATTAAAGTAGGCACTTGCACATCTGTAACCTGGGTCAGGAAGAATGCCATATTCAGCCGGAGGCGGTTATCAAAGAAATTGTTTTTGATACCTATCTCCAGGTTATTGCTGTACTCAGGTTTATAAGGGTATAATGGTGGTTGGGAAGGGTCTGTGGCTGATAACTGTGTAAGTCCCCCGGTTCTATAACCCCGGCTATATGTGGCAAACAGGTTGCTGCTGGCAGCGAGTTTGTACATGATGCCAAGTTTGGGAGAAATCGCATTGAAACTGGTGGTAGCGCTAGTATCGGGACGGGTAACCATGGGCGGGTTGGAAGACTTCTGGTATTCCCCCAGCACATTGAATTTTTTCTTTTCATAGTCAAAACGCAGGCCACCGATAATATCGATCTTATCATTTATAGCATATACCAACTGTCCAAAAACTGCTCCACCGCTATTCCTGCCTGTCGACGAAGTGATCAGAGAAAAATCTGTATCAGGGGCACCCATCATACCGGCGTCCATTCCAAAATGTGTAGCCTGTTTTACCGGGTTGTGTTGTGTAAATAAATAGGCACCGGCGGTCCATTTCAATGAACTGCTATTCATGGCGGGTGATGATATTTTGAATTCCTGCGTCCATGCGGTTACCTTGTTCCAGTCATCACCATAATTATTGATGACAGTGATGCCGTCAATCGGTGAGAAGTCGCCATCAAGAGGCAGCGTGTAGTATCTATGATTGGACTGGTATGCAGTCTGCGAACTAAAATTAAAAGCGCGACCTGCATAGTTTGCCGTAAAAGAACCATTAAAAGTATTGTCGATCATTTTAGACGTCGCATTCTGTGTCAGAACATGACCTTCTTTCAGGAAGTCCTCAAAGCTACCGGTGGGGAATGAAAGCGGAAACGGACCATTGTTCCTGTTTTCGTTGTGTTTTGCATTCAAACCAAGCGTCCATTTTTCGTTGATGATATATTTAAGGTAATAATTGCCCGTTATACTGTTTTGTTTGTCATATGATGAATTGGTGAACTCGTTTTTATAAAATCCATCCCGGCTGTTATACATGATGGAAGCGCCGGCGTATAATTTATTTGCAACAATCGGAGTTCGTAAGCCTGCAATGTATCGCTGTTGGTTAAAGTTCCCTAAAGAAACCTCAGCAAATCCGCTGGTCTTATTGGTGGGCTGTTTGGTGATGATATTGATCACACCACCCATCGCATTGCGACCGTACAGGGTTCCCTGCGGACCACGCAACACTTCAATACGTTCTACGTCAAACAACTGGGGAATATAGGTATCAAGATTAAACTGGTTTACGCCGTCAATGTAAGTTGCAACCGCCTGGTCGTAAGATGTAGTAGCGATACCACGGATGGAAGTAACATTTCTCTCATCACCAGAGTTGGCCGAATAAAGATTGGGAACAATGGCAGTAAGTTCACGTGTATTCCACAGCCTGAACTGCTGCACCTGGCGCGAAGAAAGTGCAGAAATGCTGAATGGAATATCATGTAAGGATTCTTCCCTTTTTTGTGCACTGACCAGAACAGCATCCAACTGTTGCGATTCGTCTTCGAGAAGAATTTCTGTTGTACCCGATCCTGGTAATATTACATCCAAATTGAGCGTGGCATAGCCAATAGCTGAAATTTGCACTGTGTACTTACCTGCGGGTATATTATTTATATTGAAATTTCCTTTGCTGTCAGTTGCAACACCCCGATTCGTATTGAGAAGGTAGATAGTAGCACCGGCGACAGGAAGATCGTGAGTATCGGAAACTTTGCCGGAAAAACTGGTTAGTTGCTGGGCCTGAACACCGGAATAGAACATAACCAATGCTCCTAAAAATAGTATTCTCATAATGCGGATGGTATTTATAAGGATAAAAGTCTATCAAACTGAAACTAAGACTTATACAGATTAATCGAATAAGCCATAATCAGTTATACAAAAGTGGGTGATTTTTATCAAAAATCAAAGTATAGCCCTTGTCCCCAAAGACAATCACGCATTTTTAACTGCTTTAGCCAGATGGATCGGCGCCGTTCTTTCCCTCATCGGATGGCTTCGAAGCGGAGGTATTGTTCCTGATCTTTAACTGGAAATCTGAATTGAGACTGATCACATAATTGTTCTGCCTGAGTAGCGTCTTCGAAACCTCATCTTCCATCAGTGCGGCTACCAGTTCCCTTGCCGGCGCCGACTGGCTGACTGTTTTGAAACGCCCTTCCACCAGTTCAATATTGAAGGAGCAGGCCGGTTTACGACTCCGGCTCCCTTTCTCAAAATCAATGCGGTTTAATCCCATGCTTTGTTCTGCCGATGCTGATCTTTTCAACAAGATCCTGATAACAGGCAAATACTTGTTCCAAACCTGCGTGTAAATATTCATTAGGTTATTTTTAATCGCTCCACGGTGACCTGTTATGCAAATTTACTGATCCCGGCACAAACCATATATTGCGTAAAATTTTATGCATGGTTTTGAAATTCGCTCCGGCAGCCAGGTTAACTATGCTGATCATTGCGTTAACGGCATGGTTTACGCTTGGCCTCCAGTTATATCTCCTGGTCAGCAATGCGGAGCAATCGGGAATGACTCCTCTTGGAGCGGTGGGGAGATTCCTGGCTTTTTTTACCATCCTCACTAATCTGCTGGTGGCTGTCAGCCTTACTTTTATTTTGATTAATGCGGAGAGCCGGCTGGGCCTCTTTTTTTCAAAAACTTCAACACAGGCTGCGATCTCACTTTATATCCTGATCGTGGGCATCGTTTATAATGCCATACTCCGGTCGCTCTGGCAACCTGTGGGGCTTCAAAAATGGGCGGATGAGTTATTACATGTTGTCATCCCGGTACTTTACGTTTGTTATTGGCTCATATTTGTTCCAAAAGGTTCGTTGAAATGGTCGCACGTGATTGTTTGGCTGCTTTATCCTGCACTTTATCTTGCTTATGCCTTGATACGCGGTCGTCTTGAAGGATTCTACCCCTACCCTTTTATCAATGTGACAGAACTTGGCTATAGTAAAGTTATGACAAACGCTGTGGCGCTGCTTGTCGTGTTCATGGCAGGCGGAGCTTTATTTGTTGGTATCGATAAATTGATGAAACGGGCAACCCGGGCTTCTGTCTCCTGAAGCTTTTGATAGAGTATAGCAGTCAAACTTTATTTTTGATAAAATATTTACATGATCTTCTATAACCCGAAAGACTGGTTTACATATATTTTCCGGTTTCATAAAGCAGATACATTCCGGAAACTCGTGCCTTTGATGATAGGAGTCGCTATTTATTCAGGAATTATCGCGTACCTCGAACTGGAATACTGGAGACTTTCATCTTCCAGCTATGTAAAAAACATCCCGCTCATGCATGGGCTTCTGGGTTTCGCCATTTCAATGCTGCTGGTATTTCGCACCAATACCGCATACGACCGCTGGTGGGAAGGTCGAAAGCTATGGGGCCAACTTGTCAATAACAGCCGCAACCTGGCTTTGAAACTCGCTGCATTTATTCCGCAACAGGAACAAGCACAGCGATCCTTTTTTCGTAAGATCATTCCTGCCTATGCATTTACACTTCACAACCATTTACGTTCGGAAAAGGTCAGGGTTGAGCTTTTCGCGGAAGATGAACACCGCGAGGTTTTTAAAACGCTCGATGACTCCAAGCACCTTCCCAACCAGGTGGCGCGACTGATGTTTCAGCATGTGCAACAGCTTTACCACGACAAAAAAATCTCGGGCGAGCAACTTATCGTTCTAAATAGCGAGCTACAATCCTTTACAGATATCTGTGGTGCCTGCGAGCGTATCAAGAACACGCCGATCCCTTACTCATACAGCGTTTTTATAAAAAAATTCATATTTATATACGTGATGACCCTGCCGTTTGGATATGTGTTCTCCCTGGGCTATTATGTGATACCCGTTGTGGCTTTTGTTTTATATGTATTAGCCAGCCTGGAAATCATCGCTGAGGAGATCGAAGATCCTTTCGGCGGTGATCCAAATGATGTACCATCGGATAAACTCGCAGAAAATATACAACGTACAGTTGCAGACATTCTATAAGTCCGCATCCGGGGCAATGATTAGGGGGATTCTTCGTTTTACAGGGGTGAAGCAAATAAATCCGATATGAAAATACCAGGTTGGCCCATCTTTATACTTACAGTCTTATTTGCGTCCTGCAGCAAATCAAGTACGGACAACCCTGATCCCTGTGAAGGAACGGTCAAAACCTGGGCGGCAGACGTAAACCCCATCATTCAAACCTATTGCAACCAGGCTTCCTGTCATGCGAGTGGAAGTGTGAACGGACCAGGACCCCTGACCAGTTACACTCAGGTATTTAATGCCAGAACGGTTATCAGGGAAGCCATAAGGTCAGGATTTATGCCGCAGGACGCGACACTGAACGCCACACAAAGAAATAATATCATTTGTTGGATCGATAACGGCGCTTCGAATAATTAATATCTCCCTTGTTATTTAATTTCAAAGAAAAAAATCTTCATTCCGCTTTAGGTTTCTCAATATATTTAGGCAAAAAATCAAGGATGAAGAAAAAAATTTGCTTTGCCTTTTTCGTTTTATGCTGTAGTATTTCGTGGGGACAGTCCACGCTCAACAAACTCACAGTCGAAAAGATCATGAGAGACCCCAAGTGGATGGGCAGTTCTCCTTCCTCACCACAATGGAGCGTTGATGGCAAAATGCTTTTTTTCAACTGGAACCCCGACAAGGAGCTGGCAGACTCACTTTATTATATCACGCTCGAAAATCAAACACCGGTAAAAGCCACACTGGCTCAGCAACAGGCGTTGGTCACTAGCAATGCTGCACGATATAATAAAGCTCAAAACGCGTATGTGTATAGTAAGGATGGTGATGTGTTTTACACGGACACTAAAACGGGGAAAACCCGCCGGGTAACAGAAACGACAGATTTTGAAGCCAACCCGCAGTTTTCATTCAATGAAACAAAGATCGTTTATAGCCGTAGTCAAAACCTTTATGCCTGGAATATAGCTACAGGCGAAACACAACAACTAACTAACCTTAAGACTGGTGAAGCTTCCGGCGCCGGACAGGCCGGGGGTCCAAGGGCGGGCAGGAGCGCTGCGCCCAGAGCGGCAGCTTCAGGTTCGCCACAGGAAGAATGGCTGAAGAAAGATCAATTGCAGTACTTCGAAGTTCTTCGCTCAAGAAAAGAGAAAAAAGATAAGGGCGACGCATACACCAAAGCCGCACGGCCAAAAGAATTGCGCAGTATCAGCATCGAGGATAAAACATTACAATCATTAAGCATCAGTCCAGACGGACGGTTTATCAGTTATCGCCTTTCAAAACCTGCTTCCGGATCAAAAACGACGATCGTTCCGAGTTATGTTACCGAATCGGGTTTCACAACCGACTTACCTGCCAGAACCAAAGTAGGTGCACCGGAAGCCAGTTCAACATTCTATTTCTACGACCGCGAGCGCGATACCGTGTGGACGGTAAATACTGATTCTATTCCTGGTATCAATGATCTGCCCGACTACGTAAAAGACTACCCGAAACAACTCGAAGAGCTTAAGAAAAAGAATGCACCGAGGGAAGTGAACATTACTGGTCTCTATTGGTCACCAGCTGGAGGAAATGTTTTGTTGGATATTCGCTCACACGATAACAAAGATCGCTGGCTGATGCTTTGGGATACAGCTACTCATAAGTTGAAGCTGGCAGATCGCCAGAGAGATGAAGCCTGGATTGGTGGTCCTGGAATGTTTGGTAGTATCGGCTGGATTGACGAGAATACCTGCTGGTTCCAGTCGGAATCAACCGGCTACTCACATCTGTATACATTCCATGTTCCCACCATGGCTAAAAAAGCACTGACTTCAGGGAATTATGAAGTGCAGCGTTCGCAGTTGTCAAAGGACAAAAAATATTTTTACCTCACAACAAACGAAGTGCACCCCGGAGAACAGCATTTTTACAGGTTTCATATTGCTAGCAGAAAGAAAGAAAAACTAAGTTCCGGTACCGGGTCACACCAGGCAACACTATCACCAGATGAGAAAAACCTGGCCATACTTTATTCCTATTCCAATAAACCCTGGGAATTATACCTCCAGGAAAACAAACCGGATGCAAAACCCCGCCAGGTTACCAGCAAAGCACAGAGCGAAGAATTTAAAAGCTATATGTGGCGTGATCCGGAACTGATCAGTTTCCAGGCGGAAGATGGTGCGAAAGTATATGGGCGACTTTATAAACCTGCAAATCCCCACCCCGCCAAACCTGCGGTGATCTTCGTGCATGGCGCGGGTTATCTGCAGAATGCACATAAATGGTGGAGCAATTATTTCCGTGAATATATGTTTCACAATTTGCTTGCTGATAATGGTTATTATGTACTCGATATTGATTACCGCGGCAGTGCCGGTTATGGCAGGGACTGGAGAACCGGGATTTATCGCCATATGGGTGGCAAGGATCTTTCCGATCATGTGGACGCGGCGAAGTATCTGGTCAACAGCTTCGGCGTGGATCCCAAACGTATCGGAATTTATGGAGGCTCATACGGTGGCTTTATCACACTGATGGCCATGTTCAACGAACCTGATGTTTTTGCGGCTGGTGCTTCGCTCCGACCAGTTACAGACTGGGCTAACTACAATCATCCCTATACTTCAAATATTCTCAACGAACCCTTTAATGACACTATTGCGTACAGGAAGAGTTCACCACTTTATTTTGCAGAAGGATTAAAAGGTGACCTGTTGATCTGTCATGGTATGATTGACGTAAATGTGCACTACCAGGATGCGGTAAAACTTACACAACGCCTGATAGAGTTGGGAAAAGATAATTGGGAACTGGCTTCCTACCCGTTGGAGGATCATGGTTTTGTAGAACCCAGCAGCTGGACCGATGAGTACAAGCGGATATTCAAATTATTTGAACGATCGCTTAAGCGATAAGTTTTAGGATTGGTAATTTGGGATCGGAATCCGTTGGCTAAGTGTCTCGATGTGCCAGGAAACCACAGCGCATACAGCGGAGTATTTGCATTATGTTTTCTTCTGCGTTGCAGATTTTTTAACACGCAGACACCTTTCGCTGTGCCCGCTGTGCCCGCCGTGGTTTGTAGTACTCCGGAGTTCCCCGGACAATAATAATTCCAAACTACTAATTCCCAATTCCCATATTATTGCCAGAGCCCAGGACTCCTGGTTCTCCCTCCCACCGTTACGATCAAACTTCTCTATATTTGTATCTTAACAAAATACGGTTATGGCGAAATTAATCGAAGATTTTGATGCTAACCTGGCAGGTGAAGAAGGAAAAACCGAAGAAACAAAAAGCAGTTGGTTTAAACGCATAAAGAAAGGTATCAATACCAAAACCTCTGAAAAAAAAGAAACTCCGGAAGGGCTCTGGACCAAATGCCCGGAATGTAATTATATCTGCACTATTTCTGAACTCCGCGAACATTTGTTTGTTTGCCCCAAATGCAGTTACCATCATCGCATCAACAGCAGCGAGTATTTTGATATATTATTTGACGATAGCGAATACACGGAGTTGTTCGATAATATTCGGAGCAAGGATTACCTGGAGTTTACCGATTTGAAGCCTTACAAAAAAAGGCTGGAGGAGATCTGGAGTAAAACAGATCTGAAAGATTCCATGCGGGTAGCGGTTGGAAAGATCGGCGGTATGGACCTGGTGATCGCCTGTATGGATTTCGAATTTATCGGAGGTTCGCTGGGCAGCGTGATGGGAGAAAAATTCGCACGGGCGGTCGATTACTGTATCCAGCATAAAATGCCATATCTGGTCATTAGCAAAAGTGGTGGCGCACGCATGATGGAAAGTGCGTTTTCGCTGATGCAACTGGCTAAGACAAGTGGAAAATTATCGCAGCTCAGCGACGCGGGACTGCCATATATCTCATTATTGACCGACCCCACTTTTGGCGGGATATCAGCTTCTTTCGGTATGCTGGGTGACCTGAACATTGCCGAGCCTGATGCGCTCATCGGTTTTGCAGGCCCACGCGTCATCAAAGAAACCATCAAAAAAGACCTGCCGGAGGGATTCCAGCGAAGCGAGTTTTTGCTGGAACATGGCTTCCTGGACTTTATTGTACCCCGGGGCGAGCTGAAAAATAAACTGGCTACCGTCTTAATGCTACTCAAAAATTAATAACAACAAATTTGCAAAGCACAACCCCGACCACTGGCCGGGGTTTATTAACTTAGTTTACCTGCCGCAGGTGCTTATATTTGCCTACTATTCATGAGCGAAATCAGGAACAGATCAGCCTACCACGAATACTTCATAGATGATAAATATGAAGCGGGTATGGTATTGCAGGGCACCGAGGTAAAATCGATCAGGGGTGGAAAACTAAGTTTTAATGACAGCTACTGCCTGGTGCATAAGGGCGAGATCTGGATAAAATCCCTGCATATCGCCGAGTATTCACATGGCAATCTCAACAACCATATACCCTCGCGGGATCGTAAACTGCTTTTGCAGAAAAAAGAGATCAGGAAAATTGAGACCAAACTGAAAGAAAAAGGTTACACACTGGTGCCACTTCGTATTTTTTTTAATGATAAGGGATTTGTGAAATTGGAAATTGGACTTGCCAAAGGGAAAAAACTTCACGATAAGCGGGAAACCCTCAGGAAAAAGGACGTGGAAAGAGAAATGAAACGTTTTATCAAATAAATAAACTGGCGATCAGCCCCGGTAAGCATGGTTTTTGCCAAAAATTGCAGCATGAAGAAATTGATCATCATTGTTATTGTAGCATTTACTATCTCTCCTATCCAGGCACAAACAGTTTTCGGGTACTGGTATGGCAAGGCCAATGTTCAGACAAAAAGCTCAGCCAGTAACTACCTGGTGGAATTGATTCTTCAACCTGAAAAAGGTCATGTAAAAGGAATACTCAGCTATTACTTTAAAAACACATTCCGGAGTGTGCAGGTGAAAGGAAACTACAATTCAAAAACACGACAGCTTAATTTATACAATATCCCCGTCACCTATTACGGATCGCTTACCAGTATGGAAGTTGATTGTGTCATGAACCTACTGGCCACTTTAAGGGTAGCCAAAGCCGGCTCTAATCTTATTGGTTCATTCACAGGCTTACCTGATAACCGTTATATGTGCGTTGACATCAATTTCAACCTTGCCCTGAGTGCAGACATGAGCAAACAGGATTCCGTATTGACGGCGCTTCGCAATTTTAAAGAAGCCAACCAGGTTTGGAAGCCTTCCATATTTGATACATTGCCGGCTGTTAATGTTGTGCAACGCAAAGTGATCAACTACGTGGTGGAAAGCCAGTTTAAGGAACGTACAAAAGAAATCGCACAGGAAATCGAAGTGGATTCCGATTCCATCAAAGTTGATTTTTATGATAATGGCGAAATTGACGGCGATTCCATTTCTGTGTTTTTTAATGACCAGTTGATGGCTTTCTCCCAAAGACTTAGTACCCGGTCATTACATTTCGATCTTACACTGGACTCGTCAAAAGATGTGAATGAACTTAGCATGTTTGCCGATAACCTGGGCAGTATTCCTCCAAATACAGCATTGATGATCGTAAGCGATGGGAAAAAGCAATACGAGATCAGGCTATCGAGCAGCCTGGAAAAGAACGCTACGATACGCATCAGGCGAAAGAAATAAGTCTATAGTGAAAAGGCGATGATATATTGGTTGTTGATCAGATAGGATTCCAGCCATTTTATTTTTTCAGTTCTGATCGTTGCTTCAACGGAGATGATGATGCGGCCCTCCATGAGTTCAAGTCTTTTTTCTTCCAGCTCGATACCATTCGCCCTGATCTCATTTAATATTTTTTCTTTTTGCTCTGCATGGGCTTTTGTGAGCTCAAACACAAGTTCCCTGCCCTGGCGTCCGGGACGGATTACATATGTGATCCATCTGCTTGAGAAAATGATCAATAAAGCACCGACAACAAATGCGGCTGCAATATAGAACTCACCAAACCCGATGGCCATGCCTACCGCTGCCGCCAGCCAGATGATACCCGCTGTTGTTAACCCTGAAACGTCGATCTTATCCTTGAAAATTACTCCCGCGCCGATAAAACCGATACCACTCACGATATAGGAGGCAATACGTGTCGACTCGCCGTCCTCCACGCCTATCTTGTAAGAAAGCATGGTAAACAAGGTGGACCCCAGGCAAATGACGGTAATCGTTTTCAAGCCTGCGGACTTGTCTTTCAGTTCTCTTTCCAGCCCTAATACAACGCCTGCGGCAATTGCAAATAGGATCTTATAGAGGTCGAGTATTTCCCAGTGGTCTGTCATGGCCCTTTGAATCCTTGCTCATCGCAGCAGAAAATGTCATTGCCCACAATTATCCGCTAAAAAAGTTCCGGCTGCTTATCCTGTTTCTCCCTCACCCATTCCATCTGCACGCTTTTATTGTAATCTACCAGTTTGGTGCCAACCGTTCTCCAGCCCATCACTTCCGCAACCCTGGCAATTTTAAATTTAGCCTTTCGTACCTGGTCGCCCCTGCCCGACTGTACTGCCAGTATGGGTTCAGGATCGGTTGAAACAGCTTCCAGGTAGTTACCGTCACCTTCCTTGATAAAGAAAAACTTATTCTTCAGCGTTGTCGTTTCAATTTTGAAACGTTTCACATTGAACTGAAGGTTCTTTTTATCAAGATAGACTGCAGAGATGACTTTTTCGGGATCGAACTTCTCGATCAGCAAAATATTTTCAGCATCAAAACGCTGTGTCATTTCCTGGTCGGTGATCATATAATTCCCGTCACTAAATATAACGAGTATTTTATCTTCCGGCTCAAAACTACCCATCAAGCTTCCTTTCTCGTCCGCATTGAGCCTGCCAAATTTATCATCGAACCAAAGTTTTCGTCCGCTTAGCGTAGCCTTGCCGGCTTCTTTGAATTTTACAGATTTTATCGGGTACTTGGTCACCTGGTTGCCGATGCTGGTGCGTCCCTTGATAGCCAGTTCTTCAAAATAGAAATCGAACTCCTTGATACGAGCCGATGATCCCGGGGTCAGCACGATCTTCACGACCTCCGCTTCCCCATTGGGGTTAACACTCAGGTAATGCACTTTACTCTTATCATCACCTTTTGTGAGGTCGTACACTTTATCGCGGGTAATGCCGGTTACATTGAAACGCTTGGCATAGCTCACTCCTCCTTTTCCATCGGCGTAGATCATGTTGTAGGTCGTGCGCTCATCGTTTTTCTGGAAAACCGCAGCATGCAGGATATCCTTTCCGATAAACACTTTATCCTGCACCTTCACCACCTTCATGATCCCCCGTTTGGCAAACACGATAATATCATCCAGGTCGGAACATTCAAACAGGAACTCGTCCCTTTTCAGGCCAGTACCAATAAATCCCTCTTCGCGGTTTATGTAAATTCTGGTGTTGGCGATAGCTACCTGCTTGGCCTCGATCACTTCCAGTTGCCTGATCTCAGTTTTTCTTTCGCGCCCCTTGCCATATTTCTTCAGCAGGTTTTCATAATACGCAACAGCAAAGTCGACCAGGTTGGCCAGATCATACCTGACCTGTTTGATCTCTGCTTCAAGCCCCTTGATCTGTGCGTTGAGCTCATCTATATCAAGACGATAAATACGCCTTACTGGTTTTTCAGTAAGCTTTAAGATATCTTCCCGGGTGATCGGGCGTTTGAGCTGCTTTTTGAATGGTACAAAAGCTTTGTCGATCGCGTCGATCACCTTATCCCAGGTTTCGTGCTTTTTCTCCAGCTCCTTGTATATTTTTTCTTCAAAGAAGATTTTCTCGAGTGAAGTGTAATGCCATTTCTCCTGCAATTCGGCCAGTTTGATCTTTAATTCCTGTTCTAACAGATCTTTTGTTTTGTCGGCCGACATTTTCAGCAGGTCATGAACCCCGAGGAACTGGGGCTTCATTCCTACGATCACGCAGGCGTTGGGCGAAATCGAGATCTCGCAGTCGGTGAATTTGTATAAAGCATCGATGGTAATATCAGGTGATATGCCTGGAGCCAGGTCCACCTGGATTTCAACAACAGCGGCTGTATTATCAGTTACCTTCCTGATCTTGATCTTACCCTGGTCGTTAGCTTTTACAATTGAATCCATCAACTGTGATGTTGTAACGCCATAAGGCACGCTTTTGATCGCCAGTGTTTTTTTATCTACTTCTTCTATATGTGCCCTCACTTTTACCTTACCGCCCCGCTTTCCCTGGTTATATTCCTCCACATCGATCATTCCGCCAGTTTGAAAATCTGGATACAACTCAAATTTCTTTCCCCTTAAGTATTTGATTGAAGCTTCCAGCAGTTCGCAAAAATTATGAGGTAAGATCTTTGTCGACAAACCTACCGCTATACCATCTGCCCCCTGTGCGAGCAACAATGGAAATTTCATGGGAAGGGTTACGGGTTCATTTTTTCTACCATCATAACTCAGCTGCCATTCAGTTGTTTTATTATTGAAAGCAACATCAAGCGCAAATTTGCTCAGTCTTGCTTCTATATAACGGGGCGCGGCAGCATCGTCACCGGTACGAACATCACCCCAGTTACCCTGGGTTTCGATCAACAGGTCTTTTTGTCCCATGTTAACCAGTGCATCACCAATGCTGGCGTCGCCGTGAGGGTGATACTGCATGGCCTGCCCGATGATATTGGCCACTTTATTGAAGCGCCCGTCGTCCATCTCCTTCATGGCATGAAGGATCCGGCGTTGCACCGGTTTCAAACCGTCTTCAATAGCCGGTACCGCTCTTTCCAGTATCACATATGAAGCATAGTCCAGGAACCATGTCTTATACTGGCCGTGTATACCACTATCGTTATTTTGAATTTGCTCTATATTTTTTGATTTCGCCATTTTTTAAATCACGCTTGTTCGAGAATGTGATAAATAATCCGTTGATCATTTTTATACGACTTCCTGCTCTCCCTGAACTTCCACCTTGCTTTTCTCACCTGACAACTTCACATCAAAATCTTTCCAGCCTTTGTTCATATCACCGGTCATTTCAATTTTTCCATTGGCGATAAGCTGTTTCATACGCCACATCAGGAATACATCACCGGTTTTAATTTTCATCCGGTTAAGGGTGTTGGTCAGCACACGTGTAGCTTTTTGCCACTCACCCGCCAGATTTTTGAGAATTTCGTTATCGTAAAATGTTTCATCTTTACCTGCAATTTTTTTTCCTCCTTCCAGGATCCTGACCATGCTGTTTTCCTCCACCAGCCTTTTCCACTCATCCGGATCTACTTCAAATTCGCTTAGCGTGATCGGACGCGCCAGTTTTTTGGCTTTGAGAAACTCTTTTGGTTGAATTTCGCTCAACCAGGAGGGATAAAATATTTGACCTTTTTCATTTATAAATGGCAGGTTGTTGAGGTATAAGATCATGATACGACCCGCGTACTCACTAAATTGAGGCATGAGCCAGAAATATCCTGTCACATCATGTTGGTTTTGACCCATCCAGATCCATACCTGCTCAGATGGCTCTGCATCCAGCTTTTCTTTGATCTGCCTGACGGTCTCGCGATCGTCAAACTTCACGGTATTGGATCCGGCATAATGTGAATGCTCGAGCAATCCCATCCACCAGTTGTATCGCGCCTGCCAGCCTTCTTCGGTATCAATGGCCGCCAATGGGCCTACCGCGTAGTCATCTTTTACCTGCAATACCACCCCCGCAAGTGTCTCATCCAGTTCGATCACCTGCTTCATAAGCTCCACTTCCTGTTCGTTAAAAACGATATGTATCATACTTCTTTATCTTTATGAATAAAAATCAGGTCGCCTTCCGGCTCTTTTTGACCTCTTATTACTTTTATTAACACTGATCCTTCTACATAATATTTTTCAAATCCAGCGCCATCGAGCAAAGATTCAATGAATTTCCTGTTTTCCCCATTTGTTTCAATCTGTATAGTAGGTTTAAGCCTGCTCAATACCGGTAAAATTTCCGGTATAACTACCCGCTCATAACCCTCGATATCACATTTCAGGTAGTCAATCCTGTCAAACCCATTAAACAACTCATACGCTTTTTTCATTTCTGCTTCAAATGAAAACTCGTATTCATGGAGCGCTTTATTATTCTTCTCATCATACACTTGTGGTAAGCCGGTGCGGAGGTATCCAAAATGATCCGGTGTTACCAGGTGTACTTTTTTATTCTCTGTTCCGAGTGCATATGGGAACAGTGTGATATTCTTTCTATTCCTGCATGCCCACTGGATGATCCTGGTGTACAGTGGCACGGGTTCGATTGCGATCACTTTTCCGCTATCACCCACCCATTTTGAAAACAATTTGGTATAATATCCCAGATTGGCACCTATATCTACTACAACATCACCTTTTTTTATCAGTTGCCTGGCGAAGTAATGATAAGTATACGCCTCATCCGATCTGAGCAGCCTGGTGTTGTACATAAAAAAAAAGCCTTTATTCAGCACCTTTAAGTACCGTTCTTCCCCAAGCAGTCTGAATAAGAGTGACTTTATTTTCCTTTTCATTTTCTTTATCGGCGATCCGAGAATATTAGTGCAGGAGCTGTCAATATGTGATAGTTTCTCAATTTGTTTTCCAGCCTCCAGAATTATGCTTCCTCAACCTTGTCCAATTCCACCCGCAGGTTATTAATGATAAACTCCTGTCTTTCCATGGAGTTCTTGCCCATGTAATACTCCAGCAGTTGCTGAATATGGTCACCCTGCTCCAGGTTCATCAGGGTTGTTTTCATTTCCGGACCGATAAACCTCCCAAATTCATCTGGTGAAATTTCACCTAATCCTTTAAATCGCGTGATCTCGGGTTTACCACCCAGTTTGCTGATGGCAGCATTTTTTTCCTCTTCACTATAACAATAAATAGTTTCCTGTTTATTACGCACCCTGAATAAAGGCGTCTCGAGAACGTGCACGTGATTATGCTTTACCAGGTCGGGGAAAAACTGCAGAAAGAAAGTCATCAACAACAGGCGAATGTGCATACCATCCACGTCGGCATCTGTTGCGATCACGATATTATTGAAACGCAGTCCATCAAGTCCGTCCTCAATATTTAACGCGTGTTGCAGCAGGTTGAATTCTTCGTTTTCATAAACCACTTTCTTGGTCAGGCCAAAACTATTCAGCGGCTTACCCCGAAGACTGAAAACGGCCTGAGTCTCCACGTTTCGGGATTTGGTGATGGAACCGCTTGCGCTATCACCTTCTGTAATGAAGATGGTTGTTTCAGCCTGCTTCGCGATAAAATCCTCCTTCCCCTTTGAGGGTGGCTCATCATTTAGATGAATGCGGCAATCGCGTAATTTCTTATTGTGCAGGTTAGCTTTCTTAGCTCTTTCGTTTGCCAGCTTTTTGATACCGGCCAGTTCTTTACGCTCTCTTTCACTTTGCTCGATACGTTTACGCAACCCATCCGCAACAGCAGGATGTTTGTGAAGGTAATTGTCGAGTTCCCTGGCAAGAAAATCGCCAATAAACTGCCGCATGCTTTTACCACCTTCTTCCACGTATTGCGAACCCAGTTTCGTCTTTGTCTGGCTTTCAAATACCGGTTCAATCACTCTCACTGAAATCGCCGCTACGATACCTGTTCGAATATCAGAAGCATCATAATCTTTCTTGTAAAAGTCACGAATGGTTTTTACAAATGCTTCCCTGAACGCCTGCTGGTGCGTACCGCCCTGCGTGGTATGCTGACCATTTACAAAGCTGTAAATATCCTCGCCGTAGTCGTTATTATGTGTAATGGCCACTTCTATATCATCACCCGTCATATGAACAATGGGGTAACGTATCTCGTCTTCATTGGTTTTACGCTGAAGCAGGTCGAGCAAACCATTCTTACTCACAAAGGATTTGCCATTGAAGTTGATCTTCAGACCGGCGTTGAGGAAACAATAATTCCAGATCTGGTTTTCGAGAAATTCCGGGTGGAACTTAAAGTTTTTAAAAACGGTGTCGTCCGGGATAAAAGTCACCATCGTACCGTTTTGTTCGCCGCTTTTGCCTTCTTTATGTTCCTTGATCAGAACGCCGCGTTCAAACTCGGCTGTTTTTTCCTTACCCTCACGAAATGCAGTAACCTTAAAATAATTGCTGAGTGCATTTACAGCTTTGGTACCTACGCCATTCAGACCTACCGATTTTTGAAACGCTTTACTATCGTATTTGGCGCCGGTATTGATCTTACTCACCACATCCACCACTTTGCCCAGCGGGATACCCCGACCGTAATCGCGCACAGATACTGTTTTACCTTCAATCTTCAATTCTACGGTCTTGCCATAACCCATCGTATACTCGTCGATGCAGTTATCCATCACCTCTTTCACCAGGACATAAATACCGTCATCGGGACTGCTGCCGTCGCCGAGTTTACCGATATACATACCCGGCCGCAGACGGATATGTTCTTTCCAGTCGAGACTCTTTATACTGTCTTCGGTATAATCAAAAAGGTTTGTGTCTTTAGGATTGTTTGCTGATTCCTTTTCTTTTGCTTTAGCCATGGCTCACCTATTACCTTGTTTGGGTGGACATATTGATTATCAGGGTGGTATTAAACCAATTTGGGAGCTGGACCCCGACAATCCGTTTTATTCCCAGTCCGCGAATTTAGCGGATTGCAAATAAAGATGGGCCGACCGAATCCACCGCGACCCAGTTATCCACAGTGAAAGGAAGATTGTGGAGAAATCCAGGGCGATAGTTCCGTTTTGATGCGGGTCAGCCCGGCTACTCAAAAAAATCACCAATTGCAATATTTTTTTATATGTGAAAACCCGGCTTCCTAACTTTATCGCAAACATACGGCCGTGCAAAAAATCATTCTTGCCACCCTATTTGTCGCCAGTGCCTGCGCACTTGTATCCTGTAGCGTTGATAACCCTGAAAAGACCTTTGGAATTGCTATCCTGAATACGAATTTGATGCATGGATTTGCGGGCAGGGCTTTGGAGATGGAACTGGAAAGTCCGTCCGTTAAATTGCTTGAAGGCAGTAAAGACAAAGTCGTCCCTATGAAAAGGGTTGAAATAATAAATGCAAAGATCGAGTCGATTGAATCGAATTATTCCAGGCTAAAAAACCTGACCGAACATGAAGATAACCGGGAAGTACTCAAGGCTTCACGTGCTTTATATGAATACGTACTTCCCGTGTATAAAAAAGAATATATGGAACTGGCCCGGCTCTATGATGATGAATCTCCAAAGGAAACTATTGAGGCTTACACAAGATCCATTGAAGAAAACTACTACCCTGGCTTTTATGAACTTCATGAAAAGCTGACAGCAGCAGGAAAACCATATGCTGCGAAACACGGTATCAACGTGAACTGGAATGTAAGCACGTCTCCAAGATAAGTCATCTCTGGGCGCTGATCAAATCCACCACAACAGGTAACCTAGCGCTGCGCCTCCTACAATGATAAATGCCGTGTTGATCTTTTTAAAATAAAAAGTCACGACGAAACTAATCACTGCGATGAGTACGGTCCTCCAATCCAATAAGGTTTCTCTTCCCATTTCAATCAAAATGGAAAGAATGACGGCAACAGCGGCAATATTGATAGTGTCGAGAAACGCTGACATGATCGGCGAACGGCGAAGCTTTGGAATTACCGGATTTAGTAAGGCGACGAATAGAAATGAAGGAAGGAAAATTCCAACGGTAGCAGCTATTGCCGCTTCTGCACCACCGATTTGCCAGCCAATAAATGTAGCGGATGATAATACAGGGCCTGGTGTAAACTGACCCACTGCTATAGCATCGATCAGGACTTGTTTGCTGAGCCAGCCCCGGCTGACCAGTTCTGCATCCAGGAACGCGAACAATACATATCCGCTTCCGTATAGTATGGCGCCGATCTTTAAAAAGATCAGAAAAACCCTGAGCCAGCTTCCCTCCAATACGATTGGTTGTGCAACCTGAAGGAAAAAAAATGGAAATATTCCGTTGAGCCTGTTTCCTTTCATCCAATACAGCAGGATACCAATCAACCCTGCGCCGAACAAAACAAAAATTTCATTTAACCCCATCAAGACTGCCGTGGCTGCCAATACACCGATCACGCCTAATTGAACGGATTTTAAAGCCTTGCGGCCAAGTGCGATCATAGTTACCAGTACCACAGAAATAATAGCTGGTTTTATCCCATAAATAAAGGGCGTTATATTCGGCAACTGCCCATATCGCTTATAAGCCCAGGCAAATCCGGCCGTGATCAATACAGCAGGAATGATAAAACAACTACCCGCCACCAGCAGGCCTTTCCACCCTGCTCTTTCATGCCCGATATGCATGGTCATTTCAGTGGAATTGGGACCGGGAATTAAATTGGTAGCACTCACCAGGTCGAGAAAATGCTCATGGCTCATCCAGGATCTTTTACGCACCACTTCTTCTTCCATCATGGCAATATGGACAGCCGGCCCACCAAAACCGAGACAGCCAAGTTTGAGAAATAACATGGCCAGCTCAGGTAATGAGGTTATTTTTTTTGGCGTATCACTATTTGAATTGCCGATCATCTTTGAAAGACAAGATTAAAACAAAAACTGCAGAAGCTTCTATTAATGATTATCCGGATCGTAACCTGCATTTTCAAGGACAGGATTTCCCAAACAAATTTTCAAATTTTCCGTGTAGTCAACTATCTTGTTTACATGAACGCTTCCTTCCTGCAGATCATCATCGCCATGCTGGCAGGTATTGCAGTGATTATTTGGCTTACCACCCGGTCGAAGCTACCCGCTTTTTTCGCGCTGCTGATCGCCTGTCTTGTTACAGGAATCGGGGTCGGGCTATCACTTCCCGATCTGATAACTGCTTCCAAAAAAGGTTTTGGAAACACCATGCAGTCGCTGGGATTTCTTATCGTGCTGGGCACTCTACTGGGTTTATTGCTGGAGCAGACCGGCAGTACCAGGGTGATGGCCACCTATATTCTTAAAAAATCAGGTGAAAAAAATGCATCCCTGGCGTTGAGCATTACCGGCTTTGTTGTTGGTCTGCCGGTGTTTTGTGATTCGGGATTCATTGTCTTGAGCGGTCTCAATAAATCAATGATCAGGCGCACCGGGATTTCGGCGGTGATCATGAGTGTGTCGCTGGCTTCAGGACTTTATGCAGTACACTGTTTGCTACCGCCACATCCGGGTGCGGCTGCAGCTGCCGGTACGATCGGTGCTGATATCGGCAAACTGATCCTCTTCGGCATCATTATCGCTTTCCCCGTAATGCTGATAGGACACTGGTGGGCAAAATATGCAGGAAAAAAGATGGAACCTATCGGGACAGATGATGAAGAGATCATGGAAGAGAATGAGTCGCTTCCGTCGGTCACAAGATCATTTTTGCCAGTGATCGTTCCGATCGTCCTCATAGCCCTGCGTTCTGTTTTTATTGATATGCATTTTGCTTCTTCCGGCTGGATGAAAAATTTACTGGCGCTCGGTGATCCGGTCGTAGCACTGTTAATTGCTGTTTTGTTAGCGATCACCGCCAAAAAACACTGGCCCAAAAACCGAATCAACCAGTTATTGCATGATGCCCTGGAAAAAGCAGGAACCATCCTATTGATCACAGGCGCGGGTGGAGCATTTGGGGCGATATTGGCATCGACAAATCCTGGCGATCACCTAGCCGCATTGCCTATCCTGAGTACGATCGGTATCTTCTTTCCTTTTATGTTGGCATTTATCCTGAAAACTGCACAGGGCTCGTCTACCGTGGCCATTATAACAGCTGCATCCATCGTTTTACCAGTACTGCCCGTCCTGGGACTGGATTCAGAAAATGGAAGAATACTTTGTGTCTTAGCCCTGGGAGCCGGTTCGATGGTCGTTTCACACGCCAACGATTCTTATTTCTGGGTGATCGCAAAATTTTCGGGAATACATATGAAAGCCATGCTGCGAGCTTATACCGTGGCGACCCTGTTAATGGGCCTGACGGCGATCCTGCTCACCTGGATAATTTCGCTTTTTCTTTTGTAATTCATTGCGCCTACTCAACGCCAAACCTTATGGCACTGAGGACATTTAGTTTTTTGTCGAGATAAAAAGAAAAATAATAGGGTGTGTGAACAACCATGCGTTTATTGGAGACATACTGTGAATCGACGATCTCAAACTGGTGCAACATGGACCAGTTGTGACGGGAACCGGGAACAGAAGAGGTTAGTAGTTCACCAAACGAAAGAGGTCTGTATTCACCCTCAATAAAAATTTTGCTGACGATAAATTCCTGGATTTTTTCTTTTGCAAACTCGCTGGCCGACCGGTTGACCTGCGCAAAAGAAATACATGGTATTCCCAGAAAGAATAGAATAAGCAGCCGCATAAAACAGGTTTGAATGTGAGCAGTAAATGTGAGTATTCAGCCAGCTTTAATTTACAACGCTTTCAACGAAAGAATTCGTAGTAATTGACAAACGGTTAAAATCATAGCAGAACGGAGTCCACTACCCTCTTATTTCTTTTCGTTTAAAAACTTTCTTACCTCATCAGGATAAACGCTAATAAAGTGCGAACGCACGAACGCGGCCACGGGTACCTCCGAGCCGGGAAGATCGAGTGTAATAGCCCTTGAACGTTGGGATGGCATGTGACAATCGATACAATTGCTGGTGATAGAGGCGCCGAGGTTTGGAGCCATCTTACAAAAATTATCATGCTCCGGCTTGTGGCAGTTCATACAACGCTGTGAAAAAAGCTTTGTGTTCCCTCTCTCATTTTCATGACTGCTGTGACAACTGTTGCAGGTCATATTGCTTTGGGTAAAGCATTTACTTGCTTTCAGCAAACCCAGCTGGTTGCCATGAACATCGATATTATCAAACGTAGGAGTAGCGTTGGAAAGATCTTTGAGCTCAAAAAAATCAGCCAAAGAATCTCCTACCATAAACTCAAATGATGGCTTTGTTTTTTTTAAGGCGCCCCCGTGGCACATACCGCAGAGATCCAGGTTTTGCTGACGCGTCAGGGAGGCCGGGTTGATGATTTGCCGCGCCTGTTTTTCATCGGGATTGGCTGTATGAAATTCGACATGACCAGCCGCCGGACCGTGGCATTTTTCACAATCTACCCCAAACAGCATTTTATTGCTATCGAACTCTTCGGGTTCTTTGCCAGGTTCAGAAACTAGTTCTGCATAGGTAGTATGGCATTCCAGGCAGCGTGATGTGATAGGACGGTTCAGTACTACTTTATGAGGGAAGCCGGGGCTGTTGGCCCACTGATCAGCAATAGTGTAGTAAGTCACCGGCATTTGAAAAAGCCGGTTTTTCGACCAGTACAGGTATGACTGTCCTTTTGCACCGGAGCCGGTTACTATATCAAAACGCACTGCCATTTTCTCACGGCCAGCCTGGTACACAACCTGGTAAAATCCGCTATCACGTTTTTCCATCACTACTTTTGTCAGGGGGCTATATACAAATTCGTTTTTCCCTGGCTCAAAATGACCACGAATATATTCTTCCAGTGCGGGTTGTGAAGTGAGAAAATGGCCGGTCTTCAGGTGTTTTTCATATATATCCTGATGACAGCCTGCGCATACCGCCGAGCCGGTAAACTGGGTGAAACTTACCTGCCTGCCAGCCGGTCCTTCGCCGGTGCTTTGCTGTTCTTTATCTTTACCGTTGCTGATACATTTGGTTAGCAAAAACACAGAAATGACAAGCACGGACATTACCCCCAACCATCGCCCATATTTTTGAACACCTATCATAAACTTTACCTGGGATTTGAGAAATAGCCTAATAGCAATGAAGTTACTCAAAGATATTTGATACAAGCGGGTACTGCATTACACCAAGCCAGTTAAACCAGGCCTTTTTGCACGTAACACCTGCCGGTATTGATACTGGTGACAATGGGTTAAAAAAATATTTTCTTAATGGCAATAACCTGTAATTTTATTGACCCCGGTCCTACCACTACAATTTGTAGTATACTGGCAACCGGCATAATATAATTTATAAAAACAATGTAATGGAAAAAATTAAAGTTGGTGTGGTTGGCACCGGTTTTATTGGCCCTGCGCATATAGAAGCGCTAAGAAGATTACCCAATATTGAAGTGGCCGCACTTTGTGAAGCGACGGCAGAACTCGCTCAAACCAAAGCCGGCCAACTGGGTATTGACCGTGCCTGTACATTCGACGAATTGCTGGCGATGAAAGATATTACCAGCATTCATATCTGTACACCTAATTTTTTACATTACCCTCAATCAAAAGCTGCATTGCAGGCAGGCAAACATGTGGTTTGTGAAAAGCCACTGGCCAAGGATCTGCATGAAGCGGAAGAGTTAGTTGCACTCGCTAAAAAGACCGGCCTGGTAAATGCCATACATTTTAATCTTCGCTATTACCCACTGGTTCGCCAGATGAAGACAATGCGGGAAAAGGGCGACCTCGGTGAAATTTACTCGATACTCGGGTCTTACCTGCAGGACTGGCTGTTTTACGAAACAGATTATAATTGGCGGCTTGAGCCAGACAAGTCTGGCGACTCACGCGCTATCGCCGATATCGGTTCGCACCTGATGGATATCCTGGAATATATTACGGGTCTTAAGACAACAGAAGTAATGGCAGACTTTAATACGATCCATAAAACAAGGAAGAAGCCATTGAAGCCGGTGGAAACCTATTCCGGGAAAATGCTAAAGCCAGAAGATTATGCAGATGTGCCAATCACCACTGAAGACCACGCAAACGTACTTTTGCGGTTCGATAATGGCAGCCGGGGGGCCATTACGGTTTCCCAGGTCTCAGCAGGCCGCAAAAACCAGTTGAAACTGGAAATCTCGGGATCAAAGAAAACATTCGCCTGGAATTCAGAAGCGCCAAATTCGGTATGGGTTGGCAATCGCGATGGATACAATCAAACCATCATGCGTGATCCTTCTCTCGCCTACCCCGAAGCCGGTGCAATCATGAGTTTTCCAGGCGGGCATAATGAGGGGTTCCCCGATACTTCAAAACAATTATTTAAAGAAGTTTACCAGGCAGTTGCGGCAGGCAAGCAGCCCGACCATCCTTCCTACCCCAGTTTTGAAGACGGTTACCGCGAACTGTTGATTTGTGAAAGAATACTTGAAAGCAATAAAAAACAGGCGTGGGTAAAGGTTTAAAACCTTTGTAGCAGGAAGATGATCTCTCAAAATACGATACAACAGATCCTGGGTCACATTGATATTGTAGACATCGTAGGTGAATTTGTGAAGCTTAAAAAAAGAGGCGCCAGCTACCTGGGCCTTTGTCCATTTCACAATGAAAAAACTCCTTCCTTTACGGTATCGCCCAGCAAAGAGATCTATAAGTGTTTTGGTTGTGGTAAGAGCGGCAATTCCATCAGCTTTGTGATGGAACATGAAAAGTACAGCTATGTAGAAGCCCTCAAATGGCTGGCGAAGAAATACAATATCGAGGTCGAAGAGACTTTCGCGACGGATGAACAACGCCAGCAACAGCAATCGGCCGAAAGCCTTTTTATCATCAATAATTTTGCCCAGCAATTCTTTACACACGCATTATTTGAGACGGATGAAGGACAGGATATTGGATTGAGTTATCTCAAAGAGCGCGGCTTCCGCGAAGAGATCATTCGCAAGTTCCAACTGGGTTACTCGCCTCAGCAAAGAGATGCTTTTACGAAAGAAGCCCTGGCTAAACAATTCAATGCAGAGCTGCTGTTGAAAACCGGCCTTGTGGCCATGCGCAACGAGCAGTTGTCGGACAATTACAGGGGAAGGGTGATCTTTCCTATTCATAATCACAGTGGGAAAGTGCTGGGTTTTGGCGCCCGTATTTTAAAATCCAACGATAAGGCCCCCAAGTATATCAATACACCCGAAAACGAGATCTATGTTAAGAGCAAAATCCTATATGGCTCTTACCAGGCAAGACAGGCCATTGATAAAGCAGATGAATGTCTGCTGGTAGAAGGTTATACGGATGTCGTATCCCTGCACCAGGCGGGTATAGAAAACGTCGTGGCCTCAGGTGGTACTTCGCTTACACCAGACCAGTTACGCCTGATCAAAAAATACACAAACAACCTCACCATCGTTTATGACGGCGATGCGGCCGGTGTAAAGGCGGCTCTACGCGGACTTGATCTTGCGCTGGAGGAAGGGCTGAATGTAAAACTTGTATTGATCCCGGATAATGAAGACCCGGACAGTTATGTAAACAAAGTAGGTGCCTCGGCTTTTACGCAGTTTGTACAACAGCATAAAAAAGACTTTATTCTTTTTCAGCTTGAAGTTGCGTTGAAAGATGCTGGCAACGACTCGGTAAAAAAAGCCGAGGTAGTCAGCCGTATGGCTGAGACGATAGCGCGGATCAATAAAGCCGAGGATTTTACCAAACAACAGGATTATATCAAACAATGCGCACAGATCCTGAAGATCGATGAGGCGGGTCTGCATTCGCTGGTCAACAAGTTCATTCGCGACAGGATCGCCACCCAGGAAAGAAAGCTTCCATTTGATGAGGCTAAAAAACATGAAGAAAATGCCAGGCAGGCGGAGGAAACGAATTATGATGATGCCACATTTAACCTCTTATTTAAAGATGAATTGCAGGAGCGGGAACTGGCGAGAATATTGTTGGAATTTGGGATAAAGAAATGGGATGATCAGACGCTTGTCGCCGAACACATTTTCGAAGAAATGGTAGATGAGAGCCTGATTGACAACCAGGATGTGCTTGTATTGCTCAATACATTCCGGGAAACGCTTTTGCGCAACCAGACAGCTCCCGAAAAGAATTTTTTCATCTATCATCCCGATACCCGGCTCAGCACCTTTGCCGTTTCACTGCTCAATTTTCCTTATGAAGAAAGCGAGAGATGGCGAACCGAATTCAGCCAGGACAGTGGGTTTCAAAAGCAATTGTTTGAACAAAGCTACGAGGATTTTATGCGTACTATTGCCAAAGACAACGACAAAGAATTGCTTAGATTCCTAAAAATGGATGAGGATAAAACCAATGAGGAAGTAGAATCAGTCATCAACTATCTCAAGTTAAGAAAGATTAAAAGAATGCTACTTGAAAACCAGGTAGACATGGAAAAAACACATAGCACGGAGGAATACGATATCCTTCACCAGACACACGAGCACCTGAAAAAAGCTGAGATCGGCATTACACGAAAAATGGGAACCGTGATCATAAGATAATCTTCCACTTACTTATAGCATCTCAGACTTCCTGGTCCAGCATATCACTATAGGATCTGTCCAGCATATCCGCCTCCCTGATACCCAAAGCCTTTATATAATGGTCGCACTGCTCCTGTAATTGCTCCCTGCTGAGATCCGCAAGAAGATTGCCTGCTTCAATTTCAACAAATGATCCGAGGCCGTCGACTTCATCAATATGAAATTTGACGTTGTCAATATAATAGATCTCCCGTTTTTTTCTAACGACAACTTTAATGCCCATTGATTTTGATAACACATCCTTTAAGCCTGCCGGATCTTCTGACTTTACTAGGTTAAAATGTGAGCTTTTGGGACCAGCCTGGTTGTCACGCAGGTAATAGATGAGGTTGTTCTCGATACGACCTTCACGCAATTTCAAACGGCCATTATTGGTTTGAAAGTAAGTGTCGACCTGGTGATCCTCACCTTTGAAAGAAGCATTGTGTTCCTGCAAATAACGTCGCACCTGATCAGGGTCGGCACAGGAAGCTTTTATTTCGATATTAAGAAAGGTCATAAAAAAAGGTTTGTTGTAGAAACAACAAACCTAAATAAGTTTATGACAAAAAATTAGTCGGCGATAGCGGCTGATTGCCTTTTCCTCGTTGAGATGCTGACTTCAGCTTTCTCTTCGCCCCTAACAAACCGCATGGCGCTCCATACATGATCCAGTTCCACGCGTTCGATACTTTCATAACCTTCACATGTTATGCAATTCCAGCTGCATTCACGGTTCAGGTCAGTAACGATCTTGGAAGTAACCTTTGGGTAAGCTACCCAGAATTTACTTTCTTCTTTTAAGGAGGGCATTACTTCTTTTAATATCCCGCTTAACTGGTTCTCATTTACGGCAAAAACCAGGGCAAAATCAATTTTCCGGTTCTTAAGGAGCGGGGTCATGTTCTTTGCGAAGGATAATTTGCTAAACTGCTTTTCGATGGAGGAGGGCAAACCCTGAATGAGAAGATTTTTTTCGTCTGCCAGTTGTAACTTTTCAAATACTGTTTGAGACATACTTTCAAGTTATTTTAAAGAGTTTCAGACAATTATGCCGGCTCGGGGCATCCATTGCCAGAGTTTTCATTAATGGGAGTGCAAAGATAGGTAAAAATGGGGGGAAAGGGGGTGGTTTAGGCAATAAAAATCCCGTCCAGACTGCATTTGGACGGGATTACTTGATATGAATCCATTATTTACTGCCTACAGGCTTATAATACTTGAGCGCTTCCGGCATATATTTCTCCAATTGCTCTTTACGTCTTCCTTCAGACGGGTGAGAACTAAGAAATTCAGGCGGTTTCTGTCCTCCGCTGGCAGCTTCCATCCTATCCCATAATGCAACTGCTTCCCGGGGGTTATAACCTGCCATCGCTGTCCAGATCAGACCATACCTGTCCGCTTCAAGCTCGTGTTTACGTGAAAAAGGAAGTAAAACACCTACCTGGCTACCGAGCCCGAACGCAGTCATAAAGATGTTTTGTGTAGCCTGTGGTTTATTTGCCACAGCGATGCTTAAAGCAGTACCGAGCCCCTGCTGTATAAGTCCCTGGCTCATTCTTTCATTACCATGATAAAAAATCGCATGACTTACCTCGTGACCCATTACTGCAGCCAGTGCAGCCTCATTTTGAGTGATAGGCAATAAGCCTGTATATACAACGATCTTACCACCTGGCATACACCAGGCATTGACTTCTTTACTATCCACAAGTTTATATTCCCATTGATAACCTTCCAGTTCACTGGACAATCCTTTTTGTGCATAGAATTGTTCAACAGCCTGTGTGATGCGCTTACCTACGCGGGCTACCATTTCCGCATCACGGTTAGCCGAGGAACTTACCACTTTATTTTCCGAGAGGAATTGCTGGTATTGCTGCACAGCCATCGCCTGCAATTCTGATTCAGGAAGGAGTTTCGCCTGGCTGCGACCTGTTATGGAGTTTGTAGAACAAGCTATCAGTAAACCTGATACAAGTGCTACCAGAAAAAAGTTGCGAATCATAAAAAATATGTTTTAAAATTAAAATCCAACATTGTACCAAAAAAATACAACCCGGTTTTAAAAGCTACTTGAAAATTACGGCATTTCCCGGTGCAAAAAATCAGGAAGCGTTTTCCCGGCGACGCTGACGACGGCGGTCGCGGTGTTTGAGTACAGGCACTTTACTTTCGCTGCCACGCAGCAGGCGCCCAATGTTTTTCTGGTGTGTAAGAATGACCATTAGCGCGACAGCAATAGCAAATACCCGGTATACAGGATTATCAACATTGAAAATAACAAGGATAAATATCGGGAAGGCGATACTCGCCATGATGGAGCTTAATGATACAAACCTGGTCAGGAACAACACGAGTAAGAATACTCCGGAGCAGGATAATGCGGTCCAGGGTGAAATGCCCAAAACCAAACCAAACAATGTGGCCACACCTTTGCCCCCGCGGAAATCAGCCCATATTGGGAAAATATGCCCCAAAACGGCAGCAAGACCCAGGCAGATCTGCAGGTTTAGAAATAAAGTTTCATTATCTGCATATTGCGGAAGAAGTAAAACCAGGTTGACTGCGGCGGTACCTTTCAACATGTCCACCAGCATCACCACCGTACCCCATTTGGGACCCAAAACACGAAATGTATTGGTAGCACCGGCGTTGCCGCTACCATATTCTCGAATATCAATACTGAAGAAATAACGGCTCACCCATACAGACGTTGGAATGCTGCCAATCAGATAGGCCAGAACTATAACTAATAGTTCATTCATAGAATTATTCGGGTTGATGTTGAATGACGAAAATACAAAAAAACCAGTTAGCGGGTTACGTTAATTTAACATAAAAACTGCATAAATTACGGTGCAAGCTTAAATACCAGCCAATTATCTTTCTCTGCCTTTTTGACTACATTCAAACCCTCGGTTCTGATCGCAGTCATAATTTCAACCTCGTCGCTGGCAAGTAAACCGCTGATCAATAAACAACCGCCCGGACGAATTTGTTTGGTCAGTACAGGCAGGTGGGTAAGGATAATGTTTTTATTGATATTGGCCAACACGACATCAAATTTTTGATGAGGATCTGGAGTATCGGCGAGTTGTATATCGATCTTTGTACACTGATTCTTTTCGATATTTTCTATAGCATTCACATAACTCCACTGGTCATTGTCTACAGCCAGCACTTTACCAGCCCCTGCTTTCTCTGCCAGGATTGCGAGCACACCGGTGCCTGTTCCGAAATCAAAAACAATTTTTCCATTTAGGTCCAACTCTTTCATCTGCCGGATCATAAGATTTGTGGTTGCATGGTGACCAGTGCCAAAGCTCATCTTCGGTGTGATAATGATCTCATGAGTGACGTTTGGAATTGGCTCATGAAAATCGGCGCGTACCGCGGCGTAGTCATCTACTACCACTGGGTCAAAATTCGATTCCCAAAGCTGGTTCCAGTTTGTTTCCTCAATGATGCTTTTTGAGAACGTGATCCCTGATGACCTGGTAAGTTCGCTCACAACATTCTCTTCATAACCTGATTCGCTAATATAAGCTCTGAGTTTGCCTTGCGTTTCTTCAAATCCCTCAAACCCCGCTTCATTCAATTGAGCGATCAATATATCTGACTGTTCCTGGGTAATATCCTGGAATTCGATCTGTATATAACGCCCCATCAGGAAGTTGTTTGAAAATGTGAAATTGATATTAAGGTCAACGAAGGCAACCCGTTTTGCAAATGGAGTTAGTTGGAACTGTAAAAAATAAGGAATTGGGTTGTCCTGGTCTTTCGACCATCGGTGCTGTCTGGCAGATTTAATTCTGCGGTCCAGTCACACCCCAATTCCTTCGATATCATTTACCGACAATATACTTATTCACCTTTGGGTGATTCTTCTCTTGGTTTGCTGTCGGGCTTTGGAATCAATGCTTTCCTGGAAAGTTTAAACTTACCGGATTTAGGATCTGTACCAATAAGTTTCACCTTGAACGTGTCACCTTCGCGTACGATACCTTCCAGCGTTTCGAGTCGTTTCCAGCTTATTTCAGAAATATGTACCAACCCTTGTTTGCCGGGGAGGAATTCAACGAATGCTCCAAAAGGCATAATCGATTTTACAGTAGCATCATAAACATCGCCGACTGTAGGTACTGCTACAATTCCTTTGATAATAGCGACCGCGCGATCAACGCCTTCTTTATTTACACCAAACACGCTCACTTCACCCCTGTTGTTCTTTTCTTCGATATTGATGGTCGTTCCAGTTTCACGCTGCATTTCCTGTATCACTTTTCCGCCTGGTCCGATCACGGCACCAATGAATTCGCGATCGATATACATTTTCACCATACGTGGTGCATGTTCTTTCACATCCGCGTTCGGAGCTGGTATGCAGTTGTACATCGCCTCCAGGATATGGAGACGGCCACGACGCGCCTGATCCAATGCCTGCTGCATTACTTCCATGCTTAAGCCATCTACCTTGATATCCATCTGTACACCACAAATACCATCCCTGGTGCCGGTCACTTTGAAATCCATATCACCCAGGTGGTCTTCATCACCGAGTATATCCGTCAGTACTGAAAACTTATCCCCCTTTGTGATCAATCCCATCGCTACACCGGAGACGTGTTTTGGAATAGGGACGCCTGCGTCCATCAGTGCCAGCGAACCTGCACAAACAGTGGCCATCGACGATGAACCGTTTGATTCGAGAATATCACTCACTACCCTAACAGTGTATGCGAAATCATCCTGCGGCATCATCTGTTTCAATGAGCGCATGGCCAGGTTACCATGACCAACCTCACGACGGCTCTGACCCCTGATCATTTTTACTTCTCCGGTCGAGAATGGAGGGAAATTATAATGCAGGTAGAATTTTGATTCAGTTGATTTGGCAGCGCTTTCAACCAGAAGTTCGTCCAGGGCGGTACCCAGCGTCACTGTTGTGAGCGATTGCGTTTCACCACGGGTAAAAAGGGATGATCCGTGAGGTGAAGGAAGTACGTTCACTTCCATATCGAGAGCGCGGACATCTTCGAGGCCGCGGCCATCGAGACGGACTTTTTCGTCCAGGATCATATCGCGAACGACATAGTACTGCAGATCGTGGTAATAATTGTTGGCAAGTTTCTTTGTCAGGTCAGGCAACTCCTCTCCTTCTGGCAGACCAGCTTTGAGGTGCTCCATCAGTTCGTCTTTTATCGTAGAGAACTTTTCACTGCGTTCGTGTTTGCTGAATTTACCTTTTGCGACTTCATAGACTTTTTGTTTTGCAAAAGCAGTTACCTTTTCTTCCAGTGCAGGGTCAGTCACCGGCTTTGGATAATCTCTTTTTGTTGTAACACCTTTCAAAGCACGAAGTTCTTCCTGTGCTTTTACCTGTATGCGGATCGCATCATGGGCCACCTGGAGAATTTTCACCAGTTCAGCTTCGCTGCATTCTTTGGCTTCACCTTCCACCATCATCAGGTTTTTCTCAGTAGCGGCAACAATAAAGTCAACGTCTGAGTTTTCCATCTCGTTGCGGTTTGGATTGATCTTCAGTTCGCCGTTCACTCTTCCCACTCTCACCTCAGATATGATCTCTTTGATGGGAATATCGGACACAGCAAGCGCGGCTGAAGCAGCCAGGCAGGCAAGTGCATCAGGCAGTACCTGGTCGTCACTGGAGATCAGCGATACCAGTACCTGCACTTCGCAGAAATAATCATCCGGAAATAATGGACGAAGAGCACGGTCGATCAGACGGCTTACCAGCACTTCATAGTCGTTCAGTCGACCTTCTCTTTTGAAGAATGAACCGGGTATACGACCTGCAGATGCAAATTTTTCCTGGTAGTCGACAGACAGCGGAAAAAAGCTCTGACCTTCTTTAGGTTCCCTGGTTGCTACCACGGTAGCAAGCAGCATACAATTGCCCATGGAAACGGTAACTGCACCGTCGGCCTGGCGGGCGAGTCTGCCCGTTTCAATGGTGACCATCCGGCCACCGCCTATATCAAATGTTTTACGAATAGGTTGTTGTAACATAGTTTTTCGAAATTTAATGCAAGCAATTTTGAGACCTGCAAAATTGAAAGAATGAAGCTGCGGGCGCAGCAAATTGGTGGTAAAATATCCGGGTACCAAAAACAGTTATTCCCAACATCAGTGAAGAGGTTGGGAATATCGTTTATATAGATGCTGATCGTTTTCAGACTGACCTCAGAATAAAAGACATCCTAACTCCCCTCAACAGGGGCAGTGCCTTATTTCCTGATGCCTAGCTTTTCAATCAGTTGACGGTAACCAGTAAGGTTGTGTTTTTGCAGGTAGTTCAATAGACTTTTGCGTTTACCAACCATGATCATCAGGCCGCGGTGAGTTGAAAAATCTTTCTTGTTTTGTTGCAAATGCTCGCTGATCTGGCTAATGCGTTCTGTCAGTTGAGCAATCTGGCCTTCAATCGAACCGGTGTTAGTAGCAGAACCACCAAATTCTTTGAAAATGCTTGCTTTTTTTTCTTTTGTTAAAGGCATCTTTGTCTTTTTTAAAATTTCATCCGATTTTTATCCTAAATATTTTGTGGCGGCAAAGGTAAGGCAACTATACTTACCGGCAAAGAATGGCAGGGTCAAAATTGCCTTCCCGCCGGCAATTTAATCCGCTTTTCAGGTTTTCCGGCCTATTTTTGCGGGATGGAATTTTCAGAGGATACCCGCAACATACTGGGCCTGCAGCTTCCCACCGACCCGCGATGGGTAAATCTGGCTGAAAAATCACTGGAAGAGATACTTACCGACCATGCCTACTGCGAGCAAAAAGCAGCACTGACCTGCATTTCGCTGATACAGCGATACAACGATAAAGTGAAGCTGGTGAACGAATTAGCCCCTATTGTCACAGAGGAATGGGGGCATTTCCGGCTGGTACTGGCCGAATTACAAAAGCGAAATTTGAAACTGGGAAAACAGCGCAAAGATTTGTATGTGAACGAGTTACTGAAATTTGAAAAAAAAGGTGGCAGCCCCGAAGACCGTTTTCTCGACAAATTGCTGATGATGGCCCTGATCGAAGCCCGCAGTTGTGAAAGGTTCAAACGACTGAGCGACGGGCTCAACGACTTATATCTCCGCAATTTCTACCGCAGGTTTATGGAAAGTGAAGCAGGACATTATACCCTGTTTATCGAGCTGGCAGAAACTTATATCGATAAAAGCAAAGTCCGTCAACGCTGGAAAGAATGGCTGGAATACGAAGCCGGAGTTATTGAGGGGTTAGAAGTTCGCGGAGACAGGATTCATTGAGGAATTGGGAACAAGGAAGTGGGATTTAAGGGAATCCAGCATCCAGTATCCAGCATCCAGTATCCAGCATCTGACATCCTGCACCCTGCCCTATTCCCCCCATTCTCTCACCCCATCTCCCACCCCCGATGCGAAAACTTCCGCATCATATCCAATCTTTTCTTTGTAGTGTTTTCTAAGTTTAGTGGAATAATCATGAAACTGATCCTTTTTCACGAGTGCGATCGCACAGCCGCCAAAACCTGCGCCGGTCATTCTCGTCCCGATACAACCGGGATAGATCTTCGAAAATTCGACGATAGTATCCAGTTCGGTTCCTGAAACTTCATACAACTCCTTTAAGGACTCATGTGATTCATACATCAGCTGACCAAACCTTTTTAAATCACCGCTAAGTAAAGCACTCCGCGCCTGCTGCACCCGTTCGTTTTCGGAGACCACATGCATTACACGTTTTCTCAATATGGCGTCCTGCAACAAGTGTTCATGTTCCAGAAACCTTGTTACACTGATATCACAAAGATCAGTTACATCCATTTCCTGTTTTAAGATCTTCAGTGCCTGCCCACATTCAGCAAATCGTTCATTATACTTCGAATCAGCAAGGGTTCTTTGCTTATTACTGTTGATGATCGCCAGGACATGATCTCCGATCTGGAAGGGAAGATATTCGTAGTTCAGGGAGTCACAATCAAGCAGGATCGCATGATCCTTCTTTCCCATCGCCACTGCAAACTGGTCCATGATACCCGAATTGACACCGATAAATTCATTCTCTGCTTTTTTACCATACCTGGCCATTGAGATCTTTGAAATATTCAACCCGAAAATTTTATTCAGGGCATACATGGTCACTATCTCTATCGAAGCAGAAGATGATAACCCTGCGCCAATGGGTAGATCTCCGTAAAAAAACATATCAAGACCGGAAATTACGTGATTTTCCTCCAACAACTGGTGGATGGCACCCAGGGGATAATTAAACCACTCCCTGCCTGTTTTGGAATAAGATGCCTGGAGATGCAATTCAGCCGTTTCCGGAAAGTTCAGACACTCGAACCGCAACATCTTATCAATATTTCTGGCTACCACCAGATAAGTTCCCATCGAAATAGCACATGGCATTACGTTTCCTCCATTGTAATCAATATGTTCACCAATTAGATTTACCCGCCCGGGGCAAAAGAAAAAAAACTCGGGGTCACTATGAAATCGTTTGCGAAAATTTTCAGCGAGTTCTTTCTTTGTCATTGCGATGTCCTATTTTTAAAAATTGAAGTTAGGAATAATCCTTATGTGTCATTACGAAAAGACATTGAAGACAAACCTTAAGAAACTAAATGAAAAACCTGAACGGTCAATACTGCTTTACGCATACAAATGGTGAAGGAATTTACTTATTCACTTTAAGAAACGAGAAAGGCACCAGTGTTAGCATAACAAATTATGGAGCTATTATCACCGCATTTATTTTGAGAAATCCCCGATTCGGTTCGAAGGATATTGTCTTGGGATTCGACAAAGTAGAAGATTATCTTGCTGAGGAATATCTCGCCGGTTACCCCTATTTCGGATCGGCCATTGGACGATATGGAAATCGCATCAAGAATGGAGTGTTCCATATTGATGGAAAAAAATATACTGTTGCCAGGAATAAAGGCAACGACCATCTCCATGGTGGTATCGAAGGGTTTGACAAAAAAGTATGGGAATTTGAATCAGGAAATGATCAGCAGCTCAGACTTAAATACCTTAGTCCCGATGGCGAGGAGGGATACCCGGGAAACCTGGAATCGCTCTTACATTTTGAACTGACCGACAATGATGAACTTATCTACGAGTACTTTGCGACAACCGATCAACCAACGGCTGTCAATCTTACCCATCACAGTTACTTCAACCTGGATGGCAAGGGTCATATCGGTTCGCAGCAGGTAAAGATCAACGCCTCTACTATCCTCGAGCAGGACGATAATTTTGTAGTTACAGGAAATGAAATCCCGGTGGAAGGAAATCGTTATGATTTCAGGGAAATGAAACGTATTGATAAGGGTTGGGATGCTACCGATGGCTATGATCAGAGTTTTGTATTAGATAAAAATGATAATAGTTGCACCCTGGCTGCCGAAGCTTATTCCGAAGCCTCACAAATAAAACTGGAAGTCTACACTACGGAACCGCTTGTTCATTATTATACGGGAAAATGGATCGCACCAATGGCTGGCAAAAATGGCGACTCATACGGGCCTTTTTCAGGATTTTGCTTTGAAACACAAAAACATCCCAATGCGATCAATATTCCATCCTTTCCTAATACTATTTTGCGGCAGGGCGAAAATTATTATACCAGGACGGTTTACAAGGTTATTCATTAATTGCCTGCGCTGAATTAAAATATTCAAGTTCTTCTGCCAGATCGAGGAAAGGATATTTATCCTGCAGCAATTTTGCCCTGGCTGCGCTTGAACGCAAAAACTGGCGGTGGGCTTCTGTATTTGGTTGAAAAGCCCGGTGCTTACGGGCAAGGCTTATCTTCTTCATCTCTTCCATCAACAGTTTTGCTTCATCATCCAGGCAGCTATCGACGAATTTCTGCAACACGAAATCGGTAGCCATATAATTCGGATGCGCCAGGTCTATATCATAAAACCTGTAATCGCGGAGTACGTCGATCACCAGTTCATATGCTGGGAAATAATATAGCCTGTCAAATTTATGCACCATATGATGCACAGCTTCTATCAGCCGGGCCTTGCTCCGATTGTTTTCCACCACACCATCGCGCAGGTGACGGACGGGGCTCACGGTAAAAATAATTTTCAATTTTGAGTTGAACTGAAGTAAACGGTGCATGCATAAATCAAGCGACTCCACGATCTCGGGTATGGTCAGCAGGTATTTTTGAAACCATTGGGCAGGCGCACGATGACAGTTCGCGACACCGGGTTTGCCGCTAGCCAAAGTTGTGCTGTCATCCAATTCCCCGGCTTGTATCGCCTCCCTGGTCAGCAGGTAATAAAATGATGAGCCCAGCGTAATAATGATCCAGTCAGCCTGCTTTAAGAACTCATGAGCATACTCCTGTGAATCATTCATATTTCTCAAGGCTGCATGCTTATCGATATGCGAAAAGCGACTATGATGTTGCCAACTATTCCAAACCTCATTCAATTGGAAAAGATCTGACCCGGTATATCGTTTATTGTCTGCATAGGAAATAAGGCTCCGGCATACACTGACCGGATCGAATAATATTCCGTTCGGATTCTGTAGAATTGAAAATTTGGATTCCTTCAATGCATTCCCGATATGTTCTGTAAAACACGAGCCGGTCAATAATATCTTCTCCCGGCAATTGATCGGAGCCGGGATCTTAGCAGGTTCGAAGTTCACCATGAAATCCATGTGCTGCGAGTATAATGTTATAAGTTAATCTTACTTGTTTATCGCGATCCAATCAAATGAATACTTCCCCTGCTATTCTCAAACTCTCCGCCAGCGCCTCTTTATCCAATTCCGGAAGCATGATCAGTTCATCAAAATATTTTATCATCCATTCGGAATCCATATTACCCACGAGTTCATCATTGGCCATGGGGCAACCGCCGATTCCTTTCAGTGCACCATCAAACCGTTTGCAGCCCGCACTAACTGCCGAACCCAGTTTTTCTTTCCAGTTAGCCGGAGTAGAATGAAGATGAACTCCAATTTCTATCCCTGGTAAAGATTCAATCAGGTAACTGGTGATATCGTATACCTGACCGGGTGTCGCGAGACCAACTGTATCGGCAAGGGAAATGATCTTTATATCCAGGGCCACGAGTTTATTTACCCATTCAAATACGATGTCCTCATCATAAGGATCGTCATAGGGATTACCAAATCCCATCGAGATATAAACGACAAGTTGTTTCCCGCTTTTAATACACAGGTTATGAATTTCCTCCACCCTTGTCAATGATTCGGCGATGGAAGAATTGGTGTTGCGCTGCTGGAAAGTTTCAGAAACAGAAAATGGAAAACCCAGGTAACTGATCTGGTCGAACACACTTGCTTCTGCAGCACCTCTGGTATTGGCAATAATTGCCAGAAGCTTGCTGCGGCTACCGTCAATATCCAGGCGTTGAACCACCTCGGCAGTATCCGCCATTTGGGGCATGGCTTTGGGTGAAACAAAGCTGCCAAAATCAATGGTGTCGAACCCAACTTTAAGCAGGGAATTGATATATGACACTTTTGTATCGGTGCTGATAATGTTCTTCCACCCCTGCATGGCATCACGGGGACATTCAACCAGTTTGATCGTATTTGAAGTCATAAAACACAAAGGTAATATCAAACAGTGATTGGAGTCTTAACCCCCCGACTTCGCCATGCGCTGTTTCATTGCTTCATATAGGATCATGCCGGTAGCTACTGATACATTCAGACTTTCAAACTCTCCTTTCATGGGGATTTTTATCTTTTCATCACAGATTTTCATCAGTGCCGGATATATGCCTTTTTCCTCGCTGCCTAGAACAATGGCGCTGGGTTCGGTGAAGTTGCAGTCAAAAATGTTTTTTGCTGCAGTCATCTCACTGGCATACACCCTGATCCCATTCATATGCAGCTCGTCGACGGCTTTCATCAGGCTGTTGACCCGGCAAACTGTGATCTTTTCCAGGGCGCCGGCAGATGTCAGAATCGCGTCTTCATTGAGAGCCCCCACCCCTTTATCCGGAATAATGATAGCATGAACGCCGGTGCATAGCGCAGTTCGGGCAATGCCACCGATATTTCGGATGTCGGTGATCCCATCGAGGAGTAAAAAAAGTGGTGCTTCACCAGAATCCACAATAAAGGAAATGACCGATTGCAGGTCCTGGTAATGTACACTGGATACCTGGGCAACACATCCGTCATGATTGGGTACATTAAAGCTATTCAGTTTGGCTACGGGTACGTAATTAATGGGAATACTATGCTGTGCAGCCAGCTTTTTAACTGTGCTGATCTCCGGGCCCTGAGATTTTGAATCGATGTAAATTTTGTCGAGTTGCCGCCCGGTATCGATTGCGTTGATAACCGCAGAAGGACCGATGACAAGCGAGCTTTTTTTGGGGCGTTGGTGGTGCCTGAAATTTTTCACTAAGCAAAGAAACTACAAAAACAATTAAACAGAATAAATGATAGGAAGCGTGGATGGATTAAGCTATTCAAATGTGGCGACGATTCAAAATTGAAAAGCAAGTCAGACACTTAATGCTTCTGACATCTAGTAACCCAAATTCCTGACAAAACCTTGGGAAAAAACCGTAGGGGAAACGTTTTTTAATCCCGGGCTGACCTCAATGCCAGTCAGACACTTAATGCTTCTGACATCTAGTAACCCAAATCTCTGACAAAACCATGGGAAAAAACCGTAGGAGAAACGTTTTTTAATCCCGGGCTGAGTTCAATGCCAGTCAGACACTTAATGCTTCTGACATCTAGTAACCCAAATTCCTGACAAAACCTTGGGAAAAAAACTGCGGGGAAACGTTTTTTAATCCCGGGCTGACCTAAATGCCAGTCAGAAACTTAATGCTTCTGACATCTAGTAACCCAAATTTGCGAGAAAACTATGGGAATAATATCGCAGGCAAAAGTTTTTTCCCCGAAGCTCAACAAAATAAAGATCTTATCTTACGCTATTTTCCCTCTCCAACATCCACTTCACCTTTTGTATCGCCGCCACAGACATTGCATCAGTGATCTGCCCGTCTTCCACCATTTGCCAGGCTTCTTCAAACGGAAGCTTCTTCACGACAAGCTTTTCGGTCTCTTCCGGCATCGCCTCGAACTGGCTGAGGTCCCGCGCAAGATAAATAATGGCATACTCATCAGAAACAGAGTTTGAAAGATGCATTCTTAAGATCGGCGTCCAACTCCGGGCTTCTAACCCCGTTTCCTCGATCAACTCACGCTGTGCCGATTCAAGAGGATCTGTGGCCAGGGGTCCTCCACCCTCGGGTATTTCCCAGCTATACGCATCGAGCGTAAACCTGTACTGTCCCACCAGGTAGGTGTTTAAATTCTCGTCGAGCGGTACAATGCCAATGGCCAGGTTCTTAAAATGAACTTTACCGTATATCCCTTTACCACCATTCGGGTTGATTACATCGTATTCTGTAACGTTGATCCAGTTATTATCATAGATCTCTTTCTGCCCAAGAACCTGCCATGGATTTTGCTCGTTCATGATTATTTATTTTTTTCATCCGCCTTAAAAATGAACCGGGAAGACGGAAGCCGGTAAGTTTATTTCTTCCCGTCTCACCGCCTCCCCGGCTAATATAAATTTAATGGAGTCGCTACAGTATAATTCTAAGAAGTAAGTCCGACTACTCCGCTCCAGGCTTATTTTAAACCAAATGCTTTTTTCACTTTACCAACATAATCCAGCTTCTCCCAGGTAAACAGTTCCACCTTCTTCGTTATCTTTTTCCCATCAGGTGAAATAAAAGTCTTTTCAACAATTTTAGGCTCGCGTCCCATATGACCATATGCTGCAGTCTCACTATAGATCGGGTTGCGCAACTTCAGACGCTTCTCTATAAAATAAGGACGCATGTCGAAAATTGACTCCACCACCCTGCTGATCTCCCCGTCGTTCATATTCACTTTTGCGCTGCCAAAGGTGTTGACATTGATACTGGTTGGTTTTGCCACACCGATAGCATAGGAAACCTGGACAAGTACCTCATCAGCCATGCCGGCCGCTACCAGGTTCTTGGCAATATGACGGGTTGCATAAGCAGCGCTGCGATCAACTTTGCTAGGATCCTTTCCACTAAATGCGCCACCACCATGCGCACCTTTGCCACCATAAGTATCAACGATGATCTTACGACCGGTGAGCCCGGTGTCACCATGTGGTCCGCCAATTACAAATTTACCGGTGGGATTGATATGGAATTTGATATCGTCATTGAACAGGCGGGCGTATTTCTTATACTTTGATTTTACCCGCGGAATAAGAATATTGATGATATCGGCCTTGATCTTTGCCAGCATCTTAGCTTCCGAGTCAAAATCGTCATGCTGGGTAGATACTACGATCGCGTCGATCCTTACCGGCTTGTTATTATCATCATATTCCAGTGTCACCTGGCTTTTAGCATCAGGACGCAGGTACTTGATTTGTTTGTTTTCCCTTCGTAGTGCAGCCAGCTCGATCAACAGTTTGTGAGCAATATCCAGTGCAAGCGGCATATAATCCGCCGTCTCATTGGTCGCATATCCAAACATCATCCCCTGGTCGCCAGCACCCTGTTCTTCTTTTTTCTTGCGATCGACACCCTGGTTGATATCCGCCGACTGTTCATGTATAGCAGACAGTACACCGCAGGAGCTTGCTTCAAACATGTATTCGCTCTTGGTATAACCGATCCGGCGGATCACATTACGGGCGATTTCCTGAACATCCAGATACGCTTTTGATTTTACTTCCCCGGCAAGCACCACCTGACCTGTTGTAACAAGTGTTTCGCAGGCAACTTTACTTTGAGGGTCAAAAGCAAGGAAATTATCGATAAGTGCATCAGATATCTGGTCGGCAACTTTGTCCGGGTGGCCTTCAGAAACACTTTCAGAAGTAAACAGGTAAGGCATAGTTGATCTTAACTTTTTGAATCAGGGTTAGCTATAAATAAATCGGGTGCAAAGATAGCACCCGATACAATTCAGTAAAGTTTGGTTTTCCACTAAATTTTCGAATACACAATCCGCAATCTCATCCTCTGTGTAGGATGGTTACCGCCGCCGAGCCTCACCCTGCCTTTACCAGCCTGCTGGTTTACACTCATACTCACTGTATCTGAAAAAGTTCCAAATCCTCCTGGCCTATGCAATTCATTCACATAGAAAGGAGCAAAAACCCTGAGATCATAGCCAGGCTCGGTCTTATTGACGACATGTTGTACATACCTTGTCATGTTGAACCGCCAGATATGGATATAATTTCCAAACGCATCTTTTGCCCGCAGTGGAGCAATGCCAAAATCACCAAGATTTGAACTACCCTGGAAGTCGATCGTTACATCGTAAGGTACCGTCCGGAAATTATCAATCGATGTATCGAATGCGTCAACATAAAGGTTGGTTGGCGGGAAAAGGGTATCCTGTACATCATACACCTGCTCCATGATCAGCTCTGCCCGGTGAATAATACTATTGCTTAGACCCGTAAGACCGGGTATCTTGATCGTCGCAAAAGAGCCTGGTGTAGTTTGGATATATACCAGGTCGTCAGGTGTGTTGGTACCATCCACTGAGGCCTCCAATGGCGTACCGGTATAATCTCTTTTTATATAGTTCGCCGATACTGAGGTGGGGTTCGCGGCAAAACCGAAATATGCTACAGCCGTATCCGCTTTGGCTGGATCAGTGCTGTTGTTATCATCCTTGTAATAGATCGCGAGTTTTGTATTCACCCCCTGCAGTTTGAAACCCATAATGGCATTTCCACTTGTGGATTCGATAGCAAAACCCTTCACTTTGGTCCGGAACACTGAATCAGAAGAGTATGCATCTTCCCAACCCTGCGCATTGGTGGTATCGTAGTAGAGGAGCCGCTGACCAAATAGATTATCCAGCCGGATCCGCAACTGGTTTGCTGTAGTATCCTTATAAGCTTTGATAGAATCATTCAGTATCCTGGGCTCAAATGTGCGGGAACCCAACAATGCACCTTTAGCATATTCACTTCTGCGAATAGTATAGGAAGTATCACCGAAATCGCTGAACGGTGCGATCTCATACACGTTTACAGTCTGCGGGGTCAGTGTGTCGCCATAAGTGTCAACGTAATCCAAAACCAAAACCACCGAGTCTATATGCAGGCTGTCGGGACGGTTAAGAAAGGTGTACTTGTACTGCGGCGGTTTTAATTCCAGGTAAATTTTGGCATCCGTTTTACCAAAAAAAGGATCATTATTGATCTGGCCCAGGTAATGAACAAATGAAGGACCATAGCGTGTGGTGTCAATCAAAATGCTGAAAGTATCGTTGAATGCCTGTACTTCCAGTGAAGTATCAAAAGTGTTTATGTTATCGATGGGTGGGATCAGCCCTCCACCAAGGCTGGTAGAGTCGTTAATTTTTTTGCAGGAAATGAAAAAGAGAAAACCGGTAAATATCGTTCCAAGCGCGAGTGCCAGGTGTTTGTACTTCACAAAAAATGTTTATGCCGTGTTTGTTAAATATTACTTGCCCGCAAGATCGCTATAGAGTTGTAAATACTCTGTTAAATCAGACTCCTCGTTATAGGCTAATGTCTTTTTACCCCGTACTTTGGAAAATTCATCCATCAGCTTCTTATCCACCTTTTCAGCGCCAAAAGTAATCGCATCAGCAAACGTGGCTCCGCCCCTGAACATGGCCGTATTGGTCGCCTCTTTATATACCTCGAGGTCCTTTTCTTTCAGTGAAGCATGGATCAGGGCCTTTTGAACAAAATCACTGCCCAACTTTTCCTTAAACGTATTTTGACCGATGGTGTAAACGATCTTGCTGTGTGAAAAAACCGGTTCCTTCTTGTAAACGGTTTTCAGGTAGGCGGGAATAAGTCCGGTCATCCAGCCACTGCAATGAATGATGTCAGGAGGCCAGCCAAACTTTTTAACCGTTTCCAAAGCGCCTTTACAAAAAAAGATCGTCCTCAGGGCGTTATCATCAAACCACTTTTCATTTTCATCATGGAAGATATACTTGCGCTTGAAAAGCTCTTCATTCTCCAGGAAGTAAACCTGTAACCGGGCGCTGGGAAGAGATGCCACCTTGATCTGCAAAGGCATATCATCATTGTCAACCGATACGTTGATACCCGATAAGCGAACTACTTCATGCAGGCGATGGCGTCTTTCATTGATAGTTCCAAATCTCGGCATGATACACCGAACCTCAAATCCATTATCATTTGCTTTTATGGCCAGTTTATTGACAATCTCGGAAAACTCGGTCAACTCCAGGTAGGGCGACATTTCGTTGGCAATAAATAAGATCCTTTTCTTTGCTGACATGTACTCCCGTTTAAATGAATCGTTTTTGGAAAACGTGTGCGAAGGTACGATTTTTTGCAGGGAATAATTAAGTTGTGGCAAATTTAGACCTTAAACAGGCCCCGGATGATACTATTTAAAAGAGCAGCTGACCTGCAGCTTTACCTTGAAACCCAACGCAAAAAAGGAAAAAAATACGGGTTTGTGCCGACCATGGGAGCGCTCCACCAGGGGCATGTATCGCTCATAATTGATGCGACGAAAAACAATGATTTCACTGTTTGCAGCATATTTGTGAATCCGACCCAGTTTAATGATCCGAAAGATTTTGAAAAATATCCGATAACGCTTGAGAAGGACATACAGATCCTTGAAGAAGCAGAATGCAAGGTTTTATTCCTCCCCTCCGTAACTGAAATGTATCCCAATGGCCCCGTGCTCAGCACCCAATATGATTTCGGGCATCTGGAAACAATCCTGGAAGGAAAATTCAGACCAGGCCATTTCCAGGGTGTAGGTGCCATCGTCCACCGACTACTTGATATCACCAGGCCTGACCAGCTTTACATCGGGCAAAAGGATTACCAGCAATGCATGATCATAAAAAGACTGATCGAACTCACAGGCATGGAGGCTGAGACTGAACTACACATCCGCCCTACCCTGCGTGAAGCCGACGGCCTGGCTATGAGCAGTCGAAACACACGACTGAATCCGGAGGATCGGAAAAAAGCGCCGGCAATATTTGAAGCCCTCAGTGTTGTAAAAGCCCGTCTCAAACCGGGCAGCCTGGAAGAATTAAAAACAGAAGCTGTTAAAAACTTAACATCAAATGGTTTTAAGGTGGATTATATTGAAGTCGCGAATGCGGATGATCTGCACATCGTGCAGGAATGGGATGGCAGGCAAAAACTGGTAGCGCTCGCAGCCGCATTTCTTGGCGAAGTAAGACTAATAGATAATATCCTACTGAATTAAAGAACCTCAATCCTTTTTCAAAAGACATAATTTTGTACGATGCAGGTAGAAGTTTTTAAGTCAAAAATTCATCGCATTACCGTTACGGAAGCGAATTTGAATTATGTCGGCAGCATCACCCTTGATGAAGACCTGATAGATGCGGTACAAATTATCGAAAATGAAAAAGTACAGGTTGTAAATGTGAACAACGGGGAAAGGTTCGACACCTATGTAATAAAAGGCAAGCGGGGTTCAGGGATCTGCTGTCTAAACGGACCCGCTGCAAGGAAAGTAGCTGTGGGTGATATTGTGATCGTGATCGCCTATGCCAGAATGGATTTTGAAGAAGCAAAAAAATTCAAGCCCTGGGTGATTTTTCCGAAGGAAGGAAATAAGATCTGAAACCTAACTTAAGTGCGGAGCGCGATAGTTTAGTTAACTATGAAAAAAAGGCTGTTCATATTACTCCAATATCTTTTTTTCCTCGCGCTTGGAATTTTCCTGGTCTGGTGGTCGATAAAAGATATTGACAGTGAAAAAATGGCTGAGATCCGCAGCGCCCTGAAAAATGCCCGCCTCTATCTCATTGCGCCAGTCTTCATCATTTTGATCGCGAGCCATTATGTTAGGGCACTACGCTGGCGCCTGTTGATGGAGCCACTGGGATATAAACCCGATAAGACTAATACCTTTTTCGCGGTGATGATCGGCTACCTGGCCAACCAGGCATTTCCCAGGCTGGGTGAAGTATTAAAATGTACCCTCCTGGCGCGTTATGAAAAAATACCTGCGGATAAACTGGTCGGCACTATTATACTCGAAAGACTGATCGACGCCATATGCCTCTTACTTGTTTTTGCGATCACCCTGCTTATCCAGCCTGGCTTGTATTCACAGATCATGGCGACGATCTTTAATAAGCCTGGAGAAGATGAAACACCGGCCATTCCAGGCTATGTTTTTATTTTCATAATTGTCGGCATCATCTCTATCTCCATCGGACTGTGGATGCTTATCCGAAGAAAAAATTTTAATGACCTGGCCGCAGCATTGAAAAAGATCGGGAGTCGTGTGTGGCAGGGACTCAGCACGATCCGTCATTTGAAAAAAAGAAAAACTTTCCTGGTCCTCACACTATTGATTTGGGGTCTTTACCTGTCTGGTGGCTATATCGGATTCCAGGCACTGCACGAGACCGAATTATATGGCATAAGGGAAGCCTTCACTATTCTTTCGGCCGGTAGTATCGGCATGATCGTTACACCGGGCGGCATCGGCGCTTATGCTTATCTGATCGAAGCTACCATGCAGATGTATGGCTTACAACAAAGCATTGCCATCGCCTTTGGCTGGTTACTCTGGCTGGCACAAACTGTCGTGATCCTGGTAGGAGGACTTATTAGCTTTGGCTTGTTGCCCGGCTACAATAGGCGGATCAGGAGCCGGTTTGGTAGTCAGTAGTCGATAGTCTACAGTCTATAGTCGGGAGTCACCCCCTCACGACTCACGTCTCACGACTCACGACTCACGTCTCACGACTCACGACTCCCGACTCCCGACTATCTTTACACCCAACAACAGTTCCACATGCACCCGTCAAGACCAAAGATCAATGCGCGAGACATAAGCTGGCTTTCTTTCAATGCCCGGGTATTACAGGAAGCCGCGGATCATACCGTACCCCTGCGGGAACGGATCAGGTTCCTCGGTATTTTCTCAAATAATATGGATGAATTCTTCCGGGTGCGTGTCGCTACCCTCAAAAGAATGCTGCTGGCCAGTGGCAAGGTCAACATGCACCTGGAAACAAACCCGCAACAGATACTCGACGACATTCAAATCATGGTGCTCAACCAGCAAAGCGAATTTGCCCGTATATGGGAAGATGTGCAACGCCAGATGAAGCACCAGAAGATTTTTCTCATAACTGAAAATGAACTGAGCCCTGAACAACAGGAATTCGTTCGTGAGTATTATGATGAGGAAGTAAGCCCCAATGTGATCCCGTTGATGATCGAGAATATCCCGCAATTCCCTCATCTGCGCGACAAATCCATTTATCTGGGCGTGATCATGTGGAGGAGGGACAATACCCTTAAAAAGAAATATGCCCTGATTGAAATTCCCAGCCAGGTAATTGGCCGGTTTGTCCTGCTTCCTTCCAAAGCGGGGGAGTTCCGCATCATACTCCTCGAAGATGTGATCCGTTTTAATCTGCCGGAAATATTCTCATACTTCGGCTACGACCAGTACCGCGCACATGTTTTTAAGGTCACCCGTGATGCTGAACTCGATATCGACAATGATATTTCCACCAATATGATGGAAAAGATCGAGAAGGGATTAAAGAATCGCAGAAAAGGCAAACCGGTTCGATTTGTATTCGACCGCGAAATGGATCCCGGCCTGCTGGAATACCTGACACGACGGCTCAACCTCAGTAGAAAGGATAACCTGTTGCCGGGCGGTCGCATTCACAATTTCCGCAACTTTATGGACTTCCCCGACCAGGTATTTAAAGTGAAGAAACCGCGGAAGCAACCATTCTATCATCCCTTATTGATGGAACAAAGAGTATCGGATGTGGTCCTGCTAAGAGATGTGATGCTGCATCTCCCGTACCATTCATTCGCACCACTCATTGACATTATCCGGGAAGCCGCCATTGACCCCGACGTGACCAGCATCAAGATCACCTGTTACCGGCTCGCACCAATGTCGAGGATCATCAACGCGCTGATCAATGCCGTGCGAAATGGCAAAGACGTGCTTGTGATGCTGGAACTACGTGCGCGGTTTGACGAAGAGGCCAACCTTGAATGGAAAAATCGTTTGGAAGAAGAGGGAGCCCGGGTATTGATCGGCATGCCCAATATGAAAGTACATGGCAAGATCTGTATGATCAGGAAAAAAGTAAAAGAGAAGCACGTCCTGTACGGGTTTGTCAGCACTGGTAACCTCAACGAAAAAACATCAAAATTATACGGTGATCACTGCCTGCTAACGGCGAATCCAAAAATAATGAATGATATTAGCCGGATTTTCAATTTCCTCGAACATCCCAAATCCGATATCAATTTATTAAAAAATTGTACCACCATTATTCCGAGTCCGCATATTCTCAGGAAAGAAATGTACAAGCTGATTGACGCAGAGATCAGGCAGGCGAAGAAGAATAAGCCCAGCGGAATTCTATTAAAAATGAATTCACTTTCCGATGAAGGAATGATTGAGAAGCTATATGAGGCTGCACGGGAAGGAGTTCCACTCAAACTCATAGTGCGAGGTATATTTTGCATGCTCACGGAAAACAAAAAATTCAAACGACCCGTAAAGGCCATCAGCATCGTCGACGAATATCTCGAACACGCAAGGGTGTGGGTATTTCACAACAGGGGTAAAGAAAAAGTTTATATATCTTCGGCAGATTGGATGTTGCGCAATATAGAGCACCGGGTCGAAGTGACCTGCCCTGTTTTGAACGAGGAAATAAAACGGGAACTCAAGGATATCCTCAACATTCAATTGCAGGATAATGTAAAAGCCAGGTTGCTCGACAACGAAATGAGTAATGAATATGTCAGATCAACCCGGAAAAAGATCCGTTCACAAGTAGAAACATACGATTATCTCTATAAAAAAACCCTGACCGACCTTGAGACTGGCAGCCATTGATATCGGAAGTAATGCAGCTCGTTTGCTGATTAGTGATGTGATTCCTGGTGGTCGTCCCTCATCGCCAGAGTTTATTAAAGTCGCGCTTGTAAGAGTACCACTCCGCCTTGGTTTTGATGTTTTCGAAAAAGGTGAAATAACACCACAGCGTGCCGCCAACCTCATCAAGACAATACAATCATATAAATTGCTGATGGAAGTCTACAATGTGCGGCATCTGAAAGCCTGCGCCACCTCAGCCATGCGCGATGCAGTCAATGGCCATGAGATCATCAAAAAAATAAAACAGGAAACCGGCATCCAGATCAATATTATCAGCGGACAGGAAGAAGCCTCGTTCATCAATGAAAACCATTTTGCCGATGGACTCACCCGTGATGAATCCTATCTGTATATCGATGTGGGTGGTGGCAGCACAGAGCTCACATTTTTTAGTGATGGTAATTTAATTTTCAAAGAATCTTTCGACATCGGCACTATCAGGCTTTTGAAAAACCAGGTGGCGGAAGCTACATGGGACAAAATGAAAGAATACATAAAAACAAAAACCAAAGGTTTTCACCATGTATCAGCCATCGGTACTGGCGGAAACATCAACAAGATCTTTTCGATTTCAAAAAGAAAAGAAGGCAAACCACTTCCGCTCGACCTCCTGCGTGATTATTACAAAGAATTCAGTACACTCACCATAGAACAGCGAATGAGCCTCTACAAATTCCGGGAAGACCGCGCAGACGTGATCGTGCCGGCGTTGCTGATCTATATCAACGTGATGCGCTGGGCCGATGCGGATGAGATCTTTGTTCCAAAGATCGGTCTGGCCGATGGCCTTATTCATACCCTGTATGAGGAAGTAAATAAAGAACCGCATCGCATGGAGAATTGATCCTATTGCCCAATGCAGAAATGATCAATACCCAGCCCGGTATTTAATATTTTCATGATCGGTAACCAAATTATTATGTCAGTCAACAAAGAAGTAAAAAGAATCACCACCAATACACTTCAAAAAATGAAGGACAATGGTGAGAAGATCAGTATGCTCACAGCCTATGATTATTCTTTCGCGAGGATCATCGACAGTGCAGGCATTGACGTTATACTGGTCGGCGATTCCGCAAGTAATGTCATGGCCGGCCATGAAACAACACTTCCTATCACACTAGACCAGATGATCTACCATGCTTCCTCTGTGATTCGCGCGGTGGAACGATGCCTGGTAGTTGTGGACCTTCCATTTGGCTCTTACCAGTCCAATTCCGATATCGCACTGGCCTCGGCCATTCGCATCATGAAAGAAACAGGTGCACATTGTATCAAACTGGAAGGAGGAGAAGAGGCCATCGACGCCATCAGGAAGATAGTGTCGGCCGGCATTCCCGTGATAGGACACCTGGGACTTACTCCCCAGTCGATCTACAAATTCGGCACCTATGCCGTAAGAGCTAAAGAGGAAGAAGAAGCAAAAAAACTTAGACGTGATTCAAAATTGCTGGAACAGGCGGGATGTTTCGCCCTGGTACTTGAAAAAATACCTGCCGCGCTGGCCCGCGAAGTTTCAGAAAATCTTCATATCCCCACAATTGGTATTGGCGCAGGCCCTCACTGCGACGGACAGGTACTTGTGATGCACGATATGCTTGGCATCAACACCGAATTTAAACCGAGGTTCCTTCGCCAGTACATGAATATCCACGAACAGGCGACCGCAGCTGTGCAGCAGTATATCAATGACGTGAAGAATAAGGATTTCCCAAATGAAAGTGAACAATATTGAGGGGGATTTGGACCCGATAACTACCGGGTTGGGAATTCGGAATTAAGTCATTCAACTCACAAATTACTTCATATACTTATAATCCAGCATGTGCGGGGGTAATCCGCTGTTATCAACATGCAGACTTGTATAGCGTCGGGAAACCTAAAAAGTATAGTTACCTTTGCAGCTCAAAAAAATAGCTATGGAGTTTCTGAAGACATTACATATTAAAGAAGCAAACCCTGGTGTAAGTACAGGCAAAGAATGGATCAGTTCGAAAGGAGAAACGATCAGCTCTTTTTCACCTGTGGATGGAAAATTGATTGGAACGGTAGTAGCCGCCGACAGGGAAGCTTATGATGCTGTGGTCAAAAAAGCGGGAGAAGCTTTCAAAGAATGGAGAACATGGCCGGCACCCAAGCGCGGAGAGGTCGTGCGCCAGATCGGTGAAGCATTGCGTCGATATAAAGAGCCTTTGGGTAAACTGGTTTCCTATGAAATGGGCAAAAGCCTGCAGGAAGGTTATGGAGAAGTTCAGGAAATGATCGATATCTGCGATTTTGCAGTAGGACTTTCCCGCCAACTGCATGGATTTACGATGCATAGTGAGCGACCGGGCCATCGCATGTACGAACAATATCATCCCCTGGGTATTGTAGGGATTATTTCGGCTTTTAATTTTCCAGTGGCGGTGTGGAGCTGGAACTCAATGCTGGCATGGGTTTGCGGTGATGTTTGCATTTGGAAACCATCTGAAAAAACTCCGCTATGCGGCATTGCCTGCCAGCAGATCGTCAAAGAGGTATTTGAAAAAAATAATGTACCCGAGGGCGTTTGCGGATTAGTCATTGGAGGTCGTGATGTTGGTGAATGGATGAGCCAGGACACACGTATCCCGCTGGTGTCAGCAACCGGATCCACCCGGATGGGTAAAGCTGTTGGTGCAGCAGTGGGCGCGAGGCTCGGTCGTGCGCTACTGGAACTTGGTGGTAACAACGCCATCATTATTTCTAAAGATGCAGATCTTGATATCGCTATACTTGGTTCCCTGTTTGGTGCGGTTGGTACCGCCGGCCAGCGTTGTACTACTACAAGACGCCTGATTATTCATGAAGACATTTATGAGCAGATCAAACAAAAACTGGTTTCGGCGTACAAACAACTTTCTATAGGCAATCCCCTGGACGAGAAAAATCATGTGGGCCCCCTGATTGATAAAGCAGCTGTGCAGTTATATCTCGATTCCATCGAAGCATGTAAGGCCGAGGGTGGAAATTTTGTAGTGGAGGGCGGCGTACTCGAAGGGAAGGGATATGAGAGCGGGTGCTATGTGAAACCCTGCATTGCGGAGGCCAGGCCCGACTTCAAGATCGTGGAACATGAAACATTTGCACCCATTCTCTATTTACTCAAATACAGGTCCATTGACGAGGCCATTGACATTCAAAACGGTGTGCCCCAGGGCCTCTCCTCCTCTATTATGACCCTGAACCTGCGTGAGGCTGAACAATTTCTGTCAGCTGCCGGCAGCGATTGCGGGATTGCCAACGTTAATATCGGTACATCCGGTGCCGAGATAGGCGGGGCATTTGGGGGTGAAAAGGAAACCGGCGGAGGCAGGGAAAGCGGAAGCGATGCATGGAAAGCCTATATGAGACGCCAGACCAATACGATCAATTATAGCACCAACCTGCCCCTGGCACAGGGAATAAAGTTCGAAGTATAGATACTAGAAAGACAAATATATCGTTGATACTGAACGGTGATGCGCTTTGATAGTCCATCAACTTCAAATGTTCGCCCCAAAGTGCTCCATTTGAACAAGATGATGAGAAGGAAAGGATTTGTTGAATATAAATTCTTCCTGACTTACCGGCTCACAACAAACCGTACACTTTGATAACTGCAAAATATTTATAATTTTTACAACCAAACAATATCCTTCAACCCTAACTGCTATCCATGAAAAGGATCCCGCTCCTTGTGTTGTTTTGTCTTTGCGTCTTTATTTCCCGATCTCAACTTAGAATCGCGATCGTTGGTGGTGGTCACCAGTCTAAAATTCTGGAGGATAATAACCTTCCGGGATGGGATACGCTTCAAAATAATTTTTCCGGTCGCACCGGTATTCATTTGGGCTTTATGGCAGATCTCAGGCTGTCAGAACGCTCCAACTTTTATTTTCAGCCTGGAGTACTTTTCTATACCAAGGGTAGAAAATACCAGTCGCCGCTGAAAGATTCGACCGTTACTTTTACCCGCCCACTACTGCCCGATTCCACTGTCAACACCTATTTCCTGGAAAACAGGAAGCAGTTTCTGAACTACATTGATATGCCCCTGAACCTGGTGTACAAACTCAGGCTGGGAAAGAAAACACATTTCATTCTTGGTGGCGGACCCTATGTCTCATTTTTCTACAACGGCTTTGAGCGAAAAGATATGACTGTGGTGGATGTAAGTCTCAGCACCGAGGAAAACAAAGACCTGCCTGTTGGAAAGGGCGTCGGCAAATACTCAACTCTCGATTATGGTGTCAACGGATTGGCTGGTTTTGAATTTGGCCGCGTATTTCTGACAGCTAACTATAGCCGCGGACTAAAGGATTTTTATGAGCCGGCAGATTACACTGCCACCAATTATAAACACGAGATCATGGGTGCCAGCCTGGGGATTTACCTGGGAAAATCGGTTCAAATCGCACCCAAAGACAGGGATGGCGATGGTACTCCTGACAAAAATGATAAATGCCCCGATATTGCCGGACCGGTTGAGTTACTGGGCTGTCCCGATACTGATAAAGACGGTACACCTGACCCTGATGATAAATGTCCCGGTGTGCCTGGCGCAAGCGATAATGCCGGATGCCCCTATCCCGATACCGATAAAGACGGGCTGATGGATAAAATAGATCAGTGTCCGACTATACCCGGTCCGATGGAAAATAACGGATGCCCTTACCCCGATTCCGATAAAGATGGCGTTCTTGATAAAGATGATAAATGCCCGGATATTGCAGGTGTTGAAAGGTACAACGGTTGCCCCGTACCCGACACCGATGGAGATGGTACCAATGATGAAGAAGATAAATGTCCCACTATAAAAGGATCGAAAGAAAGAAACGGTTGTCCCGAAGAGATCAAAAAAGAGATCGTAGAGAAAGTGGATTACGCCGCTAAACGTATTCAATTTAAAGTCAACAGCGCTGTTCTCACTCCATCATCCTATAAAGTACTGAATGAAGTGGCTGCAGTCCTGATGTCTCACCCCGAGATCAAAGTGACTGTGGAAGGACATACCAGCAGTGATGGTACTTATGAGGCTAATATGCGCCTGTCCGAAAAAAGAGCCAATTCCGTCAGGGATTATCTTCTTTCTAAGGGCATCGGGGCCAGTCGCCTGACTGCTGTTGGCTTCGGACCCGATAAACCGCTCAATGATGGTAAAACGCCTGAAGATCGCGCAAAAAACCGTCGCGTTGAACTGGAGTTATCCAACCAATAGTGACGAACCACCGTCTTAAATCTACCAAAACCCTGCAATTCCCGTGAGTTGTGGGGTTTTGAGTATGAAATAGTATGAATGGTAAGCGGTAATTTCGCGACTTTATTCAATTTTGTAAATTAAATCATGCACATAATGAAGCGATTGATGAAACGTACCCTCTTGATAATCACCATTATATCACTAGGTTTGAGTGCTTTTGCCCAAAGGAAAGAAGTGCCCAAAGGCTGGCACCTGATGGACGCAAAAGACAGTGGCTATTTTGGCATTAGCATCGATAAGGCCTATGATTTTGTGAAATCGAAAAAATTGAAAAGCACCCCGGTTATTGTCGCGGTGATCGATTCGGGTGTTGATACGCTTCACGAGGATCTGAAGCCCATACTCTGGCGTAATCCCAAAGAAATTCCCGGAAACGGCATCGACGATGACAACAACGGTTATGTAGACGATGTCTATGGCTGGAACTTCCTGGGTGGCCGCGATGGTCGCAACGTCGAAAAAGACTCCTATGAAGCTGCCCGTGTGTACCACCGTCTGAAGAGCAAGTGGGAAGAAAAGGACCTGGCAACCGGTTCACTTTCCGCTGATGAGACCCGTGAGTACAAAATGTGGCTCAAGGCCAAATTTGATGTCGTGGGCGATATCAATCCCCTGGAAGTGGTGCAGGTAAAACGCATGTACAAGGAATTGAAATTAGGAGATTCTGTTATCCGCCGCGATATTGGCAAAGAAGAATACAACTGTAAGGACCTTGCAGAATATAGCCCCACTTCCGATCAGCCACGCCGCGTAAAAGCGATCCTGAATAGCATCTGCAAGGGAAATGACAATGACGATATTTCCAATAAGATGATACTCGACGAATTGGAAGGTGATATCATCAAATTTGAAACGGTCGACAGGGCTCCCAAAGAATACCGTAACGAGATCGTACAGGATAACTATTATGATTTCAACGACAGGTTCTATGGCAACAACAATGTGATGGTGAGCAACTCAGCTGCCCTGCATGGTACCCACGTATCAGGCATTATTGGTGCTGTCAGGAACAATGGTGTAGGTATGGATGGTGTCGCGGATAACGTTCGCATTATGACCATACGTGCGGTTCCGGATGGTGATGAACACGATAAGGATATTGCACTCGCCATTCGCTATGCGGTTGACAATGGAGCGAAAGTGATCAATATGAGTTTTGGAAAAGGTGTATCACCTGAAAAACATTGGGTAGATGAGGCTGTGAAATACGCCCAAAGCAAAGGCGTATTGCTGGTACATGCCGCGGGTAACAGCCGGCAGAACCTGGACTCCACTTATAATTTCCCCACCCCGGTATTTATTGACAGTGCAAGGGCACCTAACTGGATCACAGTTGGCGCAAGTGGTGATCCGAAAGCCGGTGGCATCACTGCTGCTTTCTCCAATTATGGTAAAAATGAAGTGGATGTATTTGCACCTGGTGTAAAGATCTACTCTACCGTGCCTGGTGGCAATACTTATCAAAACCTGCAGGGCACGAGTATGGCTGCACCGGTTGTTGCCGGCCTGGCTGCATTTATCCTGCAATACTATCCGAATCTAACCCCCGACCAGGTGAAGATGGTGATTGAGAAATCGGCACAGTCTCCTGGTCTCAAAGTAAAAGATCCCGGAACTGGCGAGATGGTTAATCTTTCCGATCTCAGCAGGACAGGTGGACTCGCGAACGCATACGAAGCCATCAAGCTCGCTTCTACCCTTTCAGCTGATTCTAAAAAGCCGGTTAAAAAACCGGTTAAATCCAAAGTAAAACCGAAGGTAAAAAGCTGAGGAATATATATGGTTGTTCAGACATGAACGACACAACATGAGTTTTGAAAAACCCGGTGTCCAGGTAGCCCATCTTACCCAGTCACCGGGTTTCTCTTTACCTTGTCATGTCCTAAAAAAAGTAGACAGTATTACTATTATTACCTTTTTTCTTTTTTTGGTTCTTTTTTTCTTTTTTACAATCCACATTGTTTTTGTGGATACTATTCTAGTTTGTTTAATTCCTGCTATTTATGCTGCCTTGTGAACTTCCATGGGTGTGGATAGGTTTAATGACCAGTGTGGACGACGTCGATTATAAGTATCAATTGCCTCGCTTACGGCTTTTAATGCTGATCTCTGGTCATTAAATACCTCATCCAATAAGAACTCCTGCTTTAGTATACCATTTACCCGCTCGGCCATCGCATTCTCATAGCAATGGTTTTCCTCGGTCATACTGATCACCATTCCATGTGCATCTAATAACCTCACATATTCTTTGCAACAGTATTGAATGCCTCGATCCGAATGATGGATTACTCCTCTTGGATCCGGGCATTGTCTCAATGACATTTTCAGGGCTTTCAAGGCTCCTTCAATGCCAAGACCTTTGGACAGGTGCCATCCGGTTATCATTCTGGAATAGGCATCCGTTTGCAAGAACAAGTACAAAAACCCGGATTTGGTTCGTAAATAGGTAATGTCGCTTACATACGCCTGGTGAACTCCCGTTACTCCCCTTGTCTTAAGACGGTTTTTGTACCTATGATAAAAATGCCAGGATTGCGTTGTCTTTACATATTTTTTCTTCCTTTTCACCAGTAAATCATACCTGCTTAAAAGGTCAAAGAACTTATCTCTACCCAGGCCCAACTCGGAATTCCCCAGTTCTGTCTGAAGCAGTTTATATAATTTTTTTCCGCCGATCCGGGGTTGAAAACGCCGGATCCGGTGCACTGCCGCAAGCACGATTTCATCTCTAAAACCAACTGCAGCCTTTGTCTTTAATGACTTATGATACCCTGAACGGCTGTACTTAAAATAAGAACACAGCTTTTCTATCGGGTAATTCTTTTGGTTACTCCTTTGGATCGTTGCTGTCCGAAATTTTTTTTTACATCGGTATGGTAATGCTCATTAACGATCTCAATCAATGTTTCAAGAACATCCTTTTCCATGGTCTTGTCTGCCAGGGCAAGCTTAAGCCGTTTAACCTCAGCTTCTAATTCTTTTAACCGGTCTTTTTCACCTTTCGTTTCCACGCGTACAATTTTGTTTAATAAATGACTTTTTCCAAAATTACGCAACCATCTGTGAATAGTTTCCCCGCCCTTAATATCATACCGTTTTCGGGCAGCCTGAAGAGTCAACCCTTCTTCCTCAATCTCCTTTACAACCTTTTGTTTGAAGCTGATACTATACCGAATAATTTCCCTTTGTTGATGCCTTTTCATAATTTGTGTCAGATTTTTGATTAAAAAATCTGTCCACCTATATCAGGACAAGACACCTTTATCCAGTATCCAGTATCCAATATCCAGTATCTAGTATCCAGCATCGAGTATCAAGAAACAACTATCCAAACCAAACCTAAAATCTATGCGTCCCGATCTCACCCGCGTTTCCAGCAATTTCCACGGTTATATCAATCACGTACCTGAAGACGACCTGGCTGAAGCATTTGATAAGCAAAGCGCTTCATTCGTCCGGTTTCTGGACGCCATTCCCAACGATAAATATGATTATCGTTATGGCGATGACAAATGGACCATCAAGGAAGTTTTGCAACACGTGATCGATGCTGAAAGAGTGTTTGCCTATCGCGCTTTACGTTTTGCCCGTAAGGATAAAACGCCGCTGCCCGGTTTTGATGAAAATGCTTTTGCCGAAAATGCAAAAGCCGCTTCTCGCGGTTGGGACAAACTGGTGGAAGAATTTAAAGTTGTCAGAAGATCCTCCGAGTTATTGTTCCTTTCTTTTGATAAAGACCAGTTGCAATCCGATGGTATTTCCTCCAATGCCCCAAACTATGTGCTGGGCCTGGGTTTTATCCTGGTAGGTCATGCCATGCATCATCAGAAGATCTTGAAAGAAAGATACCTGTAGTTGGCGGGGATGCTGGATGCTTGATGCTGGATGCTGGATGCTTGATGCTGGATATTGGATACTGGATGCTGGATAAATGAAACCTGTACGTAACTAGAAACTCTAGGATATCTAGTATCTAGTATCTAGTATCTAGAATCCAGTATCTAGTATCCGGCATTACACTCGGCTTTTGTTGTACAAGTATCACTGCACTTAAAAAGCTTTTTTAGGCTGATCTTCTTTTGCTCCTGCTTTTACCAGGTTTTGCTGGCTGATCACATCATTCATCACTTTCACAGCCTGGTCAAGATAAATGTCTTTGCGCAGGTTGCTCAGCCATTGGTTAAACCTTTCCTGCTTGTTCTTATCGTCGGCCCATCGATTGACCTCACCTGGAAGTGGGGCAATATTGTTTTCGTTCTTCAGTTTCATCAGCGATTCGTTCTGTGCAAAAGTGGACCGGATCTGCTTCTGATCCTTGCGGTATTTTTCAAGTTGTAACGAATATTTTCTGTTATTCTGGCTGGCCAGCCACTCTGTATTTTCCTTGATCAGTTTGAAGGTGGGATCATTTTCCAGGCGTTGGTTGCTCAACTGCTGGATCACCTTAAGATCGTATCCCGCGTTCCAGGAAGAATAAGGCGACTTATTGATCTCATCCCAGGGTAAAGCATCGGGGTTGTCTTTTTCCCGCACTTTTAAATGTTCAAGCTGATCGGGTAATACGATATCGGATGTAACACCGCGTAGCTGGGTGGAACCACCATTGATGCGATAAAACTTCTGCAGGGTAAGTTTGACAGTACCCAGGTCGGAATTTGACATCGAGAAACCTGTCTCGGGATCAAGCCCGATATTACGCTGTACCGTTCCCTTACCATAAGTAGAGGTACTTCCTATTACCACTCCGCGACCATAATCCTGGATCGCTGCAGCGAATATTTCAGATGCCGAAGCGCTGAATTCATTGACCATTACCGCCAGCGGTCCTGAATAGAGTACTGATTTATCCTTATCACGGAGTACCGTTGGCTTATCTTCCCTGGCTTTCACCTGTACGATAGGACCATCTTCGATAAACAACCCGGCCATTTGTACTACATCATAAAGCGAACCACCGCCATTGTTACGAAGGTCGATCACAATGCCGTCAACATTCTGTTCCTTCAGCTTGATCACTTCCTTTTGCACGTCGAGATAGCTGCGGTTGCCATTGGGGTTCTCGAAGTCAGCATAAAACTCAGGCAGGAAAATATACCCGACCTTGGCATTATCTGATTTTACGATCGCGCTGCGGGCGAAAGTCTCATCCTGCACGATCTCATCGCGTACCAGTGAAACAACTTTAAGCGAGCCATCGGCTTTCTTCACCGTCAACCTCACTTCTGTACCCTTCTTTCCACGGATCAGTTTGACGGCATCAGTAACAGAATAACCGGTAAGGTCTACTGGCTCTTCCATACCCTGTGCCACTTTCTGGATCAGGTCACCAGGTTTGAGTTCTCCCGATTTCCAGGCGGGTGCACCTGCTACAATGCTGATCACCTTGATATTTCCTTCATCGTATTGTAACTGCGCACCGATACCAAAAAAGCGACCACTCATCTCTTCATCGAAATATCTTTTGTCTACTGGCGGGAAAAATTCGGTATGAGGATCCATTGTATTGGTGATCGCATTCACGAATACGTTGAACTTGTCATCATCATTAAATTTCAAGCGAAAGCGCTCGAACAGCCGGTCCATTATTTTTACAACCTTCTCACGGGCTTCCTTCTCAAGTTCCATGTCTGTCTTCACTACAAATCCTTCCTTTCCCTTGTTTTTATCACGAACGTCGAGCAGATCAGCATACCGCTCAAGTGTCATAAACTTCAGCTTCTTTCTCCAGCGCTCCCTGATCTCTGCAGAACTGGTGGCCAGTTCAAGTTTATCACCATCCAACACCACTTCTTCATCAACTGTGAAATCAAAAGGCTTGGCTATAATTTCGTGCACGATGGTTGCTGCTTCTTCCATGCGTGTATTGAAGACTTTGCCGGCGGCGAGGAAAAACTCCACCGGTGCACCTTTTATTTCATCATCGATCCTGGTTTCAAATTTTTTCTTCAAAGGTTCAATATCACTTGCCAGGAACATATTTTTTTCTGGGTCGAGGTCGGTTATATAACGATTGAAGATCTTCCTTGAAAAATCATCGTTGATATCCTGCGGGCTAAAATGTGCCTGGGACAGCATTTGTCCAACCAGTCTTAGTATTTCTTCATACTTATTCGGGGGATTCTTATGGCCGGTTCCCATGGTCTGAAATGCCAGGAAAGATCCTGCGATAATCATCAGGATCACGATCGGAAGTCTCTTCATATTCGATAAATATTTTAATGCCTGAAGCATATTCCAAAATTAACGCAAAATCAGTGGTTTTAGTGCTTTTAAGGGCTTTTAACAAGGGTTTTTGATAAGCGGAAAACCTGCACCTTCGGTGCTTCTAAACTTACCGGTGAGGCGTGGAAACAGGAAGGTTGATTGATAATCAATTTATACTTCCCTTCCTCCCGTCTTCCCAGCTAAAAAAATAAATTCCGTGCCACTACATCTTATTTTTTTACTTCCTGTTTTTACCTATTTTTGCAGCGCAAAAAAATGGTGGCTATAGCTCAGTTGGTTAGAGCATCAGATTGTGGTTCTGAGGGTCGTGGGTTCGAGCCCCATTAGCCACCCGGTAAACCCCGATACGTTTGGCACGAATCGGGGTTTTTATTTTTTCCAGGGATCTGGCCATGGCCGATCGGGAGAATAAAAACCGGGTATACCCTTTGATTTTATTCAACACTTTCATTAATGAATTACTGGTTGCTCCTGGTCCCCCTGCTTACAGCATTTTCCGGCTGGATCACAATTCGCATTATACGTTACTCTATTTTTAGACCCATTACGCCGGTAAAGATCCTGGGATTTACCATCCAGGGGATTTTTCCAAAATACAAAACCGCGATCGCTCATGAACTCGGCCGGGTAGCCGCTACCGAATTCGCGTTATTAGGTTCCACCAGCCAGACCATCACTGATCCTAAAAATTTTGAGACAATAAAGCCGCTGATCGAATCTCAAATGGATGATTTTTTACGCAACCGTTTGAAGGACCAGATGCCTATGATCAGCATGCTCATCGGCGACAAGACCATCGAACAGTTGAAGTTGATCTTTATCCGGGAAATAGAAATGCTTTTCCCCCGGGTAATGGAGGAATTCTCCGGTCAGCTGAGTCGTAATATAGATATCGAAAAGATCATCAGCACAAAACTAGCTGCTATTAGCCCGGAACAGGGTGAAAGCTTTTTTACCCGGCACCTGGACAAGAGCTTTAAAAAAGCCTCCGCTTTAGCTATCGTACTGGGCTTATTGATCGGAGTCATTCAAATATTGATCATACTTTGAACGAAAATCGCTAAAAAAGGTGGCCGGCAATCCCTGTCCTGCCCCTACTCCACTCATAACCAGAAACCTACCGCTTATCCCACTGTCAGAGAACTGTCAGCAAGTTCCTGCAGGTTTAGGCGTCTAACCTCTACACAACAAAACACATGAAAAAATCTTTAATTTCTTCCTTACTTATCCTAAGTGTAATTCTAGCATTCACGCAGGTGCCCCCGGGTGGCGGCAATCGCGGAATGGGAGGCCAGCAGATTACCGGCCGTTTATACGGCAAGGTAGTAGAAGCCAAATCAGGCAAAGCTGTGGAGTATGCATCTGTGCAATTACTTCAAAACCGGGTGGATACCGCCACCAAGCAAAGAAAAGAAACCGTGATCGGCGGGATGCTAACCCTGCCTAATGGCGATTTCAGTATTGAAAATGTGCCTGTCTTCGGGCCTCTTCAATTAAAAGTGACCGGTATCGGGTTCAAAGAACATGTTCAAAATGTTTCATTCGAATTAAAAAGAGGTGGCGACCCGGCAGCGATGATGAGCGCCCTGGACAAAGACCTCGGAAATATCAAAATTGAAATTGAGGAAACTGTACTGGGCAACGTAACTGTTACTTCCGAGAGACCCGGTCTGCAGCTGGCTATCGACCGCAAAGTGTTTAACGTAGATAAGAACCTGGTATCAGCAGGTGGTACAGCCATTGACATCATGCGCAATATCCCTTCTTTGAATGTCGACATAGATGGCAACGTAACGATGCGGAATAATACACCGCAGTTGTTTGTTGATGGCCGCCCTACTACACTCACACTCGAGCAGATCCCTTCCGATGCTATTCAAAGCGTAGAGCTGATCACCAACCCTTCCGCCAAATTTGACGCATCCGGTGGCACGGCAGGTATTCTCAACGTTGTACTGAAAAAAGAAAAGAAAGTCGGTTATAACGGCAGCATTAGAGCAAATATTGATTCACGCGCCCGTGTGGGATTTGGCGGCGATATCAATCTGCGCCAGAAAAAAGTAAACATCTTTGCCAGTGGTATGTTCAACCAGCGCAAATCCATCAGCGATGGTACAACCACACGTACCAACCTGTTTGACAATCCTGACACCTATATCTCGCAATACGATCACTCGGTGATGAAAGGACAATTTGGTTTTGCCCGCGCCGGTGTTGACTATTTTATCAGTAACAGGAATACACTTTCTCTCAGCGCCAATATGGCGAGAGGAAGTTTCAAACCTGGTACAGAGAGCGATATTTTTATAGATACATTATTTACTTCCGGAAAAACCTCCTCTTTTTACAATCGTAACTCCGATGTAAACGGAAACTTCCGCAACCTCGGAGCAACGTTGAGCTTCAAACACCTGTTCCCTAAACCCGGTCGTGAATGGACGGCTGATGCCACCTTCAACAAAAGCAGGAACAGGAACAACAGTCTTATCGTAACGGACACATTCAATGTGCCGCAACACGATCTGCTGGGTACTTACCGTCAGCAGCAATTGATCAGGGGCAACAACTCCAACCTCGTGATGCAAACCGACTTTGTAAATCCTATTGATGAAAAATCAAAGATTGAAATGGGGTTAAGGGCTCAATTGCGGACAAGCGAAAGTGCTGGAGCATTTTATGTGGATGACGACGGATTCTGGATGCTCCAGCCTTCCTCGCAAACAAATTACAAGAGCAACGACCAGGTTTATGCAGCCTATGCGGCTTATTCTCGCCAGGCCGGTAAGTTCGGTTACCAGTTAGGTCTTCGTGCGGAGAGTTCAAACTATGAAGGTGAACTGACCTCTACGGGAGAAACGTTTGACATCAAGTTTCCCGTGAGCTTATTCCCCAGCGTTTTTGTATCACAACAACTCAGCGAATCACAAAGCCTGCAACTGAACTATAGCCGTCGTATCAACCGTCCCAATTTCTGGCAGTTGACGCCGATCACAGACTCGTCAGACAGGCTTAATCCAAGTAAAGGTAACCCGGGCTTAAGACCTGAGTTTACCAACTCGTTCGAGCTTTCTTATGAAAAATCGTTTAAGAACCGTGGTAATTTCCTCGCGTCCATTTATTACAAGCATACCACCGATCTTATCACCCGTTTCCAGGAAAAAGGTACCGGTGCGGGCGGCGAAACTGTTGCGCTGAGCACTTTTATCAATGCGAATTCGAGTTATGTAACGGGTATCGAACTAACATCGAGAAATAATCTTACAAAATGGTGGGAGTTCACGCCGAACTTTAACCTTTACACATCTGATGTGGAGATCGACCTGCCGGGCGAGCCTGATCAGCCTAAACTGACAAGTTATTTTGTGAAGGTCAACAACACGTTCAAACTGCCTAAGAATATTTCTATCCAGTTATCGGGCGATTATCAGTCCAAAACGATATTACCTCCCGGTGGCAGAGGCGGCGGTGGTCGTGGCATGGGTGGCGGTATGTTTGGCGGACCGGCTTCTGCATCGCAGGGCTATGTCAGACCAAACTATGGTGTAGATATAGCTGTTCGTTATGAATTCCTGAAGAATCGTGCAGCGTCGATTTCGGCGAATATTAACGATATCTTCCGCACCAGGGTATCGGATATACATTCCGAATCATCATTCATCGTGCAGGATGCTTTCCGCCGCAGAGATCCGCAGATACTGCGAATTAATTTCAGCTGGCGTTTTGGTAAAATTGATCCCAACCTGTTCAAGAGGAAAAATCTGAGAGCCGAGCAGGGCGCAGGTATGACTGAAGGAATGAATATGGGACAATAAGGACGACAGGGTTAAGTAAGAATAAATAGGAATAACCGGAACCGCGGCGGATAGAGAAAATTATCTCTATCTCAGCCGTGGTTCCTCTTTTTTGGTCACGGAGGGCACAAAGATTTGCACAAAGCGCACGAAGAAAACTCAACAATTCTCCGTGTTCTTTGTGTTTCCTCTGTGCTCTTCGTGACCTTTCCCTGGTCACGGAGGGCACAAAGATCTGCACAAAGGGCACGAAGAAAACTCAACAATTCTCCG
>JAFAEM010000037.1 GCA_023424015.1 Bacteroidota bacterium | reverse complement strand
AAAAAAACTACTTTTGTTCATGGTTTAATTTTTTGTGTGGAAACTCTAAACTAAACCAAAAAAGAGAGTCAAAAGCTCTCTTTTTCTTTTTATAAACTGCTTTTCCCGGACAGTAGTGATGCTGGATACTGGATGCTGGATACTAGTGGGACATTAGTTCTCTGGGGGTGAGGCTTAGTTTGTATGATGTCTGATACAATAAACTCTTGCAGCGCAGATACGCGGAGATGAGGGGAAGCCAGGCAGTAATTTTACAAGCCCAGCACCGCTTTCAGTTTTCCGTAGCCGCCACGACTTACCGGCACTTTTATACCAGAGCGTAGCACGGCTACATGGTTGTCCTTCTCGTAAGGGTCGATGCGGGTGATCTGTTGCACGTTTACGATATAAGAACGATGGGAACGTACAAACTGGTGCCCGTCGAGCAGTTGCTCAAAGTAATTCATCGTTTTATTTTTCAGGAAATATCCCTCGTGAGTGTGGATCTTAACGTAGTCATCGGCTGCTTCCAGGTAAAAGATATCGTGCGTGGGAATGATCTTGATCTTGCTGCCGTTCTTGACCACGACCCGGTTATTCTGGGAGGGCGACTGTGCAGCAGTTTCCAGTAGTTCCATCGTTTTATTTTCTGACGAAACACCCCGCTCCGACCATTTCGCTACGGCTTTGTCAAAACGCTCCTGGTTGAATGGCTTCAGCAAATAATCGATCGCGTGAGCTTCAAAAGCCCTGATCGCATATTCATCAAATGCGGTTGTAAAAATCACCGCAGGTGGTTGTTCAATCAACTCCAGCATCTCAAATCCATTGATCTTGGGCATCTGGATATCCAGGAATACAAGATCGGGCTGGTATTGCTGGATGGCTTTTATGCCTTCAAATCCATCGCCACATTCAGCCACTATTTCCAGTTGAGGGTGTTTTTGCAGGTATTCCCTGACAATACTTCTTGCCAATGCTTCGTCGTCTATGATGATAACCTTACTCATTTACTTCCAATTTCCGTTTTGTGTAACTGTGGCACTTTCACAGTAGTTATAAAAACATTTTCTTTTACTTCGGTTGTCAGCAGATCATGCCGGGCAAACAGCAGGTACAACCTGCGTTGCACCGATTTCAGGCCAAAGCCTGTTCCTTTTCGGGGTGAAGAGGTTTCGGGGTCGAAAGGGTTGCTGACCGTAAACACCAGTTCTCCTTCGCCCCCCCTGGTTTCCAGCCTGATCACCGTTTCACCGATTGTATCGTATAATCCAAATTTTATCGCATTCTCAACGATGGGTTGAAGCAACAGTGCAGGCAGCTTCATCTGCCGGGTAGCCTCCGCGATGTCAATTTCGGTGGCCAGCCGATTGCCGAAGCGCACTTTTTCGATTTCCAGGTAGAGCTGCAAATACTGCATTTCCTCCATCAGGCTCACCCATTGTGTTTCTTCCTTTTTAAGTGTGCCACGTAAGAAATCAGACAGTTGCTGTACCATTTTCCTTGCCTCTTCCGGCCTGATCCCGATCAGCGCGTTGATGGAGTTGAGACTGTTGAACAGAAAATGCGGCTGCAATTGCTGCCTCAATTTAAAAAGTTCTGCTTCACGGGCCAGGTTCTCGGCATCTATTTTCCTTTCTTCCGCTTTTTGTTGTTCCTGCCAGGTGTACCAGTTGATCGCCATCATGGTCACGATACCCAGCACCAGGAAACCTATACTCACCCGTATGATCACCGTCTGATGCAGGAATACCTCATACCCTTCCATACCTCCCAAAACAAGATCCAGCAACCAGGTAGTGATGACCTGCCAGATTATGATGAGAACAACACACATGATCAGCACATTCATGTATTGCTCCCTCCCGGGCAGGTAGTAACGGATCGTATTCATTACCAGCAGGCATAATCCCAACAGTAGTAAATTACTGATCAGGCTGTCCAGGAGCGCCGTTTTTAACGGGAACTCGAACCAATACATCAATACGGCATGGTCAGCCATCAATACCAGCCAGGCAATACTGAAAGTGACCAGGAAACGTCTTGTTGAAAATGGTGATGCGGGCATTTATTATCGATCAGGTCAGTTGTAACAATTGGTTGGTTTCATTTCCTGCAATATTGCCGGCTTTTTGATTAACAGTATAGATATATGCGTCGGCATTTTCCCTTTCTTCTATCCTGGAGTAAAGTTCTGCGCCATCAATAAGTTCGTTGAGAAGATACAGCTCACTAACATTGATAAACTGCCACTGTACCAGTTGTTCTTTGCGGTTGTAAAAGGTTTCTTCTTCCTGCTGCCCCATTTCCTTTGCCCTATGAAAAGCTTCCTTTCGCGATCCTGCGGATACCAGCCTTAGTTGTTCATCAAATTGCGGCGTGTGAGTCCCTTCACCACAGACAATTTGGAATACCATTTTTGCCAAATACCAGTTCATAGTTCATGTTTTAAGATAATTGTATCAGTACCTGTTGCTACTAAACGGCCGCCTTCTTCAACCTCGTCTTAATTACTAATAACTTTTGATCTCCATCCCTCCAAATATCATCGTCCCTTTTAGTACAAGCGTCTTGGTGGGTGTATCGGTGAGGGTGGTTAATTTTCGTTTATCATTTATTCCGCCAAAAATGTTGACGGCTTCTGATTTGATGGCCCAGTTGGATGGAACGATCAAAGTGGCTCCTCCGAAGATGGCAGTTACTTCCAACACAGCAGGGGTGGTCATATCGCATTGCGTGAGATCAAGTTCGCAGCCCCCGAAAATATTCACCACATCCCCTCCTTTGAAGTTTTTAGAGAGTATCACTTTCTTCGAACCTGAAAACACATTGACAGAATCTAAGACATCATCTTCGGAATGCGGTGCCTGGTAAGTGCCTTCACTTACCGGGACGGCTGTATTTCCTTCGGCTACATGTCTTGACCTGTTATGACTGAAACAGGTCTTACGTGGCCGAAAAATGAAAAATACCCCGATAATGATCAGGATCAGTGGCCAGATATGCCGGCGCATCTCTCCATGCATTACAAATTCATTGACCAGGAAAAATCCGCCAATGATCATCGGGATAAACCAGCCAAAATCGCGAAACCCGTTTTTGAAACCGATGAAAAGACCGATCGTGATCAGCAACATCTGCCAGCTGAATAACCAGGTGGGCACCGGCACACCCATACTCCGCGCTAATGCCAGTCCACCGATAGCCAGTAAAAAAATACCGGTCCAGATATGACCCCGGCCATCATGAAGATCTCCACGCCTGTCACCCCTGTCCCTCTTCTCCTCATTATAATTTCTCATTTCGTTCATGTTGCTTGTAAATTTTATATAAAGCTAAGCGCCGGTACCCTAAAAGCCAACAGGGAATGGGCGATCTGGAATTGATTATCGGTGAATAGTCGTCTTGTATCGGTGAAATGCAGGTGCAGGGCAAATGTAGAATGAGAATCTGTTAGCCTGGTGGCGGTGATCCTGGCTCAATTCCGTTAATTCTTAATGAATCGGGTGGGGGAATTAGTAACGATTTGAGTCTTATATTTAATTTTTGATTCCATCAATCCACTAAAAACATCGTTTATGATTGCAAGAAGGCCGTTTCTGATTATTGGCGCCCTGTGTATTTGTATAAGTATGCAGAGCCAGGAAAAAAAAGACAAAAAATGGGATGTCAGCAATCCCGACGGACCATACAAAGAAGTATCGTTTACTGTGAATGAAGGTACCTGGATGAACCTGGACCTGTCACCAGACGGCAAAGAAATCGTTTTTGACCTGCTGGGTGATATCTACCGGCTGCCAGCGACCGGGGGCGAGGCTAAATTATTGAGGGGAGGTCACGCCTTTGAAGTACAGCCAAGGTACAGCCCCGACGGAAAAAAGATCCTGTTTACTTCTGATGCAGGTGGTGGTGATAATATCTGGATCATGAACCGTGATGGCAGCAAGGCTGTACAGGTTACCAGGGAAAATTTCCGTTTGTTGAATAACGCGGCCTGGTTGCCCGATGGTGAGTATCTTGTGGCGCGCAAACATTTTACGTCATCACGGTCGCTGGGCGCGGGAGAAATGTGGCTTTATCATATCAGTGGTGGCAGCGGTGTACAGCTGACCGCCCGCAAAAATGATCAGCAGGATGTAAATGAACCTGTCGTTTCCCCCGATGGGCGCTATGTCTATTTCAGTGAGGACATGTATCCCGGTGGTTTTTTCCAATACAATAAGGACCCCAACAGCCAGATATTTGTGATCAAACGCTTTGACCGGCAAAATGGGAAAACAGAAACCGTTACAGGAGGTCCGGGTGGCGCAGTCAGGCCACAGATCTCCCGTGACGGCAAACTGCTTTCCTTTGTCAAAAGGGTGCGGACCAAATCTGTTCTTTACCTGAGAAACCTCGAAACCGGTGTGGAATGGCCGGTGTATGATAAGTTGACCAAGGACCAACAGGAAGCCTGGTCGATATTCGGATTGTACACTGGTTATGCCTGGACACCCGATAATCAGCATATCGTAATATGGAGTAATGGAAAGTTATGGAAGGTGGATGTGAACGGCGTGAATAAGGCCACGGAGATTCCTTTCACCTGCCAGGTAAAACAACGGGTCTATGATGCCGTTCGGTTTGAACAAAATTTGAACCCGTCTACATTCAAAGCGAATGTGATCCGCCAGGCCACCACTTCCCCGGATGGGAAATGGCTGGTGTTTAACGCAGTCGGTTATTTATGGAAAAAGTCATTACCCTCAGGTAAACCCCAACGACTCACATCGAATACAGATTTTGAGTTTGAACCTTCTTTTTCCAGCGATGGTAATACTTTATTGTTTACTACCTGGAACGATACGACGGGTGGTGCCATTCATAAACTGGACATGAAGGCAAATCGGTCAAACCCGGTTATGATCAGCAAAGCCAGGGCCATTTATCGCCAGCCTTCTTATTCGCCCGATGGGAAATGGATCGTATTTCGTAAAGAAGGTGGTAGTGATATTCTTGGTCCCGCCTATACTGGGAAGCCAGGTATTTATATCATGGACGCAGATGGTGGTAATGAAAACTTCGTGACCGGACGTGGAGATGCGCCGCGCTTTAATAAAACCGGCGACAGGATATTTTACCTGGCCGGTACCAGTATGAATAGTGTCAAAATTGACGGTGAGGACGAAAGGGTTCACCTGAAAAGTACATACGGCAACCAGTTTACCATATCGCCGGATGAGAAATGGATCGCTTTTGTTGATCTGCACAAAGCCTATGTTGCAGCGCTTCCTCAAACCGGAAAGACACTCGACATTGGCAGTGGTACCACGGATTATCCTGTCAAAGTCGTTTCAAAGGATGCGGGATACAACCTGCATTGGAGCAGTGACAGCCGGCAGCTGCGTTATACGCTCGGCAGCCAGTACTTCACCATCAACATGGAAGACAGGTTTGAATTTGTAGCAAATAAGCCAGACTCCTTATTTAAGGTCCCCGAAAAGGGTATTGAAGTAGGGCTGGAAGTAAATGCCGACAAACCTAAAGGTATCATTGCATTCACCAATGCCCGCATCATCACGATGAAGGGCAATGAGGTGATCGAGAATGGGATATTGATCGTGGAAGACAACCTTATTAAAATTGTTGGAAAAGCCGGTGATGTGAAGATACCTGCAGGTGCGAAGCAGATCGACTGCAGTGGTAAAACCATTTTGCCCGGGTTTATCGACGCGCATGCGCATGGCGATCACTTCCGCAGCGGCATCACCCCACAAAAGCACTGGGCTTATTTTGCCAATCTTGCCTATGGCGTTACCAGCATGCACGATCCTTCCGCAAATAGTGAATTGGTTTTTGCGCAAAGCGAACTATTAAAAGCGGGATTGCAGACAGGTCCAAGAGTATTTTCAACCGGAACGGTTCTTTATGGCGCCGATGGTGGATTCAAAGCCGTGATCAACTCACTTGATGACGCGAAGAGCGCCCTGAGAAGAACCAGGGCTTTTGGCGCTTTCTCTGTCAAAAGTTATAACCAGCCCCGCCGCGAACAAAGGCAACAGGTAATCGCAGCTGCCAGGGAATTGGAAATGGAAGTGGTGCCGGAGGGAGGTTCATTTTTCTATCACAACGTGAGTATGATACTCGACGGGCATACCACTATAGAACACAATATTCCGGTCGCGCCCTTATTTAATGATGTGATCCAGCTGTGGAAAAATTCAAAGACCGGTTATACACCAACCCTGATCGTTAGTTATGCCGGTGTGAGTGGTGAATATTATTGGTACCAGCATAGCAATGTATGGGAAAAAGAAAGGCTGTTGCGATTTACGCCAAGGTCAGTGATCGACCCGCGGAGCCGCCATCGTACCATGCTGCCCGAGGAGGAATATGAAAACGGGCATATCCTGATCTCTCAAAGCGTGAAAAAACTGATGGATGAAGGCGTGATGGTGAATATGGGTGCGCATGGCCAGATCCAGGGTATCGGCGCTCATTGGGAAATCTGGATGATGCAACAGGGTGGGATGACTAATCACCAGGCCCTGCAAACAGCAACCATCAATCCCGCGAAAAGTCTTGGTTTCGACAAATGGATCGGTTCGCTGGAGGCTGGTAAGCTGGCTGACCTGATCGTCATGGATCAAAATCCGCTCGACAATATTCGCAATACGGAAAGCATTCGTTATACGATGGTTAACGGTAGACTTTTCGATGCCGCCACATTAGATGAAATTGGAAATTACAACCGCCCCCGTTCTAAATTCTACTGGGAAACAGGAACAAATGCGGAAAGTTTTTCCTGGCATGACGAAACCACGCAGGAAGGATGCATTTGCGGTAAGCATTAATGGCTAATTGCTGAATAATTGTTATAAGAAAACGGGTCTCTGAAAGTATACAGAGACCCGTTTTTATATATAGGGAATTTATTTTATCAGGAAAGTGAAAAAGATCCTTCCAGCTTGTAGCCAGCACCTTTTTCCCGTGTACAGGTAAAAAGGTAACGGGTGATGAAGGGGATATTAAAGGATTCCTGGTTTTCGGAGATGGCGATCGTTCCACTGACGTATGTTTCAGCTGAGGAGCTTTCGTATGCTTTTAACGAATGAGGAACCGGTGCGTGCATATAACCCAGCTCATAGCGACGCCAGGCTAGTTGTTCTACGAAATTTTCCAGTAAACCGGGCTGATCGAATACAGCACTGATAAGTAAAGTCTTGTTCATAGCTCGTCAAGTTTAAGTCCTGACTAATCATTAGATGCAGTTTACCGGTTATTGATTAATAACAGAATGTGAAAATTTTCATAACCGGGTAGGACTAAACTTTGAGGTAGTATGCAGGCAGTTTTCGCTCAGAACCGGGTTCAGGAAAGCGAGCAGCACCATGATATCTTGTAATGGTCCCATTCGCCGCGGGTGCAAAAGACAAAAAACCTCGAATTTACCGGAATGCTCACGTAGCCCGAGGCGGCTTTTCTGCCACGACCAAAAAAAATCTCGACATTTCCTGCAACAGGTGTTTCGGCTGCGCAGCTTTCAATTTCATTATAGAGCTCGTTAAAATTTCCCATGCCCTGTGTTTTCCGCTGTATCCATGTCCTCGAGGGAAGGTTTTCCTGTACAAATTTTTCCAGTAGTTGTTCAGGAAAACCTGCATTGCTCCTTACGCTTGTAATAGCTTCCGTCTTTTTCATGTACGTAGAGTTTGTTCATCATACTGTGTAAGCCAAACGAGATGCCAGAAAATGAGAGGGCATAAAAAATCTATTCAAAATGCTAAAACCCAATATATTTTGAGAAAATCCCAAACAGAACCACGTTAAATAAATGTGTAAAATTTCCCTGTCTGTGGGTAAAGTCAGACTTGAAACAACCAGTTATAAAATGAACCCGGAAATTCTGAATACATTTGTTTTGACAAACTCTTCGTTGTTATCCGATAAACTCGAATTTGTCGCCATCAAATAATCCCCTGTCGCTTAGTTTCAGGTGTGGAATGACCAGCAACGCCATAAATGAGAGGCTCATAAATGGGGAAGCCAGCGTAGAACCGGCTTTTTTTGCCGCCCGGTCGATCAGGGAGTATTGTTCAGCCACACGGTATCCATCATCGGTACTCATCAGACCAGCTACCGGTAGCGGCACTATAAGTTCGCTATCAGCTTTTACACAGCTTACACCACCCCTGTGATCGATGATCATATTCACCGCTTTGCAGATGCTTTCATCATCCACACCTACGGCAACAATATTATGGCTGTCGTGGGCAACGGAAGAGGCAATAGCGCCTTCTTTTAAACCGAAATTTTTAATAAATGCTTTTGCAACCGGTGCTTCCTGGTAGCGATTGACCACTACGATCTTTAAAATATCATTTTCGGTATCACTAACGATGTTCCCGTTTTCAATTTTGGGTTTGAAGGAAAATTTGTTTGTAATCAATTGCCCGTCGAGGGTTTCAATGGCCAGCGCATGAAAATTAGAAGGGGCGGGGTATTGAAAAACCGTTGGCTCTTTGCGTGTACAATCAAAGTTATTGATCACCGTTGAGGCTTGGCTTGTGATCAATGATTTTCCCTGCTCAGCCACCAGTTCGCCATTGATATAAGTCTTAACTGCTGTAAAATCTACCAGGTCTTTTACGATTATAAGATCAGCCGGATCACCGATCTTCAGCAAGCCTACATCCAGGTTGTAATGCTGCACCGGGTTGTAGCAGGCTGCTTTTAGTATTTTAAAAATATCAATGCCTTTAGCCACCGCTCTCGCGCAAAGCTGGTTTATATGCCCCAGGACAAGACTATCCGGGTGTTTATCATCGCTGCAAAACATTACCTGGTTGGGGAAATCATGCAACAGTTCGATCAATGCATCGAAGTTTTTGGCGGCACTGCCTTCACGGATGATTATCTTCATCCCGTTCTGCAATTTACCAAGAGCTTCCTCTCTTGTAAAACATTCATGATCGGTAGTGATACCCGCAGAAATGTATTGCCGGGCCTGCTCGCCCATCAGACCCGGAGCGTGCCCATCAACAGGTTTTTGTAGCTGGTGGGCCGCGGCGATCTTTTGCATCACTTCTTCATCTTCGTTGAGAACGCCCGGGAAGTTCATCATTTCACTCAGGTACTTAATATCGGGTCGTTGTAAAAGCTTTTTGACATCATCAGCATCGAGCCGGCCACCTGCGGTTTCGAATGCCGTGGCGGGGACACAGCTGGGCGCACCAAAATTGAATTTGAAAGGAACAGTCCTGCCGTTTTCAATCATATACTCAACACCATCCATGCCGCAAACATTGGCGATCTCGTGTGGGTCGCTAACGGTGGCTACCGTACCATGCACTACTGCCAGCCTCGCAAATTCGGAAGGCACCAGCATGGAGCTTTCAATATGTACATGACTATCGATAAATCCAGGTAGGATATAATTTGTTTCCTGGCGACTTTCATCGGGTGTGATCGCAACGATTTTTCCTTTATCAATGGTGATTTCTGCCGGGTAAATTTTTTGCTGGTGAAGATCAACCAGGTTGCCCCAGACAGAAAACTTAGACATAGCTATACAATTTAGATAGCTAAGATATTAATGGATGACGAAGAAGTTGTGAATTTGTTGTGATCAGGAAACGGGAAGATCATATTTCCTCGTTCGCTCTTTCATCAGGCGGATCACTTCCTCGCGGCTGCTAAATGTATTGTTGATATTGACGATATTATCTGCCAGCTTATCATAGCGTTTGGTCATCAGCCAAACAAAGATGTGCAGGTAATGGATCCCATCAAATATGAATGTCTTTTGCTCGGCGAACTTGTCTTTATTTTTCAGGAATTCGTTGGGTATGTCGGTATAGTGAAGAGCAGGGCGAAGGTGGTGTACGGCGTGGTATCCGTCATTCCAGCAGATCTTGTTGTATTTGGTGTTTATACAATTGATTGTATTTTCTTCGGGGTTGTTAATATCAACAAAAGCATGTTGTGCCCAGTTGCCCAGCATCATCACGATGCGTGCAAAAACAAAGGGAATAATGAAAATCCACAGCGTTGCATGCAGGTTGACGAAACACATGATAATGCAGAAAGCAAAAAAAGACATTTCCCCAAATGTGAGGCGGAGGTAGAATTTCTTTCTTTTTCTTGAAAACAGGTACATGAAGGTATCCCTGAAGCCCAGGAAAAGGAACCGGACTACGTAGCGGGTAAAACCCCAAATACTGTCCCGGTTGTAGGGTAAGGTGCTGCTCGCATCATCTTCCATATTATTCTCCACATGGTGCATGGCCATATGATGCACAAAATAGGTTTCGGGCGTATGACCAAAGAAAGGGCAGACACCCCAGATGATCCAGTTGTAAATCCAGGTATAACCTTTTTTAAAAAGTTTGCGATGGCTGATGCAGTGCAACATTAATCCAAACCGGCCTTTAAAATACATCTGTGAAACATAGAAGTACGGCACATATAGAAGCCACCAGTACCATCCCTGGAGCAGCGGTGTATAAAGTATAACGGCCGCCGGCAAAACCAGGATATGTATCGCCGTGAGCAGGTAGATGAAAGGGAGATCACGAGGATCATTGATGTAACGAAGCCAGAATTTATCGTACCAGCTGTACTTTTCTTTCGGAACGTATACGGGATCAGTAATGGCGCTGAGGGTCTTCATGGAATGCTGTGGTGATTTTAAACGATCAGACTTTTGCTTTTTTCCCGGCCAATTTATTTATTTGAAATGGTGGTGTAGATGCCCGTAAAACTAAACTATTTCAATCATTTAGTATCGTTTATTTAACACACCCTGCTGTAGAACGATGAGTTGTGCTAAATGTTACCCCGTAATTCATATTTAACTTTTTGACGAAACAAGGAACCAAACAAAAGCTGAAGCTTATATGAGCTTCAGCTTATGGGTCCATCGATCCTATGTACTGACAGTCAGGTCAAATAAACTCTATTTCTGAACTTTGCGGACAGTCGTTGTAGCACCTCCGTCGAGCGTAAGGTCTACCGGTTTATTGGTTTTCCAGGCGCCCCGTGTGAAATCGGGTATATCCACGCTGCGCGACTTTTTAGCCACAGACCTTTCACTTAATGGAATGACCGAGCTCCAGGCTGCCGCATCATACACGTCCTGGTCGAGCGGCAGGCCGTTTCGAAGGCAATCGATCAGGCGCCAGTCCATGATAAAGTCCATGCCGCCATGCCCGCCAACTTCTTTCGCGATCTCGCCGATATGTTTCACGATTGGCGGAGTATATTTTTTGTACAGTTCGTCAATTTCTTCTTTTTTGATCCAGCTATGCCCAAACGCGATCTTTTCCGGTCCGGGATATTTTTGGGCAATACCTTTTGTGCCGCTTAAGGTATGCAGGCGCGAATAAGGCCGGAGAGTCGATACATCGTGCTGCAGCATGATCGTTTTTCCCTTGCTGGTGCGGATGATGCTGGTATTCATGTTGCCCCGGTAAGGTTTGCCTGTAAATTCATTGAAGAACGGATCTTTCGCAGCCATCTCGTTAGCCATATTCCCCAGCGTAAAATCGTTAGTGCTCATGCTTACCAGGTGATCCATTTTATCACCACGATTGATATCAAGACATTGTGCAATTGGGCCCAAACCGTGTGTGGGGTAGAGGTTACCGTTACGCTGATAGTTTTCTTTTAAACGCCACATGTCGGCATAGGCCTTCTTGTTAAACAACCAGTCTTTACTTAGGTCGTGAATATAAGCACCCTCACCATGAACCAATTCGCCAAACAAACCGTTGCGGGCCATGTTCAGGGTAAGAAGTTCAAAGAAATCATAGCAGCAGTTTTCCAGCATCATGCAATGCTTTTTGGTTTTTTCCGAGGTCTCGACCAGTTCCCAGCACTGGTCGATTGACAAACCTGCATTCACTTCTGTGGCCACATGTTTCCCGTTTTTCATGGCATACAAACAAATCGGGGCATGTAGATGCCAGGGGGTAACATTATAAACAAGGTCCGCATCACTATTTTCACACAAAGCCTTCCAGCCATCTTCACCGCTATATGCTTTGGCTTTGGGGCGGCCTCTTTTTTCAAGTGTGAGCTGCGCTTTCTCCACACGATCAGGATATTTATCACAGAGCGCTACGATTTCAAGCCCATCAATATAACCAAGGCGTCCTACCGCATCCGATCCGCGCATGCCAAGACCGATGATGGCCACTTTTACGATGGGGATCTTTGGCGCGGCATAGCCACACATATTAAATCGTTGCCGGCTTTTTTCCCATTGGCTGGATCTTTCAATCTCTTCGTCACTGGTAGCCAAATCTCCCGCAAATGAAGGAAGACCGGTGGCCAGTATTCCCCCGCCAATAGTTAATCGCTGTAAAAATTTTCTGCGGTTCGTACCCATGGTTTGCTGATTTTTTATTCTACTGCAAGTTCACGAAATAATCAATAGCAAAGCAGTGGGAATGAAATTGGTGCAAACGGTTGAGCAGCTTACCAATTAGACATTATATTCCTTCCTTTTTGGTTCAAAATGGATTGCCACGATGGACAACAATCGTAAGAGATACCTAAAAATGGGTATTTGAAAGATTTTTTTTGAGCATTAGTTTCGGGCAAATTGCCACCGAGGGCTATTTTCCACGGATGTTCATTTGTGTAATATGAAATGCATCTGTTTAAAGTACTCTTCTATTTCTTAACTTCTATTTACATCCACCATTATGAAAAGGTATTTATTTCTTTTTCTTTTAATTTTTTCGCAAACAGGTTTCGCCCAGGATTTCCCGGGTTACCGTGCCGGTAACTACACCGGTGTGAACGGTGTATTTTTCAATCCCGCTAATATTGCCGATAGCCGCTACCGGTGGGACTTCAACCTGTTTTCGCTGAGCACATCGGTAGGGAACAACCAGGCTTCGTTTCGGTTTAAAAACATAGGGGATACTTTTAAAGGCGATTCCCTGGTAAACCAGTTTATTGGTAAAAATGCCGGCGCCGCCAGTGGAAATGTAAATGCTAATATCCACGGGCCTTCATTGATGTTTAATACGGGCAGGAATGGGGCTGTAGCATTGACCAGCAGGGCCCACGTCATGATCAACGCAATTGATATAGACGGTAAACTGGCGGATCTGATCATGGAGGATTCCGACCAAAAATATGACGAACCGTATTCGATTAACTCGTCCCATAATATGCGGATGAGTGTAAATGCCTGGTCCGAGTTTGGGTTAAGTTACGGGCATATATTGAGCGACAAAGGAAAACATTTTTTTAAGGGTGGAGTTACCTTAAAATACCTGGCCGGGGCAGCCAATGGCTATTTAAATATTGCCAATTTAAAAGGCTCAATTGGTGAAGATTCATGGTCTTATGAGCCTTACCTGTATGATGCCGGCGGCCGCCTGGAACTGGGACTGGGTGGTGTCAATATTTCCGATTTTGACGCTGATAAGCTAACATCTTTTCAAAGCACAGGCTTCGGCGGCGATATTGGATTTGTGTACGAGTACCGGCCCGGGCATGAAAAGTACAAATTGGACAGTAATAACTATCGCAGGGATCTGAATAAATATAAATTCCGGATCGGGATGGCATTGCTTGATATTGGTTCGGTAAAGTACAAGCGGGACATGCAACGAAGCGGGGCTTATGATATAGAGGTAAATAGTGGTAGAAGATTATACTTAAGGCAATTTGATGACGTTGAAATCGACAGTCTAAAAAGTTTTTTTGACAATCATCCACAATATTTTACTCCTGCAGCCGGCAATGGTGAATCAACTTATAAGGTTAGACTACCGACTACGCTCCATATTGATGCCGACTATCATGTAAACCGCGGGTTTTATCTAAACCTGTCGGGACAGTTAAGTTTAGTGAACACTGAAAACAAGCCATATAACAGTCAATACTATTCTTCATTCACCCTCACGCCACGATATGAAGGACGCGCTTTTGGCGTATATGTTCCTGTGAGTTATAATAAGCTGACAAGTTTCAATGCCGGAGTTTCATTACGCATGGGGCCTTTATTTATAGGATCCGGAAGCGTGCTGACAGCGTTGATGGGCGATTCAAAACAAGCAGACGTGCACCTGGGATTACGATTTGGCGGACTGCAAAAAGACAAGTTGAAGAAAGCTAAGAAAAAAGCTAAGAAAGCAAAGCGGACTACATCCAAAGAAGAAGGTGATAAGAATAAAAATACGTCGACAAATGATGGGAATGAAGTAAAAACAAACTAGTGTTAAGTCAACCATATATTGAGGGTTTCTCTTATTTTAGCTGTGAGCTGTGAGCTGCGAGCTGCGAGCCATGAGGCTCAAGACTTCAAATTTCGTGGTCAAACGATCGATCTCGAAGCTCGAAGCTCATCGCTCGTAGCTTTTTGAAGCGGCATTTTAAACTTGACACGTCACTAGTCAATTCGCTGCGGATTTCGCTGCGGATAGTTTATAATTATTCTTTTTTGGAAAGAGCAGGGGTGATTATCGATCCTCAAAGTTGCGGGTACGGACCAGCGTCTACCGATATATTACCCTTACTCTTCCTGCATGCCGGGTCTTCTTTCCCTTGTGCGTTGAAGGGCCTGATCATTTCTCCATTCATCTACCTTACGAGGATCACCACTTAATAATATGTCGGGTACTTTCCAGCCCCTGAATTCAGCGGGACGTGTGTACACGGGAGGAGCGAGCAGGTTGTCCTGGTAAGAGTCAAAAAGCGCGGAGGTCTCATCATTCAATACACCCGGCAACAAACGTCCGATAGCATCCACCAACACGGCTGCTGCCAGTTCGCCGCCACTCAATACATAATCGCCGATGGAGATCTCTTTAGTTACAAAATGCTGGCGTATCCTTTCGTCGATCCCTTTGTAATGACCACATATCATCAACAGGCTTTCTTTTAATGAAAGTGTGTTGGCCATTTTTTGATCAAATGTTTGGCCATCCGGTGTGAGGTATATGATCTCGTCGTATTTTCTTTCAGCTGATAATTCCTCAATTGCATTGGCAAGGGGCTCACACATCATCACCATGCCTGCGCCACCGCCATACTGGTAATCATCTACCTGCCCCTGGTTATTGATCGCCCATTTCCGCAAATTATGGGTATGCACTTCGAGCAGGCCCTTTGCCTGTGCACGTTTCATGATGCTGTGTTCAAAAGGACTTTTCAGCAGGTCGGGCACCACGGTTATGATATCTATTCGCATATTCGGGCGGCATCTATTGGGATGCCTGCGGTCAAAGATAAGTTAGTAGTTAGAAGTTAGGTGTTGGCAGGGGTGTCATATCCTTATACAGGTTGACAGATCAGCCGAACTTTCAGTTGGCGCTGAACTCCACTTTTTGTGACGAAACATTATTCGATGGATCTTCAGCGATAACCCTGACGAGGTAGCTAATGCCGCTGACTGCATTAAAAGCATGGCTGTATGAATGTGTACCGGAACTGGGGTGTATATGGACGTGAAGGTATTCTTCCCCGGTCTGAAGATTGCTGATCTCGATATGAATCTCATGGATAAATTCATTGTCGGCAACATTGCCACGAATATTTAAAACCTGTCCTCCGGTAACGATGGCATTGTGAACTGGTTCCTCTATCACCACCACCGGCGCTTCGCGGTCTTTTTCCTTACTGCTTTTTGAGCAGGAAAGGGAGAGTAGAGGTAAAAGGATAATCAGGCTTATAAATCGGCAAAGAAGCATGAAAGTTATCGGCTTGTTAGTTGATAAAACTTATTCTCCAAAAAATTCATCCAGGTCTCTTCTTTCTTTTTTGGTTGGCCTGCCTATCTTACTCGGCCTTTTACCGGTATGAAAGCTCGCAGCCTGGTATTGCAATCGTTCTAATTCTTCAGCAGGTGTAATGTCAACATAATACTTAATCGCCTCAGCGTAGGCTACTCTCTTTTCCAGTAAGCCCGTCACTTTGATACGCCAGCGTTTGGCTTCCGTTTTTATTTCATATTCATCACCTACCTGTACGTTTTTTGAAGCTTTTGCCTGCAGATCGTTGTATTTTACCTTTCCCGTATCACAGGCCGCAGCGGCCAGGGTCCTGGTCTTGAACAAGCGTATGGACCAAAGGTATTTGTCGAGTCTCAATTTTTCTTTCTCACCCATTCCTGCAAAATTAAAAAAAGCCCGCCTGATCATTCGAGGTTAATTACAGCGGGTCAGAAATGATTACTTATTTAAGCCCTGTGGCGTTATTGCATGGGATGATTAATGATGCAGATGTGAATAGAATAGTTAAATGTTTCATACGAAGTGCTACTACCAAATAAGCGCTGTTTTTTTATGTGGATGATGAAAAAATGTTCCGGGAAGAGTTTGGTGCGCACAGATCTCCGGTTTCCATTGGTAAACGAACTTTTGGAGCAAACGAGGAAAGATAAGCATAAGGTGGTTGGGCAGGGCGACAAAAAAACGTTGAAATCCCGTTTTTTACCCATGGTTTTCCGCGTGACTTGAGCTACTAGATGTCAGAAGCTTTAAGTATCTGACGGGGTGTGAAACCCGGGCAGGATAAAAAAAGCGAAAAAAAATGTTTTTTACCCATTGCCTTTTAATGAATTTGCGTTACTAGATGTCAGAAGCTTTAAGTGTCTGATAGCATTTAAAAAACCCTACTCAGATATAGCGCTGGGATTAGCCTATAACTTAATCTATACCTCAACCTAAATAGCATCATGCGTGTAGAAATATACCTGAGGGTTTCTTGATAGCTTCTTAGCTGAGTGAGTCAAGTGCGGTGTGCTTCATCAAAGACCATCAATCCCCGGTTTCAACAAAGCCCGGGTAGTGGCGATCAGCTTTCACTCCCACCCGATAAATTTAGACCCATTTCACCCAGCATGATATCCAAGCCCTGCCTGAACGGGCCGGTAACCCCCGTCATCGGCTTTACGATCTGTATTAATGTTTATGCTTCGTCGAAATGGTTTGCCCTTTATTTTTATCGTTAGCGCTCGCAGGGATGCCCAACGGCATCAACGTAGTTGTACGAGGCACCATTTACAACCGAAAACACCCGGTCATTAATTTTTGGAACCTATGCGGTCGCAAAAAATTTATGGAAATAGGGGATCGTTTCAATACCCTTATAATAATTATCGATATTATATTTTTCATTCGGGCTATGAAGATTGTCTGTATCGAGACCAAAACCCATAAAGACTATTTTAATACCAAGCTCTTTTTCAAGAATAGAACAAATGGGAATGCTGCCTCCTCCACGCACGGGTATCGGGGCTTTGCCAAATGTAGTTTCAACTGCTTTTGAAGCGGCCTTGTATCCTTTACTGTTTATCGGTGTCATATAGGGTTCGCCACCGTGGTGCAATTCAGCTTTTACAGTTACCGATTTTGGGGCAATGGACTTAAAGTAGCTCAACAATTTTTCGGTTATTTTATCCGAGGACTGATTGGGTACAAGTCTCGCAGAAATTTTTGCAAAAGCCTTGGAAGGTAGTACCGTTTTGGCTCCTTCGCCGGTATAACCTCCCCAGATTCCATTTACTTCGAGCGTGGGGCGGATGCCGGTTCTTTCATAAGTTGTATATCCCTTTTCACCCCAGAGTTCTTTCACGCCCAGTTCATCCATATATTCCTTTTCATTATAAGGTGCTTTGTTGATCAACGCTCTTTCTTCCTCGCTGGCCACCACTACATCATCATAAAACCCCGGAATGGTAATATGATTGTTTTCATCGTGGCAGGATGCGATCATCCTGGCGAGGATCGTGATGGGGTTGGCCACGGCACCTCCATACGTACCGCTATGCAGGTCACGGCTGGCGCCGGTCACTTCCACCTGTATATAACTGAGACCACGGACGCCCGTATCCAGGGATGGATTTTCCAGGCTGAGCATAGCACTGTCACTGATCAGGATCACATCGGCTTTTAGCAGTTCTTTGTTGGCCGCAACAAAGTTGCCCAGGTTGGGTGAGCCCACTTCCTCTTCGCCTTCGATCAGGAACTTTATATTGGTCGACATGGTATTTGTCTTTACCAGCGTCTCCAGGGCTTTGACATGCATGAAGAACTGTCCTTTGTCATCTGCAGATCCCCGGGCATATACTTTTCCATCGATGATCGTGGGTTCAAATGGTGGGTTGGTCCAAAGTTCCAGCGGTTCCGGCGGCTGTACGTCATAGTGTCCATAAACCAATACTGTAGGTTTGGATGGGTCTATTATCTTTTCTCCAAAAACAACCGGGTGGCCTGCGGTGGGCATTACCTCGGCGCGGTCGCAACCCGCATCTATCAAACTCTTCTTCACTGCTTCGGCGCATTTCTGCATATCTTCCTTGTGCTCACTCTTTGCGCTTACAGAGGGTATCCGGAGTAAATCGAGCATTTCCTGTAAAAATCGATCCTTGTTTTTCTCCTGGTATTCTTTCCAAGCTTGCATTATAATAAAATTAATCGATGAATAATCTTTTCTGGAGGGGCGAAGATAAGGACTATGGTTTTATTCAGGATTCCGCGTCCTGTTTCTGGCCGCGGCCGCTTTTTTTATCGATTTAACCCCAAAGCGATCCTTGATTTCATCAACGGCTTTGTAGAGGTTGAGCTTTTCCTCGTTGTTATTGAACAGGTTCATCTGCAAGGTAAAAGGGATCAGCTGGCTAAAGCGAACGCCGAGCAGCCGGACGGGCTGACCCTTGCGGTAGAGCTTATTAAACAGATCTTTCACCTTTGCGATCAACAGATCATCAAGCGAAGTATAATCGATCGTTTCCTGGCGGGATACCGTCTCAAAATCGGGATACCGCACTTTGACTGTCAGGCAACCTGTCATTTTCTCATCACTGCGCAGGTCATAGGCATTTTGTTCGGTCAGTCTTACCAATTCGCTATGCAATAATTCGATATCAGAGATGTTCTCGTGGAAGGTGTTTTCCCGGCTCATGCTTTTTTGTTCCCAGTCGGTTTCGATATCCGCGCTGCCGATACCATGAGCCTTTTGCCATAAAGACTGCCCCCAGCTTCCAACATATCTTTCAAGGATCTCTACCGGTGTGCGGGCAATGTCTTCAATGGTGTAGATCCCGAAGCTTTTCAATTGCTGTTCTGTTTGCTTCCCCACACCGTTTATCTTTTCTATTTTCAATGGCCATAGAAAATCTTTCTCCCTTCCATGTGGCACTTCCAGGAAGCCGTTAGGTTTAGCTTCGTTGGTGGCGATTTTGCTGATGAACTTGGCTGACGACAGCCCGCAGGAGATCGGCAGCCCGGTTTCTTTTATAATAAGTTCACGCAACTCCCTTGTGTATTGGCTGACCTTAAAAAATTTATCCATACCCGTCAGGTCGCAGTAAAATTCATCGATGGACGCTTTTTCAAACAATGGAACTTTGGAGGCAATGATATCGGTCACCCACCTGGAATACTTGCTATACTGGTTCATACTTCCACGAAGCAGGATAGCCTGTGGACATAGTTTGACAGCTGTGCGCATCGGCATCGCGGAATGCACTCCAAATTTCCGCGCCTCATAGCTACAGGTTGATACAACACCCCTGTCGCTGCTGCCACCCACGATGATGGGCTTGCCTTTCAGCGATGGATTATTGATGATCTCGACAGCCACAAAGAATGAGTCGAGGTCGAAATGGGCGATATGACGTGGTACCTGGGCCATGGGATAAGGAACGTGCCTGGCAAGGTACAAAATAAGGGAAAGGCAACAAGGCGGCCTGGTGAGCGCTGTCTTGTATCTTCAAGTTTATATTTTTGTTTAATGATGGTCGATACTACGGAGCTACAAAAGTTTATTTCCGCGATTTATCCTTTGAAAGAGGAAGAACTGGCAGCATTTACTTCCGGATGGCAGCCTTTTGAATGTAAACGAAAGACGATTCTCACCGCAGCGGGTGAGACAGAGCGATATCTTTATTTTGTGCAGGAGGGCATCCAGCGCGGATATTACGTGGGGGATGACAGACAGGAAGCTACGATCGTTTTTACCTATGCTCCTTCCTTTTCGGGCCTGGCGGATTCTTTTCTTACCCAGACACCATCCAAATGTTTCATGGAAACGCTCACCGCCAGCCGGTTTCTGCGTACTTCGTATCAGAACATCAGCCAGATGATGGATCAGTATCCCAACATCCGCAAGATGATATTGCTTCAAACCAGCTATATACTAAAAGGTGTGCTGGAACGCCAAATCGAGCTGCAATGCTATAGCGCGGAGCAAAAGTTCAAGGCCCTGTTGAAACGTAGCCCGCATGTGTTACAACTGATACCACATAAATACCTGGCATCTTACCTGGGTATTGATGCTACAACGTTCAGTAAACTTCTGGGTACAGTTCGTTTGTAAAAACGAAAATCTTAGAAAATGCTAAGATTTTTCTTTGACAGCCGTACTAGGTTTGTGAAAAATTAAGAGACAATGAAAAAGTTCAACAGTATAGAATTACTCGACCAGTTACAGTCTGATGTCAGGCAAATGATTCTTCGTGTCAACCAGCTCAAATCCGCCGACCCCGGTGTGCTGCTGGAGCAGCCCGCGCCAGGTAAATGGAGCGTGGTGGAGATCCTCGAGCACCTGAATAGTTATAATCTTTTTTACAATCCAGCTTTGGAAAAATCCCTGGAGGCTGATAAACCAGCGGTTGCGTTATTCAAGTCCGGTTGGATTGGCAACTACTTCACCAACATGATGAAGCCGACTGAAACCGGGAAGGTCAAAAACAAAATGAAAGCACCCCGCGGTCATCGTCCATCTCGTTTATTGGATGCCCAACCCGTTATCAATTCATTTCTAACTTACCAGCACCAGTTGCTCGACCTGCTGGAGGCTGCCAAACAAAAGGATATTGGGAGCCTGCGCACGCCTATTTCCCTGACTAAACTGATCAAACTAAAAACCGGAGATGTGTTTCGCTTCCTGATCGCGCATGAGCAGCGCCATTTTGTTCAGCTTGAAAATGCCCTGCTGGCCATCCGTGAGATCAGGCCAGGTAAATATCCAACAGCCCTTCCGGTAATGTGACCAGTACCTGTTTTTTACGGTGGTCGATCTTTTGCAAAAAGGTTTCATTCAGGGGTACCAGTACTTCCTTCGATTGAATATCGAGACGGCAAAGGAGCTGATGTGGTTGTTCGATCACTTCCAGGATGGGCCCCAGGACTTTCCCGTTGTCAATAATGGAATAACCCAGCAGGTTTGCCGGGGCTGATTTTGCGGCGAATTTTTTAAAATCGGCTTCGGTGAGCCATGCGTTTTGCTGTACCAGTTTCAGGGCAGCTTCGCGGGTTGTGATTCCTTCGAGTGAAAGATATATCTCATTACCAGATTTGATTTTGGTGGATTGTACAAACCAGGGGAGAAAGGAATTTTTTTTCTCTTCAATAAATATCGCCTGCAGCCCGGTCAGTGCAGTTTTTTTTCCCAACTCGTGCTGCAATACCAATTGCCCCGCCACCCCATGCGCTGCTGCAAACTTTCCAACCTTAAAATACTCCGTCATAAGCAACGAAATTAGGGATGAGCCACGAATTACACGAATTGCAAGATTGGAGGGAGATGTAGCCACGAATCACACGAATTGCACGAATGGCGTTTTACAGAATTGAAATTTCTATGATACAAATAGAGAACTATGTTTAATAGTAAGTCAATTAGTGTGATTCGTGTAATTCGTGGCCCCAAAAAAAATCCCGGCCGCCAGGCCGGGATCGTTGAACGGACTCTCTTTTTCCGGGCGAATTGCAAGATTGGAGGGAGATGTAGCTACGAATCACACGAATTGCAAAATTGGAGGGAGCGGCCACTAATTGCACGAATTACACGAATGACAATTTCGGGGCTAATATTTTAATTACGTCAATAGAGGTCTATGTTCGGTAGTAAACTGATTCGTGTGATTCGTGTAATTCGTGGCCCCTAAAAAAAATCCCGGCCGCCAGGCCGGGATCGATGAACTTTCAGGATGGATTATTTATCCTTCATTGCCACCTTCGCCACTTGTCTTGCGCTCAGGTCTGCGACCTGGCATAGGACGACGGGCTCTTTTGTTACGGGCGGCTTCTTCCTGGCGTTTTTTAACCTGCGCTTCATGTTCAGTGCTCCAGGTTGTGAATTTCTGCATCGCAGTCGCATCATCAAACAACCCCAGGCTTACACCACGAAGCAGGTGCTTAAGGTACAATACACCTTTAAAACTCAGGATACGGCGAACAGTATCTGTTGGTGTAGCGCCTTTGTTCAGCCACTCCAATGCCTTCTGGCGGTCCAGCTGAATTGTAGCAGGAACAGTCAGGGGATTGTAAGTACCTAATTTTTGGATGAATTTCCCATCACGGGGGCTGCGGGAGTCAGCTACGACGATGAAGTAAAAGGGTCTTTTCTTAGACCCGTGTCTTTGAAGACGGATTTTGGCTGCCATTTAAATAGAAATTTACAGGCGTTAAACAATAATTGTTAATACCGGTTGAAACCGGAACAGCGAAGATAAGAAGGGAGAAGGGATTTTGAAAATGAGAAAGTATGAAAATGTGAAAATGCCGGCTCCCGGACTCCCGACTTCCGACTCCCGACTACCTCCTCATCCCCGGCATCATCCTGCCAAACATGTTCATCTTGTTCATGCCCTTCATCATATCACGCATTTGTTCAAATTGTTTCATGAAGGCATTCACCTCACTGATGTCTTTACCGGCGCCTTTGGCGATCCTTTTACGGCGGCTGCCATCGATCAGGTCGGGGTTGCTGCGCTCGTCAGGCGTCATTGAGTTTATCATGGCTTCAATGCCTTTGAAAGAGTCATTATCGAGGTCAATATCCTTGAGCTTATTGCCTACACCGGGGATCATGCCCAGGAGGTCTTTCATATTACCCATTTTTTTTATCTGTTCGAGTTGCATCTTAAAATCGGCAAAATCGAACTTGTTCTTACGGATCTTGCTTTCCAGCTTTTTAGCCTGCTCCTCATCAAATTGCTCCTGCGCTTTTTCAACAAGACTGGTAATATCACCCATACCCAGGATCCGTTGGGCCATCCTTTCCGGATAAAATACATCGAGGGTATCCATTTTCTCACCAGCGCTGGTGAATTTAATGGGCTTATTGACGGTGTATTTAATGGAAATAGCAGCGCCACCACGAGTATCACCATCGAGTTTTGTGAGTACCACACCAGTAAAATCGAGACGATCGTTAAAGGCCTTAGCGGTATTCACCGCGTCCTGGCCGGTCATGCTGTCCACGACAAATAATATCTCCTGCGGCTTTACCGCGTCGCGGATATTGGCCACTTCGGTCATCATCAGTTCATCGATGGCCAGGCGGCCGGCGGTATCGATGATCACTACATTTTTATTTTTGCTCCTGGCTTCTTTTACTGCATTCCTGGCAATGGAAACAGCGTCTTTGTTTTCTTCCTCTATATGTACGTCCACATTGATCTGCTCCCCCAGTACTTTCAATTGTTCCATGGCCGCCGGGCGGTAGATATCAGCTGCCACCAGCATGGGTGACAGGCCTTTTTTTGTTTTGAGATAGTTCGCCAGTTTGCCACTGAAAGTTGTTTTACCACTACCCTGCAGACCTGCGATCAGGATCACGGCGGGGTTGCCTTTGGCATTGAATACCGCTTCCTGCCCGCCCATCAGTTCGGTAAGCTCATCCTTCACGATCTTGGTCATCAACTGCCCCGGGCTGATGGCATTGATCACTTTCTCACCAATGGCCTTGTCTTTTATTTTGTCGGTAAATTCCTTCGCGATTTTATAATTCACGTCGGCGTCCACCAGGGCACGACGGATCTCTTTAACCGTTGTGGCAACGTTCAGTTCAGTGATACGGGCCTGGCCTTTGAGGTTTTTAAAGGCCGATTCAAGTTTATCCTGCAGGTTGTTAAACATAGACTACAATGCTTTTACGAAGCCCGCAAAGATAAGTAGTAAAATAAAAAGCTGCGAGTCATTCCGCCGGGCCGGGAGAGAGGTTGTGTTCAACCAATCCCGAAGCACGCAGCTGGCAACTCGCAGCCTGGGTATATTTAAAAAGCTAGTGTAAAATTCAAATCATGCGCCTAAATAGGTTCGTAAAAGATTAATTCTGTTTGTGGTTCTGAGTTTGGTAATGGCTTTGTCCTTGATCTGTCTTACCCTTTCGCGGGTCAGGTTAAACCTTTCGCCGATGTCTTCGAGGCTCATGGGATGGTCAACGCCGATACCGAAGAAATAACAGATCACCTCTTTTTGTCTTTCAGTGAGGGTTTTCAGCGAGCGGTCAATCTCTGTTTTCAGGGATTGGGTATGATCCAGCTCACCATCGGTTTTTTCTGCGTTGGGATTTTCGAGGACGTCCAGCAGGGTGCCGTCTTCACCTTCTGAGATAGGTGTGTCCATACTCAGGTGGCGGGAAGAAATGCTCAGGGAAGCCGAGACTTCATCGAGGTCCATTTCCAGCAATTCTGCTAGCTCTTCCGCCGAGGGTTCTCTTTCAAACTGCTGCTCTAATTGTGAAAACGCTTTCTGGATCCTGTTGGTCAGACCTACCTTATTGAGTGGAAGGCGAACTATCCTCGATTGCTCGGCCAATGCCTGCAGGATGCTCTGGCGAATCCACCAGACCGCATAAGAAATGAATTTGAAACCGCGTGTTTCATCGAAGCGCTGAGCGGCTTTAATTAATCCCAGGTTTCCTTCATTGATTAAGTCGGGTAGAGATAAACCCTGGTTCTGGTACTGCTTGGCAACCGATACCACAAATCGAAGATTGGCTTTGGTGAGGCGGTCCAGTGACTTCTGGCAGCCCTGCCTGATTAAGGCGGCAAGTCGTACTTCTTCTTCTGAGCTGATAAGCTCGACTTTGCCGATTTCCTGGAGATACTTCTCCAGACTTTGAGATTCACGATTGGTGATCGATTTCGTGATCTTCAATTGTCTCATACTCATAGGTATTGGCTTTAGTTGGGTTTATTTTAAGGGTTATAGATTTTAAAAACAGATCAATTTTCCATTAAAAAAACACCCCTGCCGCAGGTTCAATCGTTTTCAGAAAACATTGGATGTCAGAACAATTTAAGCATTTGCTTAATAAGTCCCAAAAAAATTATCTTTCCTTTAACGTAGGTTTATTGGATTTATTTTGCATATAAATTTACCCTTCCCGTAAAAAGGGGAAAAATAAAAAAGAAATTATTTTGATACGACGATTAATTATTTATTATTGCAGGTAGAGAGATTTTTCAATAGCAACAGATGAGCAAGCAATTATATACACTAGAATTCCCGGTTAGATGTTCACCTACGATCCTGTATGAGTTCCTGTCAACTCCCGCAGGTCTGGGCGAGTGGTTTGCGGATAAGGTAGACGAACGCGATAATATATTTTACTTCGGCTGGAATGGTTCATTTGAGAAGGCGGAGGTGGTCGAAAGCGAAGGTGATAAAAGCATTCGTTTTCGATGGCTCGATGCACCCAAAAATGAGTATTTCGAATTCAGTATAGAAAAATCAGAGATCACCAACCAAACCATCCTGGTGGTAAAAGATTTTGCTGAGAAAAAAGATATCAAGGACCAAAGCCTTTTGTGGGACCACCAGGTGAAAGACCTATTCCACAGGCTGGGTAACTAACCAAGGCAGGCTTGCATCAGCCCGCGGTATATTTTCATGATTTTTCCAGGTGCTTCATTCCATTCCTGTAAAGGGACCGTTTGAGCTATTTTGATAAAATCACGGCCGGCTACCAGGCCTTGCCATTCGCCGGGTGTGAATGTTTGCAGGCTTTTGTAGTTGTCGGGCTCAAAATGATGCTGCCAGGGATCATCCTGTATACATCCAAAGAACCCTTTTGTCTTCAATTCAGGCAGAGCCTGCAGGAGGTTTGCTTCAAATAGTTTTTTATACCTGCCGGAAACCTGGAGGGTAACGCTAAAGAAATGCCCCCACCAGAAAAACGTGCGTATGGCAAAGCCGTCTTCTTTATTAAACAGCCTCGGATAGTCCAGCATCAGCCATGGCAGGCCCTTGTAATTTTCGCCGCGTGATATTTTTGGTGTGGACTGCATGATCTCCTGGGGTAATATGGATGCGTATGTAGTCAGCAGATCTTTCTGTTCCAATTGCACGTCTCCCAATAGCTGCATGGTCTTTTGCATTACGCGGTTCTTTGTTAAAATCCAGTCGCCACGAAACACCAGCATTTCCTCCTCTGGTGAAAGCCTTATTTTTGTTGCATCCATAACTTAAAGATAGGTGTTCAAAAAGTTAGACAAACTCATCATAAAAGCCTTTATAGGCCCATTTATCGCTACATTCTTTATCACGTTGCTGGTTTTGGTGATGCAGTTTTTCTGGCTGTACATCGATGACTTCGTAGGTAAAGGACTGGGGATCGATATCGTGCTGAAGTTTATCTGGTACCAGAGCGCCGTGTTGGTACCGCTGGCCCTGCCACTGGCAGTTTTGCTTTCCTCGCTGATGACCTTTGGCAGCCTTGGTGAAAATTTTGAACTGGTGGCGATCAAATCGGCGGGCATTTCCCTGCTGCGGTTTATGCGTCCTTTATTTATTGTATCCCTGTTTATCAGCGGGATCGCTTTCTTATTCTCCAACTTTATCATACCAGTCGCATTTCTAAAGTCACGTACCCTGCTCACCGATATTGTATACGCCAAGCCGGCATTTGACCTGAAAGAGGGCGTATTTTATGACCGGATCAACGGATTCGCGATTAAGATCGGTAAAAAAGAAGCCAACGACAGCATCATCCGCGATGTGATCGTGTACGAGCAAAGCAACCCGCTCCAGGATAATTTTATAAGTGCAAAAAGCGGGGTGATGCGGGTTTCTGCGGACAAACGCTTTTTGGAATTTAATTTAAAAGACGGATGGAGATATGAAGAAAGGGGAGACTACAACTCCCTGGCTAATACGGATTATATCCGCATGCATTTCCAGGAGTTCAAAAAGCAATTCGACCTGAGTTCCTTCCAGTTTGTGCAAACCGATGATAGTGTCAACCGCAATAATGAACGTGTTTACAGCATGCGGCAACTGAATGTCGCGATCGACTCGCTGCAAAAAGAAAACCTGCGCGTGGGTAAACAGCTCGACGCTACCGTTGCGGGATCCGCGCTTAAATTTAAAACCTACCTGGACAGTATGCCTTCCGGGAAGAACGAGGTCACGCCGGCATTCCTTATGACACAGGATAGTCTTTTAAAACATGCCAGTTCATTTGATGAGTTGATACCAGATTCAGCCCGTTATGCGGTGCACCAGGGCGCGATCAACCAGGTGATAAGCCTGAGATCAGCGATCGACAACCGCCTCACCATCATGAAGGACCGGGACTATACACTACGGAAGCATCGCATAGAATGGCACCGTAAGATCGTGTTGTCTGCAGCCTGTCTTATACTGTTCCTGATAGGCGCGCCACTGGGTTCAATAATTAGAAAAGGAGGACTGGGTACGCCGCTGATCGCAGCGATCAGTTTCTTTATGGTATTTTATTTCACAACTACCCTGGGTGAAAAATTTGCTAAGCAGGATAAACTAAGTCCCTTTACCGGTATGTGGCTGGCAGCATTTATCCTGGTGCCAATTGGAGTATTTCTCACTTATAAGGCCATGCGTGATTCCCAGTTACTGAACAAAGAGGCTTACCACAGGCTTGCCAAAAAAATACATGGCTTTATTCAGCAGTTTAGTAAGGTGAAAAAGTAGTGCCAATTGAGTCCTGGGTTGCTCTCGGGAAAGATTGTTTAATTTGCCCCGCTTGAATACAGCGCTTCAAAATCTAAGGGTGCAGCGATGGGTTGCCGCCATCTCACTGGTACTATTGACGGTGAAATTCGTCGCGTATTATTTTACGCGGTCTGTTGCTGTTCTAACCGATGCGTTGGAAAGTATTGTCAACGTTGCCTCCGGCTTTATTGGTCTCTATGGCCTGTATATAGCATCGAAACCGCGGGATAAGGATCACCCTTATGGACATGGCAAAGCTGAATTTATTTCGGCTGCCGTGGAGGGTACCATGATCCTGGTTGCTGCTGTTATTATCATTTACAAAGCCATTCAGCACCTGTTGTATGATATCGAAATCAGGCAACTCGATCTCGGGATCGTGTTAGTGGCCATCACGGCAGTTGTCAATTATATTGTGGGAACGGTTTGCGTCCGTATTGGAACGCGGAATAATTCATTGGCGCTAAAAGCCAGCGGACGCCATTTGCAAACCGATACATTCTCAACCATTGCAATCATTGCCGGTTTACTCCTGGTGCTATTCACGGAGTATAAATGGCTCGACAGCTGCCTGGCAATCGCCGTCGCGCTTTTCATCATGTACACGGCTTACCATATTCTCCGCCGCTCCATCGCCGGCATCATGGACGAAGCAGATGAAAAGCTATTGCAACAAATGGTGGAATTGTTAAATCATAACCGCCAGGTCAACTGGGTCGACCTGCATAATCTTCGTGTAATTAAATATGGTAGTATTCTTCATATTGATTGTCACCTGACTGTGCCCTGGTATCTCAATGTTCATGAAGCACACAAAGAAATAGATAAGCTTGCCGGGCTGGTAAAACAAAAGTTCGGTGAAACTGTTGAACTATTTGTGCATTCGGATGGCTGTTTACCGTTTCAATGCCATATTTGCAACAAACCCGATTGCCCGGTGCGGCAACATGAGTTTGAAAAAAGAGTGGACTGGACTCTGGAAAATATATCACAAAATAAAAAACACGGACTGGAACCTGTATAAATTTTTGTAGCACAAATTCTAAAGATGAAAACAACGACTACCTGGAAACATGGACAAGCATTTGAAAGTCAATTGGAGCAGAACGTCTTTTCGATAGATGGCAATCGTAAGGAAGGGCCTAATCCCAAAGCACTGTTACTATCTGCCATTGCTGCCTGTTCGGGCATCGATATCGTGGATATTCTTCAGAAGATGCGGGTGCAGTTTTCAGATCTCGTGATTGATGTGGAAGCCGAGCAAACCACTGAACATCCACGGGTTTTTAAAGATATCTGGATCACCTATAAATTAAATACCGCACAGGAGAATGAAGACAAGGTTCGGAAAGCTATTGACCTGTCGCTGGAAAAATATTGCGGCGTATCTGCGATGTTGCGTAAAAATTCACCAATTCATTATAAATTGGAGCTTCGGAACCTGCCAGGATAAGATTTGTTATTATTATTTTAATAGGAATTTGATCATGGTACAAAACCGCTGCCCATATAAGACTAGTGTCGTGTCAAGGTTAATATGCTGCTTCAAAAAGCTACGAGCGATGAGCTACGAGCTTCGAGACCGATCGTTTAATGACGAAATTTGAAGCCTTGAGCCTCATGGCTCACAGCTCGCGGCTAAAATAAGAGGAACCGTCAAAATATGGTTGACTTAACACTAGTCAAACCGGTTATAACTATGCTTTCGAAAAAGTCACAATACGCGTTTAAGGCTTTGACCTACCTGTCGGAGCGCTATGATAAGGGACCTGTGCTTATTTCAGAAATAGCCAAGAAGAAAAGGATTCCGTTAAAGTTTCTCGAAAATATACTGCTCGAACTAAAGAAAGCCGGGATACTTGATAGTAAAAAGGGTAAAGGCGGCGGGTATTTCCTGAGACAGCCTCCATCTAAAGTAAAAGTAGCTACTATCGTCCGCCTGGTAAATGGACCCATAGCCATGTTACCCTGTGTAAGCCTCTATTTTTATGAGCGTTGCAAAAACTGTAATGAAACTAATTGCGGGCTTCATGATATGATGATCGAAGTGCGCGACGCCACCCTGAACGTTCTTGAAAACAGGACATTGGACGACCTGGTTGTTTAACCTGGTTTTTTTTATGACAAACGATTGTTAGCGATTTGATTCGTTCTTTTTAGTCTACCAGCTTGGTGGGGTATTCATTTGTATGTATTTTTGTTGACCTGATTCTATAATTCAATTAAATCTATAAGTTATGTCATTACGTCTTGGGGATGTTGCTCCCAATTTTAAAGCACAAACCACTGCCGGTGAAATTGATTTTTATGAATACCTGGGCAATAGTTGGGGTATTCTGTTTTCGCACCCTGCTGATTATACACCTGTTTGTACAACGGAACTTGGTCGGACCGCCCTGTTGAACGAAGAGTTTGCAAAGCGTAATGTAAAAGTTTTAGCGGTAAGCGTGGATCCACTGGATAAACACCGCGGATGGGTAAATGATATCAATGAGACCCAGAATTGCAATGTCAATTTTCCCATCATCGCCGATGAAGACAGGAATGTGGCAACGCTATACGATATGATCCACCCCAATGCATCTGCGACCGCTACGGTTCGCTCACTATTTGTGATCGCGCCCGATAAAACGGTCAAACTCATGATCACCTATCCCGCGTCTACCGGCCGGAATTTCTATGAGATCCTCCGTGTCGTGGATTCGCTTCAGCTGACAGCCAACCATAGCGTGGCTACGCCTGCCAACTGGAATCAGGGTGAAGACGTGATCGTGGTACCGGCTGTTTCAACAGAGGATGCGATTAAAAAATTCCCCAAAGGTGTAAAGATCGTGAAGCCTTATCTGCGTTATACACCTCAACCGAACCTCGATTAATGCTAACCCCCGACCTTATAAAAAAGATCGAAGACAGCACTTTGCCGGAAGCAGTAAGCCTGGTTGCCGAACTGTTTCCCGGCAAGGTTGTTTTTTCATCCTCGCTAGGACAGGAAGACCAGGTATTGACTGATGTGATTTTTAAACATAATATCGATGTTTCCATTTTCACGATCGATACCGGGCGGCTGTTCAACGAAACCTACGAGTTACTTGATAAAACTATTGCACGATACAAAAAGCCGATCCGTGTATTTTTCCCCGAAGCTTCGGATGTGGAAGAATTTGTGACGGTAAAAGGGATCAACAGTTTTTATGAGTCTGTTGAAAACCGCAAAGAATGCTGTTTTATCAGAAAAGTAAAACCCCTGAACCGCGCATTGGAAGGAGCAAGGGTATGGATCACGGGGTTGAGAGCAGGCCAGTCGGACAACCGCCGGCAAATGCCGATGATAGAATGGTCTGAAGAAAAGCAGTTGTTCAAGTTCAATCCTCTTATCAATTGGTCTTTCGAAGAAGTGATGAATTACTTAAAGGAGCACTATGTTCCTTACAATTCCCTGCATGATAAAGGATATATCAGCATCGGTTGCGCACCCTGTACCCGCGCGATCGAACCCGGCGAAGACCCGAGAGCCGGTCGCTGGTGGTGGGAGACATCGCAAAAGGAATGTGGGCTTCATATATCAATGACAAAAACAGGTTAAAAATTTTTTTGCATTATAAGTCTACTAATATTGTAGACATAAAGAATATCATATGGGTAAATACCGGTTGGATTATTTAGAACAACTTGAAGCGGAGAGCATTCATATCATGAGGGAAGTGGCTGCCCAGTTTGAAAGGCCGGCGCTACTTTTTAGCGGTGGAAAGGATTCTATCACCCTGGTGCACCTGGCAAGGAAGGCTTTTGCACCGGGCAGAATTCCTTTTCCCCTGGTTCATATTGATACAGGTCACAACTTTCCCGAAGCACTCGCGTTCCGCGACCAGCTGGCGCTGAAAGTAGATGCCAATTTAGTTGTCAGAAAGGTGGAGGAGACCATTAGGCAGAAGAAGCTGACCGAGCCCAAAGGTAAATTCGCCAGCCGTAACTGGCTACAGACACATACCCTGCTGGATACCATCGAGGAGTTTGGTTTCGACGCCTGCATTGGTGGTGCAAGGAGGGATGAGGAAAAGGCCAGGGCCAAAGAACGTATATTTTCTGTGCGCGATGAATTTGGACAATGGGATCCCAAGCTGCAGCGCCCCGAACTCTGGAGTATTTACAACGGCCGGATACACAAAGGCGAGAATGTGAGGGTATTTCCGATCAGCAACTGGACTGAGTTGGATATATGGAATTATATCCGGAAAGAAAATATAGCATTGCCATCCATCTATTTCGCGCATGAACGCGAAGTGATCAATCACGAAGGCCAGCTGGTGGCGGTATCAGATTTTATCGATATCGAGCCCACCGACATCATTTTGAAAAAACAGGTACGCTATCGCACAGTAGGTGATATGACCTGTACTGCTGCGGTGGAGTCCAGCGCGTCCACCCTGGATGAAGTGATCAACGAGATCATTTCAACACGTATCAGCGAGAGAGGGGAGACTCGGATCGACGACAGGGTGACTGAGGCGGCGATGGAAGACAGGAAGAAGAATGGGTATTTCTAGGTGAGTAGTGAGTGGTGAGTAGTGAGTGGTGAATTGTGAGTAGTGAGAGGGGAAAGGTAAATTAATTCATAAGCGACATTAAAGTATAGATTAAAATGGATTTATTAAGATTTATCACGGCAGGGAGTGTGGATGATGGCAAAAGTACATTGATCGGCCGGCTGCTTTACGACAGCAAAAATATCCTGGTCGATCAGCTGGAAGCACTCGAGCGTTCTACCAAAAACAGGACAGATGGCTCTGTAGACCTGGCCCTGCTTACCGATGGACTGCGTGCGGAACGTGAGCAGGGAATTACCATCGATGTAGCCTATCGATATTTCACCACACCCAAAAGAAAATTCATCATCGCTGATGCGCCCGGGCATGTGCAGTACACGAGGAATATGATCACAGGTGCGTCCAATTCCAACCTGATCATCATTCTGGTAGATGCAAGGCAGGGTGTAGTGGAGCAAACACGCCGGCATTCCATCATTGCGTCGTTACTCAAAATACCACATGTGGTTGTCGCTATTAATAAGATGGACCTGGTCGAGTATTCACAGGATGTCTTCAACAATATTGTGATCGATTACGCCAACGTAGCCAAACAACTCGGCTTAAAGGATATTTCCTATATACCCATCAGCGCCCTGAATGGTGATAATATTGTCGACAGGTCGACGAACATCGACTGGTACGATGGAAAACCATTGCTGCAGGTGCTTGAAGAAGTGGAGATCGCCAGCGATACAAACCTGACAGACGCACGCTTTCAGGTCCAGTTTGTGATTAGACCTCAAACCGGCGATCTGCACGATTACCGTGGTTATGCCGGAAAGGTGCTCAGTGGTGTCTATAAAAAAGGTGACAAGGTAAAAGTATTACCCGCAGGCATTGAAGCCACGATTAGTAAACTCGAGACCGGTGGGAAAAAAGTGGACGAAGTATTCGCGCCTCAAAGCGTTGTGATTCACCTCGATAATGACATCGATATCAGTCGTGGAGATGCCATTGTAAATGCAGACAACCTGCCGAAAGTTGGCAATGAACTCGAAGTATTACTTTGCTGGCTTGATGACAAACCCTTGCAGGCAGGCAATAAATATTTCCTGCAACACAACAGCCGCCTTGTAAAAGCGGTGGTAAAAAGTATTGAATACAAACTCGATGTCAACACACTTCAGCATCAACCCGTGGAAGGCCAGGTGAAATTGAACGAAGTGGTGAAAGCATCGATCAAAACGGCTTCGCCACTTGCTTATGATGCATTCGATCATCTGAAAGTGAATGGCAGCGCAGTCCTTATAGATGAAACAGGCAACAGTACAGTTGCTGCTGTATTATTAAAATAAGTTATTGAAGTAACCAAACCATTAAACCAATGTACTCAGCGGCAACTGGAAAAGTTATCATAGCCGGCGCAGGCCCCGGTGATCCTGATCTTATCACCATCAGGCTGCAAAAAGCCCTGGCAGAGGCACACGTGATCCTGGTTGACCGCCTGGTAAATCCCCTTATTATTGACACCCACGCACGGAAAGATGTTCTGACGCTCATGACGGGCAAACAGGGTTATCATGATGGCTCGGTAGCGCAGGATGATATCAATAAATTGTTGGTCGGCCATGCGCGAAATGGTAAAACTGTGCTTCGTTTGAAAGGTGGAGATGTCGCTTTTTTCAGCAATGTACTTGATGAGCTGGAATCTTTGCAGCAACATGAAATTCCTTTCGAGATCATACCCGGCATTACAGCGGCTTCAGGTGTTTCAGCCTATGCGGGTATACCACTTACAGCAAGAGGATACGCGAAAGCTGTGCAGTTTATCAGCTTTAATCCATGCAGTCACTACTCACCCGACAAATGGAAATCCTGGGCCAGGTCCGGCGACACACTGGTGTTTTATATGGCCGCCAGGAATTTGTTTAGCCTTACAGAACTATTGTTGCGTTATACACGGAGTCCGTTCACGCCTTTAGCCGTGATCGAGCAGGCAACCACATCGCACCAGGAAGTTCATCTCACCACGATAAAGGATTGTTCGTTTGATTTTGCAGGCATGCAATTCAGTTCACCTTCCATGGTGATCATTGGAGAAGTGGTGAAGCTGCATGAAAAATTCAAGTGGTATCAGACGAGTGAGAAAGGTTCTGTTTTTAATCAATTGGTTACCGTAAAATGAGGGCTGGTATGCTGGAGGAAGTAAAACTTAAAAAACTACACGAGCTGATCGACAACTACTCCAAGGAGGAGCTGATATGGATCAATGGCTATTTGTCGGGCCTGGTGGCTAACGGATCACCCGCGGGTACAAATGGTACCGCAGTGGCTGCCCCTTCCGCGTCAATTAAGAAGATCACGCTTGCGTTTGGTACAGAAACAGGCAATGCCAAAAGGCTTGCAACGCAATTGGCCGCCGTTGCCAAAAAGAAAGGTGTCAATGCTAAACTGGTCGGACTCGATCAATATCGCATAACTGATCTGACCAAAGAAGATTATTTTTTTGTCGTGATCAGCACACAGGGAGAAGGAGAACCCCCGATACCTGCAAAAAAATTCTACGATTTTATTTTTCAATCGACCCTTGATCTTTCCAAATTGAAATACAGCGTGCTGGCGCTGGGTGATAGTTCATATCCTATGTTTTGCAAAACAGGCGAGGATGTGGACAGCCAGTTCAATATGTTTGGCGCAAAGCGGGTAGTGCCTTTGCAAAAATGCGATGTCGATTATGAAGATGATGCACGGCAGTGGTTTGAAAAAGTATTGAACACTTTGGAAGGCCCGGCGTTAACAGCTGTTACACCGACGGCAGTTCCTGCGGCGAAAAAGCCTGCCGGAAAAAAATATTATAACGGAACCATAATTTCCAATATCAATCTCAACGACCGTGGATCGAATAAACGGACCTATCATATAGAGATCGGAACAGATGAACCGATAGAATACGAACCAGGTGATACCATTGGCATCATACCTCGAAACAGGGAAGATGTGGTAAGCCGGATCATAAAGCTTACAGGTATTGACCCGGTTCTTGAAATAGAAACACCTAAGTTTAAGGCACCCGTAAAACAACTTCTTGAACAGCATCTCGGCATTTGCTACCTCCTTACTTCTACGATAAAAAAGTACGCGGGCATTATCGGACAGGAGATACCCGACACGAGGATGGACCTGGTTGACCTGCTGCGTATTTATCCAGTAAAGAACGCGGAGCAATTTGCAGAAGTGATAAAGATATTGTTGCCGATCGCGCCGAGATTATATTCAGTGGCATCTTCCCCTCTTGCACATGGAAACCAGGAAGTGCATATAACCGTGGCCAGGGATCGTTTTCTTGCTTTGGATGAGCAGCGCTATGGGTTATGTAGTGAGTTTTTGGGTGATCAGCCGGTGAATACACCCATCACATTTTATGTTCACAAGGATCGCAACTTTAAATTACCAGCACCTGATCGTGATGTGATCATGATCGGTCCAGGTACAGGTGTTGCGCCTTTCAGGGCTTTCCTCTCTGAAAGAGATGCCACCGGCGCTAATGGAAGAAACTGGTTCTTTTTTGGTGAGCAGCATTTTGTCACCGATTTCCTGTACCAGACGGAAATGCAAAATTTCGTGGACACCGGTGTTTTGAACAGGCTCGACCTGGCGTTTTCGAGAGACCAGCAGGAGAAGATATATGTGCAGCATCGCATGCTGGAGAATGCGAATGAACTATACCAGTGGATGGAGAGCGGTGCTTATGTCTATATCAGTGGTACCAAAGACCCGATGAGTAAGGATGTGGAGAATACCCTGGCGCAGATCATCAGCGAACAGGGTAATAAATCTGCCGACGATGCAAAGAAATACCTGGAGCAATTGAAGAAGGAAGGAAGGCTGGAGAAAGATGTTTATTGATTTTGTGAATGAATAAATAAAAAATTTCACCCCTGCGTGAAATCATAACTGAACTCTAACGTACATGTCTGAAAAAACAAATTTATCCTCAGTTGAAAGGATCAAAACGGCAAGTAATGGACTTCGCGGAACTCTGAAGGAAAGCCTGTTGGATAATATTACCGGGGCTATCCGTGAAGACGATCAGTCGCTGGTAAAGTTTCATGGCATGTACCAGCAGGACGACCGCGACAGGAGAGAGGAGAGAAGTGCCAAAAAACTGGAATGGCTTTATTCTTTCATGATCAGGCTACGCCTGCCCGGAGGGCTTATGACACCGGAGCAATGGATCGGGCTTCATCATATAGCTGGTGAACATTCCACCGGAACCATTAAGATCACCACAAGGCAGACGATACAATTGCATGGAATTTTAAAATCGCATATCAAGCCAACCATCCAGTCTTTTAATACACTTCAACTGGATTCGATCGCGGCATGCGGCGATGTGAACCGTAATGTGACCTGCAGTGCACATCCCAAAGAATCGGCATTGCATGAAGAGATATTCCGATATGCCGACATTATCAGCAGGATGGTATTACCAAAAACGCGGGCCTACTATGAAATCTGGCTTGACCAGGAAAAGATTGCTGAGAAAACAGAGGAGGATCCGCTTTACCAGGATCGCTACCTGCCCAGGAAGTTTAAGATCGGGATTGCCATTCCGCCGAATAATGATGTCGATGTATTGACCAATGATCTCGGCCTGATCGCCATTATTGAAAACAATGAGCTAAAAGGTTTCAATATCGCGGTTGGCGGGGGATTGGGTACCACGCATGGTAATCCGGGCACGTACCCGAGGCTGGCAACGGTAATTGGTTTTGTGGATACAGAAGAAAAACTACTGAAAGCAATTTATGAATGTATAACCGTGCAAAGGGATTTTGGCAATCGTAGTGACCGCAAACTGGCGCGTTTGAAATACACCGTCGATAAGATGGGGATCGATGCATACCGGGCTGAAGTAGAAAATCGTTGCGGTTTTCAACTCGAAGCACCCAGGCGCTATAGTTTTACTTCCAGGAAAGACCATTATGGATGGAGATTGAATCATGAAGGCAAATGGTATTACACTTTATTTATTGAGAATGGCAGGGTATTCGACAATGAAAAGATCGCTCTAAAAACGGGTTTACTGGAGATAGCGAAAACCGGGAAAGCCAATTTCAGGTTTACCAGTTCGCAAAACCTGATACTGGCTGATATTGCCGAACAGGACAAAGCAGAGATTGAGAGTCTCCTTACCCAGTTTGGTATGATCGATCATACCAACAATGCTGGTGTGATGCGAAAGAACGCGATCGCCTGTGTAGCCTTCAATACCTGCCCCCTTGCGCTGGCAGAAGCGCAGCGTTATTTGCCCACCCTCATATCTAAAATAGAACCCATCCTGTTTAAGTATCAGTTGCAGGATGACGAAATTATTTTGAGAATGACGGGTTGCCCTAATGGATGCGGACGGTCTCCTGCTGCCGAGATAGGACTGGTGGGTACGGCCTACGGCTTGTACAATTTGTATATCGGGGGCGACCGGCTTGGCGAAAGATTAAATACAAAATATAAGGATAGTCTTGACGAAGCACAGATACTGGAAACGCTTGATGATTTGCTTGGTGTGTATGCGGCGGAAAAGAAATATGGAGAAACGTTTGGAGATTTTTCTTATCGTAAATGGATTGCCAAATGAACAAAGGTTTAAAGGAAATGAGCCGCACGCAGGAAAAGCAGGGAAATGATCTGTTCCCTGTTTTTTTAAAACTGGAGCATTTGCGATTATTGATCGTTGGTGGCGGGAAAGTAGGCCTTGAAAAACTAAATGCGGTAATTCAAAACTCACCTTTAACGCAAATAAAACTCGTATCCCCCGAAATAAATCCCGAGATCAGCCAGCTTGCTGAAAAGCATCCTAATCTTACACTTCATCTGCGCCCGTACGAAACTACCGACCTGGATGATTGCGATATAGCAATTGTTGCGGTAAACAATAAAATATTGAGTGAAAGCATTCATGCCGAGTCCCGGCAAAAGCACAAATTGGTGAATGTTGCCGACACTCCGGAGCTATGTGATTTCTATCTCAGCTCCATTGTAAAAAAGGGGAACCTGAAAATCGCGATCTCGACCAATGGAAAATCGCCAACGATCGCCAAACGATTAAAGGAAACATTTTCCGAAGTGCTGCCCGGGGAACTGGACGAGATTTTGGATAATATGTATAAGATCCGAAACAGGCTAAATGGGAATTTTGAACACAAGGTCAAAAAGCTCAATGAGCTTACCCGTGTACTGGTTCAGAAAGAACAGGTCAGGGAGAAGGAAATTCGCTGGAGAAAGATTGCCACATATTCACTTGCCGTGTTTGCCCTGATGCTGATCGGTCATTTTATTTTTTCCTACCTCCCGCTGGCAAGCCTGGCAGATGAAACTGTAAAATGGTACCAGACACTCGACAAGAATTTTCACTGGATGGTGCTGGCCGGTTTTTGCGCGCAGATGGTGGATGGCGCTACCAGTATGGGGTATGGCGTTACCAGTTCTATCATCCTGCAATCAGCTCATGTAAGTCCCGCAGCTATTAGTGGCGGCATACATACCGCCGAAATGTTTACCAGCGGGGCTTCGGGTTATAGCCATTATAAATTCGGAAATGTAAATAAAAAGCTTTTCAAAGCCCTGGTCATACCTGGCATCCTGGGTGCCGTGCTGGGTGCATGGCTGCTGGTGGAATTTGATGACAGCCACCTGAGCTATCTCCGGCCAGCTATGGCGATCTATACACTTTTGCTGGGTGTAAGGATTTTCAGCAATGCATTTCGGCCGGTCAATCTCAAGAAAAAGTTCAAGCGCTATGGATGGCTGGCTGGTGTCGGTGGTTTCCTGGATTCTTTTGGTGGAGGAGGATGGGGACCAATTGTTACATCTACCCTGATCACAAAAGGACGTACACCGCGATATGTGGTCGGTTCGGTTAGTCTCACAGAATTTTTTGTGACCCTGGCGAGTGCTTTTACCTTTTTTACACTGATAGGCGTTCAGAACTGGCAGGTGATACTGGCACTGGTAATTGGTGGTGTACTGGCGGCCCCGCTTGCCGCAAGGCTTGCCGGTAAACTGCCACGCAGGGCTTCCTTTCTTTTGCTGGGAGCCGTAGTAGTGATCTGGAGTATAAGGATCCTCTTCAATGTACTGTAAACGGCTAAACGCGGAATAAAAACCTTTTGATTAATAGTCTACAAATTTGGTAGGATAATATGACTCCCCTATTTTTGTTGCTCAAAAAAAATAACCATGTACAACCAATGTTTGTTTTCCCTCCGATGTTGCCTGCAAACTAAATACAACCTCAAGTAAAATTTTTTTGAAATAATAGTCTATAAAATTAGTAGACTAATAAACCTTGATCAATCAAAACCAATTTATGAAACGCGTCATCTTTTTTTTAGGATTTTTGTCGCCGGCCATTGTTTTTGCTCAATTAAGCGGTCGTGTGGTCAATAGTAATAATGATGGTGTTCCATATGCAAGCGTATTGATAAAGAATACCGGCATTGGTACCACCACGGATTCAACTGGTCGTTTTACTTTAGCCGATATTGAAAGATTTCCCTTTACACTGGTGATCTCTTATGCCGGGTTTGAACCACATGAACGTGTGGTTAGAAACAGCAATGTAAATATGGTGATCCAACTGCAATCGCTGTATCAAAGGGATACCGTGATCGTTACCTCACGTCGCCGACGCGAAGTGTTGCAGGATGTACCCATTCCTATCACGGTTATCACTGCTTCGCAGATTGAGGACGCCGGCGCGTTTAATGTAAATCGTATAAAGGAATTCGTTCCTGCTGTACAGCTATATACTTCCAACCCACGAAATACGGGTATAAATATCCGAGGCCTCGGTTCGCCATTTGGTCTTACCAATGATGGACTGGATCCCGGGGTGGGTTTTTATGTGGACGGAGTGTATTACGCGCGCCCTGCTGCGGCCACTTTGGACTTTATTGATGTGGAAAGGATCGAGGTATTGCGCGGACCACAGGGTACACTATTTGGAAAGAATACTACTTCAGGCGCGTTCAACATTACCACACGCAAACCGGTATTCAGACCGGGAGCCAATTTTGAACTGAGCTTCGGAAACTATGGATATGTTCAGGCGAAAGCGTCTGTGACAGGTCCACTAAGCAAAAAGCTGGCTGCGCGACTTTCGTTTTCCGGCACACAACGTGATGGACTGGTGGAAAATACCAGGACCGGGCACTACACCAATGATATCAATAACCTCGGCTTCCGTGCTCAATTATTATATAAGCCCTCCGACAATACCACCATCACTTTATCTGCTGACGATTCAAGGCAGCGTCCTGATGGATATGCACAGGTGGTTGCCGGTGTGGTACAAACTCAAAGGGCAGCATACAGGCAGTTCAATGCCATCATAGCTGACCTCAATTATACCTTACCCAGCCTAAACGCATTCGACCGTAAGATCGATCATGATACCCCATGGCGCTCTGCCAATGATCTGGGTGGTGTATCGCTGAACATTGATACACGTATCGGTCCAGGTACGCTCACTTCCACCACAGCATGGCGCTATTGGAAATGGGGTCCTTCAAACGACAGGGATTTCACCGGTCTGCAGGCCCTGGCCAAATCGCAAAATCCGGCCAGGCACAAAAACTGGTCACAGGAAATTCGTTATGCCGGCGAGTTCTCTTCCCGCCTGAGTGGTGTTGTGGGTCTTTTCCTGATCGACCAGGAAGTTAAGATCACAGGTACCGAAGAATCAGGCAGGGACCAGTGGCGGTTCTCAAAAAGCTCGAACAGTCCCTTGTGGGAAACACCGGGACTTTTTGAAGGATATGGGATCTATACCAATTCATCTATCAAATCCCTGAGTGCCGCTGCATTTGCTAATGTAGACTGGGAGATCGTTAGAGGTTTGCACCTGTTGCCCGGGCTGCGGCTTAATTACGATGAAAAAGATGTAGTCTATAACCGTGTAGCAAAAGGCGGACTGGACACCACTGATCCCGATCTGATCGCGTTGAAGAACGCCGTGTATAGCAGCCAGTCCTATGTGGCGGACGCTGATGAGACCAACCTCACTTATCAAATAACTCTTGCATACCGCGCCAACAAACGTATTAATGGATTTTTCACCTATTCCACCAGTTTCAAACCGGTGGGTGTGAACGTAGCTGGTCTGCCTAATATCGGTGGTCAGCCTGCAACCGACCTTGCAATCATAAAACCTGAGGATGTGAGAAATTTTGAGTTTGGTATCAAATCAACACCCGCGCAAAATTTCACCCTGAACCTCACCCTGCACAGGACAGATATCAAAAATTATCAGACAAATGTTCAATCTCCTGAACTGGGCGTGAATCGCGGCTATATTGCCAACGCTGATGAAGTTCGGGTAAGTGGCGCCGAGCTTGATGCCAACTACAGGGTAAACGAACATTTTTCATTTTACGGTGCCGTCGCGTATACGAACGCTGAGTATATCAAATTCACCAATGCGCCGCTTCCCCTCGAAGAAACAGGTGCGACTAAAGATGGTGTGCAGGTTGCATTCAAGGATATTTCGGGGGGTAGGTTGCCGGGCATTTCCAAATGGGCCGGATCATGGGGTGGTGAGTTCAATACACCAACCGCTTTCCTTGGCCAGGCAGGTAAATTCTTTATTGCACTGGATGGTTATTACCGTTCTTCATTTTCATCCAGTCCATCACCCTCAGCATATCTGAATGTTGACGGCTATGCGTTGTTGAATGGCAGGCTGGGATTCAGGAATACTAATGGCTTCTCCATTTTTGTGTGGGGACGCAACCTGCTTGATAAAGATTATTACGAACAACTCTTACCTGCTGGCGGTAATGCCGGGCATTATGCCGGTGTACTAGGGGACCAGCGGACCTATGGTATCACGCTTCGATATTCACTGTAACATTTATAAAGGCAGTTGTATTTTTTTCGATAGCAAGCATTAGTTATAACGGCGTCCCGATTCTTCGGGATGCCATTTTACAGCCGTGTGACCGAGAGGACAGGGACAGGTCTGCAAAGCCTTTTACGTCGGTTCGAATCCGACCACGGCGTCGAGCTCTTGCCGGATCAAAATTTTCACCTCCTGCTGTTGTATATTCGACAAAGCATTTTGGTAGAATTCTAATACGGATAAATATTTTTGATCATGCCATTTAATTCCAGTGAAAGTGATGACACGAAGGATGAAGCAATTTTAGGAAGCGATGAGAATGACCCTCATGGTATAGGCAGGAAAAAACCGGTGTTCAGCATTTCCGAGGACATCTGGGCCGTTTTAATCGGTGGGTTCCTGATTACAATTGTTTTATTAACAGCATTTACATCCCCGGGTTTAAAATTCCGGGTGCCTGTATACAAATGGAGCAGCACGGCCGAGTTGAATGAAAAGGTGTTTGCCCTCAGCAACCTGATGCTGATAACTTCCATCGGGATTGTATTTGCATTGTTGTGCTCGATCGCTATACGGCTTTCGGGAGGTAGTGTAAAAAAATTTATGACGGGTTTCGCGCTGGTGTACGTATTGGGAATTGCTGCTCTCATCATTAGCGGTAATCATACCATTAATTATTATGGCATCGAGTATGTGGTGTTCGCACTTGTGTTTGGCCTAGTGATCAGCAACCTTGGTATAATCCCAACCTGGTTGAGGGAAGCTGCGAGATCAGAGTTCTTTATCAAGACTGGCCTGGTGATACTTGGCGTGAGTGTATTGTTCACAGATATCATCAAAGCTGGTTTGCCGGGTATACTGCAGGCTATACTGGTGGTAAGCGTGGTTTGGTTTTTTGCGCTTTGGCTAAGCCGGCGATTTAAAGTTGATGACGAGTTTGGTGTGATACTGGCTTCTGCAGTCGCTATCTGTGGTGTGTCGGCAGCCATCGTTGCTAGTGGTGCCATCCGGGGTGATAAGCGAAAGCTTTCATATGTTACTACGCTTGTGTTGGTAATCGCCATTCCCATGCTGATCCTGCAACCCTGGTTGATCAGGCAGTTTAATATACCCGAGATGGTAGGTGGCGCCTGGCTGGGTGGTACATTGGATACGACAGCGTCAGTTGCTGCAGCCGCGCAGCTGGTAGGGCCTGTAGCAGTAAAGACCGGTGTGATCATCAAATTTTCGCAGAATGTGTTGATAGGTGTTGCTGCGTTTTTTATTGCCGGCTGGTGGGCTTTGAGAAAAGACCCAAACCGCGTAGCCGCAACTGAAGGAAGAGGTTTGGGAATTATCTGGGAGCGTTTTCCAAAATTTGTATTGGGATTTATTGCCGTATCATTGATATTTTCTTTCATAATCCCTGCCAACACAACTCAGCAGGTAACTGGATTTTTGAATGGCCTGCGCACCGTTTGGTTTGCACTGGCATTTGTGGCCATCGGGCTTGAAGCCCGTTTTGCCGACCTGGTTAAGATACAGGGAGGCCGGCCGGCCCTGGCATTTATCCTGGCACAGGTATTCAATATACTCTGGACATTGCTTTGGGCATATTTGCTGTTTGGTAATGTTTTATTGCCTGCGCCGGATATTAAGTAAATTTATAGTTCTAAAATTTTCATACAGATGCAAAAGATATACCTGAGTGACTCCGGACCTAAAGTATCACCTGCCGTCTATGGCTTTTGGAGATGGGATGATACCAGTGCGCATGGCGCGGAAACAATGGAAAGGATTGTGAACCTTTGTCTCGAACTTGGCATCAACACCTTTGATCATGCCGATGTTTATGGTGGGTATCAAAGTGAAGAGATGTTTGGAAACGTGATGAAGAAGCGATCCTTTAAACGCGAGGATGTTGTTTTATTTACAAAATGCGGTGTGTTGCTACCACATGCGAAAAGGCCGGAAATAAGGGTGAAATATTACGATACATCCGCCAGGCATATCACCGCAAGTGTAGAGAATTCATTAAGGAATCTAAGGACCGATTACATTGATATATTCCTGCTCGACCAGTTGGATCCCCTTTCAAACCTGGAGGAAACAGCATTGACCCTGGAACGTCTCCGCACGTCGGGTAAGATCCGCAATGTAGGTGTAGCAAATTTTTCAGTATTTCAACACCAGTTGCTTGCATCTTATTTAAGAATACCCATTGTTACCAATCATATAGAACTGAATCTATTGAATACAACCGCGCTTGATAATGGCCAGATCGATTACATTAAGCAACGATATATGAGACCACTGGCTGCGGCTCCCCTGGCTGGTGGCAGGATCGAGAATGGTACGGATCCCCTCGCGGTGCGCGTGCATTACAAACTAGGCGAAATTGGGAAAAGGTATAATGCCAACGTGGAATCGATTGCAGTAGCCTGGCTGATCAGGTTAGGTGCCCTTCCGCTGATCGGTACACTGAATGAACAACGCATACGGAATATTGTCAATGCATTTGACGTCGATCTCGATCAACAGGACTGGTACGATCTTTATAATACTACGCGTGAAGAAGTGCATTCGAAACAGGAGTTTGGAGAGTAGCCTTTTCAGGGAATTGGGACCCGATAGCAATTATAAATCCCCCAACCCAAACACTCGTTATCATTCATCATTTATTGTCCCTCCTGGTTTATCTTTGCCGTCCATTAAAAATACCGCTACGCTGATGTCACAACACCCGGAAACAAAGGCTATCCGTCTTCAGACTGAACAAACCAACCAGAGAGAACACGCAACACCGCTTTTTCTTACAAGCAGTTTCACGTATGATTCAGCAGAAGAGATGGGTGCCGCTTTCGCGGATGATACACTGGATGTAAATATTTACTCTCGTTTTTCAAATCCGACTGTTGATGAATTTATAAGTAAGATAGCTGCACTTGAATATGCAGAAGATGGTGTGGCGACCGGTACAGGAATGGCTGCTATATTTTCAACGTTCATGACTTTCCTGAACCAGGGGGATCATATTATTTCCGCGTCGGCGATATTTGGATCCACACATTCTATTCTTACAAAGTATTTACCTAAATGGGGGATCGAACATTCTTACTTTGACATGACAAACCCCTCAGGTATCGAGGCATTGATCCGACCCTCGACTAAAATGCTTTACGTGGAAACGCCATCTAACCCGGGTCTGGATATCATCGATATACAGAGCGTGGCAGAACTGTGCCGGAAGCATAATATCTTATTTGTGGTTGATAATTGTTTTGCCACACCGGCCGTGCAACAACCCATTCGATTTGGTGCAGACCTGGTCCTGCATTCAGCTACCAAGTTTATTGATGGGCAGGGTAGGGTGCTGGGTGGTGTGGTAGTTGGGAAAGCCGAACTGATCAGGCAACTGTACTTGTTTATTCGTAATACTGGCCCCTCGCTTAGTCCGTTCAATGCCTGGGTGCTTACCAAAAGCCTGGAGACACTTTTTGTTCGCATGGAAAAACATGCGGCGAATGCCTTGTATCTCGCCAAGGCATTGAAAGGTCATGCCGCACTCAGCCAGGTGAAATATCCTTTTCTCCCGGATCATCCTCAATACGAAATTGCCAAAAAGCAAATGTCGAATGGCGGCGGTATGCTGACCTTTGAAATAAAAAGCGGGGTAGAAGGCGGCCGTAAATTTTTGAATGCGCTTCAGATGTTGTCGATGACCAATAACCTTGGTGATAGCAGGAGCATCGCCTCACACCCGGCTTCGACAACACATTCCAAACTTACGGACGAAGAAAGAGCTGCGGTGGGCATCACGCCGGGTCTGATTCGTATTTCCGTAGGACTCGAGCACCCCGATGATATCCTGAACGATATTTTGCAGGCCCTCGATAAATGCTGAACTTTTAAAATATCTGGGCATACATAAAGTGGACAACCTCGATAGCGATCAGGATTATGATGATCCACTCAAGAACAACGCCGGTGCGGTATTGTAACAGGTCACGGAATAATTCCAGGTTTTCTTTTACGATCCCGAGGCTTTCCGTGACTCCACGAAATCTTTCCGTGAGATCGAAATTCCGTTTTAGTTCGGTATGTAGTTTGTCGAGTCGCTCATCTTCCCATGTATCTGGCGGCGAATCAAAAATGTAGAGATGTTGAGATATCCTGTTTTTAAGGATCAGGGTTTTGCCAATATATTTTTTCAGATTGGACCCGGAGATGGATAACCTGCCTTTTCGCTCCAACAACTGGGTATGGAAATTGGTATCTTCCAGAAGCGAAAACGCCTGCTGCGAATAAAAATCCAGTGCTACAGATTGAGCCAGCGTCAGCATGATCATTCGCAACACACGGGGGTCTTCATCCACGATCTCGATCTTGTTATGACTTATCTTTTTTTCCGGCGCGTTGGTTTCCACTACGAATTCATCGGTCAGTGGTTTGAAAAACCGGTTCCGGCAGAATGGTTCCACCTGGCTGAGCAGTTTATCTACCTCCTCGTTTTCATAATTGAGAAAACTCAGCACACCATACCTGAACACAGAAAGGTACCGGCTATTTTCCATCTGGTAGTATAGTTCATCGGCATCGCTGAATACCGGTTTGGCTTTGAAGTTCTCCTTCAGGCTTTTCAGGTCGATGCTGTCGGCCACCTGGTAGGAAACAACATTGTATTTCATTTTTTCAATTTTGTCAATTGTTGCAGGGTAGCTTTCAGGTCTTTGGGAAGGTCTGCCTGCAGTTCCATCTTTTCGTTGTTAGGTTTGGTAAAACCCAGGCGATAGGCATGCAGGGCAAGTCGGGAAAGGATTGGTCGCTCTTCCAGGTCGTTTTTCGAAAGTTTGAACTTTGGTTTGAGCGATGAAAGCAATAACGGTTTCCCATCGCCATACAGCGAATCTGATACGATTGGGTGACCAAGGTTTTTCATGTGTACCCTGATCTGGTGGGTGCGTCCCGTATGTATACGAAACTGCACCCATGAATAATTTCCAAACTTTTCCAGCACTTCATAATCCGTAATTGCGGGTTTGCCACGACGGTTAATGACCATGGTGCCACGGGTGACCATATTCTCTGCGATGGGAAGGTTGATCGTGCCGCTGTCATGAGCAGGCTGACCCATCACCAACCCCACATATATCTTACTGATGGTGCTTTTGTCTTCATCTTTTTTCGTGGCAAACTGCATCGAAAGGTGTCGGTGTGCATTTTCATTCTTTGCGAAAATGATCAGACCGCTGGTGTCTTTATCGAGACGATGGACAGTGTAAATATTTTCCCTGCTGGCTTGCAATAAGGATTTTAAGGATTCTTCTTTACCTGCCCGGTCGGGTATCGACAACAGGCCTGAGGGCTTATTTATAGCAATTAAATCCTCATCCTCATAAACGATCAGATCCGAAATTTTCATCGCTTCCTACCTGCCTTTTTTAAAATGTTTGAGATCGCGAATTTCTTTTTCGGTCAGGAATCTCCACTTACCCCTTTCAATATTTTTTTTGGTAAGTCCCGCAAAGATCACGCGGTCAAGATTTTTCACATCATATCCCAGTGATTCGAATATCCGCCTGACGATTCGGTTGCGACCGCTGTGGATCTCTACCCCGAGCTGGGTCTTATCCTTGATATCAGCATAAGCTAATGCGTCGACACTGGCGGGACCATCTTCAAGGACCAGTCCGCTCAGGATCTGGTCAAAATCTTTTTTCTCCAGTGGCTTATTAAGCGTGACATGATACACTTTCTTTACCTGGTTGCTGGGATGGGTTAGCCTTTGTGAAAGTTCACCATCATTGGTCAATAATAAAACACCTGAGGTATTCCTGTCGAGCCGGCCAACGGGATAAATTCTTTCAGTAGTAGCCCTGCGCGTGAGGTCAAGCACGGTTTTCCTGCCCTGTGGATCATCGGTAGTAGTAATATAGTCTTTGGGTTTGTTGAGCAGGATATAAACCAGGTTTTTCGCCAGGAAAACTTTTTTGCCATTGACCTTGATGTTGTCCGAAGCGGAAACTTTATGACCAGGTTCGGTAATAACAATATTATTGACTTTTACTTTTCCCTGCTTTACAATTTCCGCTGCTTCCCTTCTGGCTGCGATCCCGCTATGGGCGAGGAATTTGTTGAGGGGCATGGAACTGGATGCTGGATGCTGGGTGCTGGATGCCGGATGCTGGATGCTGGATGTTGGATGCTGGATGCTGGATGATTGAGACTGTCGCTTTGTTAACTGTGGCTTTTGGCCAGGCGTGGGAGACTTGCCCCGGGTGCTTTGCTCCTTTCTTTTTTGTTCAAAGTATTCTTCCCTTTCCTTTTTTATCTTTCGTTTTTCCTGCTTGAATTGTTCTTTAATTGCAGCGTTGCTTTTCTTTTTGGCGAATTTGTCGAAATAGCCTGATTTCTTTTGCATGATATAGTTGCTGTTTTACAACAGTAGATTGATGAGGGGCAAAGATAGTCAAAAGGGGGATGCTTCTGTTATTCACGAAATTTTAGGAGTGATATTCAGATAAAAAATGAGGCCTTCTCAATACTTGATTTTTTGCCGGGAAGGCGGGAGATGGGAGCATCGTTTTTGTCTGCCCGTTTTCGCCCAGAGCCTCCTACAGAGCGGCTTTAATCGAGTTCATTGAGATGGCCTCATTAAAAATTCATGTGATGCTGATCTATATCAGCTGCCTTGATCTTAGATCTTTTTACGTGAAGGACGTTGTTTACGCTGTTCCTTCATCTTTTCGAGCTGCTCTTTAGTTAGAATAGATTTCATTTCTTCCTGTTGTTGCTTTCTCAACTCCATCATTTGCGTTTTTTTCGCTTCAGCACTAAGAGCTTTATCTTCCCTGATGGCTTTCATTTTGCCTGCCATTGCCTCGCGGTTGCTTTTCAGCTTAGCAGATTGTTCATCGGTAAGACCCAGGTTGGCTTTCATTCTTTCGCCCCTGGCTTTTGATCTTTCCTGCATTTTAGCTTTACGCTCAGACCTGGATTTTTCAAGCTGGGCTTTTTGATCAGCTGTCAGCAGACTTTGAACTTTGGCCTGGTGATCCTTGTGCTGAGCACGCATTTTTTCTCTCCACTCCTTTACGGTGACGTTTTCATTCTTTCTAAGCTCAGCCATTTGCTTTCGGTTTTCTTCCTGCAATGCTTTAATCTTTGCTTTCTGATCATCCGAAAGATTGAGGGATTTGAAATCATGACCTCCACGATAATGCCTTTCCATTTTACGATGTTTACCGGGTTCGCGGTCCTTTGTTTCCTGTGCCTGCATAGCAGTGGTAAACACAGCGGCGGCCAGAACGGTTAAAAGTATTTTCTTCATAGTTTTCTTTTTTGTTTTTAGATGCCGGCTGATGGCTTCAACTTCCGGCAGGGTTTGTTAAAACTTATTTACAGCTCATTGACCGGGAAGGGAAACGGAGGTTTAACCAAACTATGAAATTATTCGTAGATGGTGAATCTGGAGGATAAATGGTAATTCGACTTGAGCGACGATCGAATATGAGGATCAGGAATTAATTGTCTTTATTGGCAAGCTGGCCGCAGGCAGCGTCAATATCCTTCCCGCGGCTGCGACGCAGGCGAACATTGACATTGTGTTTGCCGAGATAATACATAAATGCATCCACTTTTTCTTCAGCCGGCTTTTCAAAACTGGCGGAGTCGATGGGGTTGTATTCGATCAGGTTGACAAGGTCGGCAGGAACCTGGCGATAGATTTTAATAAGTTCATCCGCATCCTTCAATGAATCGTTAAAGTCTTTGAAAAGGATATACTCAAATGTGATCTCATTCTTTGTTTCACGGTAAAAATGATTCAGGGCATCCACCAGCGATTTGATATTGTTGGTGTCATTGATGGGCATGATCTCATGCCTTTTCTGATCATTTGCCGCATGCAATGATAAAGCGAGTTTGAATTTTACTTTATCATCACCCAGTTGCCTGATCATCTTGGCGACACCGGCAGTGGACACCGTAATTCTTTTGGGGCTCATCGCAAGCCCGTCTTCCGCGGTGATTCGTTCAATTGACCGGAGTACATTTTTATAATTAAGTAGTGGCTCGCCCATGCCCATGTACACGATATTACTCAGTTTACGGCCGTATTCTTTTTCACACAGTTGGTTTAGCAATGCTACTTCGTCGTAGATCTCATCAAACTCCAGGTTGCGCTTGCGCTCCATATAACCGGTTGCGCAAAACTTGCAACTCAGGCTGCAACCGATCTGCGAGGACACACAGGCAGTATAACGTCCCGATACCGTGGGAATCAGCACACCCTCCACAAAATGCCCGTCATGGGTTTTGAAGCGCAGCTTGAAAGTGCCGTCCTGTGAATGTTGTATATGATCGATCTGCAGCGATGGAAAACTAAATTCATCGGTCAGCCGCTGCCGCAATTCTTTGGAAATGTTGGTCATCTCCGCGAAGCTGCGTACGGGTTTCAGCCACAACCAGTCGTACACCTGCCTGGCCCTGAACTTTTTCTCCCCGAATGAGGCAAAATACGCTTCGAGGTCGCCGAGGCTTAAGTGACGAATATTTGGCTGCCGCGTTTTTAACATCCTGCAAAGATAGGGTAAGGCTGAGGGCCAGGTTAAGGATGAGGTTAAACAATTTTGCTCAATACAGTCAGAAGAACTACGTTAACGCATTAATTTGCATTATGAAGTCAGTATATGTAATCGATTCGGTTAGAACACCGGTTGGAAAATATGCAGGTCAGTTATCCGGCGTTCGTCCTGATGATCTTTTGGCAAATACGCTGGTGGCCTTATTACAAAGAAATGAGACTGCCGATGTGCATGAGATCGGGGAAGTGATTGCCGGCGCCGCCAACCAGGCTGGAGAAGACAATCGGAATGTAGCCCGAATGGCTGCATTGCTTGCTGGACTTCCCGTAACGGTGGCAGGCAATACGGTCAACCGGCTCTGCGCCTCAGGTCTGCAGGCTATCATGGACGCCTCCCGACAGGTGATCTGTGGTGATGCTCGTTTGATCATTGCTTCGGGTGTGGAAAGTATGACGAGAGCGCCATTTGTTATGGCAAAACAGTCCATGCCCTTCTCCCGGACTCCGGAAGTTTACGACACGACCATCGGCTGGCGGTTTATCAATAAAAACCTGTCTGCGATGTACCAACCCTTCAGTATGGGTGAAACGGCGGAGAATGTAGCCACGCAATGGAAAATATCAAGGGAAGACCAGGATCTCTTTGCCCTGCGCTCGCAGGAAAAATATTTCGCGGCCAAAGAAGCAAAAAGATGGGAAGATGAGATTGCTGCCGTTGAATTCAACAAAGATGGTTTGATCAGCTGGATGGTGGATGATGAGCATCCAAGGAAAACATCGCTGGAGAAACTGGCTTCACTAAAAACTGCCTTTGTAAAAGATGGCACCGTGACAGCGGGTAATTCTTCAGGGATCAATGATGGGGCTGCGGCCATGCTACTCGCGGATGAAACCGCGGTAAAGGATTTTGAGTTCCAGCCCATAGCCCGCGTTGTATCCATGGCGGTTGCGGGTGTTGACCCGGCGATAATGGGTATCGGTCCTGTGCCAGCCACACGTAAAGCGCTGAAAAGAGCCGGTTTGAAAATAGAAGATATCGGTCTTGTAGAACTTAACGAGGCTTTTGCTTCGCAATCTATTGCCTGTATCCGCGAGCTGGAACTGGATCCGGAAAAAGTCAATGTCAATGGCGGTGCTATCGCGATCGGGCACCCGCTGGGTTGCAGTGGTGTGCGCATTTCTACGACATTATTGCACGAAATGAAAAGAAGAAAAATCAGGTATGGCCTGGCTACCATGTGTGTGGGGGTGGGGCAGGGCGCGACGATCATTTACGAGGGATTGGACTAAACTGTATCTTTAAGAACACAGCGTTAGGAATTCTCCCAATTCAAACAACAAAACCAACTATATGAAAAAACTTTTGTTATTCTTACTTGCGATCACCGCTACCATGACAAGCTTTGCGCACCATGGACTATCAGCTGATTCCGTGGCGTTGAAAGAATATACGGGCAGGTATGTATTCCCGGATGGAAGTGCCGTAACTGAAATTAATGTTACCATTGAGAGCGGATTGCTTTATGCCAGTTCTGAGCAAGGCAGTTCCGAACTGAAGCAATTAGAAAAAGACGTGTTTGAAGTAGTGGCGTATACCGGGAAGGCGACCTTTAAAAGAGATGAGAATGGTAAAGTGAGCGGCGTGTACGTTGTAATTGGTGATATGATACTGGATGGGCGAAAGGCTGATGACTAGTATGCCGTTGTCAATACGCCGCAGAAGCCTGTCATTAATTCTGAATTATGATCATGAAGAATGACCTCAATGACCAACCTGGCTGGCAGGAAGCCGGGTTTGTAAGAAATGATGATGATCTCGACGCGGCACTTCAGCGCCTGGAGTCGCATATCCGGAATACAGCCGGACTTTTTGAGAAGTTTTCAAAGGAACAACTATTGCATAGACCTGCGCCGGGTAAATGGTCGCGGCAGGAGATCCTGGGTCACCTGGTCGATTCAGCTATCAATAACCTGAAAAGGTTTACTGAAATACAATTTCTTCCCCAGCCATACCAGGTTGTTTCCTATCAACAGGATGATCTGGTGAAAGTAAATCACTACCAGGATATCCCACTGGTACATTTACTGGGACTTTGGAAATCTTTGAATCAGCAAATACTTTATGTCGCAAAAAATATTCCCCCGGAAAAACTCAGTTACAAGGTAGATCCGAAATACGATAACAGGGAATTAAAAACACTGGGCTGGATCATCGCCGACTATGTGGCGCATATGGAACATCATTTCCGTCAGTTATAATCGTGGATTCAATAAAACCAGGGAAACAGAATTTTTCTACTTTCTAAATTGGGTAAGACTGAAATTTATAGTTTAAAAGTTCGGTAACAGGCACAGTTTGCTGCTCGCCGGTTTTCAGGTTTTTTACAATAAAGCGATCCCCATCAATATCGGTCACCGCAAAGCTGATATTCTTTTTATCTGCGTACTTAAACTGTTTTTCTTTTTTAACCATGTCAGGGAAAAGTTCGCAACGGATATTTCTTGCCCGCAGTTGTTGCGCCAGTTCAAACGCAATTTTATTTTGACTATCGCCAAGGTTGAAAAACAAAACCTGTGTGCCTGTATGCACTTCACTGGGAAAAAGGTTTAGTTCTTCCATCACATCATAGATCCGGTCAACGCCGAATGAAATTCCCACGCCAGGCACATTTGGTACACCGAATAAACCGGTAAGGTCATCGTATCTGCCACCGCCACCAATACTCCCCATCTGCACGCCTTCAGCTTTTATTTCGAAGATGATACCTGTGTAGTAATTGAGACCACGCGCCAGTGTAAAATCAATACTTACCGGGATTTCGCTGGAACAATAAGCAAGTATGATTTCGAGCTCCCCGATGCCTTTTTGCGCCAGGGGAGACTGACCCAGAATATCTTTTACCTGCCCGAGCCGCTCCGTGTTACTTCCGCTTATATTTAAATATTGCAGGATCAGGACTACCTGTTTTTCCTGCAGACCGCGTTGCAATAATTCTTCCTTCACTTTTTCGGCGCCAATTTTATCGAGCTTATCGATGGCAATAGTGATATCGGTAAGTTTATCTGCGCTGCCTGCCTGCTCAGCCAATGCCGCCAGTACCTTGCGGCTGTTGATCTTTATTACTACCGATATCCCAAGTTTTTTAAAGACGCCTGCGTAAATATGAACTAGTTCTACTTCATTAAGCAGCGACTGACTGCCTACCACATCGGCATCGCATTGGTAAAATTCGCGGTATCGGCCTCTTTGTGGGCGATCTGCGCGCCACACCGGTTGTACCTGGTATCGCTTGAAAGGTAGTGGCAGTTGCCCATGATTCATCGCAACATAGCGGGCGAATGGAATGGTGAGATCATATTTCAGCGCTCGTTCCGTAAGGTTTTTATCATTGCGGCCCTGCAATACATTTTCAAATGCGGCTTTTGCTTTGTCGATATTTTTAGGATCGCTCAGACCGTTGTTGAGGATCTTGAAAATTAGTTTATCGCCTTCCTCCCCATATTTCCCCATTAAGGTATCCAGGTTTTCCATGGCAGGGGTTTCCAGAGGCTGATAGCCCCAGCGTTCAAATTCTTCTTTGATCGTATTGAGAATATAATTCCGTTTGCGAACAATATCGGGTCCGAAATCCCTGGTGCCCTGGGGCAATGATGGTTTTGCCATTAGCGCTGCTTGAGAGTTTAAACCCGAGAGATATCGGGTTGAGAATGGGGTGCGTACTTTTTTACAATGGTATTGCAAACTTCGTCAATCATATTGTAGACCTCATGATAGCCAGGCTCGGGACCGTACCAGGGGTCTGGCACATCGAGATCCTGACCCGGGTAAATTTCATTCATGAGCAGGTCGGCCTTTGAAGGATCAAAATTTTTCTTTGCAATACGTCGGATGTCATCCAGTACATCGTTGGCAAGCGCGTAAATTTTATCATACACCTCGAAATCTTCTGCTACAAAACGTCTTGCCCGTTGGTCGCATATATCGATGCCGTTGAGTTTTGCTACTTTTTGAGAAAGCGGGTGTGGTGGCTCGCCAATATGGTAACTATTGGTGCCCGCACTTTCCACGATCCAGTTTAAACCCGAATTGCTGGCTTTATGCCGTAAAATGCCCTCTGCGAGCGGACTGCGGCAAATGTTCCCCAAACAAACCATTAATATTTTCATGGCGCAAAGATATTCTGTTTTACAGCATTGTGCGACAAACTGTTAATAGTTAGGTGCGCTTTATGGATTATGCTGTTCCAGGCATCTATTTTTCGGGCAACAAGCGATATGAGAGGTGGGAGCTTATTTACAGTCATTTTTTGTGACAGAAACCTGACAATTATAGAGGCATATTCATTAAATGTAATAATTTGCCCGATTTGAAAAGGAAATCTATGTTGGAGGAATACGAAAAACAGAAAAGAAAGCAGATCGCAATTAGGAAAGCACTGATGGATTATTCGATTGGGGTTTTGATTGTTGTTGCTGGTATATTTTTCCTGGTACGGGACAGGTTTAAACTGGAGTTCAACGAAAGTTTCCCACCTAATGATATCGATAAGATTTTCGGCGGCATTTGTATTTTGTATGGAGCCTGGCGTTTTTACCGGGGATACAAAAAAAATTATTTTAGATAGATAGCCGGTTTGTTGCTGACAGATTTAACAAAGGAGAGTAACTGATGAAAGTCTTGAGATATTCAATAATTGTTTCACTGGTATCCTTGCTGCTGGCAGGGGCCTGGAGTTGTAAGTCGAATAAGCAGAAGGAAGAAGAACAGCCCGATTCGCCTTACGGGGGAAGGATTTATGTAAGCGCCGACGAGTCGTTTAAACCCATCATCGATGAACATGTCAAAGTATATGAGGCAAACCGTCCTGGCACCGAAATCGTGGTGAATTATAAGCCCGAAGCGGAATGTTTGAAGGATATGATCGTTGACAGTGTGCGAATGATCATTGCAACAAGGGGATATAGTGAGAATGAAAGAAATTTTATTGTCGACTCGTTTCGCATTGCACCAAAGAGGATGGTGGTAGCAAGGGATGCAGTTGCGGTGATCGTGAACCCAGGTGCTGAGGACTCACTTTTTTCGATGGATGAGATCATGCAGATTCTTACCGGAAAATTTAAGAAAGAATTAATCCCTGTTTTTGACGGAGTGCAGGCAACCAGTACGGTACGTTTCATCGTCGATTCAGTATTGAAAACCGAACCGATCACGCCCAGGGCCGTTGCGGCCAGGTCCAGCGAAGGGGTGATTGATTATGTCTCTAAAAATCCAAATACCATAGGCTTTATCGGCGTCAGCTGGATTGGAAATCGCGAGGATGTACAGCAGGTAAGTTTTTTGAAGAAGGTGAAAATGGCGCATTTAGAAAGCACGGACATGCCGGGAATGTATGTTTTACCTGTACAGGCCAATATTTATTTGCGCCGGTACCCGATGATCCGCGATTTGGTATATATATTGAAAGAGAACCACAGGGGTCTTGGAAAAGGATTTGCGGATTTTTTGAGTGGAGAACGAGGACAGTTAATATTTAAAAGGGCTTACCTGATGCCGGCACAAAAAGATTTTCGAGTAAGGCCGGTAAGGTTAAGGGAATAAAACAAAGTAGTTATATTTACAACTCTTAAAAAAGTGAAAGAAAAATGAAGAAAATATCTATTGGTTTTTTAGTAGCCGGCCTTTTTGCAATAAGTACGTTGCAGGCACAATCGATCAAAGATGGTGTGAAGGACCTGTATGCTGAACGGTATAAGAGTGCCAAAGCTACTTTTGAAAAATTACTGGCTTCAAATCCTAATAATATTGAAGCGATATACTGGCTGGGTCAGACTCATATTGAAATGGGTGATACCACCGATGCCAAAAATGTATATAGCAAAGCTTTGCTGAGCAGTGCTAATGCACCCCTGATTATAGTCGGAATGGGTCATGTGGAGCTGATGGAAAATAAAATGAGTGAAGCACGCCAGCGTTTCGAAGCAGCAATTACCATGTCGAGAAGCAGGAAAGGCGATGACCCGGATATCCTGAACGCGGTTGGCAGGGCGATCACTAACACATATAATGCAAAAGAGAAAAAAGGTGGCGATATAAATTATGCGGTTGAAAAACTGGAAATTGCAGCCCAGCGTGACCCTAAAAATGCTGATATCCTGTTGAACCTTGGTAATGCTTATCGTAAAGCAAAACCCGGTGAAGCAGGTGGCCAGGCTTTTCAAAGCTATACAAAAGCTACACAGGTTGATCCCAGCTTTGCTCCTCCCTATTACCGAATGGCACAGTTGTTCAATTCGCAACGTAACTGGGATCTTTATGAAAAATACCTGAACGATGCGGTAGAAAAGGATCCAAGATTTGCTCCGGCATATTACGACCTGTATTATCACAAATTGATGAGGCTTGATTTCGCAACAGCTGAACAATACGCTCAGAAATTCATTTCCAGCTCGGATCCTGATCCGGAAAACGATTATATCCGTGTACAGACACTTTGGGCTAAAAAGGATTTTGATGGTGCAATTGCGGGAGCAAAGAATATCATCGCTCAGGTAGGCCCCCAAGCGAGAGCCCGTGTTTACAAACTGATCGCCGACAGCTATCTCCAGAAAAAAGATACGGCTGCAGCTAAAGAATATGTTGACCAGTATTTTGCCAAGGCAAAACCCGAGGAGCTTACACCGTTGGATTATCAAATGAAAGCTTCGGCTTACTCCGTAATCCCCGGCCAGGAAGCAGTAGTGCTGGAAAGTTATAAAGAGGGTATCAAGGCCGATACAGTGCTGGAAAACAAGATCGACCTGTTGAAGAAAGGCACAGCATTTTTTGCAGCTAAAAAGGATTATGCCAACGAAGCCCAACTGCATGACCTGATCCTGGAAATAAAACCCAATCTGACCATCAATGATTATTTCTCTGCCGGGTTAGCTAACTACCGGGGACAGGATTATGCTAAGTCATACAATATCTTTAAAGTGGTGGCTGAGAAATATCCCGACCAGGAGTTTGGATGGGAGTGGATGCATAATAATGCCCAATTGATCGATACGGTGAAAAAAGACAGCATTGCCTTACCGGCCGCACAAAAATTATATGATTTTGCGCAGCGCGATACGGTTAAGTATTCCAGGCAGATCGCGAGCTCGTCTTATTTCCTGGCTACTTATTTCCTCGAGCAGGGCGATAAAGACAAAGCCATCGACTACCTGAAAAAAATGAAGTCTGCTACCAAAGACCCCGCAGTTCAGGAAAGCATTCAAAAGAATATCGATCAGCTTTCCAGTCCTTCAGCTACGCCACGACAACAACAGCGGTCTTCTTCTTCATCGCCACAGCGAAGTAGTAGCTCCTCGGGGCGGTAGCGAACATAAATTTTGAGATAAGAAAAAAATATAAATTATAAGGCAGCCCGGATTTACCGGGCTGTTTTTTTATGCCTGCTTTTAATTCGGATAATTGATATTGCTGTCTTATTTTTGCCGATAGGGTAAAAAAATATGATCCACTTACTCCAGATAGATCCAACTGCCTCTGATGCCAGCTCCTATTTGCCGGTCGCCATACAGATCATTTTTGCAGTTGGCCTGGTCGTTACGCTGATGGTTGCTACCCACCTGCTGGGTCCCAAACGCAAGACCTCCGATAAATTACAAACCTTTGCCAGCGGTATTGAAAGTCACGGGGATGCCCGTCAGCCCATGGCTATAAAATATTTCCTGACTGCTATATTATTTGTGCTTTTTGACGTGGAAGTGATCTTTTTTTACCCTTATGCGGTAAATTTTAAAGAGTTGGGTTGGAGCGGTTTTTGGGCGGTATTGATGTTTGTGGGCTTCTTTTTATGTGGATTTATCTACATCGTCAAAAAAGGAGCGCTGAAGTGGGAAGACTGATCTCTTCCAGCCAAAATAGTTCTGCTTTCAGGTTGTTTTTCAAGACAGGTAAATGCTGCTGTATTGAAAAATTTTTTAATGATCTCAAACTCCCCCCGGGGAAGGAGGATTGATTATGTCACGTCCGGTTTCATATAATATTACCAAAAAACCTCTTGTTGCGGATATCAGCATGGCTGAAATGCCGGAAGGACACCAGGGAGAGGGCTTCTTTGCTACATCATTAAATAGTGTAATAGGTCTGGCGAGAAAAAATTCGATCTGGCCCCTGCCTTTTGCAACATCATGCTGCGGTATCGAGTTCATGGCCACCATGGGTGCGCATTACGACCTGGCACGCTTTGGCAGTGAAAGGGTAGGATTTTCCCCCCGTCAGTGCGACCTTCTGATGGTAATGGGTACGATCGCCAAGAAGATGGGTCCCGTGGTCAAACAGGTTTACCTCCAGATGGCCGAACCCCGCTGGGTGATCGCCGTAGGCGCCTGCGCTTCCAGCGGTGGTATTTTCGATACTTATAGTGTGCTGCAGGGCATCGACCAGGTAGTACCGGTTGATGTATATGTGCCCGGATGTCCTCCACGACCTGAAGCAATTCTCGATGGTGTGATGAGGATCCAGGACCTGGTAGGTAAAGAAAGCCTGCGTAGACGAAATGGGGAAAGGTATAAGGCGTTGCTGGAGAGTTATGGGATACAATAAAATTTGAAAATTTGAAGATTTGAAAATTTGAGAATGGGGTATCTGAGTTTATGGAGTCTTATACTTTCAACTTTTAGAAAATAACTAACACTATAAATAAGAAAATTTGAAATGGATGATTGAAAATGCAGACACGAAGTCATTTTCAAATTCACAAATTCACAAATTCTCAAATTAAACATGTCTCTCACGAACGAACATATAAAACAAAAGCTGATTGAAAGATTCAATGACCAGGTGCTGGGTTTTGAAGAATCTTATGGTATGCTCAGCTTTGAAGCGCCGAAAGAGCTCAACCTGAAAGTCCTGAATTTTTTATACGATGATGAGGAGCTGAAGTTCAGGTTTCTTACCGATCTCTGCGGCGTTCACTACCAGGGTCAGCAGGAAAAGGAACTGGCTGTTGTTTATCACCTGCACAACCTGGAAGATAATGTCCGTATCCGTTTCAAGGTTTTTACCAGGATGGATAAGCCGGATATTTATACGGCAACTGGTCTTTTTTCATCAGCCAACTGGATGGAGCGGGAAACCTATGATTTTTACGGTATCAATTTCGTGGGTCACCCCAATTTGAAACGGATCCTCAATGTTGACGAAATGGATTATTTCCCGCTGCGTAAACATTACCCGCTCGAGGACCAGAGCCGGGTAGATAAGGATGATGAAATGTTTGGCAGGGGAGGCACCATCGGGTTTGGAACGGAGAAGACAGATCATGGAACTATTATCGAGGCAGAAAAGAAAAATGTGGGAGAAGACATTATTTAATTTTCAAATCAGGTCATGTCGGAGCAGCATATAAAACTACCGGAAGGAAGTATTGAGAAGACAACCACCACGTTGAACCTGGGACCTACGCACCCGGCAACGCATGGTGTGATGCAGAATATTCTTGAGCTCGATGGTGAAAGGATCGTTTCAGCCGAACAAACCATCGGTTATATTCACCGCGCTTTTGAAAAGATCGCTGAAAGGCGGCCACTCTACCAGATCACGCCACTTACCGACCGGCTCAACTACTGTTCATCGCCCATCAATAATATGGGCTGGCATCTTACCTGTGAGAAACTACTGGGTGTAAAAACTCCAAAGCGGGTCGATTACCTCCGTATTATTATTATGGAACTGGCCCGTATCTCCGATCACCTGATCTGCAATTCCATCGTGGGTGTGGATAGCGGCGCTTATACCGGTTTTCTCTATGTGATGCAATACCGCGAGCTGATCTACGAGATCTATGAGGAGATTTGCGGATCCCGACTGACAACCAATATTGGTCGTATCGGCGGTTTCGAAAGAAATTTCAACGATATCGCGTTTCAAAAGATACAGAAATTCCTCGACGAGTATCCTGCAGTGCTAACAGAGTTTGAAAACCTGTTTACACGCAACCGCATTTTTATGGATCGTACCATTGGTGCAGGTCCCATTAGCGCGGAACGGGCATTGAACTATGGTTTTACTGGTCCCAACCTGCGTGCGGCAGGTGTAGATTACGACGTACGTATTCATTCACCATACAGCAGCTACGAAGATTTTGAATTTGATATTCCCGTAGGCACCACCGGTGACTGCTATGATCGTTTCCTGGTACGCAACCAGGAGATGTGGCAGTCGCTGCGGATCATAAAGGATGCCTTCCAAAAAGTACAGGAGTTTAAAGGTGCAGATGCAGATGTATATCATGCCGATGTTCCGGAGTACTACCTGCCTCCCAAACAGGATGTGTATACTAAGATGGAAGCACTGATCTGGCATTTCAAGATCATCATGGGTGAAATAAACATGCCCGCGGGCGAGGTTTATAATGCTGTGGAAGGCGCCAATGGAGAGCTGGGATTTTATTTTATCAGTGATGGCGGCAGAACACCTTATCGTCTTCATTTTCGCAGGCCATGTTTTATTTACTACCAGGCCTACGAGGAACTGACGAAAGGAGCCATGCTTAGCGACGCGATCATCGTGATGTCGTCGCTGAATTTGATTGCGGGGGAGATGGACGCGTAGTAGAATGTGGAAATTTGAAAATTTGAAGATTTGAAAATGAGGGAGAATGTGGGAATGTGGAGATGTGGAAATGTGGGGATTTGAAGATTTGAAAATTTGAAAATGAGAGAGAATGTGGAAGTGTGAAAATTTGGCTGAGGGTTAATTGTATAAAATATAAAAAGGGAACGAGTGATTTGAATGAGAAATGTGCGAGCGAATAGTTCAAATTCAAATTATTGATCCCATATTGTAGAATATGAATTTTTCAGAGGAGAAACTACAGGAAGTGCAGCGCATTGTTGCCCGTTATCCGGAGGGGAAACATAAAAGCGCGTTGATACCGGTATTGCACCTGGCGCAGCAGGAGTTTGGCGGCTGGTTGGATGTGCCGGTAATGGACTATGTGGCGTCATTGCTGAATCTTACACCGATCGAAGTGTATGAAGTAGCAAGTTTCTATAGTATGTTTAACCTCAAACCTGTCGGCCGCTATATGTTTGAAGTTTGCCAGACCGGTCCCTGCATGATCAATGGTAGTGACGATATCGTGGCCTATATCGGTGAAAAGCTGGGGATCAAACCCGGTCAGACTACAAGTGATGGTATGTTTACGCTTAAAACAGTTGAATGCCTGGGTGCCTGCGGTTATGCACCGATGATGCAATTGGGAAACCATTATAAAGAACATCTGACAAAAGAGAAAGTGGACCAGGTGATCGAAGAGTGTCGTAGTAACGCCGCGGCTAATAATTAACTGTAAAAATTAATCATGGAAGCAATTGTACCTTACCTCAATTTTAATGGCAACGCTGCTGAAGCGCTGGCGTTTTATGAGAAAGCATTCGGGGGAAAAGTGTTATTTCAGCAAAGTTTTGGTGATTCTCCCATGGGCGATCAGACACCGGAAAGTCATAAGGACAAAGTGATGCATGCCAGCTTCCAGGCCGGAGAACTGAAATTCATGGTTTCGGATACGATGCCTGGCCAGGAAGTTAATTCCGGAAGCAATCTCAGCCTTTCGTTGAACTTCCTCAACCTGGCTGATATTGATAATACTTTCGCCGCTTTATCAGAGGGAGCGAAGATCACCATGCCTTTGCAGGATACATTCTGGGGTGCGAGGTTTGGCATGCTGACGGATAAATTTGGTATCAATTGGATGTTTAACCACGACTTTGAAAAGAAGGACAATTAGATGCGCGTAGTTCTTTTTATACTACTGTTATTTATCTGCGGAACCAGCATGGCGCAGGCAGACAGCCTGCGTTTGAAAAGTACGTTGCTTCAACTTGATAAGGCGCTTGTTGAAAAAGACAGCCTGGTATTGAGCAGGCTCTTGAATAAAAAACTCAGTTTTGGGCATTCCAACGGCTGGGTGCAAACAAAGCCCGAGGTATGGCCTGATTTTGCCAGTGGCAAACTGGAGTATAAAAAAATCAATACCACAAGTATTGAGATAGTATCGATCGACCGTAAAAAAGCAGTGCTTAGAACAAATGCTGAAGTGGCAGGAAAAGCGGGTGAAAATGAATTTGCTATCAACCTGCACATGTTACAGGTTTGGGTAAAGGAAAAAAAAGGCTGGCAATTACTGGCACGTCAAAGCACAAAACTGAATTAAACGAATAATAGCTGGCCCTGGCCAGGCTTATATTAAAATGGGAAGAAAATTATTATTAGAAAAAGCGCATGTTGAAAACATCAGGTATTATGATGTGTACCGTCGTGAAGGCGGGTACCGCGGTGTGGAGAAAGCGCTGAAAATGGCTCCAGCTGATATTACCGAAGAGGTAAAGAAAAGCGGCCTTAGAGGACGTGGCGGCGCCGGGTTCCCGACGGGAATGAAATGGAGTTTCCTGGCAAAACCTGAAGGTGTGCCCCGTTACCTGGTGGTCAATGCCGATGAATCCGAGCCCGGTACTTTCAAAGACAGGTACCTGATGGAATTCATCCCTCACCTGTTGATCGAAGGCATGATCATCTCTTCTATTGCTCTCGGCAGCAATCGTTCCTATATCTATATCCGCGGTGAATATGCCTGGATTGTCGATATTCTCGAACAGGCCATTGCCGAAGCAAAGAATAACGGGTGGCTGGGCAAGAATATCCAGAACTCCGGTTTCGATTGCGAGATATATGTACAACGTGGTGCCGGTGCTTATATCTGTGGTGAAGAAACTGCGTTGCTGGAATCGCTGGAAGGCAAGAGAGGAAATCCGCGGATCAAGCCTCCATTCCCTGCGGTAAAAGGTTTGTGGGACTGCCCTACGGTTGTGAACAATGTTGAAACCATCGCTGCAGTAGTTCCGATCATCAATGAAGGCGGTGATGAATACGCGAAGATTGGTGTTGGGAAGTCGACTGGTACTAAACTGATATCAGCCTGTGGAAATATCAATAAACCCGGCGTGTACGAGATAGACATGACCATTTCGGTGGAAGAGTTTATCTATAGCGATGAATGGTGTGGTGGAATAAAGAATGGCAAACGACTGAAAGCATGTATTCCCGGCGGTTCTTCTGTGCCCATCCTGCCGGCAAATCTTTTATTGAAGACAGCGAAAGGCGCCACCCGCATGATGAACTACGAAAGCCTTAGCGATGGTGGTTTTGCAACCGGCTCCATGATGGGCTCCGGCGGATTTATCGTCCTGGATGAAGACCAGTGCGTGGTAAAACATACATACACACTCGCCCGTTTTTATCGCCATGAAAGTTGCGGCCAATGCTCACCCTGTCGTGAAGGCACAGGTTGGATGGAAAAACTTTTACTGCGTCTTGATAAAGGGCAGGGTAAACTAAGTGATATAGACCTGCTTTGGGATATACAACGGAAAATCGAAGGAAACACGATTTGTCCGTTGGGTGATGCGGCAGCCTGGCCGGTGGCCGCGGCGATCCGCCATTTCCGCGACGAGTTTGAATGGCATGTGCTGAATCCCGATGAATGCACCAAAAGAAATTATGGACTGGCGCATTATGCTGATCCGCTGGAGGTGGAGGCGCCCGTTTAGAGGTTGAGGTTAAGATTAAGGTTAAGGTTGAGATTGAGATTGAGGTTAAGATTAAGAAAATTACCAGGTAGTAATAAATGAATTGAGGAATGTCTGAAGCACCAAAATTATTTAAAGTAACCATTGACAACATCACCGTCGAAGTGGAGCCGGGGACGACCATCCTTATGGCTGCCCGGCAAATTGGTGGCGATGTGGCACCCCCCGCGATGTGCTTTTACAGCAAGTTGCAGGGCAGTGGTGGTAAATGCCGTACCTGCCTGGTAGAGGTGGCAGCCGGCTCAACAGCCGATCCGCGTCCGATGCCCAAGCTGGTGGCCAGTTGCCGGACAACAGTTATGGACGGGATGATCGTGAAAAATATTACCAGCGAGCGGGTGCTGGATGCGCGCAACGGTGTCGTCGAATTCCTGCTGATCAATCATCCTCTTGATTGCCCCATCTGTGACCAGGCGGGCGAATGCCACCTGCAGGATCTTAGCTATGAGCATGGTAAGGAAGGCACACGTTTCGAATTCTCAAAAAGGATTTTTGAGCTCGAGGATATCGGTCCCTATATTCAACTGCACATGACGCGCTGCATACTTTGTTATCGCTGTGTGTATGTAGCCAACCAGCTTACCAATAATCGTGTGCATGGCGTACTTGATCGTGGAGATCACTCCGAGATATCAACTTATATATCCAAAGCGATCGATAATGATTTTAGCGGCAATATGATCGATGTATGTCCTGTAGGCGCCTTGACCGACCGTACCTTCCGCTTCAAAAACCGTGTGTGGTTTACCAAACCAGTAGATGCGCATCGCGATTGCCCCACCTGTTGCGGTAAAGTGACGATGTGGAACCGTGGCGACGAAGTGCTGCGGGTAACTGCCAGGAAGGATCAATGGGGTGAAGTGCAAAGCTATGATGGCAAACCCGGCTGGATCTGTAATACCTGCCGTTTTGAAAAGAAAAAATTAAGTGACTGGGTGATCGAAGGCCCCATGAAAGTAAAACGGCATTCAGTGATCTCCGCCAATCATTATGTAGGCGCAACCAGGCCGCAGGAAACTATCGCGAATGTGATGGGAAGAAAGCCCAAGTTGTTAATGGACATTCACAGCATCAGTGATGTAAACGATCCGGATGTTGATCTGAGCAAACTACCCGGGCCTGCAACAGGAGCTACATTTGAGACAACTGAAAAGGAGGAGAAGTAAGCGTTAGGGCAACGTGTTATGAGCTACGAGCAGGGAATAGGAATGCAAAAAGAAGCAAAAAGCGATTTTAAATAATTAAAATAAACCGCCACAGCGGAAGGTATTATGCAATTACTGGCCATTGACTTTTATTTTATTCTTGAAAAGCTGATCCTGGTGGCTGTCATCGTGTCTTTATCGATGTTAGTGGCCATGTATGCAACTTATGCCGAACGAAAAGTAGCCGCATTTTTACAGGATCGTATCGGTCCCAACCGCGCGGGGATCTTCGGTCTCCTGCAGCCATTGGCCGATGGCGGTAAACTGTTTTTTAAAGAAGAGATCATCCCCCTGATGTCTTCAAAGTTTTTGTTTATCCTGGGGCCATGCCTGGCCATGATCACGGCATTGCTTACCAGCGCTGTCATACCCTGGGGTCCTTCCTTTAATATAGGCGACAGGTCAATTGACCTGCAGGTCTCGGATATCAATATCGGGATCCTGTTTGTATTTGGTGTGGTGAGTCTTGGTGTATATGGTATCCTCATTGGTGGCTGGGCATCCAACAATAAATTTTCACTGCTGGCTGCGATCCGCGGTGCCTCGCAAATGGTATCGTACGAATTGCCCATGGGTCTTGCCCTGATCGCAGTGCTGATGCTGGTGGGTGACCTGCGTATGAGTGCTATCGTTGGAAACCAGATCGAAAATGGCTGGCATATCATTTATCAGCCCCTCGGATTCCTGATATTTTTTATTTGTGCACTGGCAGAATGTAACCGGACACCGTTTGATCTTCCTGAAGCTGAAAACGAGCTGAACTTTGGTTACCACCAGGAATATTCTTCGATGAAACTTGGATTCTACTTGTTTGCTGAATACATCAACATGTTCATCAGCGGCGTCGTAATGGCGACTTTATATTTCGGCGGGTATGATATTCCCTTTGTCAATGAAGCCAACTGGGGACTGGCGCCCTGGTTATTATCATTGATCGGATTTTCGGTGTTGATGCTGAAAGCAACGTTTTTCATATTCTGTTTTATGTGGATACGGTGGACCATACCGCGGTTCCGGTTTGACCAGTTGATGAAACTGGGATGGAGAAAACTCATACCACTGGCATTGTTTAATATGATCCTCACCGCGGCGATCGTATTATGGCTGAAAGGATAAATGGAAAAGGCGGGTGTTGTACGTTAATGTAGTAAATGGATATTGCGGTTTTTTCGAATGAGTGCGTACAATTTTGAGTGTTCAACACTCAACGAGCAGGAGACCTTATATTTGCGAAAATTTTAAACCCCCATTGGGGAAAAGATATGCGACTAACACAGAGAGCAAAACAGGTAGATCGGAAGCCAATGACATGGCTGGAGCGTATATACCTGTGGAATATCGCGAAGGGCATGTTGATCACGTTGCGGCATTTCTTTAAAAAGAAAGTCACCATACAGTACCCCGAACAACAAAGAACATTTTCAAAAGTGTTTCGCGGACTGCAGATCCTCAACCGTGATGAGCAGGGTCGCGAGCGCTGTACTGCCTGCGGACTTTGCGCGCTGGCCTGCCCGGCCGAAGCGATCACCATGGAGTCAGCCGAACGTCAGCCAGGTGAAGAACATTTGTACCGCGAAGAGAAATATGCCGCTAAGTACGAGATCAATATGCTGCGTTGCATCTTTTGCGGCTATTGTGAAGAGGCCTGCCCTAAGGACGCTATTTATCTTTCGCAGACTTTTGCACCTTCTAATTATGGAAGAACCGGCTTTATATATAAAAAAGAAGATCTTTTGATCCCGCATCCCGTGGAGGATCCGGATGGCTATAAAAAAGCCCTGGGCGACAGGCCACCAAGGGTTTCACAAAACTAAAGACAGAATTAGATTATAAAGGCTCGTCGACATCGTAAACAGCCACAGCTTAAGAGAAATGAATATTACACAAATACTGTTCTGGATACTTTCCGTAATGGCTTTATTCGGAGCCTTGATGGTGGTGGTAAGCAAAAATCCCGTGTACAGCGTCTTGTGGCTGATCGTTACTTTCTTCGCAATTTCCGGTCACTATATATTATTGAACGCGCAATTCCTGGCTATCGTGAACATTATAGTTTACGCAGGCGCCATCATGGTGTTGTTTCTTTTTGTGATCATGCTGATGAACCTCAACAAGATCACAGAACCGCAGCGAAACCGATGGCTTCGGATAGCAGGTGCTGTTTCAGGAGGATGCTTACTACTCATCCTGGTGGCAGCGCTGCGCGATAGTGAACTGAAAGGCCAGGTGGCACAGGTCAACCAGGGTAATATTGGTCTGATCAAAAACCTGGGAACTGAATTGTTCACAACCTATGTAGTGCCCTTTGAAATAGCGAGTATATTATTTGTGAGTGCCATGGTGGGTGCTGTGGTGATCGGGAAGAAGGATTAGGCCCCCTGTCCCCCAAAGGGGGAACTTAGGTCGGGATATCTTTTTTATATTAAGTTCTTTAAACAATTTTTTTTATAAAGTCCACTCGCTGCTCTTGGGGCTGTGAGTGGCAAGTCCCCTCCTTAGGAGGGGATTTAGGGGAGGCCAATATGCCAATAAATTATTACATCATTCTGTCTATCGCGTTGTTCTGCATCGGTATTGTGGGGGTGCTCACACGCCGCAACGCGATCATTATATTCATGTGCGTTGAGCTGATGCTGAATTCGGTGAACCTGCTGCTGGTAGCATTTTCCAAAATGCATCACCTCAGCGCTGTGGCTGCTGGTAATGCGACGGGCGGTACCGACGGACAACTTTTTGTATTTTTTATTATGGTAGTGGCAGCGGCGGAAGTTAGCGTGGGATTGGCCATCATCGTGATGATGTACCGGAACATACATTCGGTAGATGTAAATTTTTTGAACAGGTTAAAGCATTAATGCCCGTTCCCTGGGGAATGGGAGGATATATTCAATAACGCAAATTTTTTCTCCGCTTGTGCGGATGGTAGTATGAACAACACATTAGACCTCGTTTACCTCATCCCGCTGCTGCCGCTGATCGGTTTCCTGATCAATGGACTGGGGCGGAATCATTTGACGAAAGGGTTGATCGGTGTTATCGGAAGCGGTACCGTACTCATTTCTTTCCTGATCAGTATCTGGGTGTTCATCCAGGTAAAGGATGGAAATACCCATGTAGCGAATTATTTCAATTTTATTTCTGTCGACAGCCTGGTCATTCCATTTGCGTTCCAGGTTGACCAGCTGACGTCTGTCTTTCTACTGGTGATAACCGGCGTTGGCTTTTTGATCCATGTGTACTCTACTTCGTACATGCATGAAGAAAAACCGCATCATTTCGCGAGGTATTTCGCATATCTCAACCTCTTCGTGTTTTCAATGCTGTTGCTGGTGATGGGGGCCAACTACGTGATCATGTTCATCGGCTGGGAAGGTGTGGGACTTTGTTCCTACCTGTTGATCGGGTTCTGGTTCAAGAACAATGAATTCAACAAAGCCGCCAACAAGGCTTTTATCATGAACCGTATCGGTGACCTGGCTTTCCTGATCGCTATCTTCTGGATCATTTCAAAAGCGGGTTCGGTAAACTATGGCGAGGTGTTTTCTTTCGCAGAGGCGAACAAGTTTACTGCAACAGATATCACCGCCATTACCTTATTATTATTTGTTGGCGCCACCGGTAAAAGCGCCCAGATACCTTTGTATACCTGGCTACCCGATGCGATGGCTGGTCCCACACCCGTTTCAGCACTCATCCACGCTGCCACGATGGTTACCGCAGGTATTTACATGATCGCAAGGAGTAATATCCTATACTCCATGTCTGCGGTGACAATGAATATTATTGCGATCATCGGCCTGGCTACAGCCCTGGTAGCTGCTACCATTGCACTGAAGCAAAATGATATCAAGAAGGTTTTGGCCTACTCTACAGTCAGCCAGCTGGGTTATATGTTCCTGGCACTGGGAACGGGCTCATATGTTGCGGCAGTATTCCATGTGATGACCCATGCTTTCTTCAAAGCCCTGCTCTTTCTTGGAAGCGGTAGCGTGATCCACGCTATGGGTGGCGAACAGGATATCCGCAAAATGGGTGGCCTGGGCCGGTACATGAAAATCACAAACTGGACCTTCCTGGTTGGCTGCCTGGCAATCGCGGGTATCCCCGGCTTATCTGGATTTTTCTCAAAAGATGAAATACTGGCCGGAGCGTTTGTAAAATCTCCATTCATATATGCTATCGGCCTGGGTACAGCCCTGCTGACGGCTTTTTATATGTTCCGCCTTTATGCCACTACTTTCAAGGGACGCTTCCGCGGAACTTCTGAGCAGGAGCATCATTTGCATGAAAGCCCTGCAGCTATGACCATTCCCCTCGTGGTGCTGGCGATACTTTCAATCATCGGCGGTTATGTGGGTGTTCCGGAATTCCTGGCACATGGCGCGCATGCCCTGAAAGATTTTCTTTCACCCGTATTTGCAGGATCTGAAAAGATTCTCGGCGCGCACAGCATCGATCATTCTACTGAGTGGATATTGACCGGTGTCTCTTCCCTGCTGATCATCATTACCTGTGTGTTTGCCTGGAACAAGTTTAGTAAAAAACCAGAGACCGGCGAAGCGACCGGTTTTGGAAAAGTGCTGGCGGATAAATGGTATATGGATGAGCTGTATGATAAATTAATTGTAAACCCGCTCGATCGGCTCGCGCAGTTCTTTAAAAATGTTTTCGAAAGATCAGTGGTGGATGGCATCGTGAACGGCGTGGGAAAACTGGTGAACTATGGCAGCCGCCAGTTGAGGTTGTTGCAAAGTGGCCAGGTGGGTAGTTATATTTTGCTGATGGTATTGGCGATGGTGGTATTTTTTGTTTATCAATTTTTCCTGAGATAAAAAGATTATGATCCCTGTTTTACTGATAGTAGTTCCTTTACTCACGGGTTTGGCAGCTTTTCTTATCAAGAATGAGAAAGCCGTCAAAGCCTGGGCGCTGGTATCATCACTGGCTACACTGGTGGTATCGCTGCTCGGACTTACCCTCTTAAAGGAAACCAGTTACCTGGAGCACCAGTCACAATGGATGTCGGTTTTGGGTAGCAGCCTTTCGCTGCAGCTCGATGGGATGGGGCAGATCCTGTGCCTGTTGAATGCAGTTGCATTCCCATTGGTCTTTATTGCGACTCGTAATAACAGCTACGATAAACCCAACCGTTTTTTCGCGCTCATGCTTTTGTCGCAAGCAGGTATGATGGGTGTTTTCCTCGCGATGGACGCGCTGCTGTTTTACTTTTTCTGGGAGCTGGCGCTCATACCCGTTTATTTTCTTTGCTCGCAATGGGGCGGCGAAAAACGCATACCGGTTACTTTTAAATTTTTCGTCTACACCTTTGTGGGCTCTTTGCTGATGCTGGTCGGCATACTGTATATATTCGCCAAAACACCGGATCAGTCTTTTAGCCTGCAATCATTTTATGAAACTGCATCAAGGATCCGTCCGGGTGAACAATCCTGGCTTTTCTGGCTGTTCTTTGTGGCCTTCGCCATCAAAATGCCCGTCTTTCCTTTTCATACATGGCAACCCGATACCTACGAGCAGTCACCCACTGCCGTTACGATGATCCTCAGTGGCGTCATGGTAAAAATGGGTGTATTGGGTTTGATCCGCTGGTTGTTACCAGTTGTACCTGCCGCTGCCTACTCATGGGGTGATGTGGCATCCTCTATGGCGGTGATCGGTATGATCTACGCCTCGCTGATCGCGATCAAACAGGATGACATGAAAAGGCTGGTGGCCTATTCATCCATCGCGCACGTGGGCCTTATGTGTATCGCGATATTTTCAGAACATAAAACGGGGCTGCAGGGCGTGATGATCCAGATGTTCAGCCATGGTGTCAATATCATAGGGCTCTGGATCATTGTGGAGATCATCGAAAGGAGATATGGCACACGCAAATTGTCGGAACTGGGTGGACTCGCGCAAAAAGCGCCAGTGATGGCTATCCTTTTTGTAACCATCGCCCTGGCCAATATAGCACTGCCGCTCACTAATGGGTTTGTTGGAGAGTTCATGATGTTTACCGGCATTTTTGGATCCACAGTTACGAAATACAATATCTGGTTTACAGTACTCGCCGGTATATGCATCATCCTGGCAGCGATCTATATGTTGAACATGGTACGCAAGATCTTCTACGGTGAATTGTCACCACGCACCATCAATGCAACGGATATCAACCTGCAGGAAAAACTGGCCCTGGGTGTGATAGTTATCCTGATCTTCTGGATGGGTATCTATCCTCAAACCGTATTGAATGTAACCAACGAAGTTTCGGATAGTATTTTGAAATTATCTGATGTTCGTCACCTGTTAAAGTAGTAAAGAAAGTCATGAACGCATTAATATTAGCGGCTGTATTTGGAGTAATTATGATGTTCAGCGGCATCGTGCTGAAGAATAACGCTGCGATCAGGGGCCTGGGTATTACAGGAATGATCCTGGTAGTGGTGGCCAATATCCTCGAGATGCAGGGTATCACTTTCTTTCATGTCAATACAACCAACATGTTGTATTTTGACAGGTTTGCGCTTTTGTTTAATTCGATCGCGCTGATCGCTACGCTTATCTTCTTTATTCTTTCTTCAAGAGATATGGAAAAGGTAGGAGTCCACTACGCCGAATATTTTGCATTGATATTTTTTATCATGGCAGGTGTTGTGCTGGTTACTTCTTTCAAATCACTGCTGATACTTTTCCTCGGAATCGAAATTGTTTCGATCCCGCTTTATATCCTCACCGGTGCTGATAAACGGAACCTGAAGAGTAATGAAGCTTCACTTAAGTATTTCCTGATGGGGTCATTTTCTACCGGCATCATGCTGATGGGTATCGCGCTGATCTATGGTGCTACCGGCACATTCAACGTAGATCAGATGAGGTTTGCAACAGAGCAACCTGCATTATTGCCTGTGGCAGGTATGTTACTGCTGATCTTTTCCATGGCCTTTAAAGTATCCGCGGCGCCTTTTCACTTCTGGACGCCTGATGTGTATGACGGAGCGCCAACTGTATTTACGTCCTTCATGGCCACTATCATCAAAGCGGCTTTATTCATTGGATTCATCCGCCTGTTTGATGAAACATTTGGTGGCCTCCACAATCAATGGCAGGTTTGGATCGGCATCATTGCCGCTGCTACTTTGTTTATTGGAAATATCACAGCGGTATTCCAGCAAAGCGTAAAACGGATGCTGGCTTATTCAAGTATTGCACAGGCAGGCTTTATGCTGCTGGCATTATTTGCCATGAACACCGCTGCTAAGGAAGGAATCCTGCTTTACGCGGTGGCTTATTGTCTTGCAACGATCGGCATATTTGCGGTGCTGGCCAAGATGAGCGATTTCAGTTTTGAAGGTTTCAATGGACTGGCCCGTCAGCAACCCCTGGTGGCTGCAGTAACGGCGATCCTGTTCTTATCGCTCGCGGGTATCCCGCTTACCGCGGGTTTCCTGGCTAAATTTTATATGCTGAAAGCTACCCTGGGGGCAGGCAATAATCTCTGGCTGGTGATCTTCGCAGTGTTGATGGCCGCAGTGAGCGCTTACTATTATTTCCGTGTTATCCAGGCTATGTATTTTAAGGAAGGCACAGCTACTATCCAGGCTTCGCCGGTTTTCAAATGGTCGCTGACAGCCATTGCCGCCATCATCGTACTGCTGGGTGTATATCCTAATGTATTGCTCTACTGGTTGTACTTTTAATGACCACTAAGTCGGGACCAATACCTCCCGTTTAAGAAGCAGGTTTTTGATGCCGGGCTATTCCCTGTCTGTAAATCATCTTATATGCACCATACCTGCATAAACCGTCCCTACAGGACGGGATACCTCGGCACATATTTTTTTTCTACCCATAAAGCGTCCCGATGGGACGCGATACAGTGTCTCTTATGCGGATTCATTCCGTCGATATAAATGGTAATAGTCATTATATCGGGGTCGAATATCTCCCGTTGGATGATTTTATGGGTGAAAACAGGTTTAAGGTGCTGATCGATTTCCTGTGTGCAAATCATCCAATATACACCATACCTGCATAAACCGTCCCTACAGGACGGGATACCTCGGCGCATATTTTTTTTCTACCCATAAAGTGTCCCGATGGGCAATGTCATTAAGTTAAGGATGGGGATAAAAATAGGATTGCAATATATTAGTTTTGAGGTGTCTAAACTTAAAACTGATTGCAATCCCATGTTTGACACAAATGTAAAACTCTTACGAGAATTG
>JAFAEM010000038.1 GCA_023424015.1 Bacteroidota bacterium | reverse complement strand
CACGATTCCCGACTCCCGACTCCCGACTAATCTACTATCTTTGCGCGCTATGAAAAGGATCTATTTCGATAACGCCGCTACCACAGCTTTGGATAAGGAGGTACTGGAAGCGATGCTGCCATATATGACCACTCAGTTTGGGAATCCCTCTTCGATCTATTCTTATGGACGTGAATCGCGACTGGCGATTGAAACAGCAAGAAAATCTGTCGCGAAACTCCTGAACGCGCATCCGGGTGAGATCTTTTTTACCAGTGGCGGTACCGAAAGTAATAATACAGCCATTCTCTCTGCCATACGCGACCTGGGGTGTAAGCATATCATTTCTTCACCGATCGAGCATCACGCAGTTTTGCATACTGTAGAACATTATGGTTGCGGTGAAGTGAGTTATAGTTATGTAAAGCTGAATCAAAACGGGCATATAGACTTAGAAGACCTCGAACAACAACTGGCTTCGCAAAAAGAGCGTTGCCTGGTGAGCCTGATGCATGCGAATAATGAGATAGGCAATATCCTTGACATAGACGCGGTTGGCGAGCTCTGTAAAAAATACCAGGCGATCTTTCATTCCGACTGTGTGCAGACGGTAGGGCATTACCCGCTCGACCTGCGTAAATCAGCGGTGCATTTCATTTCCGGGGCGGGGCATAAGTTTCACGGACCAAAAGGTGTGGGTCTGTTGTATATAAATGACAATGTCAAAGTGAAGCCATTCATTTTTGGGGGCGGGCAGGAGCGAAACATGCGGGCTGGCACCGAGAACCTTTATGGTATTGTAGGTTTTGCTAAAGCGCTGGAACTGGCAATGGCCAATTATGAAAAAGACAGCCAGTATATTCAATCCATCAAGACATATATGGCAGAGCAGCTTCGCAAAAGTATTCCCGGAGTTGCTTTTAATGGTGACCAGGAAGGCCGATGCCTGTACACGGTACTGAGTGTTGCATTTCCCAAGACTGAAAAATCGGAGATGATCCTTTTCAATCTTGATATCAACAATATATGTGTATCAGGAGGCAGCGCCTGCAGCAGTGGCGCCGACCAGGGCTCTCATGTGATACGTGCCATCAACAATAATCCCAATCTCGTGACCGTGCGCTTCTCTTTTAGCAAGCATAATACCCGGGAAGAAGTGGATACTGTTGTCGAAAAACTGAAGGAGTTGATCTAAGTTAAATGTGAAAATGTGGAGATGTGGAAATTTGAAAATTTGAAAATTTGAAAATTTGAAAATGAGGAAAGGGAAAGGAGGGAATGTCAAAATGTGAAAATGTGGAGATGTGGAAATTTGAAAATGATGAAATGAGTTAATAACGGATCCAGTATCAAGTATCAAGTATCAAATATCCAGCATCTATTATTGACTCCCGACTCCCGACTACAAATAGTACCATGGATTCCTCCTTGCTGCCTTCACATAATTTCGTATATTCTTCCAAAAAGCGAGGATCATGTAGATGACGATGGGGGAGCCCATGGTGAGCAGCGAGGTGTAAATGAAATACTGCCGGATGCGGCTGGTGGCGATGCCCAGGCGGTCACCGATTGCGGAACAAACGCCAAATGCATTCCATTCAACAAAGCTTTTGAATTTGTTCATGCCGCTAATTTAAAAAATATCGTGCAACAGTCCAATCGCGTACTGTCAAAATAGCCAGGTTTTTCCGTAATTTCGCAACGCTTTGACGCCCATAGTCGACTTTACAGTTGACAGCAAACCGCCTGAAACTGTGATCCCTTGTCATCGACCTTGGCCCGATTACTTCAAACCCTAATTTAATATCATGGTATTTGACCTGGATCTAATCAAAAAAACCTATGCTGAAATGCCCGCCAGGATAAGCGCAGCACGGCAACTCATTGGCAAACCCCTCACACTTACAGAAAAAATATTATATGCGCATTTGTACGGCGACCAGCCTGAAGAGGCCTATGTCCGTGGAAAGGATTATGTGGATTTTGCCCCGGACAGGGTAGCCATGCAGGATGCTACGGCACAAATGGCATTGTTGCAGTTCAGCACAGCAGGCCGGGCTAAGGTGGCTGTACCCTCTACCGTGCACTGCGACCACCTTATCCAGGCGAAGTCAGGTGCCGCGGCTGACTTAGCTACAGCAAATGAAGTAAATAAAGAGGTATATGATTTTTTAGCCTCAATATCAAATAAATATGGAATTGGATTCTGGAAGCCAGGAGCTGGGATTATCCACCAGGTTGTCCTTGAAAACTATGCATTTCCAGGTGGTATGATGATCGGTACGGATTCCCATACCCCCAATGCTGGTGGTCTCGGTATGGTGGCGATCGGGGTTGGCGGCGCCGACGCGGTAGACGTGATGGCAGGTCTGCCCTGGGAGTTGAAGATGCCAAAGATCATTGGTGTAAAGCTGACCGGTAAAATGAGTGGCTGGACCTCCGCGAAGGATGTGATCCTTTGGGTAGCTGGCCAGCTGACCGTAAAAGGTGGTACTGGTGCCATAATAGAATATTTTGGAGAAGGAGCAGATACAATGAGCGCTACCGGAAAGGGTACTGTCTGCAATATGGGTGCTGAAGTAGGAGCCACCTGTTCTTTATTTGCCTACGATGAGAAAATGAGCGCATATCTGAAATCAACGGGTCGGGCGGAAGTAGCAGCGATGGCCGACCAGATACGTGAGCATCTGCGTCCCGATGATGATGTAATGGCTGATCCGGTTAAATATTACGACCAGGTTCTCGAGCTCGACCTGAGCACTTTGGAACCTTATGTAAACGGTCCGTTCACTCCAGACCTTGCCACACCGGTTTCAAAGATGGCTGAAGCCGTAAAGGCAAATGACTGGCCGGCAAAACTGGAAGTGGCTTTGATCGGTAGTTGCACCAACTCTTCTTATGAAGATATCAGTCGCGCCGCATCGATCGTAAAAGATGCTATCAGTAAAGGGTTAAAAGCAAATTCTGAATTTACCATCACTCCCGGTAGTGAACAGGTTCGTTACACCATCGAAAGAGATGGCTTCATCAATACTTTTGAAAGTGTGGGCGGCGTGGTATTGGCCAACGCCTGTGGCCCCTGTATAGGTCAGTGGGCGCGACATATCGACGACCCCAATCGCAAGAATACCATTATCACATCTTTCAACCGCAACTTTGCCAAACGGAATGATGGTCTCGCGTCGACGCATGCTTTTGTAGCCTCACCTGAAATTGTAACGGCTATGGCCATCGCGGGAACGATCGCTTTTAACCCTCTTACCGATAAATTGAAAAATGCAAACGGTGAGGAAGTGATGCTGAGCGAGCCAACCGGTTATGAACTGCCTCCAAAAGGATTTGCCGTAGAAGATGCAGGATACCAGGCGCCCGCAGAAGATGGCAGCGAAATTAAAGTGATCGTTGATCCCAACAGTCAGCGTCTGCAACTCCTGTCGGCTTTCGCACCCTGGGAAGGCACTGACCTGCTCAACCTTAAACTGCTGATCAAGGCCAAAGGAAAATGTACGACCGATCATATCTCGATGGCCGGCCCGTGGTTGAAATATCGTGGTCATCTGGATAATATCAGTAACAACATGCTGATCGGTGCGATCAACTATTTTAATGATAAAACAGATACGGTCAAGAACCAGCTTACCGGTGAATATGGACCCGTACCTGCTACGGCCCGCGCATATAAAGCCGCCAATATAGGAAGTATCGTAGTGGGTGATGAAAACTATGGTGAAGGGTCTTCAAGAGAACATGCGGCGATGGAACCCAGGCATCTGGGAGTGCGTGCGATCCTGGTACGCAGTTTTGCGCGTATCCACGAAACCAATCTCAAAAAGCAGGGAATGCTGGCACTGACATTTGCTAATAAGGAAGATTACGATAAGATCCAGGAAGATGATACCATAGATATAGAAGGTCTTACCAGCTTCTCTCCTGGTAAACCCCTGCGCGTTGAACTTAACCATGCTGATGGAACGGTAGATGTGATCGAAGTAAATCATACCTACAATGATCAACAGATCGAGTGGTTCAAAGCAGGTGGCGCACTAAATGTGATCAGATCGCAATTCGCGAAATAAAAGCTTGTCAGTAAAACTGGCAAAGAACACCGACCTTGACAATAAGAGATCCTGCCGCTGGCGGGATTTCTTATTTTATGTAATCGGCGCTCCGTATTAGCAATAGCAGACCTTGATTCCTTATATTTATATTTCAAAAAATCAATACCTGATTTTCATGAACATAAGAATCATCGTCGCGGTTTTCCTCCTGTCATCCATTACCCTTAGCAGTTTCGCACAATCTAACCAGGCGGAAGCCTGCATCTCGAAAATGATGAGCCAGTCTGAGGTAGTAGGTCTCGCGGTGGCCGTAGTTAAGAACAATAAAGTAGTGTATAATCATTCTTTTGGATGGAAGAACCTGGAGACGAGAGAACCGCTGAGCAACGAAAACATATTCAGGATCGCATCTATTTCAAAATCATTTTCCGCCACCGCCGTCATGCAACTGGTAGAAGACAAAAAGCTTTCCCTCGATGATGATATCGGTGACCTCGTAGGTTTTAAGGTCCGAAACCCACTGTACCCCGACAAAGTGATCACATTGCGCATGGTCTTGTCGCATCTTTCCAGTATCAACGACAGCCAGGGGTATTTTACACTTGATGCCATCAATCCTGACAAGAACCCGGATTGGGCAAAATGCTATAGTGACTGGGAGCCCGGTACAAAATACCGGTATTGCAATCTCAACTATAACATGACGGGCACCATCATTGAAAAAATCTCCGGGGAACGTTTTGATCAATATGTAAAGCGACATATTCTCGATCCTTTGAAATTATATGGTGGATACTGGATAGCCTCGCTCGACAGTACAAGGTTTGCCAGCATTTATGAATACAATGGCGACACAAAACAATTCGATTACATGCCGGCTGCGTATGCACCACGCACCGAAGAGATCGCAAATTATATGATGGGATACAGTACGCCCATTTTTTCACCAACAGGTGGCATGAAGATCTCGGCTAATGACCTGGCTGAGTATATGATCATGCACATGAAGCAGGGAAAACATAGAGGAAAACGGATCATGTCTAAAAAAAGTGCCCGGGAGATGCAGACATCGCTTTCACCGGAAGGTTATGGTTTGGCCATTGGCACCACGGACAGACTGGTACCGGGTGAAAAGCTCAAAGGACATACAGGTTCCGCGTACGGACTTTATAGCGCCATGTATTTTCATCCGAAAGATAAATGGGGGATCGTGGTGATCTCCAACGGTTGTCATCCTGGCTATACCGAAGGGTTTAATACAGTGATCCGCAAAACGGTTGACTGCCTGTATCAGAGTTTTATTAAGTAAGAAACTTTAAAATGTCGGTCATGAGAAATCTTTTTATTTTCTGTGGATTCGTTTTTCTCGGGTGTTCATCTAATGCCCAGCAAAACCAACATGCCGACAGGGAAAAGCAATTCAATGCATCGGGTCAGTGGGCTAATTATGGCAATGATCCCGGTGGCATGCGTCATTCACCAATCACACAGATAAATGCCGGCAATGTAAAAAAACTAAAATCCGCCTGGTCTTACCAAACGGGTGAACTGGATACTTACAAAAAAACGGAGATCGCTTCAAAAGCCGCTTTTGAAGCTACTCCGCTCATGATCGATGGTATTCTTTATGTGAGTACACCCACCAATCGCGTTATTGCTATCGACGCAGTCACCGGTGAAGAAAAATGGATCTATGATCCACAGGTGAACCTGAAAGCAGGGTATTCGGAAGTGACATCGAGAGGTGTGTCGAAATGGATTGATCCCCAGCTGAAGCCAGGAAAGCCGGGGTATATGCGCCTGTTTGCGGCTACGATCGATGGACGCCTGATAGCCCTTGACGCCGTGACTGGTAAGCCTGTTCCGGATTTTGGTAAAAAGGGAACAGTTGACCTGAAAGAAGGCGTTGGCCGCATCCAGGTGACTTCGCCGCCGGCCGTGATCAACGAGCTGGTGGTGGTGGGTTCTACGATGGGTGATAATACACGCATTGAATTCCCGGCAGGCGTGGTGCGCGCATACCATGCTCGTACGGGTGATCTGGTATGGTCATGGGATCCTATCCCACGTAAACCAGGAGATCCTGGTTTTGAAACCTGGAAAGGAAACAAGATCGCCGTGACCGGGGGGGCCAACGCCTGGGCACCCATTTCTGCCGATCCCCAATCGGATATGGTTTATGTACCTACATCATGTCCCAGCACTGATTATTATGGTGGCGAAAGATTAGGTGATAATCTTTATGCTAATTCACTGGTAGCAATACAGGCATCAACAGGCAAAGTAGTATGGCATTTCCAGGCCGTGCATCATGATATCTGGGACTATGATCTTCCGGCACAACCCGTATTGGCTGATATTGATCGCAATGGTGCCAAAGTTCCGGCAGTGATCCTTGTCACTAAGATGGGGCACATTTTTGTGCTCAACCGCAAAACAGGAGAGCATATTTTCCCAATAGAAGAGAGAGCCGTTCCAAAATCTGATGTGCCGGGAGAGGTGGCTGCCCTTTCGCAACCTTTTCCAACGCAATTGCCGGCGCTCGGTCTCCAAAAACTAACAGAAGCGGATGCCTGGGGGCCTACGCCCGAATTACTGCAGCAGGCGAAAGACAGGATCAGACGTCATCGTAATGAAGGTATCTTCACACCACCTTCTTTGCAGGGAAGCATCATTACGCCAGGCAATGTGGGGGGGATGAATTGGAGCGGGGCCAGCTATGACCCGGTCAATAACCTGCTTATCGCCAATGTGAACCAGCTGGCAGCACTCATTACGCTTTTCCCCAAAACAGATAATACAACAAAGTCTGTCAATACCGCTTTGCCAAGAGCGGAAGTAGCACCACAGGATGGTACCCCTTATGTGATGAGCCGTGAATACCTTTTTACAATTGAAAATGGTGAGTTCCTGATGCAAACCAAACCACCATGGGGCACTCTCGCTGCGGTTGACCTGGGTTCGGGTCAGTTAAAATGGGAGGTACCGCTGGGTATTATGGCAGATCCCACAAAATATCCCGGCGCGGAAAAATGGGGCTCGGTGAATCTTGGTGGCGCGATCACCACGGCGGGAGGACTCGTGTTCATCGCTTCGTCGATGGATAATATACTTCGTGCATTTGATATTACAAATGGTGAAATTCTATGGCAGACCGTATTACCGGCAGGCGGACAAGCTACGCCTATGACATACGAATGGAACGGTAAGCAATACGTTGTGATCGCGGCTGGTGGTCATGGTAAACTGGGAACCAAACTCGGCGATTATGTAGTGGCGTTTTCACTTTAAGAAGGTCATCACTTATCCTTTTGATCGACTGGGAGCCCGGCTTCTTTCCAGGCTTTGAAGCCGCCATCAATATGTGCAACATTTGTATAGCCCATCGCTTTCAGTGTTTGAACAGCCAGCGCTGAACGTCCACTGGATGCGCAGTACAAAACAATACGTTTGTTTTTACGAAATTCAGGCTTGTGATAGGGTAGTGTAGAATCGGCGTAAAATTCCAGCATACCTCTTGGTGCATGCACCGCGCCAGGAATTATTCCTTGTTTCAATTCCTCTGATTCGCGAATATCAACCAGCACTACATCGGGTTTTGCAATTTCATCCTTCGCCTGTTGAATACTGAGATTCTCAATATCCTTTTTGGCATCCTTCACCAGGTCCATAGCCGATTTCTGCGCCAGCGCATCCTGTACTGAAAGTATTATAGTGAAGCTGAATAAAGTAAAACTGATTCTCAGTTTTGGCAGGCAAAATGCGGATTTTCTCATATGCCGGGTATTTTATTTCAAATTAAAATATCAGATTCCATGCGAGAGTTAAAGTTTGCAACGATATTATCAGAATCCTTTCGCAGCCCGGAATGGCGGTTCTTCGATAAATGGTTGCTTTCTCATCCTGATTCCCGTTGCTTTAAAAATGGCATTGGCCACAGCTCCGCCTGTAGGTGGGAGAGCGGGTTCGCCCAAACCGGTAGGGTCGATACCATTGTCGACAAAATGCGCTTCTACTTCGGGCACTTCCTTCATGCGAATGATCCTGTATGCGCCAAAATTATTTTCCTGAGGCACACCCTCTTTAAAACTAAGCTTTCCAAACATGGCATGGCCATAACCGTCAACGATGCCGCCCATCACCTGTTGCAGGGCGCCGCTTTTATTTATCACTTCACCACAGTCAGAAACGGCATATATCTTTTGAACGACAGGTTTACCGGCCTTCATCACCACATCACAAACCTGCGCTACATAAGAAGCATGTGAGAAGTATACACTAAATCCCTGCGATACTCCTTTCTTTTTTCCCCAACCTGATTTCTCCGCGGCCTGCCTGATCACCGTTTCCATACGATCAATATTATACTTGATGGCGCCAACTGGATTTGTCCGGGCTTTTTGCAGGAGTTCCAGTCGGAACTGAACGGGATCTTTGCCCGCTGCTACAGCTACTTCATCTAAAAAGCTTTGTTCTGCGAAAGCCAGGAAGTTGGTAACAGGGGCTCTCCAGGCGCCTGTGGTGATAGGTGAGATATGTTCAACGGTATCGATCAGCAGGTTGTCTACCGCCCCGGAAGGAAAATTATCTTCCCGGGTAGAGTTGTTTTGGTTGATACCCACTCCACGTAATTTGTAACCGATGAGATTTCCTTTGCCATCAAGGGCGGCTTCAAAACGGTATCTGACCGCCGGGCGGTAACTTCCACCCATGGTATCATCCTCACGGGTCCAGAGAAGCTTCACCGGTTTCTTTAGTATGCTTGAGATCTCGGCGGCCTCCAGGGCAAAATCAAATTTTAATCGTCTTCCAAAACCACCACCCAGGCGAGTAATATCAACCGTAACTTTCTCTTCAGGGATGTTCAAAAGTTTTGCCACCGCGGTGCGTGCACTACCCGGCGTCTGCGTTGGCCCTACCAGTTCCACACCGTCTTCTCTCACATCCGCGAAGAAGTTCATCGGTTCCATAGGGCTGTGTGGAATAAATGGACACTGGAATTCACTGGTGATCACCTTCGCAGCATTCTTAAACGCTGTTTCCACATCTCCATCCTGGCGTCGAACTTTTGCTTCTTTGCTGTTGAGCAGCGAAATGAATAACTGGTCATGGTCAGCTGTACTTTCCAGGTTGCCGTCTTTTTCGTATTCCACTTTTAAAACTTTCCTTGCCTTCATGATCTCCCAGGTGGATTTGCCGATCACTGCAACATTATTCTTGAAAGTGATCACGTCCAGTATGCCTGGCATGGCTTTGGCCGACGCGGCGTCAACGGATTTTATTTTGGATCCGAAAGCGGGTGGACGTTGAACCATTGCCATCACCATTCCATCGCGTTTAAAATCGGAACCGAATATAGGTTTACCGGTGATGATATTTTTGATCTCGAGATTGCCAAGAGGTTTACCAATGATCTTAAAATCTTTACGGTTTTTCAGTGTTACCGATTCCGGCGGAGTCATTTTCGAAGCTTCTTCTGCAAGCTCACCGTAACCGGCTTTTTTGTTCGATTTTGTGTGCATCACAAACCCATCTTGTGTCGTGCATTCCGCCGCGTCTACATTCCATCTCTTTGCTGCAGCTGCAATCAGCAGGTATCGGGCAGTAGCGCCGGCATTTCGAAGTCGTTTCCAGGAATGCGGGATCGCGCCACTACCCCCGGTCAATTGCCGGTCAAATTTCTTTGGATCAAAAGGCGCCTGTTTCACTTTTATTTTTGTCCAGTCGGCATCAAGCTCCTCCGCCACGATCATTGGAAAAGAAGTCATGATATTCTGGCCCAGCTCCGGGTTAGGGGAATAAATAGTGATAGCACCATCTGTACCGATGGACAAATAACTATTAAAATCCAGCGAACCCGCAAATTGGCCAGGGTTGATGATCGTAGGAGTTCCTGCTTCCGCACTGAACCAGCTAAAGCCCAGCAGCAAACCGCCACCTGTCATTGAAGTAATTTTTAAAAAATCCCTCCGGCTGGTTTTTGAAAAGGTTGTCATTGGTTTGATTTTACTGATGAAGTCGCGATAATATCGATGGAAATAAACAGTAATATAGATTTTGATACTGGTTTGCTAAGCCAGTGTGCTGGCCAGTTTCACAGCATCACGGATCCGATGATAAGCACAGCAACGACAAAGATTGCCATTCATGGCATCGTTGATTTCCTGGTCAGTGGGTTTAGGTTTTCGCTTTAACAAAGCTGCTGCCGTCATGATCTGGCCGGCCTGGCAATAACCACATTGGGGTGTATCAGATTGTTCCCAGGCTTTTTGCACGGGGTGGTCACCGTTGGCAGAGAGTCCTTCAATAGTCGTTATCTCCATGGATTCTACAACTGATACAGGCAAGGTACAGGATCGAACAGGGTTTCCGTCAAGGTGTATCGTACAGGCACCGCACTGCGCGACACCGCACCCATATTTTGTACCCACTAAATCGAGGTGATCACGTAAAACCCAAAGAATTGGTGTATCGGCAGCTACATCAACACTATGGTCTTTGCCATTGACGCGAAGGTTAAAAACAGGCATGGCTATTATTTTTGGTACCTGAAGTTAAGTAAAAAGAAAACCCGGGGAATCAAAAAATAATACACACCTGGTTAATGGTTTTTAGTTCAAAGTTTGAACCACGTCGTTTTTATCGCGCTGAATAGTTTAACTTCAGGATACATTAACCTTCATCAACCAATAACCAGCATATGAATTCTCGCCGCGATTTTTTACACAAAATCACCGCAACAGCCATTGGCGTATCCCTGCTTGATAATTGGGAAATATTACCACAGAATGCAATCCTTAGTCGTAACCAGCAACAACCATTGCGAGTCGCCCTGATGGGACTGGGTGGATATGCCACCCGGGTGGCCGATGCCATGCAGGCTTGTAAAAGGGCGCGTTTGACAGGTGTTGTCAGCGGCACACCCTCCAAGATCGAAAGCTGGCAGCAGAAGTATGGTATCCCGGCCAGGAATTGTTATAACTACGAAAACTTCGACAACCTTAAAAATAATCCCGATATCGATGCCGTGTATGTGATCACACCAAATGCGCTTCACCACGACCAGGTGATCCGTTGCGCCCGCGCCGGCAAACATGTGATCTGTGAAAAGCCCATGGCCATTTCTGTTAAAGAAGGGCAGGAGATGGTGGATGCCTGTGAGCAGGCAAAAGTTAAATTGCTGATAGGCTACCGTATGCACTTTGAGGCCAATACGCTTGAGATCATTCGCATGCGGAAGCAGGGCGAACTGGGAAAGGTTTTATTTTTCCAGGGTCTCAGTGGTTTCAGGATCGGCAACCCCAATCAATGGCGACTGAATAAAGAACTGGCAGGCGGGGGTGCGATGATGGACATCGGGATTTATTCTGTGAATGGCGCGAGGTATATGGTGGGCGAAGAACCGGTGTGGGTCACCGCGCAGGAAACCAAAACCGATCATGAAAAATTCAAACCCGGCGTAGATGAGACTATCCAGTTCCAACTTGGGTTTCCCAGTGGGGCGGTGGCGTCATGCCTGTCTACCTATGCTATGAGTCACCTCGACCGTTTTTTCTTAAATGGTGATAAAGGTTTTGCTGAATTGCTTCCGGCAACGGGTTATGGTCCTATCAGAGGGCGTACGCACAAAGGAGAATTGAATCTGCCGCATGTCACGCATCAAACCGTTCAGATGGATGAAATGGCGCGGATAATACTGGATGGACATCAGCCTGAAGTGCCTGTTGATGGAAAAGAAGGTCTTAAAGACCTTAAGGTGATTGAAGCGATTTTCCTGGCGGCGAAGACGGGGATGAAGGTGGATGTTAAGGTTTAGGTTTAGGTTTTAGGGGTAAGCTGTTAGCTATGAGCTGCGAGCTACGAGCTATGAAGAAATAACCAGGAATCAACGTAGTGTCAGGTGCGGATTAATCAGTTTGTGTTAACTCGAAAGTTTTACGTTGACAGCCTGCAAACCGCGGGGTCCTTTTTCCACTTCGAATTCTACGATATTGTTTTCCTTTAATACATCACGGCTGGCATTGATATGTACAAAAATGCTTTCCGTGGTTTGTTTGTCCCGGATAAAGCCATAGCCCTTCTCCTGGTTGAAGAATGTGATCACGCCTTTACGGATCAATTCAGAAGGATCCAGTTCTCTTTGCTTGGGAACGCCGATCTCGATATCTTCGGCATTGATAATGGTACGTTTGGCCGGGTCGGGTGGAGTGGAAGTAAGATTGCCGTTTTCGTCAAGGTAGGCCATCATGTCGTCGAGACTTTGTCCTTTCTTAGCCTGTTGCTTTCTTTCCAGGCGTTTTTCTTCCTTCTGTTTTCGCTGCTGTTGTTTTTTATTTTCTCTTTCTTTTTTGTTCCAGCTTGTTGCCATATTGTGAACTGTTGTTTTTAATTTTTCTCTTCTGAAAGTCGGGTAAAGGATGCTCCGTTGAACAAACGTGTGAGATTGATGTCTTTTGTCTGCTCCCATTTAGTCACATGCTGGTTACTCACAATTCTCCAGAAATTCTTTGACTTCAGCTCTTCATAGTCGACGGTATGAATAAACAAACCGGTTACGGTATGGCGGTCTTTAAAGTGAATATTCACTGCTTCGCCATTTGAGATCCTGGGTGCTACAAACTTTTCAATCATTTCAGAGGTCATAGTCGATTAAGTTATTTAGGGTGTGATGAAATATTCGATTGCCGATGGCATATTCCCGAAAATGAAATCTTGAAAGGACGGGAATAATGGTTTGTCTTTGAGAAAAATGCAGGTGTAATAAATAGCAGGAATGAGAGAGGCTATTGTTTGCTTACAAGCGCGATATAACTCAAATTTGACTGCAAAGATAAGCAATCGGGGTAGTATAAACAAAAAAGAGCCCGAAGGCTCTTTATACATTAACTATTGGTTAAGTTATTACCATCTCCTGTTGTCAGAGCGTGGAGCTTTTTCGCGGGCAACAGAAACACCCATGGTACGACCCTGGACATCTTTGTTGTTAAGCTCCTTAATAGCTTCGTTTGCCTGTGAGTCGGAACCCATTTCTACAAACCCGAAACCACGGCTACGGCCAGTTTCCCTGTCAGTGATGACTTTTGCAGATGAAACCTCACCATACTGGCTAAATAATTTTTTCAGGTCTTCATCGGTGGTTTGAAAACTCAGGTTTGAAACGTACATGTTCATAAAACAATAATTTAAATAAAACAAAATAAATACACGTGAAAAAGGACTGCAGCAAAAAGTAAAGAGGAGATTAACTATTACTAGAGGAAGAGTAAGAATTGAAGCTGATCAGGACTGAATGTTGGAAGTACTTTTAACACTTGGTGAAGATAGTGTTTTAATATGGTAAAGCAGAATCTATTTTGACTGCTCTGATTATGAACCTATTGCCCGAGGCTTTTTGTTGTACTTTGACGGTTTGTGCGACAACTATCAGAACAAATGTCTTTTATGTTGCAATACTTTTTCAACCTCGTAGCGATACATGCGACTAATAGGCAACTCTTTTTTTCCAACTTCTACCAGTTCGCTGCTATAAGAGTCGATTTTGTTCAATGCCACTATAAAGGAACGATGAATGCGTAGAAAATTATTCTTCGGTAGGTTTTCTTCGAGAGAGGAGATCGCGTGTTTTGTAATAATGGTCTTGTATTTTGTCACCACCTTGATATAATCCTTCAGACTTTCCACGTACAGGATATCATCCATAGACACTTTCACCATCTTGCGATCACTCCGAAAATAGATGGAATCCGCAGCTGTTGTAGCCGGTAGTTCTGACGTGACGGGACTACTGGCAACGTTATTAGCAGACAGCGGCATTTCCATCACTTTATTCACGGCTTTCAAGAAGCGTTCAAAAGAGATAGGCTTTAGCAGGTAATCAACGGCATCAAGTTCGAATCCTTCTATCGCGAATTTGCGATATGCAGTGGTGAAGATAACCGCCGGAGGATTTTTCAATGTTTTTATAAAATCGGTCCCGAGTAATTCGGGCATTTTTATATCGAGAAAAATCAGGTCAACAGGATTTTTTTGAAGAAAAACGGTGGCTTCAATGGCGTCGGCACAGGTACCTGCCAATTCCAGCGTATGTACAGAATGAATATATTTTTTCAACACATCAAGAGCAGGTGGTTCATCGTCTACAGCCAGGCAAATGATTTTCTTTTCAGGCATAGGAAAGAGGTTGAGTCTGGTAACCGGTGATACCCGGCGAAACGCTAACCGGTTGTTCTAGCAGTTTCACTTCCAAATTTACCTTATAAACGGTATCGGTTGATTCAATCTGCAGGTTGTGTTGACCCGGGTAGATCAGTTGTAACCTTTTTTTAACATTCGCGAGACCGATCCCATTTTTCTGTTGACGCAACGGTGAGGAGGCTGGTTTGCTATTGCTGAGTTCAAAGCTGAGCATGTCATCCTGTACGTTAATATTTAATTTCACCCATTGTTTACCCCGCATGAGGCTGGCTCCATGTTTAAAACAGTTTTCTGCGAAGGGTATCAGCAGCAAGGGCGCTATCAATTTATTTCGAAAATCCCCTGTGATGTCAATACTGATATCAAGTCGCTGATCATAGCGTACCTTTTCAAGGCTCATGTAATCTTCGATCAGTCGTATTTCTTTTTCTACCGGTACCCATTCCTTTTCTCCCTCAATAGTCATGTAATCCATCATACCGGATAGCTGATCGGCCAATTTCGCGGCGCGACCGCGATCGGCCAGGGTGAATGAATAGATATTGTTGAGAGTATTGAAAAGAAAGTGCGGATGTATCTGGGCTTTCAGCAGTTGTAATTCAGCATTGGCATGTGCACGGGTGATCGCGACTTTCTTTTCCTCTTCCCTATACCAGGTTTTCAGCAGCCTGATACCTAAAAATCCAATGCAAACCACAGGAGAACCACCCATGATAAAATGAATGCCATGGAGCCAGATCACATGGTAAAACTTCGGCCCCTGGGCAGCCAGGTTATAATAGTACGTGATGAAAAGCGTGCTTAGGACAAAAACCGCTACCATTTCCAACACCAGCAATAATGCAAAAGTGGTAAATCGTTTTTTATACAGGTATACCGGCATCAGCCAATATATCACCGTGTAGCAAAAGAGCATATCCAGCACCAGGCGATAACCGCCCACCTGCATACATTCTTCAAGGTCGTATATATAGAGAGTTTCGCCGGAAGTAAGGAAACTCAGAAAAGAAGATCCATAAGAATAAATAAATATCAGGAAAAACCGCACCGTCCAAAACAGCAGGTGCCTGGTAACACGGTAAACCGGTCGATCCGATAGTATGAGACTACGCAGTTTCATAGGTCACCTGTGTTGATTGGTTGAGTTCACCGATTTCGTTGCCGGCCGTTTTGATCATCACACCTAACAAGACGATAAATGTTGTGTCCTCATTGACAATCTTCAGATCGCAACCGCCTGGGTGTAATGCTTCGAGCCGTTGGCAGGTATTTGAGAATACATTGATCCATTTCCTGACTGGCAGTTGGTCAGATGATTTTGAAATGGCAAGTCTAAGGTCAAGGTCCTTGTTTTTTATATACAGGTCAAGGCTCACGCTCGCAATGTCGGTTGTTTTATCATCCAGTATCTTAAAGAAATTTTCCAGTAGTGGAAATAATGTCATTGGTACTATTAATTTACCGGAAGGATCTCCGCTGAGATTCAGATGCAATCGCGGTTGCCTCTCTCTGCCAGCCTGCTCGATATCGATAAGGTGCCGGACCATATCCAGTTCCTTTTCGAGTAATACCCATTTCTCTTCATTGTCATAAAGAATATAACTTAAAAGCTCAGATACCTTAAGTAGATGTGTCGACGCGTCTGTTGAACCGGTACTGATGCCCGTACGCAGGTTTTCCAGCGACTGGTTGAGCAGCCTGGGATAGATCCTGGCCTTCTCTAATCTCAGGTCAGTGATGATCTTTTGCCTGGAAAGCATTGAATTTTCTTTTTGGCGCAGGTAGATATTTTTTGCAAGTTTTATACCCAGGCCGAGTCCACAGATGATCAGGGCGTGCGAAGTATTAATAAAAGACAGATTCATCTGTTTCGAAAACGAATTGCCAGGTTTGCCAAAATCATCGGCGAAATACAGGAACAAGCCTGAAGTATGATAATTGATGAATAAACAGACGAGACTAAGAGTGATAAAGCCAGGAATGAATAGCAGGTATTTTTTTCGCTGCAGTAAATAAGGGTAGAAGAAATAAATGCATACATATGTTGAGAAAATACAGGTAGGAAAAAAGCAGCAAAAACTGAAAAAGGCGGTAGCGTAGATGGAGTTGCCGGGTACAATGCTTTGCAAAAAAAATGCAACGCCCAGCACGCCAAAAAATGTGAGATGGCGTTTGTTGCGGTTTGCAGCTTTTTCTGAAAAAATGAAATCCTGCATGCTCATAACATGGTATATTATAAAATTATAAAATCCATGACCAGGAGTAACGCCCCACCTCGTTAAGAACAATACAAAACTTTGTTTTGAAGACGAATGCCATTCGTCGACGCTATTTTTCAAATCTCATACGTTTCCTGCTAATTCACCTCCAATAAGAGCGCATAAGCGAATAAAAAGATCTGCCTTTATTCGACGAATTAGTTTTGGGTCAATCACCTTAAACTTTATAACATGAAAAAAATCATTCTTGTAATGAGTCTTGTATCGATGATGCAGGTCTTTGCGCTGGCGCAGCCGGCCGCTTTGAATACGGAACCGGAACAGCGCGAAGTCAATATAGTAGAGAATAAGCCAGGTGCGAACCCCGTGGCGCGGTTAAAAGCGGAAAGAAATTTCCTCAAACAACATAAGCATGCCGACAATATCCAATGGTTTGATGATAACAATGGCTTTTTTGTTTATTACAAACAGAACGGCAGGAAGGGGAGAAGCTTTTATAATGGCCGGGGGCAGTTACTCTACGATGTGATCTCTTATCCAGGTGAGTTTTTATCTCCTCAATTAAAGGACATGGTGAAAAGCGTGTACTATCTTGATTTCCGGATCACGCATGTGAGCGAGATACGTACGGCGGGTAAACTGGTGCATCTGATCGAGCTCACCGATGAAAAGAGCTGGAAGAAATTAAGGGTACAAGATGGCGTGATGGAATTGATTAAAGAATACATAATTATTTAGCCAAATAAATTATTCCAGTATCAGGGAAAGTTTCTAGTGTCGAGTCAAGCATAAAATGCCGCTTCAAAAGCTACGAGCTTCGAGCTCGATCGTTTGACCACGAAATTTGAGGCCCTGGGCTTTATGGCTCACAGCTCGCGGCTAAAATAAGAGAAACGGTCAAAATATGGTTGACTTAACACTAGCAGTATATACGAGTAAGCATTCGTAGAACCGGCGGTCCTTTTCCAGGGACCGCTTTTTGCTATGTTTTTTGTTTTTTGGAGGTTTTACCGCCGACTTTTTTCTGTTCGTCACCCAGCAGTACACCCCATGGTTTCAGGCTGTCTACCCTGTCAAAGATCGCTTTCAGGATAGCAATGGCAGGAATGGAAAGAAACATACCCGATATTCCAGCCAGCGCTCCGCCGATGAGTACCCCGATGATGGTCACCAGCGCGTTGATACGTACTTTGGTGCTTACCACGTATGGCATGATAAAATTATTATCGATAAACTGCACAGCGATCAGTATAGCGCCGACCCACAATACATCGGAGAGGTTATCAGATGTGGTGAGGGTAACCGCCATGCAGATAACCGTTGCCACCAGCATGCCGATATAGGGTATCAGGTTCAGCACCGCCGCCAGGAGGCCGAGGAAAATCGCATATTCTACACCTAAAACAAGGAAACCGACTGTGTTGAGGACTGTCACAATGGCCAATTCCAATAGCAATCCAACCATGTATCCCTGTACGATGGTTTTTGAATCGCTCAGTACTCCTTCTACCTGTTCTTTATGACGGCTGCTGAAAACGTCGAGGAAGAATTTGCGGATCAACTTACGATAATACAAGAGGAGAAAGGTGTAAATAGGCAGCAGGATCATCATCACCAGGGTGCCGGCCACGCCCATCAGGGCCGTTCCCATACCACCCGGATTGTTGTGTATGTTTTCTTTGGCACTCTCCACTGCAGCATCCTGTTGTTTCATGCTGATATTGAGTTGCTCGTTGATCCAACTTTGCAAAGTGGAAATGTGTTGTGATAATTTTTGTTTGATAGTAGGGAGGTCCGACATAAAACTGGCTACCTGCGAAGAAAGAAAGTATATGATGCCGCCAATGAATAAAGTGGCAAGCAGTATGGCGAGGATGATAGCAGGCACATCCGGCACTTTCCGCCGGATCAGCCAGTTCACCACCGGAAGCAAAAGCATAGCCAGCAGGATGGCAAAACAAATCGGCATAATGATATCTGCGCCGGCATAGATCAGCATACCCAGGATATAAATACTCACCAGGTGCAGGCAAAGCCTCGTTATAAAGGGAAGATTGCTAGAGTTCATGCTTTGGTTTTGTATGAAGTTACTCGATCCGGATTGATGGTGAGTGACTGGTGGAAAGGCTTTGAACTCAGCAAGAGCCGAGTCCCATCTGCTTCATCGCGTCAGACGAGGCGTCAGACGCTAAGGAACCGACTCACGACTGCATCCTATTGCGCCTCACCCCCAACCCCCTCTCCAAAAGGAGAGGGGGCTCAAATCCATAACCACAAATAATCCTGTCAACCTTACGATCCTTTATCCCGCATCCAGTATCCAGTATCCAGTATCTTGTATCTAGTACCCAGTATCCTATATTTTCCCGCTCGAACTCAGCAAGAGCCGAGTCCCATCTGCTTCATCGCGTCAGACGGGGGCGTCAGACGCCAGGGAACTTCGGCGCCCGACTGCATCTTATTCGGCCACCCCAACCCATTCTCCTTTTGGAGAAGGGGCTCAAATCCCTAACCACAAATAATCCTGTCAACCTTGCGATCCTTTATCCCGCATCCAGTATCCAGTATCTAGTATCTATTATCTAGTATCCAGTATCCAATAAACTCTTCCACATTTTTACCAATCCCTTGTGAATAAATGCCCGACTGCCAAACCCTGTTTTACCCCTTATTGGCTTAAATTCGCCGCTACTAAAAACCTCAAAAGTGAGATTAAAGAGCTTAGAAATCAAGGGATTTAAGAGTTTTGCGGACAAGACCGTGGTGAACTTTGATGAGAATGTCACAGGTATCGTAGGGCCGAATGGCTGTGGTAAATCCAATATAGTGGACAGTATCAGGTGGGTGATTGGAGAGCAGAAGATCAGCCAACTCCGGAGTGAGAACCTCGACAGCCTTGTATTCAATGGATCCAAAAGCCGGTCTGCAAGTGGCCTGGCGGAAGTGAGCCTGACCTTTGAGAATACTAAAAACCTGTTGCCAACAGAGTTTAATACCGTTACCGTTACACGTAAGTTCTATAAAAGCGGCGAAAGTGAATATCGGCTCAACGATGTGCAATGCCGCCTGAAAGATATCCAGAACCTGTTTATGGATACCGGTGTGAGCACCGACAGTTATGCCATCATTGCGCTCGACATGGTGGATGATCTTATCAAGGATAAAGACAATAGTCGCCGCAGAATGCTGGAGCAGGCTGCCGGTATCTCGATCTATAAAACGCGTAAGAAAGAAGCAAAGCAAAAGCTGGATGCCACTGAAATGGATCTGGCTCGTATCGAAGACCTTTTGTTTGAGATCAACAACCAGTTGAAGTCCCTGGAAAGCCAGGCAAAAAAGGCAGAGAAATACCACGAGATCAAAAAAGATTATCGTGAAGTGAGCATCGAACTGGCGAAAGCAGCGCTCGAAGGTTTTAATCTTACCTATAAAGAACTGAATGAACAGCAGGAAACAGAGACCGATAAAAAATTAAGACTCGAAGCGGAGATCGCCACCGAGGAAGCAGCGATTGAGCAGGAGAAACTGGCATTTGTGGAAAAGGAACGGGCCTTGCAAAGTATGCAGCATACATTTAACGAACTGGTTCAGGCTGTGCGAACCCGGGAGAACGAAAAAAATCTCTCGGCGCAACGCCTGGAATACCTGACCGAACGTGAAGGCAGCCTGAAAGAGTTTTTACAGAAAGCCGAAGGCCAGTTAAAAGGGATCGACGAAAGCATCGCTTTTACAGGCGCTCAGGTAGAAGAAGAACAAAAAGTCCTGGAAAACCTGAATGAAAAACTGGTTGAGTTAAGGGAAGAAGCGGCAACAAAAAGAAATATTGTTGACGAGAAAAGACAAGCCGTCGATACTCTTCGCCAGGAATACCAGCAGGTACAACGAAACCAGTTTGACGCGGAAAAGAAAGTGGCGGTAGCTGATACTTCAGTACAAAACCTGCAAAGAACGATACACCAGATTGAAGAGGACAGGGCCCAGCGCGAAGAACAAAGACAACAGCTCGACCAGGAAAGGATATTGCACGAGAAGGAACTCGAGATCAAGAAAACCGATCTTGAGCAGCTTCAGCAACACCATGATAATACCAAGGAGCAGATTTTACAAACACAGGCAGTGCTGGATACGCTGCGTAATGAACTTGCTGAAGAAACCAGGAAGCTGGATGCAAAAAAGAATGAGCATGACCTGCTGAAGAGCATGATCGATTCGATGGAAGGTTATCCTGACAGCGTGAAGTTCCTGCACAATAACCAGAACTGGAACCACCAGTCGCCAATCCTGTCGGATGTGTTGTACGTGAAAGAAGAATACAGGACTGCGTTGGAAAATGTATTGGAACCATACCTGAGCTATTATGTGGTGAATGATCTGCAGGAAGGTTTGCAGGCGGTGCGACTGCTTGATGAAAACAAAAAAGGAAAGGCGAATTTCTTTTTGCTCGATAAGATCACAGCCAATAACGAAGCTACCACTGATCACCGTCTCGATGGAGCTATAGCAGCCATGAGTGTGATAGAAGTGGATGATAAATACCGCAAGTTGGCCGAATACCTGCTGGGCAATGTATTTATTGCCGATAATGAAAGCGCACTTGAAAACAGCAATGGCTTTGTGATCATTGAAAAGAATGGTAAGTATGTTAAAGGAAAATATTCACTCACAGGTGGCAGCGTGGGACTGATCGAAGGAAAGAAAATTGGTCGTGTAAAGAACCTGGAGAAACTGCAGGAAGAAATTGCCGCGCAGGATAGGGTAGTGGCGGCGCTTCGTGCCGATATACAGGCTCGTCACAATGAGGTGATCGCCTTTAACGAAGACCTGAGGGAATCAGCTATTCGTGAAACAGAGAAGGAAATACAGGCGTTGACTAACCAGGTCTTTTCGCTACACAACAAGCTGGAGAACCTGCATTCCCTGCAGGCCAGCAGCCAAAACCGCTGGGAAGAATTGACCCAGCAGATGGAAGAAACCCAGTTGTCGGTCTCCAGTGTGCGTCAGCAACTGACTGAATTCAACGAGGAATTGCAGGCCATCGCATCACGACTGGCAGAAGCTGATGAGGCTTTCAAATCGGTGGAAACGGCATTTGCAGAGGCAACGCGCCAGTATAATGAATTTAACCTGAATGTAACCCGGCAGCAGAGCAAGATCACCGCATTGAAGCAGGAGCTTGATTTCAAAAATAACCAGCTGAGCGATCTGAAACTGCAGATCGAAAATAATACGGCACAGCTGGCTGAAACTGGTTCTAACATCAGCCAGTCCCGTAATTCACTCCGTGATATTGAAGAGTCTTTACTTGAGTTGATGCGAAAAAGGGAGCATGAAGAAATCGTCCTCAATGAGGCAGACCAGGCTTATTACAACCTGCGTAACCAGTTGAGCGAAAAAGAAAGCGAGCTTCGTCATAAAACAAAAGATAAAGAGCAGATCGAACACCTGCTGGCCGCCATCAAGGATAAGCTGAATGAATTGAAACTGCAGCTGGCAGGAACAAAAGAAAGGCTGAATGTTGAGTTTCGTATCCAGCTCGAAGATATCCTCGACCAGGAGCGTAGTACAGAAACTTCGGTTGAAGAATTGCAGGAAAAAGCCGACCGGATGAAAAAGCGCCTGGAGAACCTGGGTGAAGTAAATCCGACGGCTATTGAAGCGTTCACTGAAATGAAAAAGCGATACGAGTTTATCGTGGAGCAGAAGAACGACCTGGTGACGGCAAAAGAAAGTCTTTTGAAGACCATTGAAGAAGTAGAAGCGACAGCGAATCAGAAATTCCTGGAGACCTTTACAACCGTGAAGGAGAATTTCATCAAGGTATTCAAAACACTGTTTACCGAAGACGATCAGTGCGACCTGGTATTGGAGAATCCCGAGAATCTCGCGGAAACAGGTATTGATGTTGTAGCAAGACCTAAAGGCAAGCGCCCCACTTCATTGACCCAATTAAGTGGTGGTGAAAGAACACTTACTGCGACAGCCCTTTTGTTTGCTATCTACCTGATCAAACCCGCGCCGTTCTGTATTCTGGATGAGGTGGATGCCCCGCTCGATGATGCCAATGTGAGCAAGTTTACCAATATGATCCGCCAGTTCAGCGACAATTCGCAGTTCATAATCGTCACACACAATAAAATGACCATGAGTACGGTTGACGTTATATATGGTGTGACGATGCAGGAGCCGGGCGTGAGTAAACTTGTGAGTGTGGATTTCAGGAGTTTGAGTCAGAATTAGCGGCTACTAAAATTTCCAGCAAACTATCCGACTTCAGCCGGAAATTGCCAATGATCGACGGGTTTCAGGATTAATTCCAGGATTGCATGAAATAGAAAATACCGGCATTGTGGCCGGTATTTTTTTACTGCTTTTCCTGAGTGAACTCAGTACCCCCGATCTTGCTAGTTTAGTTTTTTCATTAACAAATCATCCCTTCAGACTTTCCACCAGCGCCACATATTCCTGCATCGCTTCGTCTTTTGTTTTGCCTTTCAATGAGGTCCAGGCTTCATATTTGGCCTTATTTACAAAATCAAAAGGGTTGGAGGGTGGCTCTGTGTTCACATCACCTTCAGTGCCTTGCTTATAAAGCGAGTATAGCTTCAGCAGGGTTTCATTATCGGGCTTAGCAGGTAGTTGCTTACTTTCTGCGGCTGCTTTTTCAAATTGTTCTTTTAATTCCATATGGTATATTATTTTGTTATTTCTTCAATCACATGTCCTATGGAACCATTTGGCATTTGTATCCTCAACATGGCGGCTACGGTAGGCGCAATATCTGTCATATAGGTTTCACGGTTGGTTTTACCGGGCTTTACTTTCCAGCCATACCACAATAACGGGATATGTGAATCATAAGGATTCCAGGCGCCATGGGTCGTGCCGGTGCTGAAACCATCAAACCAGCCGGGATTGAATATGAATTGTATATCCCCGCTCCATTTTTGATTATAACCATTGATGACCATATCCTTGATCTTTGCCGGGAGGGTAGTCTCCGGAAGTTCGTGCAGATCAAAGCAGGCCATGATCGCCGGGTGATTTTTCAATTCGCTGATCACCCAGTTCTTAAAATCATCCAAATCGACTTTCCCTTCATTTAATAAGGTATGATCCAGGTACAACTGGTAGTTGATCACCTGCTCGATCGCGTTTTTGATTCCGAATTTAGCTTCAGCCATTTCATTCAGCCATTTTTTTATCGCCGCGTCATCAAATGTGCCGGCGGGCAGATTATTTTCCTTCATGAAACCAGGTACGTGTGCTACGGCATGATCGGCAGTCAGGAAAACCAGGTATTGACCCTTTCCGATTTTTGTATCAAGGTATTTAAAGAAGGCGCCCAGATCCCTGTCAAGACGCAGGTAGGTGTCTTCCACTTCGATTGAATTAGGACCAAACGCATGACCGATATAATCCGGGGAAGAAAAGCTGATGGCGAGGAAATCGGTAACACCACGCTGCCCAAGCTTTTCGCCTTCGATCGCTGCTCTTGACATGTCAAGGGTATAGGTATTGCCACCCGGTGTCTGGCGAAAGGATTCAAATTTGTTTACCGACAGGTCAGCAGTAATATGTGGAAATGTATTGTCTTCTCCACCGATCTTTGATTCATATTTTTTATCATCAGCAGTACTTTGCTTATAAGTGCCGATAGGGTAGAGGGTGTTCCAGTTCTGACTTAAATATTTTTCGGGGAGCTTTTTATCATTGACCGCTTTTACCCAGGCAGGCAATTCATTCATATAATACGTGCTGGTGATCCAGCCACCGGTAGCGTTGTCGAACCAGTATGCCTGCCCGGCATGTCCCGCCGGCAATATGGAGCCACGGTCTTTAAGAGCAACGCCGATGCTTTTACTTTGGAAATTCGTAGCAAGTCGCAACTCATCGGTGATCGTCGTGGTCAACATATTTCCTGGTGACATTTTACCAGCAGTCGAACTACTTCCAACGGATGATACGCTTGTATCTTCAGTGCAATACCAGTTGCGTTTCAGATCGCGACGGTACCAGTGATTGCCGAGGATACCATTGATGGCGGGTACCGAACCTGTATACACAGAGGAATGCCCGGCAGCAGTATAAGTAGGCGTATATGGTATAAATGTGTTTTCACAACTAAAACCCTGGTTGATCATTCTTTTAAAACCATCGGCAGAATAGCGGTCGTAAAACCTGTAGAGATAATCCCATCTCATCTGATCCACCACGATACCAACAACTAATTTGGGTCTTGATACAGGTTGTGCGTTAGCGGAGCTGAGAAAAAATAAAATACCAGCTATAAACGCCAGGAATTTATGCATTATTGAACCGTTTTTACAAAAATAAGGGGGAATGTTTAATCAGCAGGACATTAACTGCATATCGAGCCACACCAGTGACACTGGATAAAAAGCAAACAACCCGCTCAACGCGGGCTGTTTATTGTCTTGATAATTCTTACTGGACTCAATCAGACCACCTGGAAATTCGGAGGCCTGAATATTTTTATACCGGGTTTACCGGGTGGGTATGGCAAGCCCGATGATAGGCCTGGCAAGATCACCGATTTTTGTGGCCTCCCCGGTTTTAAGATCAATATAGTATAGGCCATTCACAGGAAATTTACTGCCGACTCCTACATTCAGGGAGGCAAGGACTACCTGGTTGTCGGGGGAGATATCAAATCCAACCTCTCCTGACGCATTTAATCTCAGTGATCCCACGGGGCTTAGTTTCCCATTGCTTCCCTGCTTTACAAGTTTCTGGGATGACAGGTCGATGCCATATAATTCGGTGGAGCGGGCGCCTTTTTTGTTGTTGGTATAAGCTGAGCCAACAACGAATGGTGTGCCTGGATTGAGACTACCGTCCACCTGTGTGGTCATGCTGGTTACGGGATGTATAAGCAGGTTTTGACCAAGGTCGGTTACCTGGCGTATACGATCCTTGACCGGATCAAAATCAAAGCCAACGAAAGTGCCATATACCTCCGGTGAGAATGCATCATCTCCGACAGGTCCGCCGGTGGCGCCCGTTTGCAGGTTAATAACATACAGGCGGCTGTTGCGGCTCATCGCGTATAACTGGCCGGTGGCTGGCCGGAAGTCGATGGCCATTAATTCATCACCACTTTCAAGGCCTGTCACATTTAAAGTCTGTAATACTATGCCGGGTTCTTTTGCATTGTATTTGACAATTTCATTTTTGGAAGTAAGTCCATAAAATATCTGTCCTTTTTTGGTGTAGTGACCATCGATCTTGGAGCAGGATGCCAATACAAGAACACAGACGAATGCAAACAGCAGAAGTTGCGGAAAATTTCTCTTCATTTTCAAAAAGTTTGTTGTATAATAAATAATAATGCGATGCAAAACCCGTAAGAACTGGACAGGCTGCTTTTAAAAGGAGTTGGATAAAATATACTGCCGATGGAACCAATAACTGGCAATCACTAATCAATGTATGTAGAAACCAATATGCAGATCAGGAATCGGGGCCGTCATTCAAAAGAAACTTGGATAGGAAACAAAATTGCCCGACAGCAAATCTATAAACTGAATACGAAGAATGCAAGTACCTGGTTTATTAAAAACTTTCTCTTGCAGGAAAAACCAGGTATCGCCAGCATTTTTAAGCGGCAAATCGAAACATTAGAATAAAATTAGAATTTTCACGGGCTGAAGCAGGAATCCGATTCTTACCTATTTAAGCCGGTAAAACGCGAAAGCAGCGGCTAACGATAATCCCCCGATCATCCACCACAGGACGTTGAATCCAAGGTATTGGGCCACCTGTGCGCCGCCCATTGGGCCCAATGTCTGTGCGGCTGACCAGGCCATCGTGTATAATGCCGCATACTGGCCGCGATTGGTAGGATGTGTTCGGGTGATCCAGTAACTATTCATAAAGGGCATCGATAGTATTTCGCCAAATGTGACCATGATGATCATCGTCAACGCGATCAATGTACCGTAAAACGGGAAATTGAGTACACAAAACGATAGCCCGACAAGCGTCACACCTGTTGCGATATAAACCATGCTTCTCCTCCTGCCTTCAAGTTTATAAACCAAAATCATTTCTATCAGTGCGATGACAAGCCCGTTGATCGCCATTAGCAACCCGATAAACGGCTCCGATAAATGCAAGTGCCGTTTGAAATACACTGGGAGATTGGTAAAGACCTGGAAAAAGCAGGCCGCGAACAATGCGGTCACTGCAATGAAGATCATAAATGTTTTATCGCGGAAAGCTGATCTGGCAGGATTGACCGGTGTTTCACTTTCGAGGTGTAGTTTCCGGTTAACCGGCTTAAGAAATATAGCCATCACGATGGCAGCAGTAATATTGGTAAAACCATCAACCCAAAACAGGAGTTCATAATTTATTTTGGCCAGCACACCACCCATTGCGCTGCCAAGCGCCCAGCCGAGATTGATCGCCAGCCGGTTTAACGCATACGAGCGGGTGCGGGTCTCCTCTTTACTATAGAACGCTATTGCCGTTGAATTAGCGGGACGAAATGCCTCCGCAACGAAACTGACCAGGAACGTGAACAGGCAAATGAGGGAATATGTTTTCATTTGTCCCAGCAGGATAAAGAGGATACCACCACCTATCAGCGTGATCATTTGAACCGGGTAGTAGCCGATCTTATCGGTCAGTTTGCCACCAAGATATGCGCCACAAAACGCGCCGAGCCCGAATAAACCAAAGACTATACCTGCTTCACCAACGCTATAACCCATTTTAGGACTGGTCAGATACAGGGTCATGAACGGCACTACCATGGTACCACTGCGGTTGATCAGCATGATCAACGACAGCAACCAGGTAGAGCGTGATAACCCTGAATAGGCATTTCGATATGTAAGCGCTGTTGCCCGAAACATAAAAATTCTGGCAAAGGTATTGGCGAAAGTACAGGCTGGAATACCTTTCATATAAGAATTATATTAGGTTAGGGGGGATTTTTTTGCCGGTAAGTCGGGGAAACAGGAAGATTTTTTTTGGAGAAGAGTTTACAAGGTTTCAGACTATTTCAAAAGCCAGATTTCCCCGATTTAAACTACTTCTTCAATCAATCCCCTTAGAGAAAGATGCCGGCTCGGGGCCTAAGCAGCTTCCAGCTTGCATTTCCCGGATTTTGATATTAGTTTTAAAGTTTATTTTTCGTATATGCCATCCACCCGAACCCACCGAACCTGGCTGCCGTTGCTGCTTATCCTTATAGGCAGTGGAATAAATGCACAGGAAAAAACCAGGAACGCCGTTTATGCAAGCCTGTCCAGTTACGGACCATTATACGCCATCGAATATGACCGAATTATTAGACAGGGCGATAAAATGGATTACAGTCTCAGTGGTGGGCTGTCGATTGAAAGAAACGCAATTTCTTTTCCCATCGGGTTTCATTTTATAACAGGCAGGGGAGACCATCATGCCGAGTTCGGCCTTACTGTTATTCCCTCGATCGACCGTTCACATGCATTGGAGAATGTTGATAAGAACAAGACAGACAAACTACTCTACGTTAACCCCGGTGTCGGCTATAGGTATCAGCGACCCGAAACCGGGTTATTTTTAAAAGTCATTGCCGGGCCTTCTATTTTTCTTGATCCGCCGGCACATGAATTTTGGGATATGGATCCCCAACTTCGTGCTTATGCTGCCCTGTCTGTGGGATTGAGTTTCTAAGCCGGGTGCTTACCATTCGAAGCTTTTGACGTAATCTTGTTCTAATTGGAGAAATGCCTGGTTGAGTGAAGTGGTCACCGGCCCGGGTTTTCCATTGCCGATTAATTGATCGTCTACCCTCGTGATAGGTAAAATTCTTTTGGTAGTACTTGTTGTGAAAACTTCTGCCGCATTTTTTAGTTCGTCGAGATGAACTGCCCAGGCTTCTGCCCTGAACTGACGTCCAGCCAATTCAAGCACCTTTTTACGGGTAATGCCGGGTAAAATATTTTCAGCAGGCGTGATGACAGCCTGATCAGCGGTTACGACAAATACATTGGACCTTGGAAATTCTGTTATGATACCATTCTTATGATAAAGAACATCCGCGGCCTGTTTTTCTTTTACTTTTCGTTGTAGCCAAACACCCATCAGGTAATTAATGGATTTCACTTCGGGCAGTTCGCGTTGATAATCCCAGGTGATGATCCTGATGCCTTCTGCAAATTTTTCAGGTGTCGTGAGCGTTACGGGTTGCTGGGTAATGACAAGATTGGGTTTGGCAGGTGTGTAACCATCCGCAGAATATCCACCTGTCAGCAAAAGTTTGATGCCGGATTCAGGAATATTATTTTTCGAGATCAGTTCACGAATAATGTTTGTCAGTTCCTTTTCTGAAAACGGTGGCTCCAGTTGCATCAGGGAAATGGAATTGTAAAACCGTTCCAGGTAGTCCGAAAGAAATAATGGTATAAAGTCCTTTGTACGAAAGAAGTCAAATACCGCGAAGCCTCTTTGTATTGAAAGATCCGTGACTTTCAGGCTAAGTTCATTTTCCTCATAAAATGCCGTATTGAAAAAAGCGATCATTGGAGGCGATTGTATTTTTTCATTAGTGGTATCACTTTCTCAAGTGGCAGGGCTTCAATCGTCCGGCCATTCTTTCCGTTCATGGTTTCAGCCATAAACAGAGAGTTCAGGATTGCTTCTTCGGTAGCTTCGATCGCGGCCATGAATAAAGGAGAGGTATCATCGTTGCGCAAAACCTGGCCCTGCTGAAATCGGTTATTGACATCATGTAACACACGAATGGATGTATCAGTTGAAAAAGCGATGATATAGTCGCCGCTTCCATTGCTTGCGATACCACCTGTTTTTGCAAGCCCCATAAATGCTCTTTTCGCGAGCCGCTCCAGGTTGCGTGCATCGAGTGGTGCATTAGTAGCTACTACGATCATACAACTACCGTCTACCGGTTCATTAAGTCGATCTTTTAGATAATATTTCTGTAGCTCTTCACCTATCGGTACACCGGCGATTTGCAGGACACCACCAAAATTGGTTTGCACCAATACTCCTACAGTATAACCACCAAGACTTTTGGGAATGACGCGGGAAGCGGTTCCGATACCACCCTTAAAGCCGAAACAGACAGTGCCGGTACCCGCGCCTACATTGCCTTCTGCCACCCGACCGGGCCGCGCATTTTGGATTGCTTGCAAAACATTCGCCTGCTTTACATGCCGCCCGCGGATATCATTCAGGAATCCGTCGTTTGTTTCACCAACCACCGCGTTGACTGATTGAACCGTTTCATTCCCTTTTTGAGACAAAGTATATTCAACCACCGCATCGATACCAACTCCTACATTGAGCGTGTTGGTGAGGACGATCGGTGATTCAATATTACCCAGTTCTTTTACCTGCGTCACACCGGCCAGTTTTCCAAAACCGTTGCCGGCATAGATAGCAGCAGGAACTTTTTGCTGAAACAGGTTACCGCCATGAGGAAGTATCGCGGTCACTCCTGTGCGGATCGAATCAGACTGGTGAAGGGTGGTATGACCTACCAGCACCCCGGGCACATCGGTGATGGCATTCATCTGGCCGCGGGGTAGTACCCCTATTTTTATATTAAAATCCTGGAGTCGTCCCCTTGACTGACCGCTAGCTTCACTAACGGGCGTGATAAAGATGATTATACAAAGGGGTATAATTAAAAACCGGGCATTCATGTTACAATTACTTAACCCGCGTTTCTGTTGATGCAATTAAGATCTCCAAATGCTACTTCCAGGCGTTTGATGAAATTCTCTTCGCCTTTTCGTAACCAGACCCGGGGATCATAGTATTTTTTATTAGGCGCATCGGGGCCGGAAGGGTTGCCCAATTGTCCCTGCAGGTAATCCTCGTTCTTTTTGTAATTATCGAGTATGCCTTCCCAGAAAGCCCATTGCAGGTCGGTGTCCAGGTTCATTTTAATAGCGCCGTAGCCGATCGCTTCGCGGATCTGGTGTTGAGGTGAACCACTGCCACCATGAAAAACGAAGTAAACTGGTTTTTTACCAGTCTTCAGATTTTTTTCGATGTACAGTTGGCTGTTGTTCAGAATTTCAGGACGCAGTTCAACGTTACCTGGTTTGTACACACCATGCACATTGCCAAAAGCGGCGGCTACTGTGAACATGGTACCTACTTTATTGAGCTCGGTATAAGAGTAAGCAACATGTTCGGGTTGTGTATAAAGCTTATCGTTCTCAACATCGCTGTTGTCGACGCCATCTTCTTCACCACCGGTAACGCCCAGTTCAATTTCGATTCCCATGCCCAGGGGTTTCATACGTTTGAAAAACTCAACAGAGGTTTCAATATTTTCCTCAATGGGTTCTTCGCTAAGGTCTAGCATATGCGAACTGAAAAGGGGCTGACCTTTTTCTTTAAAGAATTGTTCACCTGCATCGATCAGTCCGCTGACCCAGGGAAGCCATTTTTTTGCAGCATGGTCGGTATGTAACACGACAGGAACACCATAATGTTTTGCCACATTGTGAATATGCAGTGCACCTGAGATGGCGCCGGAAATATTCGCCTGGAGTTTATCGTTGGGCATACCTTTGCCAGCAATAAACTGGGCGCCGCCGTTTGAAAACTGTATGATCACCGGTGAATTGACCTTTGCCGCTGTTTCGAGGGTAGCATTAATTGAGTTAGTGCCTATGACGTTAACGGCCGGCATGGCAAACTCATTGTCTTTCGCATCATTGTAAAGGGCTTCCAGTTCTTCTCCAAACAGAACGCCCGAAGTGTACTTTTTCATTAATAAAAAATTGGTTTAAATAAGAGGCGGCAACCGTTAAAAAGTGCAGCTAATATAGTTTATTTATAATTAGGGGCAATTGACGGGCTTTCGGGAGCAAAACAGGTCATGAAGAGCTCGGAGGAAGCACGAAGGGCAGGGAGACTTTCCCATGATAAACAGTGTTCTTTGCCCAGGGCTGATTGGTCACGATGGTCACGGAGTGGGCACGGAGTGCAGGGAGAATTTTGTAATCCTCATCGTGTTCTCCTCCGTTTACTCCGTGACCACCAAAAATCCGTTTTTGCGATAATTCTGTTATACTCCCAGGTTCCCTTTGCCGAGGTTTTTCTGTACCAGCATCAGGTTTTTCTGAAGTGTTTGTTTTAGATGTCTTTTTACAACCTGGCCCATAGAGACACAGCGACTGAAAGCATGGGTATGTAAATGCTCATTGAGCTCGGATTTTAACTGGTTGGTCTTTTCCTTAACGGAAATTTCATCCTTAGCCATTATATCCAGTAGTTCTTTGATTCGGTATCGCGAAGATGCCAGCCGAAATGTGATCATGGTCCTTTCCTCCGCCTGGTATTGGGCAATCGATTCCTGGTTAAGGTGTTTCAGACATAGTTCCACGTATGGATAATTCTCTTTGAAAAACTGTGGCAGGTAGAGGTTCTTTCGGCCTTCATACGATTGCTGATCAAAATCTATGGCCCGGATCCGGTACTGGTAGTCTTCAATATCAGGTGTGATGTCAATTACAAAATTATAACTCCGCATATCGCCCAAAAGACGGACAAAACAACGCTCATTGAATTTCACGAATTCCTTAGCCAGTCTTATCTTATTAATATTAGGATCGGTTTTCATATGTTGGATAAATGAATCACCGGGAATGCCAGGGATATGTTCCTCTACCAGTGTATTGTCGCAGGTAAAAAATGTGATGCGGTTAGGGGAGAGGATATGCTCAAGTTCGAGACCGTAAATACGTGAGGCATCTGCAATTTTGATATAGTAGTGGTCGTAGTTGTCATTGTATTTATTGACGATACGAATGCGGAACGGATGCGAATTGCCAAAGGTGCAGAAATCGATACGGGCCACGTCAAGATGACTCGTAAAGCTGAAATCACCTTCCGTTTTCAGGATGGCGTAGATCTTTACCAGGCCTTCGCGGATAAAGTCCCATTCACGTTTGTCGTAGATCGTTTTTTCCCATAGGGTATCATTCCCGTTCTTGTCTTTGATGGGTGTTGAAAAGGTGTAATGCAGAAGGTCTTTGTACAGTACGGGAATTTTTACTTCGCGGCCATGGTGTTTGAGATAAGAACGCAGGGCCGGGCTCACCGGGAACATCGGTTTTTTCCGGGATGGCTTGTTATTATAAACATTTTCAGGATTAGAGGGCGCAGGTTCAAAACTCATTAGTGGAAGGTACGAAAACAGTCGGTAGTCGGTAGTCGATAGTCGACAGTCGGACTGCCCGCCGTAGCTTTAGCGGAGGGGATACTGGATACTTGATGCTGGATACTTGATACTGGATATTGGATCGTCGCTAATCAAGTTATCTTACCATTCAGGGTTCTACTCCCCCTCTCTCTAGGAGAGGGGGTTGGGGGGTGAGGCCTCATTATGTAGTCGGTAGTCTTTAGTCGGGAGTCGATAGTCGACAGTCGGACTGCCCGCCGTAGCTTTAGCGGAGGGGATGCTGGATACTTGATGCTGGATACTTGATACTGGATATTGGATCGTCGCTAATCAAGTTATCTTACCATTCAGGGTTCTACTCTCCCTCTCTTTAGGAGAGGGGGCTGGGGGGTGAGGCCTCATTATGTAGTCGGT
>JAFAEM010000035.1 GCA_023424015.1 Bacteroidota bacterium | reverse complement strand
GGCGTGAGTCGTGAGGCGTGAGGCGTGAGAAGGCCTGCCCTCCGAAGCTTCAGCGAAGGAGGGAGGCGGATACTAGATGCTGGATGCTGGGTGCTGGATACTAGATACTGGATACTGGATACTGGATACTGGATAATTTTCGAAGTCATACTTTCCCTGAAAATCTAATGTAATTAAGGATACTGGATATTAGACACTTGATCCACCTTTCTCACGACTCACGCCTCACGACTCCCGACTCCGGGCCGCTCGTCCTCTTTCACATCCCGGTCAATTTTTTATGGGTTAGATTTGTCGTTTTATAAATTCTTAAGACAGTTGTCAGAGAGCTCGCCAAAGAAGTTTGATATTGCCGTATTAAAGAGGGTATTCGGGTATGCCGCGCCGTATAAGAGGAAATTTTTCCTGTCGGTGCTTCTTGCCATCATGCTGGCCGTGATCACACCGGTACGGCCTTTCCTGATCCAGCTTACGGTCGATAAATACATCGCGCAATCCATTGCTTATATGGTCGTCAATATCACGCTGATCCAGATCGGCCTGATATTGTTGGAAACGGGGATGCGGTTTTTATTTTCCTTTATGACGGCCTGGCTGGGCCAGTCCGTGGTGAGAGATCTGCGGGTTGCCGTTTATAAAAAAGTGCTGGGTCTCAACCTCTCGCAGTTTGATAAAACCCCGATCGGCACCCTGACAACACGTACGATCAACGATATCGAGTCCATCAATGATATCTTCGCCGAAGGCCTGGTCCCGATTATTGCCGACCTGCTTTCGATCGTGTGTGTACTGGCCTATATGTTTTGGGTGGATCCGCAACTTACCCTGATCGCGCTGATCCCTTTTCCTATCATGATCATCGCCACCTATTATTTTAAGGAAAGTATCAACAAGTCCTTTTTTAAAGTACGCAATGCGGTGGCAGCACTGAATGCCTTTGTGCAGGAACACCTCACCGGTATGCCGGTGGTGCAGGCTTTCGCTTCGGAGGAAAGAGAGTTTGACAAATTCAAAGCCATCAACCGCCAGCACCGGAATGCCAATATCAAGGCCATTTTCGCCTATTCCGTTTTTTTCCCGGTGGTGGAAATCGTGCTGGCATTGTCCATCGGCCTGGTGGTGTGGTGGACTGCGAAAGAGTCCCTGGCGCTGCAGACCAGCCAGCAGGGTACCGTTATCGCGTTTATCCTTTGCCTCAACCTGCTCTTTAGACCGCTTCGAATGATAGCCGATAAGTTCAATGTATTACAAATGGGAGTGGTGGCCAGCCAAAGAGTGTTTAAAGTGCTGGATAATAAAGACTTTACTCCACGCACAGGGACCTATATTCCACCCCATATACTGGCTGGCAGGGTGGAATTTGAGAACGTAAGCTTTGCCTATAATGATGAGAACTATGTCCTGAAAGACCTGAACTTTATGATCCACCCCGGGCAAACCATCGCGATCGTGGGTCATACCGGGAGTGGTAAGACTACAATCATCAGCCTGCTCAACCGGCTGTACCGGATTCAAAAAGGTGTGATCCGGGTGGATGATGTCAATATCGAGACCTATGACCTCGATTTTCTACGAAAGAATATTGGTGTAGTGCTGCAGGATGTATTCCTGTTTTCCGGCTCGGTTATGGAGAATATTACGCTGAGGAATCCTTCGATCCCGCGGGAAAAAGTAATTGAAGCAGCTAAGCTGATCGACATGCACGATTTCATCATGCGATTACCCGGTGGCTACGATTATAATGTGATGGAACGCGGCGCCACTTTATCTATGGGCCAGCGCCAGCTTTTATCTTTTATACGGGCTCTGCTTTATAACCCCCGGATCCTGATCCTCGATGAAGCCACTTCTTCCGTGGATACGGAAAGCGAACAACTGATCCAGCACGCGATCGATACCTTAATTAAAGACCGGACGGCGATCGTGATCGCCCACCGCCTCTCCACGATCCGCAAAGCCGACAAGATCATTGTACTCGACAAGGGCGAGATCAAAGAAATGGGCAGCCATGAAGAATTATTGCTAAAAGGCGGTTTCTACAGCCAGTTGCACGAAATGCAGTTTGAGAAACACCCGGCCAGGGTTTGATTCTGTCCTAAAACAAACGCCTCCCTTTGTCATTCCCAGTGGTGCACTCAGGAGATTTTTCGACCAAAAAACCAGACCCGGGAACTTTCTCTAAGGTCCCATTTTGCAGGGCTCGGGAAATGCCGGTTCAGGGCCGGCACGACAGCATTGCAAACCTCCGCTCCGACAAAAACAACTTCCTGAAACCCCCACCGCCTCCGCACTGTCATCCCGGGCATGATGCATTCAAAACTCCCATTCTCAAAAAGGCCAAGAGTTATTTCTATTAAACAAGGTTTTTCACTGACCCACCCTTATCTTTGCGCCAAATTTCAGGAGCAGTATGTCTTTCAGACCTTTCAAATCCTTATCGGTAGCGGCTTTCAGTCTGTTTTGTGTACTTTTTTCTGTGCCAGCCCTGGCGGGTGGTGGCGGAGATCCGGAAGCTAAATTCGAACCCGGCAAGGCCATGCTGGACCATATCGCGGATGCTCACGAATTCCATTTTTTTTCCATACATAAAAAGGACGGCCATGATTTTCATGCCACGCTTCCACTCCCGGTGATCCTGTATTCACCGCAGCGGGGGCTGGATATTTTTATGTCGTCCAAATTTCATCATGGCGAGCAGGCCTACAAAGGTTATAAGTTGGTGGGCCATGATATCGTTCCGGTCAACGAAGCCGGCGCGGTGGATGAATCGGTAACCGTTTTTGATTTTTCGCTGACCAAAAACGTGGTGCAAATGTTCCTGGCACTGGCGGTATTATTTTTCCTTCTTACCAGTATGGCCAAAAAGTACCGGACAGGACAGGGTGTTACTTCGGCGCCTAAAGGCTTGCAAAATGCTATCGAACCGGTGATCATGTTTGTGAGGGATGATATCGCGAAGCCAAACCTTAGCACCAACTATCAAAAATACCTGCCCTACCTGCTGACGCTTTTCTTTTTCATTTTGATCAATAACCTGTTTGGGCTCCTGCCCGGCGCGGCCAACGTGACCGGCAATATCGCATTTACAGCTGTGTTGGGTATTATCTCCCTGATTGTGATCTTACTTAGTTCCAATAAGCATTTCTGGGGACATATTTTCTGGTTCCCTGGTGTGCCTGTGCCGGTAAAACTACTGATGTTACCGGTGGAACTGATGGGTGTGTTCACCAAGCCTTTCGCGTTGATCATAAGGTTGTTTGCCAACATGACGGCTGGTCACATCATCATCCTGAGTTTTGTGAGCCTGATCTTTATTTTCACCGAAATGACAAAAACAGCCGGCGTGGCCTTTACACCGGTGTCGATCGCGTTTGCCGTATTTATTTACCTGATTGAATTACTGGTGGCATTTATTCAGGCTTACATATTCACTAACCTTACTGCGGTGTTTATCAGCCAGGCGATCGGTGATCACCATTTTGAAGAGGACGTAGCGCATCATTAAGCATCAATTTTTTATTAATTATAAAATCAGAATCATGGATTTAATGAACATCCTGTTAGAAGTTTCCGGAAGCTGGTCACACTTTGGTGGTGCGATCGGTGCAGGACTTGCTGCGATCGGTGCCGGTATTGGTATCGGACAGATCGGTAAGGGCGCAACTGAGGCAATTGCCCGTCAGCCGGAAGCTGCCAACGACATCCGTGGTGCAATGATTCTTACAGCCGCCTTCGTAGAGGGTGTTGCGCTGTTTGCGGTAATCGCCGGTCTGCTGGCGGTACTGAGCTAATCATGCATTTCCACAAACACAGTGCTGTACCCAAAGCACAGGGCGGAGGGTACAGTTGCTTTTAAAATGAATTAAGACCTATAATATTTTTTGTATGAGTTTGCTAACTCCCCATCTTGGTTTTTTTGTCTGGACCCTGGTAGCGTTTATCGTCGTGTTGCTGCTACTGCGCAAATTTGCCTGGAAGCCTATCCTGAAATCGCTGAATGAAAGAGAAAGCAATATTGCCAACTCCATCGCAGCGGCGGAGAAGGTGAGAGCTGAAATGTCGCAGATGAAAAGCGAAAACGAAGCTTTGCTTGCCAAAGCACGTGAAGAAAGAACCGCGATGCTGAAAGAGGCCCGCGAGATCAGGGATAAGATCATCAGCGATGCAAAAGAGCAATCGAAAGTAGAAGCAGGAAAGATCCTTTCTGATGCACAGGCAGCTATCAACGTACAGAAGATGGCAGCACTGACCGACCTGAAAAACCAGGTAGGTAAACTGGTGATCGAGATCAGTGAAAAAGTATTGAGAAAAGAATTGGGCAACCAGTCCAGCCAGGAAGCTTTTATCAGGGAAATGGTTGATGAAGTAAAACTAAATTAAAAACAAGCTATGAGCCACCAGCTACGAGCCCCGAGCTCGCAGCTCGTAGCTCAAAGCCCGAAGCTTATAAAATATGCTTAATCCTCGTTTAGCAACCCGTTACGCGAAATCACTGCTCGACCTTGCGGTTGAGCGGGGTGAACTGGAAAAGGTATTTGCCGACATGGAGTACCTGCAGGCGGTATGCAGGGGTCACCGGGAATTCACCAATTTGTTGAAGAGCCCGATCGTGAACCCTGATACCAAGAAGAAGATCGTGGAAGCGGTAACGGCGGGAAAGATTTCTGAACTCACTAGATCATTTAATGCCTTACTGATCAGTAAAGGCAGAGAAAGCAATCTGCCGGAGATCACAACAGCATTTATCAGGCAGTACAAGGAATTTAAAGATATTCATACCGTAAAGGTTACTACGGCTGTTCCTATCAGCGACAGTGTAAGACAGTCAATAAAGGAACAGGTGAAAAAAGCCAGCGGTTACGATAATATAGAACTGGACGAGAAAATAGATGATGGCATTATTGGCGGATTCGTTTTGCAGATCGGGGACAAGCTAATAGATGCAAGTATCGCATACGATCTGAGGAATATCGCGAGGCAGTTTGAGAATAATGACTTTATTTATAAAATAAGGTAATTGAGCTGGGAATCGAGGGAGAACCACTCACGATTCACGATTCACGACTCCTGACTCACGACTCACGATAAAGAAATTTCGAAGTAAAAAAACTATAAACGACAAACATCAAAATATGGCTGATATTAAACCAGATGAAATAAGTGCCATACTGCGCCAGCAGTTGAGCAATTTTAACGCCAGCGCCGACCTGGAAGAAGTAGGTAATGTATTACAGATCGGTGACGGTATTGCCCGCGTGTATGGCCTGGGCAATGTTCGTTATGGTGAATTGGTTGAATTTGAAAATGGTGTTCGCGCCATCGCCCTGAACCTCGAGGAGGATAATGTGGGTGTGGTATTGATGGGTGACAGCGGCGATGTAAAAGAAGGTGCCAAAGTACGTCGTACCGGCCAGATCGCTTCCATCAAAGTAGGTGAAGGTATGGTCGGACGAGTGGTGAATACCCTCGGTGAACCCATCGATGGTAAAGGACCTATCACCGGCGAGCGTTACGAAATGCCCCTGGAAAGAAAAGCTCCGGGTGTAATTTTCCGCGAGCCTGTAAAGGAGCCCCTGCAAACAGGTATCAAAGCCATTGACGCCATGATCCCCATCGGCCGTGGCCAGCGTGAGCTGATCATCGGTGACCGCCAGACAGGTAAAACGGCGATCGCTGTTGATACCATCATCAACCAGAGAGAATTTTACAAAGCAGGCAAGCCTGTATATTGTATATATGTTGCCATCGGGCAAAAAGCTTCTACTATCGCGGGTGTGATGCAGACCCTGCAGGATGCGGGAGCAATGGATTATACCACTATCGTAGCCGCATCAGCTTCTGACCCGGCACCGCTTCAGTTCTACGCGCCATTTGCAGGTGCAGCGATCGGTGAATTTTTCCGCGATACCGGCCGTCCTGCCCTGATCATTTATGATGATCTTTCCAAACAGGCTGTAGCTTATCGTGAAGTGTCCCTGTTGTTGCGCCGCCCTCCAGGTCGTGAGGCTTATCCCGGTGACGTTTTCTATCTCCACAGCCGCCTGCTGGAAAGAGCTGCCAAGGTGATCAATGATGATAATGTGGCAAAGAACATGAACGATGTGCCTGACAGCATCAGGCATTTGGTAAAAGGTGGTGGTTCATTGACCGCACTTCCGATCATCGAAACCCAGGCAGGGGATGTATCAGCTTATATTCCTACCAACGTGATCTCTATTACTGACGGACAGATCTTCCTGGAAACAAACCTTTTCCTCTCGGGTATCCGTCCTGCGATCAACGTAGGTATCTCGGTAAGCCGGGTAGGTGGTAACGCCCAGATCAAATCGATGAAGAAAGTTGCAGGTACACTGAAGCTTGACCAGGCGCTGTATCGTGAGATGGAAGCGTTCTCTAAATTTGGTGGTGACCTCGACGCTGCTACCAAGCAGGTGATCGATAAAGGTGCCCGTAACGTGGAAATCCTGAAACAGCCACAGTATACACCAGTTCCGGTTGAAAAACAGGTTGCTATTATTTACCTGGGTACGAATGGCCTGATCAAGGATGTAGCGGTAAAACGCGTTAAAGAATTCGAAGAGCACTTCCTCCATGAAATGGAAAACAGGCTCCCGGATGTGTTGGCGGAATTTAAAAAGGGAAACCTCCCTGAAAATGGTATCAAGAAAATGGTGGAGCTGGCAAACGAGCTGATCCCCCAGTTTAAATCCTGATAATTATATTATTTCAAAATAGCCTGAGGGCGGGAGTTTCTCCCGCCTTTTTTTTGCCCGAAACTATTAGGTGTTAACCCAGGTGGGCAGCTTCCGACCCAATTATCCCGAAATTATACCATTTTTATAATAGGCATAATATATTGTCTATCAGACGATATAGTAATTATACTACAGAAAATACGGTAAATTATACGAAAATATCCTCGGAAAACTTGCATGAAAAAAACACGTATTATATCTTGTGCTCGAATTCGAAGAAACCCTAAGTAAACAACGAAGATCCGATCCGGAAGCAAGCCAAATAGTCGAGGCCCGTTCTTAAAAGATCGGATTCATTGCGAACCAAGGTTTCAGGAATTGCAGAACCCTTTAATCTGCCGAACCCTAAAACTAACGTGATGAAAACAACTCTACCCTTAACGAAAACAGTAGCCGGCATTTTCCTGGCAGTTTTCCTTTTTACTTCAACTTTTTCAGTAAGCGCGCAGTCGGGACCCGGCGGCGGTTCCGGCTCCGGTTCATCTGTACCCGAACTGGTATTTAAAGATCCTCAATTGGAATCGGGCACTCATCTCGCTGACGGCGCTACCTATCGCTTCAAACAGGTTACAAACGACGTGGATGTGATCATGAAGATCGAAGGTCGTTCTTCGTCTCTGGTGAAGATCACAAATATGGACATGGACAACACCGGTTACGATAACGCGTTTCAACCAAGGATCAGCTATAACAACGGCAGTTCGCCCAGCAACAGAAGCTGGTGGATCGAGTTCTCGATGAATTTCGTAAAGAAAAGCGCTACCACGCCTGCAACAGTGAACACTTTTAAACTGACAGCCCTCGATATTGATGGAGATGACAACAGGCTGACCGAACATGTAACTTTTTATGGCGCGCATTCCTATAGGGTAGAACAAAACACATCACTTACCATCAGTAACGTAGTCGAACAGATTTTGGATCTGCTTACATCAGGTGTAAGTTTCCGTGGACCCAACAGGGACTATTCCAACGTGTCGACTACCGCAACGAACCTGATGACGACCATGACATACAACAACAAAAGCAGCATTAGTTTCCGGGTGGGAGCTTCAACCGGCAGTGTGAGCAGCAGCAGAACCGACCGCATGTACTCTTTCTGGTTTCGTGGCTTTGATTATTCCGTACCTGCAGATGTGACACTTCCTGTAAAGCTTATCGATTTCTCAGCTATTTTAAATGCAAATGACGCTGTTGATCTGAAGTGGACCACTGCCATGGAAAGAAATGCCAGCCATTTTGAAGTAGAGAAAAGTGTAGATGGTAAAAATTATACAACAGCCGGAATCGTATTCGCCTTTGGCAACACATCAGAAGAAGCCAGGTATGCTTTTACTGATAAAAGTATCAATACCGCCAAACCCGGTGTGATCTATTACAGGCTGCGCACGGTTGACAATGATGGCAGCAGCGAATATTCTTATGTGAGATCGATCCGCATTGGCAAAAAAGAAGAGCAACTCAGCATCATGGCTTATCCCAACCCTGTCGTCAATGAATTAAGGGTCACCATCCCATCCCACTGGCAGGGTAAGAAGATCAGCTACGAAGTTTTTAGCACCAGTGGTCAGAAGCTTTTCCAGCAGGTTTCAAACCTGGCAAGCCAGACTGAAACTATCGATATGAGCCGGTTAGCAGCAGGTAGCTATATAGTAAAGGTCACCTGCGGTAATGAAACGGCCCATCAGAAACTTATCCGCAGATAAACGCTTTTCATCAATAGGGGTTCAACAAAGAGCCGGGTATTAAGGGTGCCCGGTTTCTTTTTTTTAATTTGGTTTATATCATAAACTAGTTTACATTTGTTCTCGCAAACCAAAAAACCGCTGTATATGAACCGTATTAAGATCGGCATGATCACAGTAATCCTGGCCTTTATTTGGCAGTATAGCCAGGCCCAGGTGACCGTTTCGGGTTCGGTAAAAACTAAAAAGTCAAAACCTGTTTATGGCGTTAGCATCAGCCTGAAGGATTCGTATGACGGAGCCACCAGCGACTCATCCGGTAATTTTTCATTTGTGACAACAGAGAAAGGTGAAATGGTATTGGTAGCGTCTGCTATTGGCTATAAGACCTATGAACAAAAGATCAATCTAAGCAACAAAATCGAAAACCTGGATATCCAGTTGATCGAAGAGGTTACCGAACTGGACGCGGTGACGATTTCTGTCGGTGTATTTGAAGCCAGTGACCGGAAGCGTGCTTCAGTCGTACTCGACCCGATCGATATCGTGACTACAGCGAGCGCAAATGGTGATATCACCGGCGCCTTAAAAACCCTGCCTGGCGCACAGCAGGTGGGTGAAAGCGAGGGTCTGTATGTGCGGGGTGGTACGGCAGCCGAGACAAAAACCTTTATCGACGGAACCCTTGTTAATAATTTCTTTTATAGCAGTGTACCGAATATTGCCCAGTTCAGCCGGTTTTCGCCGTTTATCTTCAAGGGAACCGTTTTCAGTACGGGTGGTTATTCCGCTTTGTATGGCCAGGCTTTGTCATCAGCACTTATTCTTGAATCCATCGATCTTCCGGAGCGTTCTTCGGCAAACATCGGGATCACCGTGTTGGGAGGCAGCGCCGGTTTTCAGCAATTGGCAAAGAACAAACGATCATCCTGGGGTGTAAATTACAGCTATACCAACCTGGGGCCCGCATTCGAGATCATCAAACAAAAACAGGACTATTCCAAAGCTCCAACCTATCATACCGCCGATGCCAATTTCCGGATCAGGACTTCCAATACAGGCATGTTAAAATACTATGGTTACTTCAGCGGCAGCAAGCTGGCATTTACAACCAACAGTATTGACACCCTGGGCTATCTCGACAAGTTTGGTATAAACAATTCAAATTTCTATCACAATCTTTCCTGGAAAGAAAACATGGGAAAGCGGTGGAAAGTTAATATCGGCGTTTCCTATACCAACAACCAGGACGATATCAACGGGAATATACAGGACCAGCAGAAGAATGATGTGTCGCTTACCGGCCTGGAGTTCAAAAAATTTAATGTCGACACCCGCGGCGATTATTTCAATAGCAAAATTGTTTTTGAAAGAAGATTACGTGGTCTGAGTGCTCTTCGATTCGGTGGTGAATACAATTTCAGCAGGGACAAACTTGTCTATACAGCTTATAATGGCCAGGTATTTCCAAGCCATCTCAGGGAATCGATCAGCTCAGCATTTGCAGAAGCTGATATCTATATCACACATGAACTGGCGGCCAAGGCGGGTGGTCGTATGGAGTACTCTACCGTAGTGGAGCAGGCCAATTTTGCTCCCCGTTTATCTATTGCATATAAACTGGCTAAAGGTACCCAGGCATCACTAGCCTATGGTGTTTTTTACCAGGACCCGGAGCGCAGATACCTGCCTTCGCCCAATAAGCTTGACTATATGAAAGCGACTCACTACATCGCACAATTTCAGCGGGTGGTAAACCAGCAATCATTCCGAACCGAGATCTTCTATAAAAAATATGACAACCTCGTCAAGACTGCATTTAACAATCAGCAGGAATCGGCTGTAAGTAATAACGGATTTGGGGATGCAAAAGGAATCGAGTTTTTCTGGCGGGATAAAAAGACGTTTAAAAACCTGGACTACTGGATATCCTATTCCTATCTCGATACCAAAAGAGATTTCCTGAATTTTCCTTCTGCCATCGCACCCAATTTCGCGGCCAAACATACCAGTTCGCTGGTAATAAAGCGGTTTGTACAGAAATGGAAAATGAACCTGAATACTGCTTACAATTATGCCAGCGGCAGACCTTATTACAATATCGGTTACGAGAATGGAAACCCGAAATTCAATGACCGCGGAAAGATACCCGACTATCACAACGTGAGTTTCGCGATCAATTACCTTCCGTTTATTGGTAAACAAAATCCGAAATCTTACACTGTATGGGTGTTGCAGGTAAGCAATATTTTCAATATTAAACAAACTTACGGCTACCAGTATTCCTACAACGGTATACGTAAGGAAGCCATTGTACCAACATCCAGGATGTTTGTTTTTATCGGCGCCTTTATCAGTTTTGGTGTTGACCGTAGCGATGAGATCATCAACAATGCTTTATAATCATTAACCATAAAACAAAAAACATGAAAAGACAACTATTACTGCTTGCGTCATTCCTTCTTACGATGACAGCGTTTTCTCAAAGCGAGAAGTATACAAAGGCGATGGAACAATTAGTGCCCGCTGTTGATACTACGCGTAGTATTGATGGACTCACAAACCTCAGCAACTCCTTCCAGCGTATTGCGGATGCCGAAAAAAACCAGTGGCTTCCCTATTACTATGCCGCACTCACCCAGGTAAATGCGGCCTATATGATCGGGATGGGACAGATGGGTATGGCTGATAAGACTGATCCGATAGCCGATAAAGCTGAGCAATTGCTTACTAAGGCCGAAACCCTGAGCAAGGACAATTCTGAGATCTATTGTGTAAAAAAAATGATCGCTTCCCTGCGATTGATCGGAGATCCGCAAAACAGGTATATGACCTATGGTCCTGCTGCCGAAGAAGCATTGGCGACCGCCAAAAGCCTAAACCCGGCAAACCCCAGACCATTGCTGCTCGAGGCACAGGATAAGTATTTTACACCTGAACAATTTGGCGGTAGTAAGACGGAAGCCCGGGCACTTTTTGAGGAAGCGGTGAAAAAATTCGAAGCATACAAGCCCGAATCTACGATTCATCCAAACTGGGGATTAACGACAGCTCAGTATTTTTTGTCGCAAATGAAATAGCAATTGGATGGGATGGAATCATTACTGAAAATGATTGGAACCAGGTCCCGCTTGCTATCAGGTTGGTGATTGGGAATTGTGATCCGATAGCAGAAGGGTTGAAGTTTGAATAACTGCGTTATAGATCGGTATACTTTTTTAGAATATTGATTCCACGAGGCAGGAGATTGTCAGGCTGATTTTTAATAACCACCTATTTTAGAAGCTATGAAAGATGAAAGTTTTTCTCCCGAAAAAAGTCTCCACCTGATACATGCCATGATTGGCCAGGCGAGGCAAAACATGTCTGATAACAGCATTTATTTCCTGGTCTGGGGCTGGCTTACATTTTTTGCCTGCGCCGCCCAGTTTGTTTTGAAGAACATTGTGGGATATGAAAAGCATTACCTGGTATGGGCTGTACTTCTCGTAGGAATTGGCTTTTCCATCTACCAGGGAAGAAAGGATGCCCGGAGGGCAAAAGCCAAAACCTATATCGATGAGAACATGGGTTATCTCTGGACGGGAATGGCAGCCTGTTTTTTTGTACTCGGAATTATCCTGACGCGACTCGGCTGGTGGACTTCTGTACTTCCCTTTTATATCATGTTGTATGGTCTCGGAACTTATGTATCGGGGCATTTCCTGCGGTTCCGGCCGTTTATGATCGGTGGCATACTGGCCTGGGTGCTGGCCGTAAGCGCCACCTTTGCCAGTTACGATTACCAGATGCTGTTCGGCGCCGCAGCTATCCTGATCAGTTATATTATCCCGGCTTATATGTTGAGACACCGTGGCAGTCGGGAGAACCAATAGTTGTTATGTATACTAAGCGGTGAACTCAGTTAAAACAAATTATCATTATGGACGATAAGCATCTCTCTGAAAAAGAAAGCCTGGCCCTGATCACACAAATGATCAATAAGGCCAAAGATTCATACCATGATACAGGAATCGGCGCGATGATGTGGGGGGCTGTAATCGCGATCTGCTCACTGGTAAAATTATCAGAGATACAGTTTGGGTATAACCTGCCCTTTGATATTTACTGGCTAACCCTGTTGGCGATCATTCCGCAAATCTTTATTACGATCAGGGAGAAAAAGGAAAGAAAGGTAAAATCATATGATGATCGTTATATGGATTATATATGGCTGGCCTTCGGTATTTCAATTGCCCTGTTGATTTTTATCGTGAATGTTATCTTTCAGAATTTTCATCCAATGGCTGTGTCCTACAGGGAGCTGGGTGGTGAACCTGGTTTTAAGCTCATGGAGTATATCACACCGCTTTTCCTGTTATTATATGGCATGCCCACCTTTATCACTGGCGCCGCCTGTCGTTTTAAGCCGATGCTTTGGGGAGGACTGTTTTGCTGGGCTTGTTGTATCATTACACTTTTCACCACATTCCGGGTTGACTTGTTATTGACAGCCCTGTCGGCAGTGATGGCCTGGTTCATACCGGGACTGATCATGGAGAAGGAATACCGATTGTATAAAAAGGAGACACAAATGAATGTTTAAAGATCTTGACCCTATATTACATTCTCAACTCAGGTTGGCTGTTGTATCACTACTTATCAGTGTGAAGGAAGCCGAATTCACCTTTCTGAAAGAAAAGACCAATGCAACAGCAGGCAACCTGAGTGTGCAGATACAAAAGCTTAAGGACGCTGGTTATATCGATGTGGTCAAGCAGTTCAAGGACAATTATCCTCAAACGATCTGCCGGATAACCAAACATGGTATAAAAGCTTTTGAAGATTATGTAAACAGCCTGCAATCTTACCTTGGACCGAAATAGCCAGGCGGAAAGAGAAATTCAACGATCAAATTTGAGAGAAGTGAAGAGCCAGCTTCGTACAATTTATCAGGATTTACCGAAACGTTGCCTGTTTTTATAAGGTTGCAGGACTAGTTGTGGTACCGCATTTTCATTGCCTGGTGACAATGCCTTTTTTAATGCTTTTTTGAGGCGATTTAACCCTTCCTGCAAACTTTTTTTCACTTTACCAGACATTGACGGCTTTTTAGTTTAAAATATTCAACCCGGGTGGATCAAGGTATGATAATATCCGAATATTCTGCCTTATTGTTTTTATAAATGATCTTCAAACGGTAATACGTCTTTCCTTTTTTCATTTTTTCGAAGAAACGGTACTCTGCCAGTTCACTGTTTTCGGATCCAAAAACAAGCCCGATCATCTTGAATGTTTTTCCGTCGGTACTGCGTTCCACTTCAAACATGTTTGTTTCCTTATTGTTTTCCATGGCCCAATTAAGCCATACGCGATTGTCACTTGTAGTAGCCTTTATAAAGGCCAGTTTTGCTGGTCCTATCCCGGCCGTTTTATCAAACGTATCGCTTACAAACGCGACATCATTGTTTTGCGTAAAGCCTTTATTCACTGTGAATGCCAGCATAATCGCCATACAGGGTAAGATATATTTCATTTCCAGGGGGTTTTGATTGTTCAAATGGCCCAGGAATTGGATGCTGATCTGGCGTTTTAAAGGATTGGTACGGTAACAGAAAACAGGGAAGCAAAACGGGGATAAGTCGGGGTGCTCAGGTTTCCTGGCGCGCAAACAAACCTAATAACAAGTTTTAGTATTTACAACCTTTTTTAAAAAAAATCAGTAATAAATCGAATTGGCACATAATCAGGCCTGCCGGATCTTCCGCCATCGGTTGCAGGGCGGGCGGACCTCAGCCGGTCGCCATCGGATTAAAAAAAATTTAGTTATGTACTTTAAGTCATTTTTTATACCTTGGCTCCTCATTTCTGTCCAATCTTCCTGAACAGCTTTTTATCCTAAATCTTCCCTGATAGCCGATTCACAACGAATCCGTTTATATCCCAGATATAAAATATAAGTGAGTTCCAATATCGTAACTGGAATAACCAATTCATTTAAACAAAACTAAAAAATGAAGAAGTTCCTGTTTTTTTCGGTATTGGTAATTTTTATGGCTCCCGCATTTGGTCAGAGTTTGCCATCTGGCTTCGCATATACGAATGCAACAGTAGGGGCAACCTGGAGTGCGCCCGTGGGTGCAACTTTTACACCCGACGGATTGAGGTTATTTGTGTGGGAAAAGCGCGGGCGGGTATATGTCTGTAATAGGAACGGCTCAAACTATAGTAAGCAGACCACACCGGTAATTGATATATCAGCAGAGGTGTTGAATGATCGTGATTTCGGACTGGTTGGCTTCGCTCTTGATCCGAACTTCCAGGCCAATGGGTATATATATCTTTTATATGTAGTGGATCGTCGCTTTTTAATGAACAATGGCAGCACAGCAGATCAGATCAATGAAGCCACGATTGGACGGGTGACCCGCTACCAGACGACCACAAGCCAGGCAGGTGTGATAACAGCCGACCTCGGGACAAGAACAATACTACTAGGCGAGACACCACAGACCGGCTTGCCAATCCTGCACCAGTCGCATGGTGTGGGTACACTCGCATTCGCTGCCGATGGCACCCTTTTGGTGACTCATGGTGACGGTGCTTGTTATAATCATACAGACGGAGGCAGTGATAACAATGCCACCGGTGGTATTACCTTTTTTGCACAGGCATTGAATGATGGAATTATAAGACCTGCGGAAAACGTGGGTGCATTCCGTTCACAAATACTGAATTCACACAGTGGAAAATTGCTGCGGATCAATCCTGAAAATGGTGATGGGCTCAGCAGCAATCCTTTTTATGATGCTTCAGCTCCACGTTCTCCGAAGTCCCGGGTTTGGGCGCTTGGATTACGCAATCCATTCCGGATGACTGTAAAGCCCGGAAGCGGATCCACCAATCCTTCCGCAGGTGATATCGGTGAAGTATTTATTGGTGATGTGGGTTGGGGTACATGGGAAGAAATGAATGTGGCAAAACTGCCTGGCGCTAATTTCGGCTGGCCAATCTATGAAGGTCATGAAATTATGGCCAGTTATAACAACCTTAATACTTTAAATCTTGATGAACCCAATCCTTTCGGCACTTGTTCCGGCAATACCCATTTAAGATTCAAAGACCTGATCCGCCAGGATAATGCAGCAAAAAATAAATCTATTTTCAATCCCTGTAATTCTAACCAGCTGATTGGAACTAATAACAGGTTTATACATGCCCGGCCAATGATAGACTGGAGACATGGTCAGAATATAGCCAGGGTTGGGAAGTTCGACTCAAACGGCAATGCCACGGCACCTACGATCGGTTCCGCGGAATCAGAAGCGTTAGGCAGTCCTTTCAGGGGCAATTGTACTTCCGGTGGAGTTTGGTACACCGGCGCGGGAAATACATTTCCACCGGAGTTTAAGAATACGCTGATCATAGCCGATTATAATGATAACTGGATTCGCCGGCTTACCATTGACTATACGGATGTAGTAACAAAAGTGGATGTACTCGGCACCGGTATGGGCGCTGTAGTTTGTCTGGTAGAGAACCCGATAGACGGCTCCATTGTATGCGTGGATATAGCGAACAATATGGTAAGAAAGATAACCTATGGTGGTAATATTCCACCCATTTCCCGGATCAAGGCTGATAACTATTACTCTCCCAACAATTCATTACTGGTAAATTTTGACGGCACCGAATCATCTGACCAGGATGGAAATATCGTAAGCTATTCATGGAACTTTGGTGATCCCGGCAGTCCATCAAACACCAGCAACTCACCCACACCGAATCACCAGTTTACGAGCAATACCGGTCCCAAAAAATATACAGTTACGCTTACGGTAACGGATAATGGAGGCGCAAGCAGCACTGAAGAGTTTATCGTATCCGTCAGCAACACACCGCCGGAAGTGTTTATTGTGAGTCCGGAGAAAAATTCCAAGTATAAGCTGGGACCCGACACAACCTATATGCGAATAGCGACGGTCAATGATGATGAACATAGCGGTTCGCAGCTTACCTATGAATGGCAAACCACGCTGGTTCATAATGAACATGTCCACCCGGAGGCGGTCAAAAATGAAGTACAATCGCCTTCACCTATTTCCAGGATGGGTTGTAATGGTGATGACTACAGCTGGCTGGTGACATTAAAAGTTACAGATGCGGCGGGTCTATCAACGATTGATTCCTCGCAGATCTTCCCCGATTGTGTGGGCACCCTGCCGATCTATCTTCATAAGTTCAGTGTAACGCAATCCGGAATGGTCAACCTCGTGAAATGGACCACCGAGATGGAATCGGATATGGAACATTTTATACTGGAACGGAGTGCTGATGGCCGTAATTTCTTCCCTATCAACATGCAGCCGGCCAGCAATACTGTCGGCCCGAACAATTACAGCTACGCTGATAATAGTTTCATGCCTGGCGTCAACTTCTACCGTCTCAAGATGGTGGAACTGGGAGAGGTGATCACCTATTCGATCATTATTAAAACTGTGACAGAGGGCGAGAAAAATGTATTACGTCTCGCGCCTAACCCGGTTGTCGACAAATTCTCACTGCAATACTTCTCATCACAGGATGACGTGATCACCATCGAAGTAAAAGATGTTGCCGGTCGGGTGTTGAAGACGGTCAGGGAGAGCGTGAACAAAGGGCAGAACCTGGTTTACCTCCATGCATCGCCCAACTGGCCTTCCGGCATGTACCTGCTCACGGTGCAGGATAGGAGCGGAACACAGCAGATAAAATTTGTTAAAGCGAAATAGCTATAGACATTATACTTTAGAAAATCATGGACAGGCGGTGGTAAGTTCTGAATATTATCGAATTTTCCACCGCCCTCTCCTTTTCTTAATAGAATAGAAAACTACCCTTTTGCAGGGCATTTTTTAAGAGTTTCGTCATACTAATATAATTTTAATGCGGATTGCTATATAAGTTTCGGAATTATTATTATTTTGTATCACTTCTTTCTATATCCGTGTAAGGAACAAACCGCTTTTAATCTCCACAAGCCGAAGAATTACACAATTCCAGTTTAATTCACCGCCGCAGCAACGACGTTCCAAGTGTTAATATGTACTCGGCGATGCCAGAACATATTTTTAACCGGTAAACACTCGTAAATGAAAACTTTCTATTTCTTTGTCATGGTTCTGCTCTGCGGTAACCTTAAGGCCCAAAATTTCACAAATCCCAATTTCACACTTACGACGGTAGGCGATGGCTGGGTGCAGGCCCTGGGTGCCACCTTTTCACCCGATGGACAGTATTTATTTGTATGGGAGAAATCCGGCAAAGTAAAAGTTTGTAAGAAGAATGGCACAACCTACCAGTTGCAATCTACGTTGGTAATTGATTTAACTGCAGAAGTATTAAACGCCGACGATAATGGCCTGATGGGATTTGCAGTTGATCCCAATTTTGCCAGCAATGGCTATATCTACTTACTTTATGTTGTGGAACGTCGCTTTCTATTTAGCGATAACAGTATACCCCTCGACCAGCGACATGTTGCGACAATAGGCAGGGTTACACGCTACGCAACTACGGTGGTCGGGTCAAACCTTGTAGCTGACCTTTCTTCGAGAAATGTGATACTCGGTGAAACCATATCAACAGGCATACCGATTTTGGGTGAGACACACGGGCTTGGGTCTTTGGTGTTTGCTGCGGATGGCACTTTGTTGGTAACGGCAGGAGATGCAGCACATTTTGAAGATGAAGATAATGGCAGTGAGCCTGCTACAGCTTACGCGCAGGCCCTGGCAGATAATATCATCAGGCCGGCCGAAAATGTAGGTACATTCCGGGCCCAGGTCCTGAACTCACATAGTGGCAAATTACTCCGCATTGATCCTGCTACAGGCGATGGCATTCCGAGTAATCCTTTTTATGATCCGGCTCAGCCTCGCGCACCAAAGTCGAGAGTCTGGGCATTGGGTTTACGTAATCCATTTCGAATGTCCATTAAGCCTGGCAGCGGTTCCACTAATCCAATGATTGGTGATATCGGTGAGGTATTCATTGGTGATGTGGGTTATGAAGCCTGGGAAGATTTTAATATTTGCACAGCACCTGGACAAAATTTTGGATGGCCCATTTACGAAGGCCTCGAAGTTTGCACGAGGTTCAGCTCTAAAGCAGCTACAACAATGAACCTTGATGAACCGAATCCACTTGCGGGAGCCGGTTGCACCAGGGCATATTTTACATTTAGCGAACTGCTTCGGAATGCAACGGCAGATGGGGAAATGACAATTTATAATCCCTGCAATCCCGCCATGGCGATTGGCACCGGACCGCGGTTTGTGCACCGCAGGCCGGCCCTGGACTATCGTCACAACCAGAACCTCGCAAGGGTAGGTACATTTACAGGCAATACTGCTTCTGTCGCTACTATTGGCACACCCGAATCGGGTGTAAATGGAGTTCCTTTCGGCGGTTATTGTGCGATCGGCGCCATGTGGTACTCAGGCGATAAATTTCCACCAGAGTATAAGGACAAATTCTTCCTGGCTGATTGGGCGTCGGGTTGGATTAAAAATCTTAGCATAGATTATTCAGATGTAGTTACCAAGGTCGAAAATTTCGCAACCGGCATGGACGAGATACTTTATATGGAACAAAATCCGGTAGATGGTACCGCGGTTGTGGTTGCGGGATGGCCGCATGTGATGATCCTCGATTATGGTGGAAACCAGGTGCCGGTTGCAAAGCCCGAAGCAGACCTTATTTACGGACCATCACCCCTGACTGTGAATTTTACCGGGGTCAATTCATTTGACCGCAGCCCTGGGGGTAGTATCGTAAGTTATGAATGGGATTTCGGAGGTGCTTCTCCAGGGACCAGTACTGCGGAAAGCCCGGCAGGTGTGGTATTTACAGCCCCGTCGGGCCAGCCGAAAAAATTTGTTGTTAAACTTACAGTTACTGATAATGAAGGTGGGGAACACCTGGACAGTATCATTATTTCAGTCAATAATACACCACCGGTCGTAAATATAACAAGCCCGGTAAAAGGATCTACCTATACACCAGGCGCGGAGGAAGCAACTTATAACTGCACCGCGACTGTTATCGACGACGAGCACGGACCGGACGATCTTAGTTATGAGTGGCAGACATCGCTTCGTCATAATATACATGAACATCCGGGCGTGATCGATAATAATGTGAATACAACAACGAAAATCAGTCTTCCGGGTTGCAGCGGTTCGGATACTTATTATTGGTTCATATCACTAAAAGTGACGGATGGTGCGGGATTGTCAACGATAGATTCAGTAAGATTGTATCCTGACTGTGCAGTGCCGGTGGACAATGATCCACCAATAGTATCTTCCGTTGTGCCGGCAGATGACGCGGTTGATATCAGTGCCGCAACAAATGTAACAGTCATTTTTAGTGAGGCGATCGATCCCGCGTCCGTCAATGAATCAACTTTTGTATTGAAAGACGCTGCCAACAATGTAATAGACGCAACTCTTGATGTCACAGCAAACCAGGTTGTTTTAGTACCGGCTCAACCACTTGAGCCAGCTACTACTTATACAGCATCGGTAGAAAGCGGTCCGGCAGGTATTCTGGATCCGGCGGGAAATCCGTTATTAACTGACTTTAACTGGACCTTTACCACGGAAGCAGCAACACTGCCGGTCTTGCTACACAAGTTTAGTGTGACACAGAACGGGGATGCCAATCTTGTAAAATGGACGACAGAGTTGGAATCTGAGATGGAATATTTTGAATTGGAGCGCAGCGTGAATGGCATCAATTTTCAACCCATCAACCGTCAGCCCGCGACCAATACATCCGGGTTGAAAGAGTATAGCTTCGCAGATAAAGGTTTTTCGCCGGGCCAGACATACTATCGTCTAAAGATGGTTGAATTGGGAGGTATTGTAGAGTATTCCATTGTGGTTCGGGTTGTCATCGGAAATGATTACAAGGAATTGACAGTATTACCTAACCCGGTTGTGCGTAACTTCCAAATTGTCTACTATGCCACGGGAGATGAAGACCTGGCCATGAATATTAAAGATATATCGGGTAAGACAGTAATTACCCGCAGAGTGCATGTAAACAGGGGACAAAATATAATTTATATGCAAGGTCTTCCCAATTGGCTGCCGGGTGTTTATTTATTAGAAGTTCAGGACAAGCGGGGTATACAAAAGTTGAAGTTTGTAAAGGCTCAGTAGTCATGTCGGCTAGTTGATGTGTGTATTCAGCAATATTATAAGATCAAAATGCGCTCTCAGAGCGCATTTTTTGTTTGTTAAGTCTAATATTGATCCACTATGGTTATCACCGTGACGATTTATTTTTTGCTCGGTTAGTTAACGGTCTTTACGAAGATTATGCATAAAACGTCCCGAAGGGACGTGGGTGTTCGGGGTACGGCGGTACCTACCCATAAAATCTCCCTACGGGAGATGGTTCCCAAAAATGTCGGCATCCTTTTCAATCGCGTATTGTCTCAATTATTGCAAATGACGTTCGAATGAATCAAATTCATTTTTGAAAATGAGACACCATTCCGCGTCCCATCGGGACGTTTTATGGGTAGAAAAGATTATACATGGAGATACCCGTCCTGTAGGGACGGTTTATGCTGGCATGGTCTACATAGATAAACATGTACAAGCAATACGTTGAATAATTTCGAAATTTTAGGATTAATGGTTAGAAAATGAGACACCATTCCGCGTCCCATCGGGACGTTTTATGGGTAGAAAAAATTATGCATGGAGATACCCGTCCTGTAGGGACGGTTTTTGCTGGCATGGTGTACATAGATAAACATGTACAAGCAATACGTTGAATATTTCGAAATTTTATAGAATTGCCGGTGTGTTTTACGTTCACAACATGTTTTTTCCTGCATTGAAAATCGGGCATAAAACGTCCCGAAGGGACGTGGGTGTTTGGGGACATCGGAAGTCTACCCATAAAATCTCCCTACGGGAGATGGTTGTCCATGATGATTAACGTCCGATTTAATGGGATTGTGTATTAAATTTTTGATGCACACAATCTATCTGGGGAATAAGGAGGACACCCCGATGAATAAGATTCAATTATTGAATATCGGCACCTTGGCGCGTCCCATCAGGACGCTTTATGGGTAGAAAAAAAATGCATTGAGAAAAAGCCCGTCCTGTATGGACGGTTTATGCAATAATAAATATCTACGTGGCGAATTATCCCTTGATTCGATTGTTACGAAATTCATTGCCAATTCATCCCTTTTATTTTTGCGGCTCTTCTCGAATTTCTTCGTCTTCCATCCTGGCAAATGCTTCAGAGGTTATTTTGCGAACGGGATTTTTCCTGTTGTCATCGTATTGGGCGCGGCGCCTGATGATATCAATGCACTCGAAAAGCGCACTGGTGAACGATGTGGGATCTGCCTTACCCTTGCCGGCAATATCAAATGCCACCCCATGATCGGGTGATGTTCTGACGGCAGGAAGGCCTGCGGTAAAATTCACACCTTCGCCATTCGCCAGCGCTTTGAATGGAATGAGTCCCTGGTCATGGTACATGGCCAATACCGCATCGAATTTCTGATGGTTATTCCGGGCAAAAAATGCATCGGCACTAAACGGTCCCACCACCAGCATATTATTATTTTTTGCGTCTTTGATGGCTGGCTTGATGATGGTTTCTTCTTCATTGCCGATCAGACCCTCGTCGCCTGCATGCGGATTTAATCCAAGCACAGCGATACGCGGTTTGTCGATCCCAAAATCGCGTTGAAGACTTTTATGAATGATAGCCAGTTTGCTGGTAATCGCTTCGCGGGTAATATGCCTCGCTATTTCGCTCACGGGTATATGCTCGGTGAGAAGGGCTACCCTGAAATCACCTGCATAAAGCATCATGACCACATCCCTGGCTTCAAACATATGTTTGAGATAAGGGGTATGACCCGGGTAATTAAACTCGGGTGACTGAATATTTTTCTTATGGATCGGTGCGGTCACCAAACCATCAATCTGCTTTTGCTTTAAGGCCGCTACCGCGGTTTGCAAAGAGAGAATAGCATACTTACCACCGGTTTCGCTCAACTGACCCGGGCTCAGGGGTACTTCTTCTTCCCAGCAGTTAAATACGTTGACCTGTTTTGGATTTAGGCGGGTATAGTCTTTTGTATTCTGGTAATTGAAGCTGGCATCTGTCAGCGATTTGCGGTAGAAATTGATCACCTTATTGGAAGCATAGATCACGGGCAGGCACTGGTCCAGGATGCGGTTGTCGGAAAGTGTTTTGATGATCAGTTCAATTCCAATACCATTCAGGTCGCCACAGGATATGCCAATCACGGGTTTATTATCGGGGGTCATTAAGCTTATATTTTTAGAAAAGATAAAAATACTGCTTTAAAAGCAAACGGGGGTACAGGATATGCCTGCACCCCCGTGGTTATAGTGGTTGGACGGTACTAGTGTTAAGTCAACCATATTTTTACGGTTCCTCTTATTTTAGCCGCGAGCTGCGAGCTGTGAGCCATGAGGCTCAAGGCCTCAAATTTCGTAGTCAAACGATCGGTTTCGAAGCTCGAAGCTCGAAGCTCATCGCTCGAAGCTTTTTGAGGCAGCATTCTAACCTTGACACGACACTAGTTTGTTTTTACCACACGGTTGGTGATAAATCTATCCTTGCTTGATACGCGAATGGTATAAATACCGGATTGCAGTACATGGGTATTGCCTATCGTAATACTATTTGTTCCGGCATAAACCAATTGCCTGTTCGACAAAACAGTTCTTCCAGACATATCAATCAGTTCTGTCGTGATGGTAGTGTTTTGAGTCACCGTGATGTCGAAGTTCAAACGGCTGTTGAAAGGATTGACCAGGTTTGTCAGTTCAAAATCGGGCATGTTATTAACCAGGCGGATCGTGGAAGAATACTTCTTCTTCTTGCTCGGACTGGTGATCACGACCCTGTACCATACCTTATCATTGACGGATACGGGGTCCTTGAAATTATAGATATTCGAACTGCTGCCATTATTATAACCCGGTACTTCTCCGACCGGTGTGAAATTGTACCCGTCGTTGCTTCTTTCTATAACAAAGATAACAGGCATATCTTCCTGCGATGTTCTCCAGGTCAGTTTGGATTTTGTATCCTCAAGTATGCCATTGAATGAAAGCAGGTCGACGTTAAGCACCGGTTCGCAGTTCAACACGTGCAGCGTGATGGTAACACCATCCGATATATTACAGTTAGGATCCGAAAGATTATCTGCTGTCGTTGCGACTACCACGCGGTAAAGTGTTCCACTATCAGCCAGGGTTGTACTGGCTGGTGGTACCGTGTAGGTGGTGATATAATAATTCGTATCAGGCAGACTTGTTACGCCGGTGATATCGGTCCAGTTGGCGCCACCGTTCACGCTACGCTGCCATTTGTAGGTAGTATAGTTGTTGAAAAATGAGCTAACGGTATCAGCGATGATGATCGGGTTTAGTTCACAGACATTCGGATTAATTGTTGGTGAATAACTCATGGTTGGTAAACAGGTTGCCACCGCGATATCATCCATAACCCAGTCGTTACCACCACCACCTTGTGAGTTGTTGCGGATAGAGAAGGTCGCGCTGGTTTGTGATGGTCCCGTGCGGAATACAAAGCCTTTTTTCTGCCATCCACCCAGGTCAATTTCACCCGTGCTATAGTAATCAAGACCATTCAGGGCAAAGGAGAGGTTGGGATACACGCCAACATAACCAGCTGCCGGAGCGGTAGGGGGATTGGTGAACTGGGCTCCTGTTGAATCCATACCGCAGGTAGAACAAATATTTCGGAACCAGGCCGAGAACTCATAGTAGGTATTGGGACAAAGATTATTCAAAGTTTGCGAGAATACCTCTGATGCAACATAGTCGGCATTTACCATCAGCATATAACCACCGGGGGTATTATCATCGGGCGGAACGTTGCCTATAGCATCGTTCGTACCGGTATGGTCACCATCAATATCCCAGTGACCGCCATGCATACGGTTATTACAGTTGTCAGGATCGTTGGCAGGTAAGCTACCGCAGTTGGGAACATGGTTAGCGTTCCTGTTGGTACTGCTTCGCGGGCTGATATTTTTTACAATCGCATATCGGCCATCACCCAGGCCATTGCTGGCAGATACATTATTCAGGAAACTATATCCCGGGATCGGTACGGTAAGGTCAAAAGCCCGGTTCAATGAAGTACCCGTACCAAAGGTGCCTCCCAGTTCCGCAGCATTATTAAGACCGATGCTATTTGCACACAGGTCCATCGGGTCGCTGATCAGAATCTGGAAGGAATTCGCCGTAAGGGTAACATCGGGGTCAGTGACCACGTTGGTTGTTTTATATAAGAACTGGCCGGCATTAAGCGTGATCGTATCGCCCACATTACCAGTAACCACCACCCTGAAGGCTGTGGCAAACAGGATACCACCGCCGCCTCTTGGACGGTCGGTATTAGCCATCCGTCCTGTGGCACTTGCGGCTGCTGTTGTATTGTTGGCCGGTGCACCACCGGGGAAGCTGCCGAAGCCGAGGTTGAGCCTGATATTATATTCATTTACACCCGGTGTGGCAAGATATGTCGCCGCGTCATCCCCACCGGCAAGTGTATATTTTCTGAAGGTCAAACCTTCATTTGTAATTACGCGGATAGAATCCTGTGTACCCGTGAGCATTGCCGTATTGGTAGGTACGTCATCGAGATATCTCAAATAGTACATCGTACCGGAAGTATGGTTAATAGTCATGCGGATCTCGAGTGTATCACCCGGTTGTACAGGTCCTCCGGTCGTTTTTTTAGAAATATTTACATAGCTGTTACCATGACGAACAGAAGGAAGAAGTGAGCTGGTAACACAAATATTAAAGGTCCCGGCAGTAGGCATTGCTCCGGTATTGTATACCCTGACATAATAGGTGGTGCCGGCTGTAAGTGTGCCTGTAAGGTCTAATGGTGAAGCGCCGCAGGCGACGGTGGTAAAGCCGGAGCAGGTACCCGTGAGAACTTCAATACGGGCGCCGGTGATGCCACTTACACTACTTAGCGCCACCCGTGCTGTATTATTTACTGCGGTAAACTTATACCATACATCTGAAGTAAGCGGACCAGTACAACCACCGCCCAAAGGTATCGATGAGGCTGTCGCATAAGACAGGATACCGGGTATATTGTTACAGGCAAATGTCACAGCAAGATTTACCGCATTACTACATTCATCGTTGGATGGAGGGTCAACAACACAAATATCGAAAGAGCCCGAGGTATTATTATCAGACCAAACCCTTATATAATAGGTAGCACCAATGGTAAGGTTTGATGACGCCGTGAGTGTAGTATTATTAACTGCACACTGCACGGAGGTAAGCGCTCCGCATGTTCCGGAAAAAAGTTGAAGGCTGGCTTGCGACGGTGCCGACGATAATGAAATGGTAGGTCTTAGACTTTGAGCAACAAAACTATACCAGACATCTTTCCTGTTTCCACCTGATGCGCCACAGGCACCTGTTAGTGCGGTATAGGTTGAAGAAGACAATGAGCCAGTCGTACTTACACAAGTCGATGCAGAATTGAGCGAGATCGCACCTGAACAATCGTCATTGGGTGGCGGCGGTACTTCGTACCAGGTTACAATCATCTTGCGGGCGTTTAAACTCGCGGACTGAGTTTGCGATACATCAGCCAGCACACCCGCTGTCGGGCGAATATTGTAGGCTGCTGTATGTGATTGATCACTACCGCCGGTGTTCCTGTATTGATTAGCTAATCCCGTTTTGCTCCATCCCGTCCCCGTAAGTGTACCCCAGGTATTGTCATTAGCACTGGCCCAAAAGGCCATAGTAACTGTGTTTGGAACTGTAGTGGCGGCCGGTGGAACAATTGTATGAAGTGTACCTGTATTATTTGAAACATCCTGCGCGATATGCACATCCCATGGCCTGGTATTATTTACAGGTCTGAATACATACATACTGGCCGACATGGGATTACTTCCATTTCCCCCACTGACAGACGGGTTCGCTCCCCATGTACCATTATATGTACACCAAAATATGCGTGTGGTTTGAGTGCCGCCCTGGTAGGTGGCTTCCGTTGTCCAGGTCTGGCCACCGGTAGCTGAAATGGCAAGGTTCGCAGAAGTGCTCCGGGTATGTGCGAATATGACTACGAGGTCTCCTGCCTGCATACCACCTGGAGGCGTTACGGCAACAGTGGCATTGGTAAAACCGCCATTATCAGCAGGGTTGCTTGATACGCCAACAAAGGTTTGACCATAGAAAATAAGTGGAATTACTAAAAAAGCTATGGTTTGAATGAGTACATAAATTCCATTCCTGGTTCGAGATGGAGTAAAAAGGTTCATAGTGGTTATGGTTTTTTCATAATAGTGGACGCAGCAAAATACTCGATCCAGTGAACATGGTCAATAGAAAGGATACTTAAAAAAAATAGGGGTTTCTACTAGTTTAAAAGAGGTGTAAACACTCTTTACATAAATATTATTTGATTGCTATTTTGTAACCCAAATCCACCAATCGATGAAAAAACCACTACTTTCTTTGCTCTTTATCATTATTACAAGTCAATTATTTTCACAAAGTTTTTTTAATGTATCCAGTAATCCCGGCGATAACGGATCGTTAACTACAAATACCGTTACCGTTTCTCCTCCTGCAAACATGCAGGCAGGCGATCTTGTGGTGATCTTTGCACACTACAGGAATACCGGTGTCACACTAACTGTTTCTGCTGCCGGCCAGACATGGACTTCAGAAGCTGCATATAACTCGGGAGGTAACCAATCTACCCGGGTTTTCTGGTGTACGTTTAACGGAACCTGGTCGGGGAATCCTGTAGTTTCGGGTGGAGGTAGTAGCATCCCGCTATCTGCCATCATGTACGTGTTCAGGCCCACCAATAGCAATAGCACCTGGGGTGTTCATGTTGCGCAGACCACCAACTCGACAACCAACACAGCCGTTCAGATAACCGGGTTGACAACTACGGTATCCAAGACGGTTACCATGGCTTTTTGGGCTAGTGCTGCGGCTAGTACCTGGGGATCCCTAACAGGCGCTGGTTGGAGTAAAACAGGGTTAGCCGATCAATATAGGAATACCGGGGGTAGTGATCAATCACATACGGCAGCGTATAATATTCGTGCAACAGCTGGAAATGTAGCAAACGTTACACAAACCCAAACAAACAATATCAACACACGCAGGACCATCATTTCGTGGAACGAGATTATACCTCCTGCAAATGACAATTGTGCCAATGCCACAGATATAACGGCAGCTTCTTCCTGTATACCTGGCAGCAGTCAGCTTACTAATCAAACCCTCACCGGTGCTACGGTGGAAGGAGCAGGTATCGCCTCCTGCGGATCAACCACATCACAGGATGTTTGGTACAAATTTGTCGCGCCGGCAAACTTTCCCACCATCAAGCTCACCAGTCTCGGTGGAGGCTGGGGCGGCAGCGGCAATGTAAGAATACAGCTTTTGTCGGGTAGCTGTGGTTCTATGACCCAGGTGGCCTGTGCAAGTGGCGCTACGCTTACCGTGGGTACCGCCCTGACTATTGGAAACACTTATTATATAAGAATACATAAGAATAATACTACCGCCCCATCTGGTAATTATGGATTTGATATTTGTGTGACGGCGGGTTCGGGGCGCATGAATGAAGTATTCAAGACCACAACGTTGTCGGGTCCCAACCTGCTCGCCGACCCCTGGGAAGTAACGTATGGACCGGATAATTACCTGTGGGTAACTGAATCGAAAGGATATCGCGTTAATAGAATAGATCCTGAATCCGGTGGTAAAACTGAAGTATTGAACATCGCCCAGAACAGCACCTTTCTGCCCCTTGCCGACAGGGTGTTCAATGCCCAGTTCGATAATACTACCGGTTTCCAGGGCGGTTTGGCGGGCCTTGTACTTCATCCCCGGTTTTTAGACCCGGTTACACCCCAAAATTATGTTTACATATCTTATGTACATAGCCGCACTTCCTCCACCGTATTTACCAACCGCATTGTTCGGTTCACCTATAATACCGGTACCAACCGGCTTGAATCTCCCGTATCGCTTTGTGATACCCTGCCTGGCAGTAATGACCACAACTCTCAACGTATGATCATTGTGCCAGTGAATGGCGTCGACTACCTGTTTTATGCAAGTGGCGATATGGGTGCAGGCCAGTTTGGTAACCACATGCGTACCCTGAAAGCACAATGGCTGAATTCATACGAAGGAAAGATTCTCCGGTTCAACCTCGAACCCGATGCAGATGCCGGTACATTAAACAGGTGGATACCCAACGACAATCCATATAATGTTACACTCGGCGTACAAAGCGCGGTATGGGCTACCGGTATCCGCAACAACCAGGGGTTTGCCTATGATCCGGTACTTAATAAACTGTATGGCTCGTCTCATGGCCCATTCAGCGATGACGAGGTCAATATAATTGAACGGGATATGAACTATGGTCACCCGCTGGTGATCGGATATGCAAAAGATAATAATGCTAATGGTACAACAGCAGGTGCTGCACCTGGTATGAACCCCGCGCACCCTTCAAGTTGCCCGGTGATTAACAATGAAACAGCCAATGCAGCTGCGATAACGAACTATAAGGATCCACTGTTTTCCGCATACCCAAGTTCAGATCTTTATCCCAGTCTTAATTCTCTTTGGAATACCACACCAATACCAAACAATGGAGAGTGGCCTTCTGAGGGCTGGTCGGGCCTTGACCTGTATACCAAATCAAATATTCCCGGTTGGAGACGTTCACTTGTTGCAGCTTCTTTGAAGTGGGGACGCCTGGTAAGGATGAGGTTGAATGGTACAGGTGATACAGTGATAAAAACCGGCGGTTACGATACCGTTAGTTATTTCGGCAGCATTAACCGTTACCGCGACCTGGCATTCGGGCCCAATGGAAAAGATATATATGTGGTGATGGACAGAAGTACCAGTACTTCGGGTCCCAGTGCACAATTCCCGGTAGTACCTGCATGTGCAGGTTGTCTGCAGAAATACACTTTCCTGGGTTATATCGCCGATCCATTAAATAATAACAAGAGTACGATACCAAATAGTGTTGAAATTGCCCCGGGAAAACCCAATGTATTTGAAAACGCAAATACGGTTGTGATCAGCGCAGCTAATGAAAACAACAATCTGTGGGTGCCAATTACCGATACCAATAGTAATATAGTGGCGGAGATCCATGCAAGGGGCCAGGACCTGGGAACCATTACCACGACATTGTACAAAGTCAACGGTGCCAGCAGGATCAAGCTGGGCAAAAAATACCTGAACCGTAACCTGACGATTACACCTCAAAACCAACCATCGAGCCCGGTATGGATCAGGCTTTATATTTCGAAGGCAGAATTTGATGCATTTGTTGCCGATGGTTATTCCGGTGCGGTTAGCGGGTTGAACATTTTAAAGAATAATGACGTCAACCAGACAGCGATGGTAGCCAATACACAGTTAATTACACCTACTGTGGCAGAGGCTTTTGGCACCAATAATGGATATGTGCTGCAGGGTGAGATTAGCAGCTTCTCATCATTCTATTTCAGCAACTCTCATATCACACTGCCGGTTGACCTGGTTTCTTTCAAGGCAAGCCTGCAAAACAACGCGACGCTATTACAATGGGAAACCGCCAACGAGATCAATACTTCACATTTCGATGTGGAACGTAGCCTCGATGGCAGAAGCTTCAACGTGATCGGTAATGTAACAGCGATAGGCAGCGCTAATAACCAGAATCTGTATTCACACCTGGATCATGAGGTGTATAATCTTGCATCTACGGTGATCTACTACCGTTTGAAAATGGTTGACAGTGACGGTAAGTTTATTTATTCCAATATAGTATCCGTCAACCTGGGTGATATTGCCAATCGTGTGATCCTCTCGCCCAATCCGACAACCGGTGACACCCGCCTGATGGTTTCATCCACAAAAGAAGGAACTGCGGTATGGAAGATAACAGATAACAGCGGGCGCGTGGTGCTCAAACAGTCGATCAATATCCGCAAAGGCAACAATAATGTGATGATCAATGTACAGGGACTGAAGAGCGGGGTTTATTACCTGCATATTCTCGGAGCAGGCATCGATCAGAATCTGAAGTTGCAGAAACTTTAAACGTACAGGTTATTTGAATAAAGCTCCCCTAAAAACAGGGGAGCTTTATTATTTGTAGGTGGTGATTGCCGGGTCGGTCAGTGATTTCATAAACGCAATAATGCTTTCGATCTCTTTTTTTGAAAGATCGAGCTTATTTGTAGGCAGGGTTTGATTTTCGGGTGCAATGTCCAGGCCCGCTCCCCCGCCTTCATTGTAGAATTCCATGACTTCTTCCAGTGTATCGAATACGCCGTTGTGCATATAGGGCCCGGTTTTTTCAATATTTCTCAACCCCGGAGTTTTGAACGCAAACTTGTGGATCACCGATTGTGTTAATTCAAACTTACCGGCATCCGTATCGAGCTTTGCATTTTTTTTATTCTTTGTGGCCGGAGTTCCCAGTACTTCTGTTTCTGTTTCGGTAAATTCTGGTGGCACCAGTCCATTAAACAATGGGATAAAATGACAGGTTGCACATTTAGCCTTGCCAGTGAACAGGTTAAAACCTTTTTTTTCCCTCGAATTCAATTTGGTTTTGTCACCGCGCATGTATTGGTCGAACCTGGAATTCAGAGATATCAATGTCCTGATATAAGATGATATCGCGTTTGCAATATTATATGCATTTAACGGCTCCGGTTCATCCGCATAAGCTTCTTTAAATTGTAACAGGTATTCCGGCGACTTCTTTAATACTGCTGTTGCCGCGTGAAGTGAACCTTCCATCTCTTCAGTATTATGAACTACTTCCTTCAACTGATTTTCCAGAATATCCGTACGGGTATCAAAGAATTGCCTTGTCTGGAGTGCAGAATTCCATAAGGTGGGTGTATTTCGCCTGAGTAAGGTCTTGTCATCTATGGCCATGGGAACCTTTAGCCCATCTGTAAATGCTTTCCCGGGAATATGGCAACTCGCGCAACTCCGGTTGCCGGAACCCGAAAGTACAGGGTCTGCGAAGAGCTTTTTGCCCAGCTCTATTCGTTTCTCTGTGGGTCGATATTCTTTCCCAGGCGAGAAAAAATTGATATCGAAAAAATTTCTGTCAAATATGGATTCAGCGTTAAAATTGACCGGGCTTCGCCCTTCCGGTATACCTATATCCGACGATTTTCGGGTAATTACCAGTTCTCTATAAATAGGGTTGATAAATGTGGTGATAAAATCCAGGCGGTCGAAGCGATTGAAATCTCCTGCAGTCGCAAGTCGCTTGTCCATTGATATTAAAAGTCTGTTCAGTTGTTTCCACGCCCGTGGATCTTTATCCAAATCCCGTTTGAATAATGCCAAGACCTTTCTAATTCCTTCAATAGTTGCGCGAGCCTCATCAAAAGAATGCAGTGCTACCGGCGAATCAAAACCTGTTAACCCAAGGGTAGCCAATCGTACGACTGATGACCTGAGGGCATCCCATACCATCTCAGGGCGGAACTTATATTGGCGATCCGGTTCTTTTTCGATTTGTTGCAACACCGACAGCATTTTCTCAATTAATTCTCCGATCACTGCATACTCGGGCAGTTGATCATCCCCAAAGATCAGCTCTTCCAAAGCCTGGAAACCCTGTGGCGGAATAATCACGTCAGGAGTGCCATCCTCGGCCCGGGGAAGCGCCGGGCCATTCAGGAACTTGGTCTCATAAATATTAAAATACTCCGACAATACAGCCAACTGCTTATAAGACTTGCGGCAGTTGATGAATTGTTGTCTTAACGCGGCAGCTTCGGCTTTTTCTTGATTAATTTTTTTTAAAATGGTCAATTCTTTTTTAACCGACTCCAGTTGGTGAGTGAAGAATTCATCAGTTTGATCCGCAAACGAGGGTGATGCCTGAAATCGGGCAGCCCCAATAATGATGATAAAAACCGCAATAGTGCAGGTGATCTTACCTGGCAATTTTACCATGCTGCCAGCGTTGGAATACTTGTGTCTCTTCACGCATATCACTTTGGTACTAAATATAGAGCGTTTCACTTGTTGCATGCGGTTTTCTGCTTATTATTTTTCCCAATATCTCTTGTGCTTTAAGGTATTATTTAGTTGTTTTATGGTCAATTACAATATCCACCAACTGATGAAACCATTTTCTACCACCAGGAAAGTGATTCTTTCCATCATTCTTGCCGGTATAATAAACTTTAGTTTTTCACAAACCGTGATCATTTCCTACGGGAGCACCTGGAAATACCTCGACGATGGCTCAAACCAGGGGACAACCTGGCGGGCGTCAGGTTTCAATGATGCGGCCTGGTCAAGTGGCGCGGCCGAACTTGGTTATGGTGATGGTCCCGTTACTACTGTTAGTTATGGGTCAGATGCCAACAACAAGCATATCACCACCTATTTTCGTAAAACAGTAAACATTACAAACCCCGGCAGCTATTCCGACTTTACATTAAATGTAAGACGCGATGACGGTGTGGTGGTGTATATAAATGGTACCGAGCGGTATGCCAATAACATGCCTGCCGGCCGAACCTATACAACCCTTGCCTCCTCGGCTGCCAGCGATGATGGGGGCACCCCTCAGACAACATCACTTTTATCCAGCTATTTTGTGGACGGCAGCAATACGATCGCGGTCGAAATTCACCAAAACTCCGCCACCAGTACGGACCTCACTTTCGACCTGGAGCTGCTCGCGAATACTGCACCGTCGGCAATCATCAACTTCGGTGATGTTTGGAAATACCGCGACAACAATACCCGGCCCGCCGGTTGGGAAACAGTAGGCTTTAATGATGCAGCCTGGTCCAGTGGTGCTTCCGAACTTGGCTATGCTGACGGGCCCGCGACTACCGTGTCGTATGGACCAGATGCAAATAATAAGTATGTGACTACTTATTTCAGAAAGACTTTTAATATCACGGACCTCAATAATTATAACAATTTTACATTAAATGTCGTCAGGGATGATGGTGTTATTGTGTACCTCAATGGCACGGAGGTAGCCCGAAATAATATGCCCGCCGGTGCACCGGCACATGGCACCTTTGCGTCGGCTGCTATCAGCGGCGGTGACGAGACTACGCCAATTTCTTTTAGTCTTTCACGTTGCAATTTTGTTGAAGGCGCAAACACGATCGCAGTGGAAATTCACCAAAGTGATGCGACAAGTTCCGATTTGTCTTTTAACCTGCAATTGCTTGGAAATATAGGTGGTGGTACGCCGGTGATAAGCCGCGGGCCCTATCTGCAGAGCGGATCGCAAACATCAATAACCATCCGCTGGAGAACCAATGTAGCCTGTAACGGCCGTGTAGAAGTTGGCACAGTGCTGGGGGCATACACAATAGCCGGTCCTGATGAATCCTGCCCCACGACCGAACATTCCGTTACCATCACCGGCCTGGTGCCTGATACAAAATATTATTACCGGGTATCTGCCACCGACGGAACCGTATTACAGGGAGATGCCGACAATTATTTCAGGACAAATCCGCCAGAAAACACAACCCGTAAGATCCGCGTCGTTGCATTTGGGGATTGCGGTCGAGGCAATTCAGCCTACCAGGATGATAACCTTGCCAATTACAGGAACTACCTGGCCACAAACGGAATTGATGCACCCGATGCCTGGATATTACTGGGCGACAATGCGTATAACTCGGGCACTGACGTCGAATACACGAATAATTTCTTTGGGATATATGGTAACAATATCCTGAAGAATCACAAACTATATCCCGCGCCAGGCAACCATGATTATGGAAATTCTTCTGCCAACAAGGCTTCCCGCTCCATGCCCTATCATTCCATATTTACGGTGCCACAGAATGGAGAAGCCGGCGGTGTGCCTTCAAACTATCAGAATTTTTATTCCTATGATGTGGGTAATATCCATTTTCTTTCACTTGATTCATATGGTACCGAGGCTGACCTTACTAGCATGCTTACTGCCGGGTCAAGTACACTGAAGTCCTGGATCGATGCCGACCTGGCTGCAAATACCAAAAAATGGACCGTTGCCTACTGGCACCATCCACCCTATACAAAAACAAGCCATAACTCGGATACCGAGTCGGACCTGATCGCCATTCGGCAGAATTTTATTACATACCTCGAAAGCCGCGGTGTGGACCTGATCATCAATGGCCACAGCCATGGTTATGAAAGAGGTTATATGTTAAAGAACTTTACCGGCAGCTGGACTTCATTTACACCCGGCACACATGCTGTTAGTACTTCCAGCGCCTATTATGATGGCAGTGCTAATTCATGCCCATATATTTATAATTCTACGCCGGCCAACCATGGAACGGTATATGTAGTGGCCGGTTCAACAGGCGCGAGTGGTGGCACACAAACCAACTTCGATGCCTATGCATTTCCATTCTCAGTGAATGATGGGGGCGTATTTTATTTTGAAGTAGAGGACAACCGGCTCGATGCAAAAATGCTGCGGCGTAACGGAACCATCTTTGATCAATTCACCATCATTAAGGATGCAGGGTTGACCGAAGATGTAACAGTAGCCATCAATACCCCGGTTACGCTCAGTGCTTCATGGCCCAATGATGTAAATAATTTTAACTGGAGCACGGGTGAAAATTCCAGGTCGATCAATTTCACACCGACGGTTGCGGGCGTAACAAACTTTTCGGTGACAGACAATTTCGGTTGTGTAACGGATCAGTATTCCGTTATTGCGACCAGCACTTTACCGGTATCATTACTCCAGTTTGATGCACGACTCAACCAGGTGGGAAAAGTAGAGCTGAGCTGGGCAACTGCCTCCGAACACAACAATAAATATTTCCAGCTGGAAAGATCTGCCAATGGTACAGATTACGAACTATTGGCTACGATCGGGTCCTCAGGCCAGTCTTCGGACCGGCGTGATTATAAATACATTGACGAGAAGCCACTCACCGGAACCTCATATTATCGTCTGTCGCAAACAGATATCGATAATAGAAAAGAGTATCTCGGCACACGGCGAATCGTGAATAACGCCAGTGAATTTGAAGTAAAAACTGTGTCAGCAACCAATGGTAGAATGAAACTACAAATGGCTTCACCACGTCAGACAGCTGTGCAGTTACGTATCTATGAAATGAACGGCCGGGAAGTAGTCAATGAAAAGTTGACTGTTCATGCCGGTACTACATATAAAGAATATTCTCTCAACCCGGGTATTTATATCTGGGAAGTTCGAAAGGATCAGGGCGTTGTTACATTCCAGAAAGTACTTGTGCAATAGATCAGTGCCCTGGCCAAAAATTTGAAATCCGTTACTATGAAATTGAAATTATCCCTGGTATTGTGTGTGTTGTTTTCTGCCCTGTTTGCGGGTGCACAGGTACTCAGGCCTTTTACACCCAGGTTCAGCAACCCATCAGTACGTGGCAATATTGTTTATGTATCCAACAATATCATCACCACTACGTCCACCAGCACATCTGATGCGCCCCCGGGGGGTAATGCTACCAATAATGACAATCCGGCTGCTTATATCGACATCGATGGCATTCCTCCTACCGAGTATCTTGCCTGGGGCGCCTCCTGGTATTATCGTGCGGGCAATACCCGCCCCGCGAATTGGCATACTACAGGCTATGATCATAGCGCATGGCCAACCGGCCTCGCAGAGTTTGGATATGGCAGCGGTGATGAAACCACCTGCATACCATCGGGTGGTGGGGGAACGTTGTGTAATCCTACCGGCACAAAATGGATCACTACCTATTTTCGAAAGGTTGTAAATATTGCCAATCCCTCCGCGCATAGCGATTTCACAATGAATGTAAAGCGGGATGATGGAATTGCTGTATATGTAAATGGTGTGGAAGTTTACCGGAATAATCTTCCTGCAGGCGCATTGGCGCATGGTACGCTTGCCACCAATGCCACTGATAATGGTAATGCTATTCTGAGTGTGACCTTACCGTCCACTACATTTACTGCCGGTAACAATACAATCGCCGTAGAGATACACCAGACTAATGCGACTAGCTCGGATCTCAGCTTTAATATGCAATTACTGGGTAACCCAAACGATCATACAACATTTATCCAGTATCAGTCAAACTGGAAATATCTTGCTGATAATACCCGTCCAGCCAATTGGGAGACACCAGCTTTTAATGATGCAGCCTGGCCTGCAGGTAATGGCCATTTTGGTTATGGAGATGGAGATGAGACAACTTGTATTCCATCAGGTGGTGGTGGTACCGTATGCTCACCGACGGGCGACAAATGGATCACCACATATTTTCGCAAAACGATTAACATTCCTAATCCCAATGATTTTTCCAGTTTCCGACTGAACCTGGTGAGGGATGATGGTGCGGTCGTATATGTAAATGGTGTGGAAGTGTTACGGAGCAATATGCCTGCCGGCACCATCACACATGCTACAGTGGCTTCTTCCAATATTAGCGGTTCAGCCGAATCGACCCCTGTACCTTATCATATCCCTGCCAGTTACTTTGTAGCAGGTGACAATACCATCGCCGTAGAAATTCACCAGGACGTGATAACCAGTTCGGATATTTCTTTTGATTTACAGCTGCAGGGATCTTCGGATTCAACTATATGCTCTTCCTCCGCAGACCTCAATCTCCCATCCTGTGTAAATGTACTTTGGGCTGGTCTGTATTGGGGTGCCACGCAGGGTTCAGATGGTAGCAATACCGCCTGGATCAATAATGAATCGAATGTGGATATTATGGTGCCCGGGTCGACGAACTATTATACCGTGGCATCAGCTCAAACTGATTACCACAACGGCACCCTGGTGCCCGGGCTGCCGCATACCGGATACCGCTGCTTTGCAGATATTACTTCGTTGATCAATACCAATAATCCAAATGGAACCTATACCATTGCCAATGTGGTTGGGCCTGCGGGTATTGAAAATGGATCCGGCGGTTGGACTATCGTGATCGCCTATGCCGACCCGTCTACGGTGGTGAGAAACCTTACAGTATTCGATGGGTCCGTTATCATGAATGGAGGCGACCCGGCACTGCATGTTCCCATTACAGGCTTTCTTACTCCCCCTGCCGGACCGGTTAGTTGTGAGTTGGGTGCCGTGGTATTTGATGGCGACCGCGACCAAACGGACGAGTTTTCATTCAAGCAGAATTCGAATCCGCTCGTTGGCACTTTTACAAACATGACACCCAATGCGACGGCTGATCTAAACGATATGTGGAACAGTACCATTTCTTATAAAGGCGCTGTTGTGACGACGCGGGTACCCGCACACCAGAATACACTAGGCTATGACGCGGACATCATCGATGTACCCAATGCCTTAAATGCCGTATTAGGCAATAGCCAGACTTCGGCCAGCATTCGTTTTAGCTCGCCTTCGGAGAATTATATGTTGCAGGTAGTATCGACGGCTATTTCGCAGTTTACACCTGAGTTTAATATTTCCAAGTCAGCAACAGATATTGACGGCGGCACGCTTTTACCCGGCGATGATCTGCTGTATACCGTCTCCTACAGAAACGGTGGTAACGATGCGAGTACAGAAACCGTCATTACTGACCGTATACCAGCCGGAACGAGTTACAAACCCGGAACGTTGCGGATAGATGGCGTTGCAAAAACAGATGCAGCTGGTGACGATGAAGCTGAGTATGATTTTCTAACCAATACAGTAATATTCCGGATCGGTTCCGGTGCCAATGCCACGAACGGAGGTGAGATGGTCCCCAGTGCTTCAGGCGAGGCGAGTTTCGAAGTGTATACATCAACCTCCTGTGCTGTGCTGACCTGTAGCAGCAGTATCAGCAACCAGGCAAGGATCAGTTATAATGGAAAATTATCAACGCTGAGTCTTTACGATTCCAGTGGTGTGGTAGTGAGTGGCTGTATCGTCCCCGGACCGGTCGTGAATACAGTCTTGGGATCCTGCGACCCGGTGAGTGATATGCTCCTGACCAATATATGTCCGTCGGTGACTGTTATGTTGCCGTATGAGCAATTTGCGGGATATCGTTTCTATACCGCCATGCCTTTTACAGATGCTACACTTTATGATCCTTTTATACCGGTGAATTTCACCCGCACTATTTATGCCTTTTTTGATGGAGCTGGTTCGTGTGATGATACGATACGGCTCAATATATACATCACTGCATGTCCGGATATCGATGACGATGACGATGGAATTCCAGATTATATTGAAATCAATAACCCCGCGGCTACGCAGGACCATGACAGCGATGGTGTACCCAACTGGTCAGACATACACTACCCTGGCTATATTGACAACAACGCGGATGGTTACAACGATAATTTTGACCCCAGCGCAGATTCAGACAATGACGGGATACCCAATTACCGGGATAATAACTTCCCGGGCTTTGCAGACACTAACTCGGATGGGGTAAACGATAACATGGATAAGGATCTTGACGGCATCCCCAATCACCTCGATCTCGACAGCGATAATGACGGCATACCTGATACCGTTGAGAGTTTTGGTGTAGATGCTAATGGGGACGGACGGATCGACAATTATTCAGACACTGACAATGATGGACTTTCACAGAACGTAGATGCCGGGTCGGGCGGCGTGATCGGATCGGGACAAGGACTAGGCGCTATAGATACAGATGGCGACGGTATTCCTAACTACCTGGACCTTGATAGTGACAACGATGGTATACCGGATATAGCAGAAGTTTTTGGCCTGGATTTCGACAACGACGGCCGGATCGATGGTTTCACTGATGATGATTTTGACGGTCTTTGCGATAACGTAGATGGCGATACGAACAATGACGGTACTGCTGAGAATGCGGCAAATAGCCTGGTACTCACCGGAACCGATGCCGATAATAACGGCAGGGCCGATTTTTATCCAAATAAAAATATGGACGCCGACAGCCGTATAAATCCATACGACCTGGATAGCGACTCCGATGGTATCACCGACACACGTGAAGCTGGTTTTACAGACGCAGATTGGAATGGCAGGATTGATGGCACCTATAATGCCGATGGCTGGAGCAATGTTGTAGCTGCGATGGCATCTTTGAATTTACCCAACACTGATGGAACGGCGGGGGTAAATGTGTACGATATCGACTCCGACGACGATGGTATACCTGATAATATCGAAGGACAAACTACACCAGGGTACCTCCTTCCCTCCGGCATCGATACTGACGGCGACGGGATCGACAATGTCTATGATGATTTTAATGGTTTTGGCGGGGATGGTATTCACGTATATGACGAAGATGGCGACGGCGTACCCGATTACTTGGACAGCGACACAGATAATGACGGAACTCCGGATATCGTTGAAGGAAATGATTTCAACCATAACAATTTACAGGACGACAACATTACATTGACGGGAGTGGATACGGATGGCGATGGACTCGATGATCGTTTTGACAATGACAATTCATCTGCGAAAGGAACTTCATCCTACATGGGCAATGGTGGCTCAATAACTGGTGATGCTTCGCCTGGTTCCATCACCGTGGTACAGCATACCCCTGTGCCGGGTGATGGTGGCTGCCCGACCGAGCGGGACTGGCGATGTCTTTCTTATGTACTGAATTGCCAGGTGATCAGTTTCAATGCCAACCTGCATAATGAGCAGGTGTTGCTTGACTGGTCCACACTTTGTGCACAGGAAGCAGATCATTTTATCGTATTGAGAAGTACGGACAAAATATCATTCACTGAAATTGCAAGGGTACCGGGCAAAAAAGGCGTGAACGAAGTAAATACTTACCAGGCCATAGACAACTTAAATACGGTATCTGGCGCTGTAGCTTATTATCAATTGAAATCCGTTTTAGAAAATGGCAGGGAACAGTTGAGCAATATTATTTCGGTTCGCCGCGCCAATGAAAATTCGCCAACTGTGCAGATCTTTCCAAACCCTGTGAATGATCAATTGCAGGTAGCAGTCCGGTCAGCCGGTATCCAGAAAGTGCAGGTACGGATCGTAGCGGCAAACGGCCTCACCTTAAGATCCTATACCGAACGGCTGATGCCTGGCTATAATGTTTTAACTTACCACGAAACACGTAGCCTGCCGAATGGTATTTATTACCTGCAGCTCATTCTTGGAGAACAATTGGTTACAAGAAAATTCAGTATACTGAAATAAAAAGCGAAAGTTTGTGAGAGCACCGCTGCTAATGTAGCGGTGCTTTTTTTTAAATATTTTATACCTGGTGTATGACAAACGTGACCACACCCCAGACAGTAAAATCGGTAAATTCAGCCAAATTGATATTCTTATAGCGGCTGTTTTCCGGTATCAGGAATGCCGAAGAAAAGTTTTTGTGAAAACGCCGTACCAGCAACTCTCCATTTAAAACAGTTACGATGATCTTCCCGTTTGCCGGCCTGATCGAACGATCAACGATCAACACATCATTATCGAAAATCCCGGCGTCCTTCATCGCATCACCTTTCATGCGAATGAGGTAAGTGGACGATTTATTCCTAATCAATTCCTCGTTCAGGTCAATGCCACCCCCGGTAATATCATCCCCGGACTGGCCGAAGGCCGCTGCGGCCTGCTCGTCAGCAGCCCCAAAAAATTCATGGCTGTGCATAAAAAGATTTTTGGTAAAGCTAAATAATTTAGTAAATTTATACTAATAAAATAAGCATTTCTTAAAAATAAAAACGGCGAACAAATGCAAATCACAGGACCCACCCTGCCCGGTTACAGGGCATATGAATACCTGCTTGTTTTGAATCCCCACGAGGATTTGAGAAAGAAGATCATGCAGGTGAAAAAGGAATTCAGCGAAAAATACGGGGTTGGCAACTCGGGTGGCATCACTTACCTGGCCCTGGCTGGCTTTATACAATATGAAATGATGGAAGAACGACTGATCAATCGCCTGAAACTGGTGGGGATGAGCTTTCCGCCATTCAAGGTAGAGTTTAAAGATTTCGGCAGCTTTCCTTCGCATACCATATTTATAAACGTGGCATCCCGGCTGCCGGTGCAGACCCTGGTAAAAGAAGTCCGCAGCCAGACGCAACGGCTGATGAAACTGAATGACGAGAACAAACCGCATTTTATGCTGGAACCCCATCTTACCATTGCCCGTAAATTAAAACCCTGGCAATACGAAAAGGGCTGGCTGGAGTACAGCACAAAAAATTTTTCCGGTCGTTTTATCGCTGATAGCATGGCCCTTTTAAGAAGACCTGTCGGTGAATTGAGATATAGCACTGTTGCGCGGTTTGAATTTCAGAACCTGCCCGTATCGACCAGGCAGGGAGAGCTATTCGGTTTGGGTTAGTATGAACTTCTATAGCTGAATTAATAAAGAGTTACTGGTTGTGGGACTGGTAGTGGTTGAATTGATTAAAAAAGGAATTTCTGTTAACTCTAAATTGAAAACAATGCCAGCTAAATTAAGGCAGGATCATGTTAAGGTATCCTCAACCCAAAAGCAGGAAAGCGATCAGTATCTCCAGGGCAGGGGTGCGCAGTTCAATACAAAGAATAAATTTCTAAAAACGGAGTCAACCCGCGAGCATGTAGAAGGTATTGACGACTGGTCGGAAGAAAATAGTCCTACCCAATACATCGAACAGGATTCAAAAACCATCGTGAACAAGGTTGACAGTCCTGATGTGGGCATGATGTACAGCATGAATCCTTACGCGGGGTGTGAACATGGCTGCATTTACTGCTATGCCCGCAATGTGCATGAATATTGGGGGTATAGTGCTGGTCTTGATTTTGAACGTAAGATCATCGTCAAAAAAAACGCACCACAACTTTTACGCAAGTTCCTGATGCACCCCAAATGGGATGCAACGCCAATCATGCTAAGTGGAAATACGGACTGCTACCAGCCCGCGGAACAAAAGTTTAGACTTACAAGGCAGTTGCTGGAAGTCTGTAATGAGTTTAACCAGCCAGTCGGCATACTCACCAAGAATTCCTGGATAATAAAAGATAAAGATGTATTGCAGGAGATGGCCAAAAAAAGGATCGTCTCTGCCATGGTCTCCATCACATCTTTCAATGAAGACCTGCGCCGGGTGATGGAACCTCGCACGACCACAGCCGTACAGAAACTGAAAGTGATCAACGAACTCAGTAAGGCCGGAGTACGTATGGGCGTTATGATGGGGCCGATGATACCAGGTCTCAACGAGCATGAAATGCAAAGAATTATGAAAGAGGCCCGCGATAATGGCGCAAGTTTTACCGCATACACTTTTATCAGGTTGAACGGGTCGGTCAAGTTTTTGTTTCATGACTGGCTTTATAAAAATTTTCCCGACCGCGCCGATAAGGTCTGGCACCTGATCGAAAACAGTCATGGCGGATCGGTTAATGACAACAGGTGGGGTGTGCGTATGCGGGGTGAAGGCGCTATCGCAAAAATGGTGGCCGACCAGTACAAGAAATATGGCAAATTATACGGCATGAACGCAGAGGAGTGGAGCCTGGAAAAAAACGTTTTTAGGCGGCCCGGACAACAGGGAAAACTGTTTTAGGCAATGTACCTTGTCTAAAACATACAGCTATGAAGGAATTTGAACACCTTGATGACGAAGAACGCCTGAGGGCAGAGAACGATTTTTTGAAAATGAAACTCATGCTGGAGAGAGGGGCTGTCATCGCCAGCTTATCAGACAATCCAATACCCTCAGCAGTTGAGAACGCTTTTTTGAACAATATTATCGCTTTCGAAAAGGAGTTTGATAACCGAAAAAAGATAAAAGTATTCGATAAGATCGGGCGGCCCATCCATTTTAAGGCAGCCGCAATGATTCCAGATGATGAGATCGTTGCGGCATGGGAATCAGTGAGGGACCTGCTCAACGAACATAGTATTGATCTTGGCGCCTGCAGTCCCAATGTTACCCATCGGGAATTGTACCGTTTTGCTACCGAGGAGTTGTTTGAGCTCGAAATGGACGATATAAACCTGGAAGGCTGGGTAACTGATTTTATATATGACGAATTCTACCCCGACCCTGTGTACGAGAATACATTTTTGGTGAAGGATGATTTACTACATGATATTTTCAGCCAACGGGAGCTATGTTCCGATATGTTCTATAGTGACGAGTTTGAATTTAACAGGGAAAAATTCACCGATTTTTCCAATTTCTTTGAAAGGATACAACTGTTTAAGTCCTTGTATGAAGATATTGAATTGGTGAGGTCTGACGTTGAATCCTGCCAGGTGGATGGGGATCAGTGCATCGTATCTGGTTCTTACTGTGCCGTGGGAAAGAATGGGCTCCACGAAGATTATTACGCCGGTGCGTTCCGGGTGGAACTGACATGCCAGGATACCGATAGCTGGAATTTTATATCAATCAGCATTGAAGGTTTTAATCCCTAGTTGCCAGGTCAGTTTTTACATGTCTACCGGTCACCGCAGGAAGTGACTGAATAGGAAATGGTGTGCTAATACCTTTTATGTCGCCATCTATTTTCAGGTGTGGATACTACTGTCTACTGCTGGTTGAAGCCAATAGGAACTTCGCCCTTCGACCAATTCTTCCCGCCTCCCCGCCTACCCATTTCTCCTCGTGACTAAAATATTCATATGCAATAAAATTCTTCCCGGCTTTCCGACTTCCCGGTCCAACCCTTCTTTTTACTAAGAAAAAAAATTTATGCAATCCTCCGAAATACCGCATCAGGTTATTAAACCATGCTTATGCGGACATATTTTTGGCTGCTCATTCTTCTGAATGGAGTTCAGCTTCAATCCCTCGCGCAACAAAAATGGGACAAGCCCATGCAACTCAAAGGCTGTTCCATCAAGATCAGGGCAGATCTGTTTACTGCCACCACTTTTATGGAGTGGGAATTTTATAATCCCAACGATACAGAAATTGAAGGGCTACACCGGTTTGAATTGAAGCCCGGCCAGGTCATCACTGCTTTCCAGCTCGACCTGCATGGGAAATACCGTGATGGTTCCATCGAGGAGAAATGGAAGGCGACGAATGCTTACAACACCATCGTGGGAAAAAGGATCGACCCAGCCTTGCTGACCATGGACTATGCCAATCAGTATAGTCTTCGGATATATCCGATTGCAGCCCGCAGTACCCGGAAAGTGACGTTGACCATCATGCAAATGCTTACACCACGTGAAAATGAACTCCTATACCTTCTTCCGTTGAATTTTCCCGGCACAGGATCCTTACTGGATCTTTCGATAGAGGTGAGCAGCTTGGCGGCACCGGTAACCAGGCCAGGCCTGCTTCTGAACAGGAATTTTGAAAAAGGGAACAGCGGTTATGAATTAAAATGGATAACAGAGAATATAGCTTTGAACCATGTTATTTCCTTTGCGATTCCCCTTATCCATGATCACGAATTATATACCAGTCCTCGAGGAGACCAGGCTGATTTCGCCATTCGGACTACTCCGGTTTTGGATTCGGTCTATAATATTCATCCGCGAAAGATCGCTGTTTTCTGGGACGCTTCCGCATCCACCACTGAAAGGGCAATGAACCGGGAAGTCAATTTTTTAAGACAATATATGGCCTGGCACCGGGTGACCCACCTCACGATCATACCATTTAATCACAAGACGCTTGATACCGCTGTTTTTTCGATGCGTAAAGAATCAGGTGGAGGATGGCAACAATACCTGCGTAATATCAATTACGACGGCGCAACCCAATTCGGTGTCATAGATACGAGGGGACTGGATGTGGATATCGTTTTTGTATTCACAGACGGACATAATTCATATGGAAAGAGTATACCGGTTGCGACCGACAAGCCGGTCTTTTGTATCAATACATCTACAAAAGCCAACTATGATCACTTGCGCGAAATACCGGGCACCAGTGGAGGCTCCCTCATAAATCTTAAAGAAAATAGTATCAGCGATGCTATTACCATGAGCAGTCGTGCCGAAAACTGGCTATTGAAGGTGACAGCGCCGAACGGGAGATTGATCATTAACCAATATTTACCGCTCAGATCACACGGGCCCCAGGTTGTTACCGGAACCCTGGACTCAGATGTTGATACCATTTATCTTGAATATGGAAACGGATCTGGAGTACATCGTATTCAAAGGCTGCCGGTAGATAAAAGCGGCGGGACTATCAACGAAGGAGTAAAAAAGATAAACCTGTTATCAGGCTTCGACCAGGTGATCAGGAGTTCATCCTGGAATGATCTAGTTGATTTTGGATTAAAAGAGAAAGTCGTAACGCCTTACACGGCATATATCGTTTTGGAAAGAGTGGAAGATTATGTGAAGTATAATATTACACCCCCCAAGGAACTGGAAGCCGAATGCGAAAAACTTCAATATGTTAAACGTGATACTCGTTTTGAACGGAGAAAAATGCAGTCGATGGACCAGTACCAGGTTTTGAATAGTGTTGTGAATGTATACAATAGCCGCCTGAAAAAGCTGGATCCCAATGCCCGCACAATATCACTTGAGAAACAGGTATTCGAAACGCACAGGCAAGAGCTGGATGCAGGCGGAGAGATTAGAGTGACAGCATCTGGTATAGGCCTTCAGGGTAAGTTGCCTGGGCTCAATATTTCAAACTCTCTCGACGAAGTAGTCGTAGTAGGGTATGGTACGGTAAGAAAACAATCACTGACAGGTTCGATAGCGATTGTTGAGTCAAAAACTATATTAAATCCGGCTACTTCTGTGGAGCAGATATTGCAGGGCCGGGTTGCAGGTGTACAGGTAACAAACGCCAGCGGGCAGCCCGGTAGCCCGGCCAGTGTAATGATCAGGGGAAGTCGTAGTATAAGCGGGAATAATCAGCCACTTTATGTGATCGATGGTTTACCTGTTTCAGGTAATATCAATGACGTGTTATCTGTAAATGATATTGAGACTATCGCAGTTCTTAAAGATAATGCAGCATCATCACTCTATGGATGCAGGGCAGTAAATGGAGCCATTGTAATCACTTCGAAAAAAGGACGTCATTACAATCCGGGTTATAGCAGTCGTCCCTACCGCTTAAAGGATATGGAAGATGTGGAATACCTGCAGGAACTGGCTTCGGCAACAAAGGCGGACAAGCCAGCTGAATACGAGAGGCTAAAAACTTTATACGGCGATGATCCGGGTTTTTATATGGATGCAGCGCAACATTTTTTTGGTGCGGGTCTCGAACAAAAATCGTATTCAATTTTAATGAATGCCGCGGAGATTGCAGCAGGTAACCATGAGGTTTTGATCGCTATGGCATGGATTTTTGAAAAATGGGGTCGATTTGATGAAGCGATCGGGATCTATGAAATGTTGTTGAAGAAAAATCCTTTTAATATCAGTTTGTATCGCGACATGGCCTGGGTATTCTACCAGCAGGGAAAATACCAGCAGGCGGTAGATAGTTTGTACAACGGCATAAGTTTGAATACGGAACAAATGGAGCACATCAATACAAATATAAAGGCCACTATACTTACCGATCTGAATGCGATAATTGCCTTGCATGGTGGCAAGCTCGATCTGTCGCGAATACCGCCGTCTATTATCATTCCCGAAACAGCGGATCTACGGATCGATATTGAATCTAATAATGGCAATCCGGGGTATATAAGCATCCGTGAGCCAGGGGGTGCCGTCAGTACACAACACCAGGGTGCATCAAAGAATGGCGGCCTGAGTTACCAGGCATTTGAGAACTATTCTGCTAACCTCTTTGTATACCAGTTGAAGAATGCGAAGCCGGGTCGCTACCGGATCAGTACGAACTACTACAATGGTTACTATGTTACAAAATTTCCATCGGTTATTCGGATCCGCGTGATCAGGAATCTTGGCAGACATGACCAGGTGATTGAACTTGAAAACCTCATGATGGACAATCAGCATGGTGAAATTGAAATTGCAGATTTAAAGTGGGCAAAAAAATAATTTCGAAATTTTTATTCAAATATTTGGCAGGAACAAAAAATAATTTCAATCTTTGCATCGCAAAAAATAATAAACAATAAACATGCTACGCATAACAGGACATAATGAAAAAGCAGTAAGGTTTAGCCCTAATGGTGGCTATACTTTTGGCGGGGCATGTATTGCTGATGAATAAGTTTTGGAATAAACGAATCTGATGAAATACAGACCCCGCAAGAGATTGCGGGGTTTTTTTGTCTGGTGAAGATTAAAACAAAATTGAATTTGCTGAGACGGGTTAAACATACACGATTTAGAAAACCACTTGAAAATATACAGGTGTGGAATGGCTTATCACTGGCAGGGTGTTACAGTTATGCCTATGCTATGAAGAGCCTCGTGGTAGCGGACAATCCAGGTAACGTAGATCGAATGCGATCGGGGGATATCCATGCATAAGTGTGTATGCACTTAGGAGGGAACCCGGTCGCCAGCGACCGGGTTTTTTTATATGGAAAATGGGAGGAGGAAAGAAAATGTTCGATGATCGATGGTCAACACGATAGCTACCGGTTTTCAATTTTCAATACCTGTAACTGTTGCCGTTTTATAATGTTGGCCTTAGCTTAATTGGTAAAGTGTCACACTATGAATGTGAAGATCAGGGTTCGAATCCCGGGGTCAACCCATGCTGGCTCGTAGCTCAATGGTAAGATGCACCGCACTTTTAACGCGGTGGCTGAGAGTTCAAGTTTCTCCGGGCCAACTGGAAATATAGTTCAATGGCAGAACGGTCACTTGTTAAGCGATTAATGAATGTTCGACTCATTCTATTTCCGCAAATAAAAAGAAATGAATATGTTTTGGAAATTAAACAAAAGAAAAATACGGGGCGTGGATGCCCTGTTCAACGGACACTTTGTGGAAGTAAAGGCATTGTATGCTTTGGAATTTGATGCGATAAGCTGCGTCACTTTTATTGGTGAACTGGATATATCAGCCGCATTTGCTTTTATCAGCGAGAATTTCGAAGCAGAAATAGCCTGTACCTGGCAGCATAGCTATTATGAGCACAATAATAAAAGGATGTTTTTTAACAATACCATTTTTGTGCTGAGCAATAAAAGAATAATCGAGCTGGCTGGTAATTATTGCCAGGTGTTACATACGCCGAAACAGTATAGTTGGGCCAGTGACCTGGTGATAAAGCTGTCCCGGTACAAGATAGTCAACAATGGTGCATCCATTGGATTTATGCGGCAGTCAGCCGTCAACTAATGTTTGTGATGGGCGAATTCGATAATGAGAAGAAAGAGATCAGTCAATACTCATCACAAACATTGTAGAAGAAAATTAAGAATAGAAAAATTATGAAAATGGAACAGGAACAATACTGGAGAAAACTATCTGGCGAACGGATCAGGATACCTATAGAAGAGGAGGTGAACCGGGTGTTGCAATATGAAATAGAAATGGGGTCTGAGTTGAAAGTTTGCATCGGTACCGATAGCCAGGTAAAAGGCCGGAACACTGAATTCGCTACCGTGATCGTGTTTATCCGGAGGGGAAAGGGTGGTTTCATGTACATCAATAATGCCACTACCAAACAAAAAATGACCATTAAGCAACGGATGCTGATGGAAGTTGGCAAAAGTGTTGAAGCGGCTTATGCCCTGTGCAATATTTTTTCCAGGTACAACGTGGCGATGGAAGTGCATGCCGATATCAATACGAACCCGGGCTTTAAAAGTAACGACGCGTTAAAGGAAGCCATGGGGTATATCGTGGGAATGGGTTTCGCGTTCAGGGCCAAGCCGGAAGCGTTTGCCAGTTCCAATTGCGCTAATAAGGTAGTCCAATGAAGGCCTTGGCCGGTAAGATATGGAATGCTCAACCCGATGGCTATCGGGTCTCGATGCTCAATGTTAAATATTCGATACTCAAAAACAGAACGATGGAAAATTTATACAACCAGAAAGTGATCAACGTGAACGATATATTTGATGATCGCTTTCTCGATACGAAGAGCCTGTACATGTATTGCTTTAACAGGCTGCCAAGCCTGAATTTTACAAATTGTATTGATGGCGAGAAAGCATTTAATGTATTTAAAGAGAAATATGCCTCATTGATAAAGGATATTCACCAGTATCGTTGGTACCAGCGGGAGCATAAAAAATATCATTTCGACAAGACCGTGATAGTGATGAATAATGATTGTATTGTCGAGTTTGATGACGATTACTGCGAGATCATGCACGACGGGAATCAACCGCTGTTTGTGAAGGAGTTGACAGGACTGGTCAACCAGTTCCGGCAAAAGCAAAGAAAACAACCCCTTGAGATCAACCTGATCGTCCCTGACAGGGGTGGCCTGCAGTTGAAGGCGATGGAGATCAAAAGGACCAAACTCGATATCGACCTTTTTTACGAAGACGACTTCAAAGGCATTGATGAAACGATCAGGAAGAGACTGAATCAAAAAAGAGATAAAGGGATCGTGCTTTTGCACGGACTTCCAGGCACGGGTAAGACAACCTATTTGCGATATCTGGTGGGGAAGATCCGCAAGAAAGTATTATTCTTATCACCTTCGGTTGCAGGCAACCTGATGAACCCGGAGTTTATTGAGCTGCTGATCGACAATCCCGATACCGTATTAATCATTGAAGACGCAGAGAATATCATTATGGATCGGAAACACACCAGTAGCTCATCGGTGTCAAACCTGTTGAATATATCGGATGGCCTGTTGTCGGACTTCCTGAATGTTCAGCTGGTATGTACCTTCAACAGTTCTGTCAACCTGGTCGATAACGCCCTGATGCGAAAAGGAAGATTGATCGCGCGGTATGAGTTTGGAAAATTGGGAACGATAAAAGCAAGAAGGCTGTCTGCGCATTTTGGATTTGACACCCGGATCGATCAACCAATGACGATCGCGGAGATTGCCAACCAGCACGAGAGATCGGGTGATGCTGCCAAGGTGGAAGTTATCGGGTTCCGTCGGCAGTATGCTGAAATGAATTTAATTTAATTAACAAAAAAATCGGGGCACAGTCAATGTGGCCCGGTTTTTTAAAATAGAAGATGATGAGTAAGTTGAAATTATCAGGAAAGGAATTGAGAGCATTAGGATTCCCGGAGGGGCCGGTGATCAGTATTGCAATGAGCCTGATGCAGAAAAATTATAAACATGAGTCAAGGGAAACTGCCATTGAAATATTAAAGAATATCCTTGCAAACCCCGCAGCGTTTAAAGATGATGCGGTGTTAGGTGCGATCGCCGGTCAATTGTTGCCGAAAGTAAATCCTGATGGCGCGGGAGTTTCACTGAATCAAACTGGTGTCCGGTTCAATGTATTTGGCCAGCAGCATATCGAAGAAGGCGCCATGCACCAGATGTATACGGCTGCAAAACTTCCTATCGCGGTAGCGGGCGCACTGATGCCGGATGCGCATCATGGGTATGGTCTGCCTATCGGGGGTGTGCTGGCTACGCAGGACGCTGTGATCCCCTACGGTGTTGGTGTGGACATTGGGTGCAGAATGTGCCTGAGTATTTTTGACATCGACCCAAAAGAACTGGTGCAGAAGGAACAGTATTTTACCCGTGAGCTGAATGAAGCTACCTTATTCGGAAGCGGAGCGCAATTCGCCAGGGCGGCCGACCACGAGGTGATGGATGATGAAGTTTTTTCCCAGTTGCCTTTATTGAAGAACCTGCATGGACGGGCGTGGAAACAATTGGGGACTTCCGGTTCGGGGAACCATTTTGTTGAATTCGGAACTGTTGAGATCAAAGTGAAGGATGAAATACTGGGAGTGGAACCGGGTGACTACCTGGGCCTGTTGTCACATTCGGGATCAAGAGCACTAGGCGCCAATATCGCCAACTATTACACCAAACTTGCGATCAGCAAACGAAGGTTGCCACAGGAGGCGAAGAATCTCGCCTGGCTAAACCTTGACGAAGAGGAGGGAATTGAATACTGGATGGCCATGAACCTTGCAGGCGACTATGCATCCGCCTGTCACCACGTCATTCACGATAAGATTGCCAGGCAATTGGGACGTAAACCGATAAAAAGAGTGGAGAATCACCACAACTTTGCCTGGAAGGAAATGTTTGAAGGCAAAGAAGTGATCGTTCACCGGAAAGGAGCGACACCGGCGGGACAAAATGTGTTAGGTATTATCCCTGGATCCATGACAGCCGCGGGTTATATCGTAAAAGGTAAGGGTGAGCCGGCCTCCGTAAATTCAGCATCGCATGGTGCAGGAAGGCAGATGAGCAGAAGCAAAGCCTTACAATCAATAACGGAAAACGCCATGAAAGCTGAATTGAAGAAGCATGGCGTGAAATTGCTGGGTGGAGGATTGGATGAAGCGCCATTTGCTTACAAGGACATCGAGATGGTCATGCAGTCGCAGGAAGCGCTGGTAAATATTGTTGGAAAGTTTACACCATCTATAGTGAAAATGGACGGTGCTCCTCATAAAACCTGGGGAAAGAAAGGCAGGGAATTACCAGGAGAGTAAGAAGTTCTGTTAGTGTCTATAAACATAGAACGATGGACTGATTATTTCCCGGGTAATTCTCTTATTTCGCAGGCTTAAACTTGATCTTTGGCGAATAAGGTATGGTCTATATCTTTACCTAACATTGAAAATGATGACGAAAAACTATTTATTTCACCGGGTTAACCCCCAACGGGAAAAGCTCTGGGACCCGATGGATGTTGCTCTTTTTGAACGATGCATAAAGTATATCAGCAATCATTACGAGACAGTTTTATTTGAGGAGTTAATGGAGTCAGGTAACCTGGCCCGCGGGAAAAAATATGCAACAATAATGTTTGATGACGGGTTTAAGGATAACATAGAATTTGCAGCGCCCATCTTATCAAAGTATAAATGTAGGGCATCCTTTTATGTAGTTACGGATTGTATCGACCAGAATATTCCCACCTGGACCTATAACCTGGAATACCTTTTTCAACACACAGGCATCAATACCATTGACCTGAATTTTGATTTTCTTCCTGCAGAATTAAGAACAGGAAAACTTGAAAGCAATGAGGAAAGGATAGCGTATGTATCCCGGTTGAAGCCCCAGCTTAAAAAACTTTCCGATCAACAGAGGTCTGAAATATTGGAAAGGGTAACTGCGACGTATTCCGATGTGGAACTCCCGCAGATCATGATGAACTGGGACGACCTGGTCCAGCTGAAAAATGAGGGACACTATATCGGCTCACACACTGTTACCCATGCCATGCTCGGTACGATAGCAGATGAAAAGAAAATAATGGATGAGCTAGTGAATTCAGGTAAGCGGATCGAAGAAAAGATGGGCTATTTCCCGGTGACGATCTCATATCCTGTTGGAAGTTTTAATGCGACGGTTAAGGACCTGGCAAAGACAGCCGGCTATAAAATTGGCCTGGCTGTGAAGCAGAATGTATATGACCCCGCAAAAGATGACCTATTCGAGATCTCGCGGATTGAACTATATAATGAGCCCTGGTGGAAGACTAAGATGAGAATAACAAATGTGCTTGAAAATCTTAAATCCATAATCCGATATAAATGAAGATTGTTCTTTGGATAGGTAGCGGAGCCAATCAGAAAGCCCTGGCCAGCAAGATCCACCAGGAGTTTCCTATCGCCGGCATCATCGTAGAGAACAGGAAGCAATCCAGGAAGCTCAGCTTATCTAAGCTGGTTGAAAAGGGCGTAGAGAAAGTGTTTTTAAGCGCCATTTCAAAATCCTGGTGGGCGATGCAAAAAAAGTATAATGACCGCTACCCCAATTATCCCGAAACAAAGATCCTGGAAGTAGAAAACATCAATTCTGATGAAGCTTTTGCATTTACCAATGAAATAAATCCAGCGCTAATTATTGTATCAGGTACAAGGCTGGTAAAGGAAAAGATGTTATCTATCAAACCCGGTATAGGCATCCTGAATTTACATACCGGTCTTTCACCGTATATAAAAGGTGGCCCAAATTGCACCAACTGGTGTATTGCAACGAAGCAGTTTCATTTGATCGGAAACACGGTGATGTGGATAGATATTGGAATTGACTCCGGAAATATTCTGACAACCGGGTTTACCGGTTTTGATGGAAAGGAAAGCCTGGATGAGGTTCATATGAAAGTAATGGAACACGCGCATGATCTCTATCTTAGATCGATACGGTACCTCGCCGGCGGCAACTTCAAAAGTGTGAAACAGTCAGATATTGCAAAGGGGACAACTTATTACACCCGGTCATGGACACTAAAGCAGAAGATAAACCTGATCCGTAATATGCCGGCTTTTCGAAAATCAATCTTAAACGGTGAAACCTTGAAAAAACAACAGGCCGTAAGAATAGAAACGCTTTAACTTTTAAGTCGTGCATCATATAAAAAACAACCCCTGTAGACACAGGGGCTGTACCAAACTAACTGCTTATGAGAAAAAATCATGCTCTTGATACCTGCAGGTGAGATAGATTTTGTCTGAAAAATCCTCCTTCACGTTCTTCCTGCGCTGTAATGACAAAATCTTCTTTATACCTGGTAAAACTGAATTTCTTGATTCGTTCTTTATGACGCCTGATCCGGCCAAGGGAATAACTGACTAATTTTTTTACAGACTTTTTCATAAAGAATTGTTTTGAGTACAGCAAAAGTTCCAATTACCATGCCAGCGCAAACCGGAAAAGTCCCAAGGGGTATGCACAGGTATGATTCTGCCGCCTTAGTGGGGCATAAATTCGTCACATTGCAAATGGGCTTGTACTTTTTTACACTTTAATATAGATCTTTTTCTTGTCCATCCAGTAACAAATAGCCCACATAAACAGGATGACACAAAGGGCATAGAGAAGGGATCCTAATCTTGGATCACCGGGTATATGGATAAATACTTTTTTGTAAAGGAAGTTCCATGGGTTCACACCATCGCCCAGCCTGATAAGGCCCAGGCCCTTGGGAAGAAAAGCGCTTAGAGCAAACACAAACAGGGCATTTTTACCGAACACATCAAAAAAGCGTGCAAGTCCGCCTCGGACATTTTTAATCTCGATCATGTAGATCATTGTGGCAATGGTAAGGCAGGCCAGTCCCGAAGTATAAACCGTAAAGGAACTGGTCCATATCTTTTTATTAATAGGGAAAACCATATCCCAGCAAAAACCGGTCAACACCAGCGCGATGCCCATCACAAACAGGCCGGTGAGCATTGCATAGATCCCGCCAGGGGAACCTCCATCTGCATTTGAGGCTTGTTGCACAGGGTCCTTGCTTTTATTTCGTATATAGTAACCAACCAGGTATCCAAAGATCACCTGCACGATGGCAGGAACTGTGCTCGCCAGTCCCTCGGGATCGAAGGGTACCCCTTCTCCTTTATATATATGTGCTGTGCCCAGGATGGATTTATCAATATCAGTCCCAAACCAGCCCTGCAGACTGAACGGATCGGCGGGATTGCCTATGTAGCAAATGATCCAGTAGACCAATAATATAATCAAGCTGATAAGAAAAGCGCCGCGGGCTTTCAGGTAGTAAACCAGCACCGAGGCGAAAAAATAACAAAGGGCGATCCGTTGTAATACGCCCAGTATCCTGACACCACGGGTAGGGTTGGCGGCATTCACCCAACTAATAAATGCCAGCTCGCCATCCTGCCATCTCATGAAAGGCCACCAGTTTAGGAACAGCCCGATCAGGAAGATGATAGCCGTGCGTTTCAACACTTTACGCCAGAAAGCACCGGAACCGCCCGCTTCAAGACGGGGCATCACAAAAGCCATGGCATTGCCAACCGCAAAAAGAAAAAAAGGGAAGACCAGGTCGGTGGGGGTAAGTCCATGCCAGGGAGCATGTTTGAGTGGCGGATATATATGAGCCCATGATCCAGGGTTGTTAACTAATATCATTAGGCAAACCGTGGCGCCCCTGAACACATCCAGGGAGTAAAAACGTTGATTCAAGTCAGTTGGATTTAAAGCATTAAATCTAAGATTTTCAAAGATATAAATGTTCAAAAACTAGATTGCCGGTATCCCGATAGCTATCGGGACGGAAAGACGGAAAAAAATGATTTGCAGTTGATCTTTTCCTGCCAAACTGGTATCGATCGGGTTCCCGCCTCATCAGCAATATCAAACTTGTCAATTGAATTCCCCTATCCGATAAATCATATAAATCCTGGTCTCAAATCATTCAAAATCTGCTTAGTTTAATGTTTTGCCACTCCCAAACGCAAACCTATATTTGCAACCGAAAGACAATAGCCGTTGGTTTAAGCCGTTATAATGGCCATTTTTTGACGGTCATATAAAAAAAAACTATGTGACCGAGGTGGCGAAGCTCTGTAATCTTATTCCGTGTCACGCAAGTGGTTAGCAATATATAGTCGTCCCCGCTGGGAAAAGAAAGTGGCCCAGCTCCTAACTGAAAAGGGTTTTGAAAGTTACTGCCCGCTCAATAAAGTGAGACGTAAATGGAGTGACCGCGTAAAAACGGTGGAAGAACCGCTTTTTAAATCCTATGTCTTTGTGAAGGTCAACGATGTAGACCGGACCGAAGTCAGGATGACACCCGGGGTGATCAATTTTGTGTACCTGGAGGGTAAGCCGGCAGTTGTGAGAGAAAGAGAGATCAACGCGATCAAGAGTTTTTTAAATGAATACGAAAATGTGGAACTGAGCCCCATGGCAGTGGAACTGAAACAAAGAGTAAAAATTACGGGTGGTCCCCTGATGGGCCAGGTCGGCGAAGTGATCGGCGTGAAGCGAAAGACGGTTAAGATCGCCATCGACAGTCTTGGGTATATGTTGGTGGCCTATATTGATAAAACTAAAATAACTTCGACGGAGACTGACTAGCAAATCCTACCTTGCCCCGGTTTCATATTTTTTAAACTTATCTAAATGAAATTTATAAGGACGGTCTTATTTTTTTTACTTCCTTTTTATTTGATATCCTGCGGTACTCAGCAACGAATACCCAACTACCTTCAGCATGTCACCGATAGCACCATCAACGGTGAAGTGAAGTTCCCGGAGTTGCGCATCCAGAAAAACGACCAGTTGTCGATCCGGGTTTTTAGTGCCAGCACAAAACCAGAGATTTCGGATGCGCCCTACAACCTGCCCGTTCAGAACCAACAAGGCAGCCAGGGCGGCGGCGGCCAGATGATGGCGGGCTTCCTGGTGGACGCCAATGGAAATATTGAATATCCCCAGATCGGGTTGATAAAAGTGGAAGGCTTGACAAAAATTGAACTCGCCGACCTCATCAAGCAAAAGATCAATGAAAGAGATACAGTACTTACCAACCCTTCCGTAATCATCCGGTTTTTGAACCTCAAAGTAACCGTACTCGGAGAAGTGAATCAGCAGGGCCCTATCAGTGTGCCGGGGGAAAGAGTGACGATCCTGGAAGCGATCGGCCTCGCCGGGGGTACAACCGAATTCGGCATCAGGAATTCTGTAAAAGTAATGCGTGAGATTGATGGCAAAAGGGAAACCGGGCTCGTAGATCTGTCATCAGAGAATTTATTTGCATCTCCATATTATCACCTCATGCAAAACGACGTTGTGGTGGTGGATCCTACACGGCGCAAAGCAAAGAAAGCCGACCAGGATATCCTTATGCGCCAGGTTAGTTTCGGCTTAAGTCTTATTACCTCTATTGCCTTGCTCTATAATATTTTTAACTAATGGCTCTTACAGAAAATTCCTCGGGTGCGATCATGGAAGAACAGGCGATGGCCAGCAAAAGCGAGGCTGCCAATCTAAGTGTAAGAGACCTGTTCTATAAGTATGCCCGTTTTTTTCCCTATTTCATCCTGTCGGTGGCAATGGCACTGCTGGTGGCATTTATTTATTTAAGGTATGCTGCGCAGATCTATAATGCAGGCGGCAGTATGCTGATCAAAAGCCAGCAAACCAGTCGCGGGTCTGATAAAGTGGAAGATCTGCTCATGGGTAGCAACCGTACCGATAATATTCAAAGTGAAATTGAAATATTGCGGTCGAGGCCACTGATGACGCGCGTCGTTCGCAAACTCAATCTCGAATATTCCTATATCGCCAAAGGCCGTATCAAAGATCAGAATGCCTATAAGATGGCGCCATTCTCGATGCACGCCTTCAGCCTGGCAGATTCTTCCAGGGCGTTCTCGATGGAAATAAAATTCATCAACGAGAACCAGTTTTATGTCAACAACGAGGCCACTCCTTTTTCATTTGACCAGATCTTTGAAAATCGCAATGGCGTGTTCCGGTTGCAAAAAAGATCTGACCCCGTTGCAGGAAACGAATACAATGTAGGATGGCAGCCCGCGGAAAGAGTGGCGGCATCACTGGTAGGAAGTACGAATGTACAGCCCAAAGCGGGTGGTACCGGTATCCTGCTGATCAGTATGGAGGCTTCTAACCCCTATATGGCTGCCGATATCGTCAACAACCTGATGGTGCAATACGATTCACTCACCATCGAGCAGAATAATTTCTCCACGGACCAGATGATCGGTTTTATCGATATCCGGCTCGACAAGTTGAAAGGAGAACTGGACAGCCTGCAGGATATCATGCTTGACTATCGTCAGAAAAACAAGATCATTAATGTAGACATCCAGTCGAACAGCTCATTTGGAAAAATCACTGCTGCAGACCAGGCGGTGAGTGAGCAAATGATCAAGATCTCGGTGGTGGAAATGATCAACGAATATTTGCAGAGCAAGGATAACCAGTATAGCCAGGTTACCGTACCTTCTTCACTGGGTCTGGAAGATGTGACACTGAATGAACTGGTGAATGGATATAACCGGGCGCAACTGGAAAGAAAATCGCTGCTTGAATCAAATATTCCACCCAGCAACCCTGCTGTGAAGGAAGCCGAGGCTATCATCGAGCAACAGCGGAAGATGGTAATTGAAAACCTCCAAAACATCAAGAGTTCGTATGCAACGGCTATTGCGGCGCTTAACCGGAAAACAGCGACCGAACAAGCCGGTCTTGAGGAGCTTCCTTACAAACTGAAAGAATTCCTTGACCTGGAAAGGCAGGTTACAACTAAGCTTGCACTTTATAGCCTGCTGGAAGGCAAACGCGAAGAAGCGGCCATCTCCCGGGCATCAACAATATCCAACTCAAGTATTATCGACAGGGCATCTCCTAATCTCAATCCCATAAAGCCTGAGCGGAGGACGATCCAACTGATGGCAATCCTGCTTGGCCTGGCACTTCCCGCCCTGGTGATATTTATTGCAGAGATCCTGAACGACAAAGTAACAACACGTTACGATGTTGAGAAGATCACACCTGTTCCCATCCTGGGTGAAGTGGGTCACTCATTTTCTGAAAATACTTTGGTTGTCAACAAAACCAGTAGGGGCATGGTGGCGGAGCAATTCCGCAGCATTCGTTCCAACCTGCAATATGTGATCAGCAAAACAGATAAGCCGGTCATACTGGTCACCTCTTCCTTCAGCGGTGAGGGTAAATCCTTTGTGAGTATAAATATGGCGGCAGTGCTGGCATTGACTGGTAAAAAGACGATCATCCTGGAATTTGATATCCGCAAACCCAAAGTAATGTCGGGTCTGCGATTGGACAGAAGACCCGGTATATCCAATTACCTGGTTGGAAAAGCTGAATTGAAAGACCTGGTTGTACCGGTACCTGGTCATGAGAACCTGTTTGTACTTCCCTGTGGCCCCATACCTCCCAACCCGGCAGAAATGCTGTTGGATGAAAAGATCACCGAACTATTTGACTGGGTGCGTAAAGAATTTGATATGGTGGTAGTCGATACAGCACCGGTAGGCATGGTAAGTGATGCGCTTACACTTGGCGGTTTTGCCGATTGCACCTTGTACCTCGTTAGACAGGGTCGTACATTTAAGAAGCAGGTGGTGCTGATCGATGACCTGTACAGGGAGAAAAAACTTCCCCGCGTTTCCATTGTCATCAATGATGTGAGGATCAAGGCCGGCTATGGCTACTACGGTTACGGCCGCTACGGTTATGGCTATGGTTATGGTCACAACGGGCAGGACAGTTATTACGAAGAGGAAAAGGCACCGCCGTCTACGCTTGAAAAGTTGCTGGCATCACTTGACGCCAGGAAATGGTTCCGTAAAAAAGTATAGCTGTCAGCAAAGGCTCTCTCTAAACATCTTGCAAATTTCATATTAAGAAGATCGGGTCCGTGAATAGGATCCCAGATCACGACACGATCTTTTCTTCAAATTTATCTAAGCTTATATGCGAATTTTAGTCACCGGCGGCGCCGGGTTTATCGGTTCTAATTTGGTTGAAAAACTATTATCGGATGAAAGAATAAGTTTTGTACGCGTGCTTGACAACCTGGCGACAGGATCGCGCGAAAATATCAGCGGTTATCTAAGTAATCCAAAGTTTGAATTTATCGAAGGAGATATCCGTTCGTTTGAGACCTGCCTCGAAGCCTGCGAGGGTATTGACGCCATTACGCACCAGGCGGCACTGGGATCTGTACCCCGTTCGATCAAAGATCCTCTTACTACCAATGAAGTTAATATTACCGGTACGCTGAATATTTTTACCGCGGCTAAAGAAAAAGGTATCAGGCGCGTGGTGTATGCGGCAAGTTCATCCACGTATGGCGACCATCCCGGGCTGCCAAAGGTGGAGGACAAGATCGGTAATCCCCTTTCGCCGTATGCGGTCACCAAGTTTGTAAACGAACTCTATGCCCGTGTGTATGCCAGCCTATACGGCATGGAATTTATTGGCCTGCGGTACTTCAATATTTTCGGACCGCGACAGAATCCGCAGGGGCCTTATGCTGCCGTGATCCCGCTATTTGTAAAAGCGATACTTGAAAGTAAAGCACCTGTTATAAATGGAGACGGCAGCCACAGCCGCGATTTTACATTTGTTGACAATGCCGTACAGGCTAATATTGCCGCTTTGCTTACCACCAGTAAGGATGCGGTGAACCAGGTATATAATATTGCGTGTGGTGAACAGACCTCCCTGGTACAATTATATGATGCTTTAAGAACAGAGGCTGGCAGCACTGTTGCTCCGCAGTTTGGACCCGAGCGGGCCGGTGATGTAAAACATAGCCTGGCTGATGTGTCAAAAGCAAAACAATTGCTGGGTTACCACCCCGCTGTGACCGTGAGTGATGGCCTGAAGACAACATTTAACTGGTACAAAAGCAACCCCGATCGTCTATAGCTTTACTCAACCTCAACCTCAACCTCAACCTTAACCTCAACCTCAACCTTAACCTCAACCTTAACCTAAATGCCCAAAAACATACTCATCACCGGTGGCGCAGGTTTTATCGGATCACATGTTGTCCGCCTGTTTGTGAACAAATACCCGGAATACACGATCGTGAATCTGGATGCGCTGACCTATGCCGGCAATCTGGAGAACCTGCGTGATATTGAGAACGCTGCCAATTACAGGTTTGAAAGGATAAATATTCTCGATACCGCTGCCCTGGAAGAAATATTCGCGAAGTATCAACCCCAGGGCGTGATTCATCTTGCTGCCGAGTCGCATGTCGACCGGTCGATCGTTTCACCACTCGATTTCGTTTATACCAATGTGATCGGTACCGTCAATCTTCTCAACGCCGCAAAAAAAAGCTGGTCCCAACCTCAATCTCAATCTCAACCTAATCTCTTCTACCACGTTTCCACCGACGAAGTATTTGGCGCTTTGGGTGAAAGCGGATTTTTTACAGAAGAGACCAGGTACGATCCGCATTCGCCGTACAGCGCGTCAAAGGCGGCCTCAGATCATTTTGTGCGGGCCTATCACGATACCTATGGCCTGCCTGTGGTGGTGAGCAACTGCTCCAACAACTATGGACCGAATCACTTTCCTGAAAAACTGATCCCGCTTTTTATCAATAATATTATTACCAAAAAGCCCCTGCCGGTGTATGGTGACGGGCTCTACACCCGTGACTGGCTTTTTGTAAAAGACCATGCGGCAGCCATCGACCTGGTGTTTCACAAAGGCAGGCGTGGCGATACCTATAATATTGGTGGATTTAATGAATGGAAAAATATCGACCTGGTGAAACTTCTTTGCAGGCTGATGGATGAGAAACTTGGCAATCCTGCCGGCACCAGCGAGCAACTGATCACCTATGTAAAAGACCGTCCCGGCCACGACCGCCGCTATGCCATCGACGCATCCAAAATAAATAAGGAACTCGGATGGAAACCCTCAGTAACCTTCGAAGAGGGCCTTTCCCAAACCATCGACTGGTACTTGCAGAATGAAGAGTGGCTAAAGCATGTAACGAGCGGAGCCTATCAGCGCTACTACGAAGAGCAGTATGGTGGGAAGCGGAGTTGAATGGTGGTGGAATGGTGGTTGAATGGTGGTTGAAGATTGTTTAATGATTGTTTAATGATTGTTTAGGATGACCAACTATTAAACCATTTTAAACAACATTCAACAATCTTCAATAATATTTTTAAGCAACAAAGAAGCTACTGCATATGGATGCTTATCAATTTTCATTCGAGAAGTTGGAGGTTTGGCAAATGGCGAGAAAGTTGGCGGTGAGGATTTATAAGCAGACGCAATCTTTTCCAAATGAAGAAAAATATGGTTTAACGTCGCAAATAAGGAGGTCCGCTCTTTCGATAGGATCGAATATAGCAGAGGGTTCTACAAGGGCGAGTGCGAAGGATCAGGCTCATTTTACAACAGTGGCGTATGGCAGCCTGATGGAGGTATTCAATCATCTAATCGTAGCGGCGGATCTTGGATATATGAATGAGGACGAACTAAAGACATACAGGCAGGAGATCCAATCATTGTCAGTTAAATTGTCTAATCTGAAAGCTTCACAGGTAAAAAGAATTGGAAAATTGGGATTGTTTTGGTTGTTCTTATTTAGTCCCCAGATTCTTCAGCTACATTAAACCATCTTCAACTATATTCAACCACATTTAACCTTCCTCACAATCTTATGAAAGGAATCATCCTCGCCGGCGGCTCTGGCACACGGCTGTATCCAATTACCAAGGCAATTAGTAAGCAGCTGATGCCGATTTACGACAAGCCAATGATCTATTATCCGCTGTCAACACTGATGATGGCGGGGATCAGGGAGGTATTGATCATTACCACCCCGGAAGACAACGCCTCTTTCAGGCGCTTGCTCGGTGATGGCTCGCATGTAGGCTGCCGGTTTGAATATGCCATACAGGAAGTACCCAACGGGCTTGCCCAGGCATTTGTGATCGGGGCCGATTTTATTGGCAGCGACAAAGTAGCCCTTGTACTCGGCGATAATATATTCCATGGCGTTGGCCTCGGCCGCCAGTTGAAAGCACTCAGCCAGATCGAGGGTGGCTATGTGTTTGCCTACCAGGTAAGCGACCCCGAACGATATGGCGTAGTGGAATTTGATGGCGACATGAAAGCCATAAGCATTGAAGAGAAACCTGCCAAACCCAAATCAAATTACGCCGTGCCGGGCCTTTACTTCTACGACAATGATGTTGTAAAAATAGCTAAAGAGCTGAAGCCTTCAGCCCGGGGCGAGTATGAGATCACCGATGTCAACAAAGAATACCTGCGCCAGGGAAGACTGAAAGTTGCAGTACTCGACCGCGGAACAGCCTGGCTGGATACCGGTACCTTCGATTCATTGAGCGATGCCAGCGAGTTCGTTAGGGTGATCGAAAAAAGACAGGGTACCAAGATCGGGTGTATTGAAGAGATCGCCTACCGCAACGGGTTTATTGACAAAGCACAGATACTGGCACTCGCAGATGCGCTGAATAAAAGCGGGTATGGCATCTACTTGAAGAAATTGATCACCTGAGCGTAGCAATTTGGAAACCGAAAGATTGAATTCAATTAAACAGCTTAATATAAAATAATAAATATGTCTCTTGATCTAAACAATAAATCGATCTTAATAACAGGCGGAACGGGTTCTTTTGGTAAGGCGTTTACAAAAACAGTTTTTGAAAAATGGCCCAACGTAAAAAGACTGGTCATTTATTCCAGGGATGAACAAAAGCAATTCCAGATGGCGCAGGAATACCCCGCCAGTAAGTACCCCCAGATCAGGTTTTTTATAGGTGATGTGCGTGATGAAGCACGACTGATCCGAGCCTTCAAAGGTATCGACTATGTGATTCATGCTGCGGCCATGAAACATGTACCCATCGCCGAGTACAATCCTGATGAATGTATCAAGACAAATATCAATGGAGCGCAGAATGTGATTCATGCTTCTTTGGAAACGGGGGTACAGCGTGTGGTAGCCCTATCGACCGACAAGGCCTGCGCGCCGATCAACCTGTATGGTGCGACCAAGCTAACTTCCGACAAATTGTTTATCGCGGCGAACAACATCAGGGGAAGTAACCCGATCAAATTTTCCGTGGTGCGATATGGGAATGTAATGGGATCCAATGGGTCGGTGATACCTTTTTTCATTAACAAAAGAAAAGAAGGTGTGTTGCCCATTACGGTTGAGAACATGACCCGCTTCAATATTTCGCTTGAAGGTGGGGTAGATATGGTGTTGCATGCCCTGGAGCATGCCTGGGGTGGCGAATTGTTTGTACCAAAAATACCTTCGTATAAAATTATGGACGTGGCTAAAGCCATCGGTCCCAATTGTGAGCATAAGATCGTTGGCATCAGGCCCGGTGAAAAAATTCATGAAGAGATGATCACTGCGTCCGACTCCTTTTTTACTTATGACCTCGGTAAATATTATGTGATCGTGCCACAGACGCCTGCCTGGAAGCTAAATGAGTTCATTGATCATTTCAAAGCTAAAAAAGTAGCCGACGGATTTGCTTATGACTCGGGTACCAATACAGAATGGGAAACCGTGGAAAGTATCCGCAGCCTGATCAAACAACACGTCGACCCGGAGTTTACCGTTTAATAAAATCCAAACCAACATTACATGATCCCCTACGGCAGGCAAAATATAACAGAAGAAGACATCAGGATTGTTGTTGAAACGCTGCAATCAGATTATCTCACACAAGGTCCCCGCATCGCGGAGTTCGAAGAAGCTTTCGCGAAATACGTGGGCAGTAAATATGCCGTAGCCGTTGCCAATGGTACAGCGGCATTACATCTTTGCGCACTGGCGCTGGATGTAAAGCCCGGGCAAAAAGTGATCACCACGCCTATTACATTTGCTGCTTCTGCCAATTGCGTACGGTACTGCGGTGGTGAAGTTGTGTTTTCCGATATTGATCCCGAAACATATTTATTGGATATCGGCAAGGTTGAAAAACTACTGCAATCCTCACCCAAAGGCAGCTATGCGGGGATAGTCCCTGTTGATTTTGCCGGAAGGGCGGTCGACCTCGAAGCCTTTCGCAAACTCGCGGATGAATATGGTCTCTGGATCATCGAAGATGCCTGCCATGCACCGGGTGGTTATTTTACCGATACAAAAGGTGTTCAGCAGTTGTGTGGCAACGGGAAGTTTGCCGAGCTGGCCATCTTTTCCTTTCATCCTGTCAAGCATATCGCATCAGGCGAGGGTGGCATGATCACTACCAATGACAAAAAGCTTTATGATAAACTGATGACCCTGCGTACGCATGGTATCACACGCGATTCAAATATTTACACAAACGATACGGCATTTGCAGCAGGAACCGCATCGGATACCTATCCTGGCTGGTATATGGAGATGCAAACACTGGGCTATAATTACCGGCTCACCGATTTCCAGGCAGCGTTGGGTAACAGCCAGCTCAAAAGAGCCGACGAAGGACTGAAACGTCGCAGGGAAATTGCGGCTGTTTATGAGAACGCCTTTCGTGGAAAATCCTTCATCAAGGGACAATCCGGCGTAGTGGAAGGCCACGCCTACCATTTATATATCATAGAAGCGGAGAACCGCCTGGGTTTATACAATTATTTAAGGGAGAAGAAAATCTTTGCACAGATACATTATATACCCTGTCACCTGATGCCTTATTACAGGCAACTGGGATGGAAGGAGGGTAGCATGCCTGCAGCTGAGCAGTATTACAAATATTGTATCAGCCTGCCTATGTTCCCCACTCTCACCGATGAAGAGCAGCGTTTCGTCATAGATTCCATTCACGCTTTCTATGATGCTTCATGAAAAAATAGGTTTGGGCACTGTTCAGTTCGGCACCACCTATGGTATTGCCAACAAGACAGGCCAGACTCTGCCTGCTGAAGTGTCGAGGATACTGGACAAAGCTTACGAATTTGGTATTCTCACTATCGATACGGCGTCGGCATATGGCAATGCGGAAGAAGTGTTGGGCCGGAACAGGATGGAACGTTTCAGTGTAGTTTCGAAATTTATGCCCGCCACGGCATCACAATCGGTAAGCCGGCAACTGGAACAAACACTTTCACACCTGCAGGTTTCAACATTGTATGGTTACCTGGCGCACCGGCCAGCCAGTCTTTTGGAAGATACCTCGCAATGGAAGGAACTTGAATCCCTCAAAAAACAGGGAAAGGTAGAGAAGATCGGGTATTCACTGAATGATCCCGGCGAACTGGATGCCCTGCTTAAACTGGATATGATCCCTGACCTGGTGCAGGTGCCTTACAACTATCTGGACCAGCGTTTCAGGCAGTCATTGATCGAATTGAAAAACGTGGGCTGTGAGATCCACACACGATCAGCTTTTTTACAGGGACTTTTTTTCGCGGACACCACAACATTAAGTCCTTTTTTCGATGAGGTGAAACCACTCCTTGGTGAAGCGCAAAAATCTTACGGCGATTCATTGCCGGCGGTTCTATTAAAATATGTACTCAGCCGCGACTTTATCGACCGGGTGATCATGGGTGTGGAAACAGAACAGCAGCTGGTAACGAACCTGGAAAGCATAAACGAAGCTGAAACAATTCAAGATATTCATCATAATATTTCCGCGTCAATTCTCAACCCATCCTGCTGGCCAAAAAAATAAAGGCCTCTACCATGAGTAAAAAAATGAAACTGGGAATGATCGGGATAAGTGATGGCAATGGGCATCCTTATTCATGGAGCGCGATCTTTAACGGGTACGATCCCGAAAAAATGAAGGATTGCGGCTTTCCAGTCATACCGGAATATCTTTCACAGCAACATTTCCCCGAAGACGGTCTTGGACACCTGGCTTCCGTTACGCATATATGGACGCAGGATACCCTTCTATCTAAAAAGATCGCGGAAGCTTCCCTTATCGAACATATAGTACCATCACCCACCGGCATGATCGGCGAAGTGGACGCCGTACTGCTGGCCCGCGACGATGCGGAGAACCATCGGGAGATGGCATTACCATTCTTAAAAGCAGGTTTGCCGGTTTTTATCGACAAACCTTTTGCTTTATCTGTGGCCGATGCGGAAGCAATATGGGCGGCTGAGCAATACTCCGGCCAGGTATATACCTGCAGTGCGCTGCGATATGCAAATGAGTTAATACTTAACGATGCTGACCTGGCTGCTATCGGCGATATCGTGTTTGTGGAAGCATCGGTCATGAAAAAATGGGACACCTATGCCATCCATATCATCGAGCCTGTCGTATCGCAGCTGGCAGGACGAGGTGAATTGATCGGTGTACAAAAAAGCGGTAACAAAGCAGTTTCTCAGGCCCTGGTACAATGGCAAAACCTTTCTGCCTATTTTAAAGTGACCGGCGATATAGCAGTACCTCTGGAGTTCACCTTTTTCGGCGAACGAGGCAGTGTAAGGAAAACTTTTAAAGATTCATTCTCGTGTTTCAGGACTTCATTAAAAACATTTATTGAGGTCATACTCGGTCAGAAACCGAATATTGATCGCAGTGAAACACTGGAAATCATAAAAATACTGGAATGGGGCAGGTAATTAAAGTGCTGATTGTCGGGCTGGGTTCGATTGGGAGGAGACATCTTTCCTGGCTGAAGCAGGCAGAGAATGTTGAGTGTGCTGCCTTGAGGACATCAAAGGGGACTTTGACCGAACCGACAGACATACAGGAATTTTTTTCTGTTGAAGAGGCGCTTGCATTTAAACCCAATGGCGTACTGATCGCCAATCCTACTTCGCTGCATGTGGCTTCAGCGCTTCCATTCCTGGAAAAGGGTATCCGGGTGTTGATCGAAAAACCCATTGCCGGAACGGTAAGTGAGGCAGCCAGCCTGGCGGAATATAAAGAGCTGATAAGGGTCGCTTATCCGATGCGATTCACCACGCTGTCAGAATTTTTTAAGGAGAGGTTTACGGAGGAGTATCCCTTTAAAGTTTCTTTCAAAAGATCTTTTTATTTGCCGAAATGGCATCCCTATGCTGATTACCGCAACGAATACACTGCAAAAAAAGAGTTGGGGGGTGGTGTGATCAGGACGCTCTCACATGAGATAGACCTGGCAGTACACTGGTTTGGTGAGCCGGTTCAGGTGGATGGGTTTACTGACAAGATATCATTCCTCGAAATAGATACGGATGATTTTGCTTTTTTTTCTCTAAAAACAAAGCAGGGCGCCCGTCTCAATTTCGAACTTGACCTGTTCTCACCGGTCAATATCAATATCGCGGAAGCTTTTACCAGCAAGGGCAAGTATCAATGGGATATGAACAGCATCAGCTTTACTGCCTATGGACACGACAAACCTACAACCCTGGATGTTGATCTGCACGATTGCATGAACCAGATGTACAAAAGACAGGTAGACGATTTCCTGGAGTTTATCCAAACCGGTAACAGTCGTTGTACGCGATATGAAGAAGCTCTGTCGGTGATGACGATAATTGAAAAAATTGATGGAAAATAAAAAAAAGATACTGGCGGTGATACCGGCGCGTGGTGGTTCAAAAAGAATTCCAAAGAAGAACATCGTGCCATTCCTGGGAAAACCGCTGATCGCTCATACGATTGAAGCGGCGAGTCAAAGCGGCCTCTTCGACAAGATCGTGGTCAGCACCGATGACCCCGATATCATGAACGTATCACGGGAGTATGGAGCAGATGTACCCTTCCTGCGCGACGACAAAGCAGATGATTTCAGCCCCGTTAGTGAAGCCACGCTACGTACCATTCAGCAATTGGAAGAGGAAGGCGAGGTCTTTGATGTGGTTGTACAGCTTTTTGCAGTTTGTCCCCTGCGTGATGCTTCCGATATCAGGAATGCTTACGATTTTTTTGTCGCACAGAAAGCAGATTTCGTTTTGTCCTGTTTTAAATATGTATGGATGAATCCCTGGTGGGCGGTGCAACTGAACGAGCGACACGAGCCGGATTGGATCTTTAAAGATGCCAATAAAAGATCGCAGGATCTGCCGGATCTGTATTCACCGACCGGCGCCGTCTGGATCGCTAACATACCAGCGCTTAAAGTTTCCAAAACATTTTATGGTGAGGGTCATAAATTCTGGGAAATGAACTGGAAGCATGCAGTTGATATTGATAACTATGAAGACCTGGAACTGGCCGCGGCTTTGAGCACGGTGAAGTGACCGGTATTGACGAAATGAGAAACAAAGTATACATCCGGGTAGACGGGAGTGCGGAGATAGGGCTTGGGCACCTGGTACGCTGCATGGCATTGTCCCAGATGTTAAAAGCGGAATTTGAACTGCATTTCATTTGCAGGGAAGCACCGGAGAGCATGTTAAAGGAGATCAGTGAATCGGGTATTCCGTTTTCAATTATTGAAGCAGAGGAATCGTTTTTAGCCATGCTGACCGGCAGGGAGATCGTGGTGCTCGATAATTATTTCTTTGAAACATCCTACCAGCGGCAAATAAAGGAAACCGGCTGCCAGTTGGTCTGTATTGACGACCTGCACGACAAAGAGTTTTATGCTGACCTGGTCATCAACCAGGTGCCGGGTACCCGGCCCTCCGATTACCAGGCACAGCCCTATACCCAGTATGCACTTGGCCCCGACTATGCGCTGTTGCGTGCCCCCTTTCTCGAAGAGGCCAGGAAGGAAAGGAAACCGGGCCAGGTATCGTCTGTATTTATTTGTTTCGGCGGCGCAGACAATCGCAACCTCAGTACCCATACGCTCGGGCTGGTTTTAAAAGAACCGCGGTTTCAGAAGATAACCGTAGTTACCGGTGCGGCATTTCAATACGCCAATGAGCTCAGGCCACTTGTCGGCAGCGACAGCAGGGTAGCGCATTTTAGCGCAGTCGATGAGAGAAAGATGCTGGACCTGATGAAGGTTTCAGACCTGGCCATTGTTCCGGCCAGTGGCATACTGCTGGAGGTGATGGCGGCAGGATGCCGGGTGATCTCTGGTATGTATGTAGAGAACCAGCGCTACGTATTTGAAGAATATAAAAAAGCAGGTTTTTTTGAAAACGCCGAAGATTTCTCAACGCAGCATGTGCAAAACGCCATCAAAAGGATCTTTGAGTCACCGGTTGCAAACAAAAGTCTTATCGACGGTATGTCGGGTCAGCGGATTTTGAAAACTTTTAATCAATTGACGCTGGAGCCTGAAGTGCTGCTGCGACCGGCGACTGAAGCGGATCTTGATAAAACATTCGAATGGGCCGCGAATCCATTGGTCAGGGCTTTTTCTTTCAGTCAGAAGGCGATAACATTCGAGGAACATAGTAATTGGTTTTTAAGCAAGGTTTCATCACCTGACTGTTATTATTTTATAGCGGAATGGAAGAGTGAACCGATCGGATCCATTCGGTTTGATGTCAGCGGAAATGAAGCAATAATCAGCTACCTGATCGATCCAAAGTTTCATAACCACGGGCTGGGTATTGTTATTTTAAAGAAAGGTATGCTCTCACTCCGGGCGCTGGATAGCAATAAAGTTGCTAAGCTGGCTGGATTTGTCATGCCGGGCAACATACCATCAGTTAAGGCGTTCGAAAGACTGGGATATGACAGGGAAACCTTGGATGATAATTTCAAGTTTACAAAATCATTAAATTAATAAAGCGTGCAAATAGGATCATTTAATATCAACAAGGACAGTTCCGTTTTTATTATAGCAGAACTTTCAGCTAATCACAACGGGAGCCTGGATAATGCGCTGGCAACGATCCATGCGGCCAAACGGGCTGGTGCCGATGCGATAAAATTGCAGACCTACACAGCCGATACCATCACCATCGACAGTAAGGAGGATGATTTCCGCCTGAAGCAGGGCACTATTTGGGACGATCGTTACCTGTACGACCTTTACCAGGAAGCGTATACTCCCTGGGAATGGCACCAGCAATTGTTTGATGCGGCCAGGGATGCAGGCCTGGTTTGTTTTTCGTCACCCTTTGATCCCAGTTCGGTGGAATTGCTGGAAGGTCTGAATGCACCAGCCTATAAAATTGCCTCCTTTGAGATCACTGATATCCCCCTCATCGAACTCGTGGCTTCAAAAGGGAAGCCCGTGATCATTTCAACGGGTATCGCGGAAGAAGAGGACATCAGGCTGGCGCTGGATGCCTGCCGCCGCATGGGTAATCATGATATCGCGTTGCTGAAGTGCACATCCAGCTATCCCGCGCCTATCGAGGAAGCCAATATGATCATGGTAAAAGACCTGGCCGAACGCTTTAATGTCATAGCGGGGCTTTCTGATCATACGATCGGCAGCACGGTACCTGTGGTAGCTACTTGTTTCGGCGCTAAGATCATCGAAAAGCATTTTATTCTCGACAGGTCCATTGGCGGGCCTGATGCATCTTTTTCGATGAACGAACAGGAATTTACCGATATGGTGAAAGCCGTGCGGGAAGCAGAAAAGGCCATCGGTGTGGTTGACTATTCCCTCACCGAAAAGCAAAAGAAAGGGCGGGATTTTAGCCGCTCCCTCTACGTGGTGAAAGATATCAAGGCCGGGGAGACGTTAACTGCAGAAAATATAAGGTCCATCAGGCCGGGGTTTGGACTGCACCCTAAACATTATAAAGAAGTCCTGGGAAAGAAATCAAACCAGGATCTCAAAAAGGGTTCGAGATTATCGCTGGATGTATTAGGGAACTAAGCGCAACCCGAAGTCTTGTTATGATAAATTGGAAAATATTAGATCCATTATGTTTGTTCCCCTAGCCGGGAAACGATTCCATGAAGAATAAAGAATTGGCATACCTGATCCAGGAATTTGAACGCAGGCATTTTAATTCCTATCAAAAATTTCTGATCAAAGGTTTTTTCGAATGGCAGGTGATAAAACGCCCGATGTTTTATGGCCTGATCCGCCAACAGTTTACAAGTATCACTGCCAACCGGCGGAAAAAAAATTTCTTCAGCGGGCTGGTCCTCCCATTTCTCGCTTTTCCCTTCAGGCTTATTGCGACGCGGATAATAAAAGGAAAGAACACGGTGCTGGTTGTTGCCCATGGGATATACAAATTTGATAAAACAGATGACGGAAAGCTTATCAATAATTTCGGCGACCATTGGTACCAGCTGGCAGGACCCGGGAAAGCAGTGTTTACCGAGTACACGCTAAATAACCAACCCGGTGCTATACCCCGCGATTTTGATATCAATTTTATTGGGACGATCGCGAGACTTATAACCAGCCTGGCGCACAAACTGGGTGGTGACCGAAATTCATCGAAGTATTTTGCTGCGGCATTGAAAGAGCATTTGCCCCTGCAGGTAAGTGAAGAGCAATACAGGCGGATGATAAGAAGCAGCCGGATCAAGTTTTTGACAGACTACTATTTTTTTAGTTTCATCTTCCGGATCCTCAGGCCAGGTGTGGTTATCGTAACCGACGCGGTAGCAACCGGACTGATGGCAGCGGCGAACCGTCGGAAAATTATCGTGATCGAAAACCAGCACGGACATTTTGATGAAAACAAAGCCGACTATGTACTGAACCGGGAAACGGTGGGGCAATACCCTGATAAACTGATCCGGCCCGATTTCATCGCTGTGTTTGGCAATTTCTTCAAGGAAGCCATGATGCGTTTCAGTATCTGGAAAGATGAACAGGTAGTGCCCGTGGGAAATGTGCGGATCGACCGGTACCGGAAGCAAAAGGAAAATACCTCCGCGTCGGGGGAATTAAGAATTTTAATCCCCACTCAATGGCCTTTGTTTGAAGATACTAAGAAGTTGCTCGCTGAACTTGCAAAGATCTCCCTGGCGCGGCGCTTCGCTTTTATCATCAAACTACATCCCCGCGAGCCGGCTTCCCATCTCGGGTGGTTTGAGGCATTTGTTGCAGAAAATCCACGCTTCCGCCTGAGCAGGAACGAATCCAACCTCTACGAACTTTTTCTTTCCGCCGACCTGGTCATAGGTTTCGACTCGACAGCTTTGTATGAAGCCGTAGCGATGGGGCTGCCCACTGTTACCTTACCCACTGCCGAGACGCCAAGGGGGATACATACTTATATTAAAGATAAAAGAATCGAAGAAGCTTTAAGGTTTTTACAGATTGGCGAGGTAAACGATTTAATTTCAAAATGGGATAATGATCAGGAATTTCGGGATGATTGGAAGAAGTTAACAATGTTGGCTGGAAACTTTTTATATTCAACTAATTGTTACGAGAATTGCGGCAAGCTTCTAAATAGTTTGAAGTAAAGATTTAGTCGATAATAATTTGAACATTGTTTTTTTAAAATTATCTATAAGTTAAAACGATGAAGGGCACGTTTCGTCGAATATTTATTAGAATATATCGCACACTGAAGAGGTGGGAGCAGTCTGATCGTTATGACTCGATAAAGAAGAAGTACGAAATCCATCCCACTTTTCGATTTAATGGTGAAGGCATTCTGATTTATGGCGACGGTAACTTAATAATAGAAGGGAATTCATACATAGGCGGTTATTCCACCATACAAATATCAAAAGGCTATACAGTAAGAATCGGAAAGAACTGCCGGATAAGCCATAATGTAAGAATATATACCAGTTCCTTCGCTCCTGATCAGGATTTTTCAAATTTCAGTGGCTTGGCGAAACAGTCTGGTGATATTGTAATTCATGATAACGTATGGATAGGCGCAAATGCTTTTTTGAACCCGGGTATTACGATAGGTGAGAATGCGATCGTAGGTGCAAATTCTGTTGTAACTAAAGACGTCGAGGCATTTGGTATTTATGGGGGTGTACCCGCGAAATTGATTCGTTATAAGACAAAAGATGCTTAAAAAGCTCGTTTCTCACACTGCGATTTATGGGATGGCTCCTCAAATACCAAAAATTGCAGGGGTTCTTTCGCTACCAATTATAACCAGATATCTTACTGAACTTGATTTTGGAGTGAGTGGAGTGATTACCGCTGTAGCTGGCGCTGTTGCAGTATTGGGTACACTCGGACTTAGGGTGATCTTGGTGAATTCTTTTTACAAAAGTCCGAGTCAGTATAAATGGGCATGGCGTCAGATTTATGGATTTCTAACGCTATGGAATATTCCATATGCAATTATACTGGCTGGGATACTTTACTTGTTTATACCGACTGAGGCGAAATCAAATCAGTGGCTAATCATTTTATTGAATGTATTGCCAATAGTACTTTTTGGACCAACATCCACCCTTGGAACAACATATTTTCAATTAAAGCAGAAGCCCTTTCAAATAGCTATCCGCACGATTGTATTTGGCATTCTTACTGTCCTTTTGAATATTTATTTTATTGCAATCGAGGGGATGGGTTATTTAGGATGGTTTTTATCTACCTGTATAGTAACAATTCTTAATAATGCTTCGTATTGGCTACCATTAAATAGAAGCTTAGGCCTTGGCCCCATTTTCAAATTTAAATGGAGGTTGATAAAAAGGTCCTTATCAGTTGCATTACCAACTGTTCCACACTATTATTCTACTTACCTGCTTGATACATCCGATAGGGCAATAATGAAAGTAGTCAATGTTCCCACAGATCAGATTGGACTATACAACGTAGCCTATACAGTTGGCAATCTTGTAAACAATATCGGAATGGCCTCTGGTTTGGCCATCGGCCCATTATTGAATGAAGCGTATAGGAAAAATGCTGAACATGTTGCTCGGTCGCTCATCTTTATATTGCAAATAGCTTTTTATTGTGTCACTTTTAGTGTAGCAATTTGGGCGAAAGAAATATTTATCTTGTTAATAAAGAACGAGGCTCTACAGAAAGTATATCCACTGGGTGTAATTATTATAATGGCTTATAGCTTTCGGCCAATGTATTTTGGGGCTAATGCTAAACTCTTCTACCTTGAGAAAACCAAACTTTTACTCGGTGTTACTTTTATCGCAGGGATTTTAAATGTTTTATTAAACCTGACACTTATACCAATATTCGGATACAAAGCTGCAGTGTATGTAACGTTTTTTACATTAATGTATATGGGCTATGCAGGATACTTTTTGAAAGAGTTTAAAAAGATAAGGACTCAAAATTACTATCCGGTCCGCTGGATGTTTTCAAGTGTTGCGTTAACTGTCGCCGCATATTTTTTTGTAGAATTCCCCGTGCCGATAAAGATATTAACTTCAGTAGTTGTGTTGGGTGTAGGGATCTTATTTGTAAGGAAATTTAATTTGGCTTTGAAAGGTGAAGAAAGGCAGTGAGAAATTATATCAGTTTGAACTAAAAGGATAATTATGGTAAGCTTTATTCGAAAGTATGCCAGAAGGTGGATGAATAATCGATATAGATCCACTATTATTAAAACATGTAAGAAGTATGAGGAACCACTTCGCGTTAATGGTCAGTCATACGTTAATGCTAATACCTATCTTGGAAAGAATGTCAATTTCAATGGCATGAAAATAAACGGGAAGGGAAAGGTTGTCATCGGTAATAATTTCCATTCGGGCAGGGATTGCCATATGATCACATCCTATCATAACTATGATAAGGGGGAATCCATCCCTTACGATAAAACCTATATTCATAAGGATATCATCATCGAGGATAATGTATGGCTGGGTCAAAGCGTGATCATTCTGGGTGGTGTCACTATTGGCGAAGGAGCCATCATACAGGCGGGTAGTGTAGTGGTCAAAAGTATTCCTAAATATGGCATTGCCGGAGGCCATCCCGCCACGGTATTCCGCTACCGCGATATCGAACATTATGAGGCCCTGAAAGCCCAGGGAAAATTTCTTTAAGCATCAACCCGGTTCCTGCCGGATCGCCGGTTCAAAAAGACCGGCCCTATAAAAATGAATTGAGAAGTATGGCTGAAGAGCTTAGTTCGGGAGATAAAAAAAATAAAAAAGTTCTATTTGTGCTTCCCTCACTCTTACCGGGAGGGGCCGAGCACCAAACTGTCAACCAGATCAATTACCTGGTAGAAAAGGGTTATAAAAATATCCGGCTGGCCATTCTAAGCAACCGTTTATTTCTTATTGACAAGATCAAATTATCGAGGGAGAACATTCTCCTGGTCGAGGATAATGATGAAGTTAATATCTCGGGGGGAATGATGAAGGTGCTGCCCGGCATAAGCAGGAGGCTGGCACGGTATGCAAAAAAGGAAAATATTACAGATATCATCGCTATCCTGCCCATGGCCCACCTGGCCTGCCGGTTGGTAAAACTCAATTACTTTTTCAGTTTTAAAAAACAACCGGCATTAAATGTCTACTACAGGAGTGTGACCTATGAGATATCGCCCATGGACACATTCTTTAAGAAAGCATTTAATAAGTTCAACTCCCTGCTGGCTCGTTTTTTTGACAACCGGTCACTGTTTATCTCAAAGGCAGTGTATGAAGACATCAGGGGTAACTTTTACGTACCAGCATCACTGGTGCTTCCCAATAGTCTGCCTGAACTTGATATATCTGGCGAAGAAGGAAAAACATTCCTGGCATCCAGGGGTCTTTGGAAGGAGGGCAGGTACTTGATACTGGTCCCGGGAAGACTTCAGTTAAAAAAAGGACATAGCTTTTTTATAAGCAGTTTCAAACTATTTGTAGAGCAAAGATCGATCAGTCCTGACCAGGTAAAAGTGATATTCGCGGGCGAAGGGCCATTGCGTGAGGTTGTGGAGGCGGAGATTGCATCATCCGGAATGCAGGAATTTATTGATGTATGCGGTTTCGTTGAAAACAAAATTCTCCTGTCTCTATATAAAAGTGTAGACCTGATCATCATCCCTTCACTGCATGAAGGATTTGGTAACGTGGCCATAGAAGGGCTGATGCAGAAAAGCCTTTTACTGGTGTCGGATACCGGCGGACTCAGCGAGATCATCCGCGATGGAGAAAATGGGTTTAAATTTCAAACCAATGACAGGGCCTCGTTTCTTGATAAACTTTCATATATCTACGATAATCGGCATACTGAACTTGTAGACCGGGAAGCACTGCACCGTGAATTCCTTTCAAAATACACCCTGGAAAGTCAAATGAAAAAAATACAGGAGTTTTGTGGATTTTAATGTGTAAGAATTAACAATTCGATTGTATAAACCAATTGACGTTACGGTCGTCAAAAGGTTCTACTAAATCCGAAATAACTTGAGAAGAATTTTATTATTGATACTGGCTATAGGATTAGGTTTTAGTGCCTGGAGCCAGCTCAAATTGGATAACCAGGTAACTGTGCCCGGTGATATATCGGCAGCGGTTCGTGAAGCCGTGGATGATATGGCATACTGGCTGGAAAGAAGTACCGGGAAACGTTTTACTGTAACAACAAACGGGAGTAAACATCTTAATGGCATACGGTTGCTTTCTATAAATAATGCCGGCCTGCCGGAATCGACAACGCAAAAACTCCGGGAAGACGGTCAGTCATTTTATTTATCCGCGGGCAACAGGACGGGCGTGAGTATTGTTGGAACGGGTGAGAAATCTTTTCTGAATGGGATTTATACATTCCTGCACGAGCTTGGCTTCAGGTGGTATATGCCCGGTGATGCCTGGACCATTGTTCCATCTTCATTTCCCTCAAGCCTTGATATCAACAAGGTATATACACCGGATTTCCAGGGCAGGTTTTATGCCGGCACCGGTGGGGTGAACGCAATTGCGGGCACCGATCCCAAAAATACATTCCGGGCTGATTTTAATACCTGGAACAGGCGCAACCGGTTTAGCATCGACTATGCCATAAAAGGACATACCGGCCAGGCATTCTATGCGGCCAATAAAAAAGTGCTTGATCAAAATCCTGCCTGGTCATGCGGACCGGGTACCAATCGTTATGGCAGGATCGATATCAGCAAACCGGCGGCCGTTAACCTTTTTGTTGACTGGGCTTTGAGCCAGGTAAAGCCGGGTGACCGGTTTCCTGCCATCGGGGTGGATCCTGCGGATGGCGCAGGGCGCACGGATGACTGCCTTCCCCCCAATATGCCCCAGATCAAAACCTGGTCTGACAAATATTTCTGGCTGGCCAACCAGGTGGCGAAGCGTTTGGATAAAAATGATACGATAACCCAGGTACAACTCTATGCGTATGCGGGTCATGCCGAACCGCCATCCATTGAGCTGGAAAAAAATGTATATCCCATCATTATTCCATATGCATTTCAGCGTATCACTTCACCACTGGAATTTATCCGGCTTTGGAGCAACAAGATGGATGGAAGGGCTATGGGTATGTATGATTACTGGAATATCACCCAGTGGAGCAACGGGGTACCCCAGTTCAATATTTATTCTATTCCGGAACGGCTCAGGCTTTGGAAGCAATACAATATTACTTCGATCAATATCGAAACCACCAATGGTAAGGGCGCCATGGGTCATGCGCTGTGGCTTGCTTCCCATATGATGTGGGATACCAGGCTTTCTTTTGACAGCCTGTATAACGATTTTCTTGTCAACTGTTTTGGCCCTGCTGCCAATGATGTAAAACGTATGTACGATCGCTGGAGCCGGAATTACCAGCAGCAAATGGAAGTGAACCTTAGTCTGAATGACCTTGCACAGGCGTCAGCCAAAACCAAGGACCCTGCGATACAGGCCAGGCTTGCCGAATTAAAAGCTTATGTACATTACATGAAGCTGCATTATGATTACCTGGCCAATCCCAACTCGGCAAAAGCATACCAGGATATTACAAACTATATACACCAGATACATGACCTGCGGCTGGTGCAAACCTCTGCGCTGTTGGAGCGATATATCAAGGCACCCAAAAATTATAAGGGTACGCTGAATAAACAGAAAACGGCGAAAATGCCGGAACTTTCAACCACTGCCATCGAAACACAGTTCAGGAAAAATATAAATGAGAACGCGGTCACGTACAAGGTGAGCAGTTTCAAATTCGATATTACAAAAGCCCGCGTCATTACAAGTGAAAAAGCGGCCAACCCCACCAAGATGAATGGCAGGAACGTGTACCAGTTTCATATGCCTGCTGAGGGTGTATTTGAAATAAAAGCGGGGAGTACTAAAGAGACCAACCTGTTGATTGCCGATGACAGGAAAACCTGGCTGGAAAAAATGATACCTGGTACCAAAGACGCTTACACCAATGTCAGGGTCAAACTACCGGCAGGAACCTATACTTTAAGTTTTGGCGATTATTACCGGTTTAGCCGACTCATTTTCCCAACAGATAAAGTATTCGTGTCGCTGTATGGTTCATACTATGACAATGCGGGCTTCCCCCTGCATCATATCTATGTACCGAAGGATGTGGAAGAAATAGTGTACGAGGATAAAAAAGGACCGGGACTCAACAAGCGTGGATTCTGGTTAGACCCTTCGGGAAAAAGAAGGGAAGCGCAAAAGATCAGGAACACGATCTATCGCGTCCCGGTGCCACCTGAGTTTCGCGGCAGACTTTGGACCTTTAGCGTGGGTCACCGATCATTCGAGATCTTAAACATTCCAAATGTATTTTCGCTCCGGAAATTTGAGTACCGGGAGCCATGAGCAATAATGATATGACGAAGAAAAAAGTTCTTTACATCACCTATGACGGGATCACCGATCCCCTGGGTCAATCACAGATACTGCCATACCTGAAAGGGCTTTCGCAGTATGGTTACCAGTTTACCATATTGAGCTTTGAGAAAAAAGATCGTTTTCAAAAACAGGAAAAGGCGATCAGGGCATTAATGGAAACATCGGGTATCGAGTGGGTACCCTTATCCTTTAGCACGAAGCCGCCCCTGCTTTCCAAGTTTTATGATTCTATCCGGATGCGGCAAAAAGCGATCAGTCTTCATAAAAAAGTGAAGTTTGATATGATTCATTGCCGCAGCTATATCGCCGCCGACATCGGGCTGTCACTAAAAAAAAGATTCGGGGTAAAATTCTTTTTTGATATGCGCGGATTCTGGGCGGATGAAAAAAAGGACGGTGGTTCCTGGAAAATGGACCACCCGGTTTTTAAACGGGTATACCGTTATTATAAGAACAAGGAAAAGCAATATATCCAGAACGCCGATTATATTATTTCTTTAACCGAAGCCGGAAAGCGTGAGATGCTCACCTGGGATTCTTTGAATAAGAATATTCCCTTGCAGGTGATCCCCTGTTGCGCGGATATGGAACATTTTTCCCTCAATGATCAGCAGCAAAAAAAAGCAGCGAAGGAAAAACTGGGAATAGCCGAAGCTGATCTGCTGGTAAGCTACCTCGGTTCAATTGGCACCTGGTATATGCTTGATGAGATGCTGGCTTTTTTTAAGGTGCTGAAAAAAACTTACCCAAAGGCAAAATTCCTGTTTGTCACACATACACATCCAGGCGTGGTGGAGAACAAGGTCGGGGCATATGGACTCGACAGGAAAGATTTTATTATTACTGAAGCTACCCGCCAGGAAGTACCGGTGCTGATCAAGGCTTCCGATTTTAATTTGTCTTTTATAAGACCGGTTTATTCCAAACTGTCGAGTTCACCTACCAAATTGGGAGAAGTGCTGTCGATGGGTATCCCGGTTATTGTGAATAGTGGTGTAGGGGACGTGAAGAAAATTGTGGAACAGGCAGGAGCGGGCGTGGTACTGGATGGTTTTACAGAAGCTGATTTTTCAAAAGCAGTGGAAGCGATTCCCGACCTGCTGAAGCGCTCACCCCTGGCGATAAGGGAGGCGATCAAGGATATATACAGTCTCGACAAGGGTATACAGGCGTATCTTTCCTGTTACCGCGAGATTCTATGAACAACTTCTCTGTGCCCGCTGTGCCCGCTGTGGTTTCTCAAGCCTGGAGTATAACGCATCACGGCGCACACGGAGATCACGGCGAGGTTCGTCTCTTTGTTCTCTGTGCCTGCTGTGGTTTCTCAAGCCTGGAGCATAACGAACCACGGCGCATACGGAGATCACGGCGAGGTTCGTCTCAGTGTTCGCAGTGCCCGCTGTGGTTAAATAATCCCTGAATGCAAGGAACCAAAACAATAAAAATTTATTTACCTGTATGTCTTTAGAAAATCCGAAAAGGAAGAAAATTCTGGTGATCTGTCCCAACCCGGTTGGTTATGCGCCGGGACAACGATTAAAATACGAACAGTACTTTGATATATTTAAGGACGCCGGCTATGATATTACCGTATCATCATTCATGACCGAAAGCTTTCAAAAGATCGTTTACAAAAAGGGAAGGCTGCTGCAAAAAGTTTTTTGGACCCTGGTGGGATATGGTCGCAGGATAAGGGACCTGTTCAGGATGAGAAACTATGATATCGTGTATGTATTTCTATGGGTAAGCCCTTTTGCTCCGCCCGTTTTCGAATGGGCTACCCGCAGGCTTGCCAGGAAGTTGATCTATGATATCGATGACCTGGTCTTCCTTACACCACCCAGCAGTACCAATCCCCTGGTCCATTACCTGCGCTCATCCAGGAACCATATCAGCCTGATGAAATCAGCTGATCATGTGATCACCTGTACACCTTACCTTGACTCCTTTGTTAGAAAGTACAACCAGAAGACCACCGATATTTCATCCACAATCAATACCGACCTGTACAGGCCAAAGTCTGACTATCGTCCTGCAGAAAAATTCGTGATCGGATGGAGCGGCAGTCATAGCACTTCAAAATACCTACACCTTTTGGACGATGTATTCAGGGAGCTCGCCCGTGAGACTCAATTCAAATTGCTGGTGATGGGCGATCCCGATTTTAAACTTGAAGGTGTGGATGTAGAAGCCATTGCCTGGAGAGAAGAATATGAAGTGGCAACGATCGGCAAATTTGATATCGGTGTGTATCCATTACCCGATGAAGAATGGGTTTTGGGTAAAAGCGGTTTGAAGGCACTACAGTATATGTCACTGGGTATTCCAACAATTGCAACCGATATCGGTACCATCAAACGCATCATCCGTAACAATGAGAACGGCTTCCTGGTAACCACTCATGAAGAATGGAAACAGGCTTTGCTACAATTGATCAACGATAGGACCATGCGTGAGAGAATTGGTAAAGAAGCTGTGAAGACAGTGGAAAACCACTATTCCATCAATTCCACCAAAGGAACTTACCTGTCGATCCTTGACAGTCTGAGCTGATCAGTTTGACTGGGTTACACCCGCCGACTCGTATTGCGTGGGTGCTTCCACCGGCGCTTTCTTCCTCAGGCCATCCAGTATCTTTTTCGATTTCCTTTCTACCAGCAGGTATTGCAGGTAAGCTACTCCCAGGCAAACAAAAATACAGGGGATAAAGACCAGGGGATTAAAGATATAAGGCATCGGGTTTTTAGTGACCAGGAAGTACAGGCACATGTACAGGAAAATGGTTGGGAAATGGGTAATATATAAGGTATAGCTGTATTTGCCTACATTGAACAACCAGCCGATCTGCCTGTTGTTGGAAAGCAGGTAAATGATCAGTATGCAACTCATGCCGGCCGACAGGAACGCGTTGAGCACATTCCAGCCAAGCAGGCTGATAGCGATCATCGCGAAAAACAATCCCAGGCAGGCCAGCGGCGCATAATATTTCCGGGTTAAGATCGCGGCCTTTTTCAGTACCAGGTCATAGTGATCATAGAGTGCCACCCCGATCGAAAAGAAGATATTATAGTATCCGAAATTCAACAGGATCGTTTGAACCGGCCAGTGGAAGGTTTTGGCTGCCATGGCCAGGATGAACAGGGTGATACTGAATAAATGATAAATGTTCTTATTTCGGAAAAGAAACGGCGCGAGCAGGTAGAAAATAACTTCCATGGTCAGGGACCAGAAAGGCTGCAGAAACCCACCCAGGTGGGGAACATAAAACAGGTTCTTGATAAAAACGCTCAGCGAGAAAAGTTCATTCGAATCCTTCATACGATTGAACGCAAGGGTATCGTAAGTGCCATCCACAAAAGTGGAAGAAAGCGCACTGATAAGCAGGAATACCAGCATCGCCCATAAAATCGCGGCAACATATGGTGGATAAAGTCGAATAAACCTGCGTTTGTAAAACGGGAGCGGATCCTTGCTCTTTCTAAGGCTGTGTGAGATAGAGAAGCCCGAAAGCACAAAGAATACAATTACAAACTCGGTGCTCAGGCGGGTAAGCATATTGAACCCCAGCAAGAGGTAATCATATATACCCCAGCCGTCACGGGGATGTAGTTTGAGGTAGTGTTCACCTCCGATCCATAACACACCCCTGCAATGCGCGATACACACATACAGGGCAGCCATGCCTCTTAGAGATTCAAGGATATTAAAATCTATTTTTCTACGCATATTGGGTTCGTCGTGGGGGGGGCTTTATTGAATCTTTTAGTTTTAAGGTAAAGAAAGGTTTGCGTTCGTTTACTTTAGAATAATACATTACTAACAAACTGGCTGCATAAAATGGCAGACACGGAATACGATATCTTGATAAAGTTCCGAAATTATAGGAAGAAATACCCACTGCAAATGCAAAAACCAGCGTGAACAGCAGGAAAAACTGAACGTTTGGATTCGTCAGAATACATTTCCACATACCTCTTAAACCGACATTCACAATTACTTTAATTGTGAAAAACAAACAGAGCAGGGCCTCCAGCGCGTTCAAAAATACAATAGGCTTTTTGGCTTCCCAGAGGTAGGGCCGGAACAGCGTAACGTTAACCGCCTGGGGAAACTTGCTCAGCATACCGGCCAGGCTTGGTTCTATAGGACCAAGATCATAGCCTGAACCATCGTTTTCCTGGGATACCCATAAAATGTATTCCCGTGTCTGGGTAGAGGTTTCCGCTAAATTGTCGAGTGAGTAGGCCCCCAGCTGTTGGGAAAATGAACTACTGAAATAAAAGAAACCTCCTGCTACAAGGGCTATACTAACTGCGACGGCAAGTGCCCGGACAGGCCCCTTTTTAATTTTATGGGAATAAGTATTAAATACCCATACAAACAAAGAAGGCAGGAAGACAAGGAGAATATAGACCTTGATCATCGCCAAAAAGTAGGAACATATTAGAATCACTAATATTGGTTTCAGGGCTATTTTCTTCTGGATGAGCATTTTGAAAGTATAGTGCGTCATCCAGCCCAGCGCCGTCATGCAGATCGTGTCCTTAAAGATCCCCGAACCCCAGATGATCGTACTTGGAATAAAAAGGAATGCTACGGCAATCGAACTGGTCAGCCTGGGATACTGCACGGCAAAAGTGCGGAACAGCGCCCAGTAGCCTGTAAAGGATAGGGCAGCGAAAATAACGGTTGACGGTAAATAGGTATTAAAAGTCAGCAGGTTGATGACCGCAGTGATGGCTGAAACCGTGTAACTGCTGGGGTCGCGATACCAGCGCATCTGGTTAATGTACTGATATACATCAGGGTCCATATGATGGGCCGTGTGGAAGATTAGTTTAAACCAGGTGATGATCGAGTCGCCAAAGCTTTGGTTGATCACTTTAGCATGGTAAAAAAATGCCGACGTATCACCACCGCGGTAATAATATTGATAGATCAGCCCGATAAATATGCCCCCGGCCAGTTTGGCAGTGAAAGCAGGGATAAAGTATTTACGCCAGGGATGGCGGTGCGGGTAATGTTTGTTCCTGAAACGGTAGGCGATCGCATACACCACCATTAAGAAAAATGGCAGCAACACATAATCCATTATTGTAATAAAATCGGCCCAGTGACGTGAAGCAATGTATGGATTCATATAGGATAATTAGCCGCCCTCCGCATAAGCCCCAAAAATAACCCAAATAATTAAAAGGAAAGGGAATAGCAGTCTAAGCTTTTACGTTAGTTGTAAATTATTATTGTGATTTTTGTAAGTAAAACAGGATTTATTTTATGTGCGGGATCACCGGAATCGTGACATTCAATGAAAAAGCCCGGGGCAGGCTTGAAAATGCCAGGCCCGCCAATGAAAAACTTAACCTCCGCGGACCTGACGGTGGCGGGGTATTTATGAAGGATTCCTGCGCGCTGGGTCATCGGCGGCTCAGTATTATTGATACCTCGGATAATGCGTCCCAACCCATGTCGGACGACAGCGGCCGGTACACCATTATCTTTAATGGCGAGATATTTAATTTTAAAGAGCTCAGGGACAAGTATCTATTCGACAAGCAAAACTGGCATTCAGAATCCGATACGGAAGTGCTGCTGGAGCTGTTCATACGTCGCGGTACGGACTGCCTGTCCCTGCTGAGCGGTTTTTTTGCTTTCGCGGTATACGACAACCTGACAACAGAACTGTTTCTCGCCAGAGACCGTTTTGGTAAAAAGCCGCTTCATTACTATCATGATGAAAATTATTTCGTATTTGGCTCGGAAATGAAGTCCCTGCTGGCTTACGGAATTCCCAAACAAATCAATTACACCGCTTTATACCAGTATCTTCAACTGAATTATATCCCCCAGCCGCAATCCATACTCGCCGGGGTGAGCAAGCTGCCTGCCGGTTCTTATATGCGCCTGAAGAATGGGAAGATCAATATTGAGACCTGGTACGAGATCAACCCCGATAGCCAGGCGGCATCCATGAACTATGCTGAAGCCTGCGCGGAACTGGAAAAACGACTCGACATTTCTGTGCAGCGAAGGATGATCGCCGATGTGCCACTTGGCGCATTTCTAAGCGGTGGTATCGACTCCTCGGTAGTGGTGGCACTGGCCAGCCGGCATACCGATAAACTGAATACCTATTCCATCGGTTACCGCGATAACCCTTTCTTTGACGAAACAAAGTATGCTAAACTTGTAGCCGATAAATACCAGACTAATCACACTGTTTTTTCACTGGGCAACAATGATTTTCTCGAACATATTCATGATATCCTCGCTTACATAGATGAACCCTTCGCGGATGCATCAGCCATTCCTTTTTATATACTCAGCAGGCATACAAGAAAACATGTGACGGTAGCCCTGAGTGGTGATGGCGGTGATGAAGTGTTTGCAGGATACAATAAACATAAAGCAGAATGGCGTGTGCGGCAGCAGAATTTGCTGAACAGCCTGGTGCAGATCGGCGAACCGCTTTGGAATGTGTTGCCACAAAGTCGCAGCAATAAAGTGACCAATCTCTTCAGGCAGATGAGCCGTTTTGCGGAAGGCGCGAAAATGGGTGCTAAGGAACGCTACTGGCGATGGGCTTCTTTTATGACGGAAGATGACGCATGGCAATTGCTGCACGAGAATAAAAGAACAGCTGTTGACATGACAAATTATAAACAGCTGAAGCAACATATCCTTCGACATTTGAAGGAGAGCGAAGCGCTTGAGGATTTTCTGCAAACGGATATGGAACTGGTCTTACAAAGTGATATGTTGGTAAAAGCCGACCTGATGAGTATGGCCAATAGCCTGGAGGTGAGAAGTCCTTTCCTGGATCATGAGGTGGTGGATTTTGCTTTTGGACTTCCCACGCATTACAAGATCGATGGCAAAATGAAAAAGAAGATCGTTCAGGATACGTTCAGACCATTGTTACCGGACGCGATCTACAACCGGCCCAAGCAGGGTTTTGATATCCCGCTCCAGGACTGGTTCAGGAATGAGTTGAACGCTTTTATTTTTGACGATCTGCTGGCAAAAGATTTTATAGAACAACAGGGAATATTTCAATTTGAAAGAATACACATGCTGAAAAACCGGCTCTACTCCTCCAATCCCGGAGATTCTGTGGAAACCATCTGGGGTTTGATCGTATTTCAAAGCTGGTATAAAAACTATATGATGTGAGGAAAGGAACTTTTGTTATTTCACTCGACTTCGAACTTTACTGGGGAGTAAGAGATCATCGCACACTCGGAAATTATGGCAGCCATATCGCAAATGTGCATAATGTGGTACCGCAGCTGCTGGACTTATTTCAAAAGAATGGTATTCATTGCACCTGGGCGACGGTTGGCTTCCTGTTTTGCAATAACAGGCAGGAACTGGAGCAATATATCCCCGATCATTTACCGGCATATGAAGATCCATCCCTGGATCCTTATAAATATATAAATGAAGGAGGTGAGCTCGAAAGCAAATACCATTTTGCACCGCAGCTGATCAAAGCCATCCAGGCTACACCCGGCCAGGAGATCGGCACACATACTCTTTCACATTTCTATACCCTGGAAGCAGGCGCCACCACGGCATCATTCGACAGCGATATGCAGCAGGCGGTAAAACTCGCGGGAAGGGAAAACATTCAGATGAAAAGCATTGTATTTCCACGCAACCAATACAGCGAAGAGATGCTGCAGGTTTGTGCGAGTAATGGTGTGCATGTGTATCGGGGAACAGAAGAGTCATGGATCTATGCTACACGCAGTCGTGCGAAGGAAACAAAGTTGCGGCGTTTGTTCAGGCTGGCGGATTCATATTTCAATCTGTCGGGACACCATACGCAACAGCCCACGGTGGCTAATGGTATGATCAACATACCGGCAAGCAGGTTCCTGCGACCATATAATTCGAAACTGGCTTTTCTTGAATCGCTCCGGCTCAGGCGTATCAAGTCATCGATGAAACATGCTGCGCAAAAAGGAGAGATGTTTCATCTTTGGTGGCATCCGCATAATTTTGGCAGCCATGGTGAACAGAACCTTGCTTTTTTAAGTAAAATCATTGCTTACTATAAACAACTCGAACAGGAATACGGGATGAGATCGCTCAATATGGGCGAAATAGCTGACCTGGTAAAATAATATGAGTAGGAGAAAAATTGTATTGCTGGCAACTGATTGTGATACCACGCATGTGGTGTATAATTTTTTAAATCAACACCATCCCATTGAGCATGTTGTGATCGAGGAGAATATATCGAAGGGTACTTTGATAAAAAGACGCATCAAAAAACTGGGGATCTTCAACGTGGCGGGCCAGCTGGCATTTATTGGACTGGTGTTGCCTTTTATCAGGCGCTCTTCCTCCAAACGAAAAGATGAGATCACCAGCCGGTATAACCTGCGTTTCGACAGAGTGCCTGAGGAAAAAATAAAAAGAGTATCCAGTGTAAATAGTGAAGAAGCCCTGAAGCTATTGGATGAATTATCGCCAGACCTTGTAATTGTGAACGGCACCCGTATCATCAGCAGTAAAGTGTTGAACCATGTAAAAGCCCCGTTTATAAACATCCATACCGGTATTACACCCAAGTTCCGTGGCGTACATGGAGGATACTGGGCAGTTGCGACAGGTGATGCGAAGCTGTTTGGAACAACCATACACCAGGTGGACGCAGGTATCGACACGGGACAGGTCCTGAGCCAGGTATTGATAACCCCTGATAAAAAAGATAGTTTTTATACTTATCCTTACTTGCAGTATGCCATCTGCCTGCCGGAACTAAAAAGGATTGTTGATGAGTTTGTGTCAACAGGAAAGCTGGAGTTTAGAAACTCCCTGACAAATGAATCCCGGTTGTGGTATCATCCCACGATCTGGGAATGGTTTAGCCGGCCTGGCAAGGTTTAAAATCAAATTATGCCCAAAGTACTCCGTATACTCAACCGTCTCGCTATTGGTGGTCCATTATTAAATGCCAGTTATCTTACCAGGTATATGGCGCCCGAGTTTGAGACCATGCTGGTGGTGGGTGAAAAAGAGGATCACGAAAAGGAAGGAAATTTTGTGACCGACGCGCTGGGTATTCAACCTGTCTATATTCCTGAAATGGGCCGGTCGGTTGATCCGCGAAAAGATTATGTCGCATATAAAAAAATGAAGAAGCTGATCGCCGATTTCAAACCTGATATCGTGCATACACATGCCGCCAAACCTGGCGCGATAGGCAGAATGGCCGCAAGGGCGATGAAAGTACCCGTGGTGGTTCATACTTATCATGGCCACGTGTTTCATTCCTATTTCAACCCACTGAAGACAAAACTCTTTATCAATATTGAACGCAGGCTGGGTAAGAAAACGGACGCGATCATTGCCATCAGCGAACAGCAGAAAAAGGAGCTGACACAGGATTTTAATATTGCACCCGTTGATAAGTTCAGGGTCATTCCGCTCGGGCTCGATCTTGACAAATTTCTTTCGGATCGTGAAGCCAAAAGAAAAGCATTTCGATCCGCTTATGGTTTGGCTGATGAGGAAGTGGTGTTGACGATCACCGGCCGGCTGGTACCGGTGAAAAATCATGAGTTGTTTCTGACAGGCATTCAATACCTGATGCAAAACTGCCGGCAGAAGATCAGGGCTTTTGTGGTGGGTGATGGAGAGACAAGGTCGATGCTGGAAGAGAAAGCAAGACAACTCGGTATTGGATTTAATACCGAGAAAGACAATTCCTGGAATCAACCCCTCGTATTTACCTCCTGGCGGAGTGATATCGATCATATCAACGCCGGATCGGATATCATTGTGCTTACCTCTTTGAATGAAGGCACACCGGTAAGCCTGATCGAAGCACAGGCAGCCGGCAAACCCGTCGTATCAACCAGGGTGGGTGGCATTGAAGATGTAGTGATGGAAAACAGTTCGGGTCTTCTTTCAGATCTGAGTGATACCGACACTTTCTGCAAAAACCTGCTGCGTATGACAGAAGATAAAGAGCTGCGTTGTAAATTCGGCCAGGCCGGCGAGGATTATGTTATTTCAAGATACAGTTATCGTCGCCTGGTGAATGATATGGCGGAGCTTTACAGGGAGTTACTTGAGAAGAAAACACGTTGATGTTGTTGAATATTGTTGAAGGTTGTTGAAGATAGTTTAACATTGTTGCAGAACAACATTAAACCATATTCCGCCACATTAAACTAACTTAAACTGTTATTGTTGAGTACACACAACATTAAACCATATTCCGCCACTTTAAACTAATTTAAACTGTAATTGTTCCATTTAGTGAGTGTTATTTCATCATGTTTAGTTTATTTAAAAAGAGCAAATCCGGGGGTGAGAAGATTGACTATTCCGTCATAGGTGTCGACATGCATTCGCATTTGCTGCCGGGGATTGATGATGGAGCGGCTGATCTTGCGGCATCCGTGGAACTGATCCGTGGACTGAAGGCGCTGGGATATCGTAAGCTGATCACCACCCCGCATATTATCTGGGATATGTATAAAAATACCCCGGCGATCATCACGGAGAAGCTCGACCTGGTGAGGAAGGCATTGCAGGAGGAGGGGATCGATATAGAGCTGAACGCCGCGGCTGAGTATTTCCTGGATGAACATGTGGAAGAATTGCTGAAGAAAAAAGAACCCCTGCTGACGGTCAGTGGCAATAAAGTGCTGATCGAATTTTCGATGCTTTTTCCCTCCATGAACGCGAAGGATGTTCTTTTTGATATGCTGATGAGTGGTTATCAACCGATTATTGCACATGCTGAAAGGTACCAGTACCTGCAGCAAAACAAAGAATTCTACGACGAGTTGAAAGATATGGGCTGCCTCCTGCAGCTAAACATCCTATCCCTGTATGGCCATTACGGTCGCACCGTACGCGAACTGGCCGAATACCTGCTTGCCAAAGGATTTTATGACCTGGTTGGCACCGATCTGCACCATTCACGCCATCTTGAGGAGCTAAAACATGCCGAAATGACGCCGGCCCTGAAGAAAGCCTTTGATTCAGGACAAATTAGCAACTCCCTCCTTTAATTCTCAACCCCTTTTTCTCTGGTAGACTTTTTGATGAACTATTAAGGTATTCTTAAAATGTATCAATGTTTGGACATTGAATTTGATAAATGGTTGACAATTAGTAAATTTGAAAAAAGGGATTAGAATGGCAACAACTGAATTTAATGACATGCTGGTGGGGAATGCTGACTTTCTCAAGCCATTTGCCGTAAACCTTACCAAGGATTCGGAAGCGGCGAATGATTTGTACCAGGAGACCCTGTACAAAGCGCTCGCGAATCACGAGAAATATAATGCAGGTACAAATATTAAGGCCTGGTTGTTTACGATCATGCGGAATATTTTTATCAATGACTACCGGCGTAAGTCAAAGCAAAGAACCGTATTTGATAATACAGCCAATGATTTCCTGATCAACCAAAAACAGGCAACAGTTAGCAATGCTGCTGAAAGCAGCCTTCGCATGAAAGAGATCAATGAAGCAATTCACCAACTGCCCGAGATCTTTAAAGTGCCCTTCAAACTTTACTATGACGGGTACAAATACCAGGAGATCGCCGATCTGCTGGTGGAACCACTCGGTACGGTAAAAAGCAGGATCCACTTTGCCCGCAAATTGTTGAAGGAAAGATTAAGCCGTTATTAGCCACGGATTACACGGATTAACACTGATTTATCTGCCTGCTGCAGGAGATAGCCACGAATTACACTAATTACACGAATACAATTTCTGCGTGTCCAAAAGATAGCCACGGATTTCACGGATTACACGGATTGGGTTGAGATAGCCACGAATTACACTAATTACACGAATCAATTCCTCCATCCGTTGTGATATTCTCTGTGGCCCTCCGTGTCCAAACGATAGCCACGAATTACACTAATAACACGAATCAATTCCTCCGTGTATTCTAAGTTAAGTTTTCAGCAAAAAAAATATTTTTTGTCCCAATCAGGCAGCCAGATGTAAGTCCACAAAGGGTGTTTGTCGCTTTGCCACCGCAAAAATTCGGGACACTATCTTTGATCTTATAATATTTAGGCAGCTCATTTTTTTCATACCTCCGGCCACTCTTCTCTGATAGTATTTTTTTAGCTCCTTGTCGCATCTGATCGCACAGCATGCTGCCAAATTCAATAGGGTTTTGGCTTCCTTATTTGCCAGGTGGCTTACCCTTGCTCTCCCCTTTAAGCTTGTTCCGCTTTCCTGCTTAAAGGGTGCCAGGCCTGCATAGCAATTGAATTTTCTTGCCTTTGTAAACCGTTTAAAGTTGTGCGTATAGCAGATCATATAGGCGGCCACGATTTCTCCCACGCCCTTTATGCTTCTGATCAACTCACTGGTTTGTTTTATTTCCTCGTCACTTTGGATAAGTTCCCGGATCTGTTTTTCCACATTCTTTATCTCGCGTGTAAATGTGGCAATCATTCGGTTTTGAGTAGCAACAATCACAGATGATTTTCCCAATTTACCTGTATTTGTGCTCTCTTTTACCCTGCTTATATACCCACTGCGATCTTTAACCAGTTTACTTCGCAAGCTCAACAATTCCTTGAGTCTGACTATGATCTCCGGACATGCTTCTTCTGGTTTTAACTCCTGTCTTCTTAACCATCCGTATTCGGCGATCCTGGCAGCATCCACCTTATCACTTTTTCCCCGCGTCAAGCCCTGGGACCGCTTGATCTCCAAAGCAGCAATCTTGCAGTAAGGCACAGACCGGGTTCTCAAAAACCTCTCAAACCGAACAGAATAGCTTCCAGTATGTTCCATTACAACTATCAACTGTGTAGTCTCCCTTATCAAGGGCTTCAACTGACGGTACCAGTTTAAAAAACCTTCCTGGGCGTTACTGATCTGGATCGTTAATCCTGAAGGTTTAAAACAAATGTCCAGAGTAGCTTTGGAAATGTCTACACCAATTACAAGGAATTCTTTCATAACTTAGATTTACACAGTTAAAGATTGTTGATCGTCTCCAAAACCTTTAACAGACCTCATAGTCTGAAATTCTAAACGGAGCACGTCAACGATTATGAAAAGGAGGTGGGGACCGATACACGAAAGGAGCCTAATAGCTCTTGCCTCCGTTTGGTTCACCCCACTTCTTTTTCTAAGTTCTGCTAAATCTTTATCAAAAAACTACCTATTTACAGACTAAAGG
>JAFAEM010000013.1 GCA_023424015.1 Bacteroidota bacterium | reverse complement strand
ATGGCGCAACCGAAACCACGGTTGGTGCGATCACATCAGCTGCTGCTGTTGTAAATGACCAGACGAAATTACTCGCAAGCGCATTACCTGCGTTATCTTTCACACCTGAGGCGCCGCCTGTGATGGTCGCTGTATATGTGGTGGAACCCGCCAATGAAGCAGAAGGTGTTAAGGTTATTTGATTGGCACTGGCGCTGACAGTTGCCGTCACCAGTGTGTTGCCTGGTCCCCGTAGCTGGAAGGTAGTTCCTGTTACCGTTGATGGATTGATTGCTTCGCTGAAATTAGCAACCACGGTAGTACCCGTGCTTATTCCGGTAGCTCCGCTTGTTGGCGTAACTGATGTTACGGTTGGTGCGATCACATCAACTGCTGCTGTCGTAAATGACCAGACGAAATTACTCGCAAGCGCATTACCTGCGTTATCTTTCACACCTGAGGCGCCGCCTGTAATGGTCGCAGTATATGTGGTGGAACCCGCCAATGAAGCAGAAGGTGTTAATGTTATTTGATTGGCACTGGCGCTGACAGTTGCCATCACCAGTGTGTTGCCTGGTCCCCGCAGCTGGAAGGTAGTTCCTGTTACCGTTGATGGATTGATTGCTTCGCTGAAATTAGCAATCACTGTTGTGCCAATGCTTATGCCTGTTGCACCGCTTTGCGGCGACACGGACGTAACTGTAGGCGGCGTTTCATCGCCACCAGCACCGGGAGTAAATACCACATCCGCCCAATAATTACTTGCATTGAACGAATTGGAGGGGAATGAAGCAGTAGCCGAGTACAGGTATAAGCCATTGGGCCCGTCTTCACCGTTAGCAAGGCCACGCAAGGGTCCATTTACAACAGCCTGTGTGAAATAGGGATCTGTTGCAACATAGTCGCCGGAAGGACTGAAATAAGAAACAACATATGTTACACCGGCTGTTATGGCGACAGGACTGCTGAGTGCAGCCTGTTGCCATCCCGAAGCCGTCTCATTGGTAAAGTTCACCTGCCCCAGCAGGGTACCCGTTGAAGACCACAGGCTACCTACTCTTGTGCCTGTAGATCCCGCGCCTTTATAGTAACGGAGACCAGTCACAAATCCGTTTTGTGTTGACCTGAATTTCATACCCAATGAAATTCCAGAACCATCATTGGCAATATCATCAGGTGTATTGGATGGCTGGAAAACTGTACAGGGACATCCCCCTGTTCCACCTGCTGCAGTGGTAAATGACCAGATAAAATTGCTGGCAAGTGCATTACCAGCCAGGTCTTTCACTCCCGATGCACCACCTGTAATGGTAGCGGTATACATTGTCGAGACAGCTAATGCTGTTGTAGGAATTAACGTGATCTGGTTTGCTGCTGCGCTCACGGAGGCAGTGACCAGAGTATTACCAGGGCCGCGAAGCTGGAAGGTTGTACCAGTAACAGTTGACGGGTTGATTGCTTCACTGAAATTGGCTACCACGGTTGTTCCCGTGCTTATCCCGGTAGCTCCGCTTGTTGGCGAAACTGATGTTACGGTTGGTGCGATCACATCAGCTGCTGCTGTTGTAAACGACCACACATAATTGCTTGCAAGTGCATTGCCGGCCAGGTCCTTTACACCAGAAGCACCACCAGTGATAGTCGCTGTATAATTTGTAGAGCCCGCGAGTGCAGCAGAAGGTGTTAATGTTATTTGATTAGCACTTGCACTAACAGTAGCGGTCACCAGTGTGTTGCCTGGTCCCCGCAGTTGGAAGGTAGTTGCTGTTACTGTTGATGGATCGATTGCTTCGCTGAAGTTTGCTACTACAGTGGTAGACGCACTGACGCCTGTTGCAGCATTTAACGGATTAACAGAAATGACCGTGGGAGGTGTTTCATCAGGACCAGCGCTGGTAGTAAATACGACGTCAATCCAATAATTGCTTGACTGGAAAGTATTAGAAGGAAATACTGCAGTAGGCGCATATTGGTACAAACCATTCGGCCCGTCTTCTCCATCAGCCAGTGCTCGCAATGGGCCATTCACTACAGCTTGTGTGAAATAAGGTTTTGTAGCGGAGTAATCACCTGAAGGACTATAATAACCCGCCACATAAGTCACACCGGCAGTAATAGCAACCGGCGTATTAAAATAAGCTTCCTGCCACCCTGAAGCGGTCTCATTAAAAAATGTTAGTTGTGCCAGTTGGGTTCCACTATTCGTCCATAAATGCCCCGTATGTGTTCCGGTTGCTCCTGTCGACTTATAATATCTTAAACCGGTTATGAAACCATTTTGTGTTGACCTGAACCGCACTCCCAGGGTGATAGGCGTGCCGTCATTGCTATTAGGATCTTGTGGAATATCGGTTGGCTGGAAAATAGTCGTACTGCCCCCGCCCCCACCAGCACCGGTTGTGAAACTCCAGGTATAATCAGTGGCCAGGGGATTTCCTGCAACGTCTTTCACACCTGTTGATCCGCCTTTTATCGTCACCGTATAATTGGTTGATGTTGCAAGTACCGAAAGCGGCACCAGGGTTACCTGGTTGGTTGCGATATTCAGCGTAGCGTTGACCACTGTACTGCCTGCTTTCAACTGGAAGCTTGATGCGGTAACAGTCGATGGATTGATCGTCTCACTGAAATTCGCGATCACGGTGGTACCTACGCTGATGCCGGTTGCGCCATTAAGCGGTGAAACCGATGAAACAACAGGTGGAGTAGTATCGGGTCCGCCAACATTGACGTTTATACCCGGGCCAGCTGTTTCCATATTTCCACTATCATCGAAAGAACGGAATCGAATATTGAACGTGCCATTGCCTGTAGATATCCAGGAATAAGACCAGGTGACGTTACCATCTATTTTATTCAGCGTAGCCTGTCGCCAGGTATTTCCGGCGTCGACTGATACTTCCACTCCTGCGACGACACCGCCGCCAGCGTCAATAGCGGTACCTGTAAAATTAAGTGTAGAGCCGGAAGGGAAAGTGGTGCCGTTGGCCGGAGAGGTGATGGTTGCCGTTGGCGCGATTGCATCCGTTGATGCCGTTACGGATACCATTCCCGGCATCAAGGTAGCAGGCTGCACATTCATATCGGCAAACAGGTTAATAGTTGCCTGCTGCATTTCGGTACTAACCGTAGTACTGCCACCCCAGTGATTGCCATCGAGACCCCATGACCATTGTACCGTACCAGCCCCAAATACAAGCGCGCCACTGCTATGCCGGTATAGTGATAGTTTGTGCGTGAGGCTATTGATCGTTCTGCTGGACATAGTAATCCGGCCGGGTGGATAACTACCCTCATATTGCTCATAGTCCCACTCGTAACCCAAAGTCTCATGTCCGAGAAAAGCTGTTTGCCCATCTGCCAGGCTTGCAACAGAAGTATTTCGCCAGAAACGAAGTTTTTTATAGAATGCCGGTACACCAATCTCTGCCGGGTATTCTACCCAACTGATCTGACCTACCAGCGCATTTTCGGGTTTACCTGCATCGTAGTTGGCTCCGGTTCTCCACAACCCGGTCCATTCCGGTGAAGAGCCATCACATTTTCCCCCACAGGTGCGTTCGCCCTGTGTTCCGTCACCGAGCAACCCTTCCTTGTAACAGACCAGGGTGCGATGTTCTCCATCCACCGATGTTTCCCATCTTGTTTTCCAGTATACTTCATTACCCGTAAAAAAAGCCAGGTGCACACCCGCATTGCGTGCTGCTTCCACATTGTTGCGTTGTTCTTTTGACCAGTATTCGTCGTGACCGATCGCAATAAAAACTTTATGGTTTAACAGGCGTTGGCCGTTAGTGGCTACATCATTGGAACTTGTATAAGTGACATCATAACCATTGCGTTCCAAAAACCGGATCATCGGGTATTCATTGTTCATGTACCAATCGGCACCCCTTCCATCCGTATTAAAAGCCGAATTATAAATAAAGAAAGGTCTGTTGTAACTCACTTTCACGGCATGACCACCCGGGTAGCCCGTAGTGCCGTCATAAGCGCTATTACCTCCATAACCGTTATATGCCTGCCAGGTAGCATCGGGAAACTGCAGGTATAGGTCAGATTGACTATTGTCATTGCGTACGATAAAAACGATATGGTTACTGCCACCACCGGTTCGCTCTACTTTGGCAAAATACAATCCGGAAACAGCATTTGAAGGAATATTCCAGGTTGCAGATACGCTCCAGTTACTGCAATCCAGCAGACCGGTCACCGGATCACTTAATCCTGCAGGCTGAGCCGTGCCCTGCAATGTGCCGAAATTATGTTTAAGCCTTGCGCCATTGCCATTATAATAACCCAGGCGATAAATTCTCATGGAATAAGTAGCGCCGCTCTGCACATTGATCTTGAATCGAACAGTTTCGCCAGCATTAAGACTCATCTTTGTAGCAAATCCCGCGATACGGTTGTCACGAAAATTTGGGACGCCCCATTCAGAATAAGGACTTCCCTGCAATGCATTTTCCGTTACAATAGGATTTTGAGCAGATAATAAACTTGAAAATAAAAAGGCCGGAACTAAACACAACAATAGCTTCAATTGGTTACAGGTAGATCCCCAAGTCATTGGACGACAATTTTAAAAAGGTAAAAAAGTAATCAGAGTCGTTTTCTGACGGAGTTCTTTAGAAAGGATATTACAGCTTTGATTGCCTGTAGTAGAAAGAAGTGCCTTTACGATACAGTAGGATGTGAAATTAATAAAAAAAAAGATTTAACCTAGCCTCGTTCAAAAAAATAAATAATATTTTATTTCACGCTTTTTGCACAGCTTTCAGATTGCAAAAAAACAAAAAAATACGCCGCCTGTTTGAAAATATCTGCTGTATATTTCAGGCTGTTAAAACCAAACTTCATGAAATTACTGGCCTATACCTGGTTAATATTACTGTTTGTCGCCACAGCCTGTATGCAAAAAAAACCGGCGGACTTGTTGATTTATAACGCAAAAATCTATCTCGTCGACTCCGCCTTCAGTACCGCCCAGGCCATGGTAATAAAAGACGGGAAAATTGAAGCGACCGGAAATGCTGACGAACTGGAAGAAAAGTATAAACCCGCAGAAAGGCTGGACGCGGGTGGAAAATTTATTTACCCGGGTTTTATTGATGCCCATGCCCATTTTGCAGGGTATGGCAATAGCCTTCAGACAGCTGACCTCACCGGAACGGAAAGCTGGGAAGAGATCATTGAACGTATCAGGGCATTTGAAAAAGACCTGGCTCCCGAACAATGGCTTATAGGCCGGGGCTGGGATCAAAACGACTGGGCGGTCAGGGATTTTCCTGACAATAAGAAACTCAATGAGCTTTTTCCCGATCGACCGGTATTGCTTACCAGGATTGACGGGCATGCCGCGATCGCCAATCAAAAAGCACTTTCACTGGCAGGGGTACAACCCGGGCATAGGCTCACAGGCGGGGAAGTGGAAACGGTAAACGGCCAATTGACCGGGATACTGGTTGATAATGGCATCGACCTTGTAGGGTCAAAAATCCCCTCTTCCGATAAGGAAACATTTAAGAAAGCACTGCTGGATGCGCAGAAAAATTGTTTTGCTGCAGGATTAACAACGATCGATGATTGCGGGTTATCGTTTGCCGCGGTTGATATGATGAAAGAGATGTATGCTGCAAATGAATTAAAGATGCGGCTTTACGTTATGCTGAGTGATGATCCAAAAAACTTCGACTACCTCGAAAAAAATGGGATCATTAAAACCGATCGCCTCCATGTAAGAGGATTCAAAGTGTATAGTGATGGCGCGTTGGGCTCAAGGGGCGCCTGCCTGCTCGAACCCTATGATGATAAACCCGGATACAGGGGTTTCCTGCTGAGCAGGCCAGAACATTTTGACTCTGTGGCCAGCTGGATCTATCAAAAAGGTTTCCAGATGTGTACACATGCCATTGGAGACAGTGGCAATCGTACCATGCTGAATATTTACGCCAAATACCTGGGAGGAAAAAACGATCGTCGCTGGCGTATCGAACACGCCCAGGTGGTCAATAAAAATGATTTTGAACGGTTCGGAATGTATTCCATCATCCCATCGGTACAACCTACGCATGCCACCAGTGATATGTACTGGGCGGGTGACCGATTGGGAACCGAAAGGGTAAAAGGAGCGTATGCATTTCAGCAATTACTTCAGCAAAATGGCTGGATCCCGCTTGGCACTGACTTCCCCGTGGAAGATATCTCACCTATCAAAACATTTTACGCCGCAGTGATCCGCAAAGACGCCAAATCCTGGCCCGCTGAAGGGTACCAGGTAGAAAACGCATTGACCCGTGAACAGGCATTGCGGGGTATGACCATTTGGGCGGCCCGTTCCAATTTTGAAGAAAATGAAAAAGGAAGCCTGGAACCAGGGAAGTTTGCCGATTTCGTTGTCCTCGACCGGGATTTAATGGATACTCCGGAATCAGATCTTCTACACACCAGGGTGCTCAAAACTTTTATAAACGGAGAAAAAGTGTTTGAAGCCAATGTTAATATTTCCCAAAACACGATCAAATAGGGCATTGTGTTTGTTATTGACATTGTAAACACTTTGATATGAACCGGATAAAGCTTTTCTTTTATACACTGCCCGTTGTGGTTGTTTTGGCAGCGTGCAGTAAGGACGTAGAAAAAAACCTGGATGGGGACGAAAAGCCACTTTATATCACCAAGGCAGTCGATAACACCGACTTCTCTTCCTTTGCTACTTTCAGTCTTGCAGACTCGGTAGCGGTGATCTCGAATAATCAATTAGAAGAACGTGTAAGAACAGATTATGATGCCGCGTTGATCAGTGCGATTGCCACGGAAATGCAGGCACGTGGGTTTACCCGGGTGAATCACGACCAGAGTCCTGATCTGGGCATTACGATCAGTAGGATCTACAACGATTACACAGGCATCATCGATTATTCTTACTACTGGAACGATTATGGCGGTTACTGGGATCCTTATTACTGGGGCTACCCTGGCTACAATTATTATTTCCCACCCTTATATGGCACTTATACTGTGACGGAAGGCGGTGTTGCCATTGATATGTTTGATTTGAAAAACGCTTCGGGTACCAACCAGCTTCGGCAGGTTTGGAGCGGTCTGATCAGGGGTACCGGTACATTCCAGACTGGCCAGGTCAACCGGCATGCCCAGGCCCTGTTTCAGCAATCTCCTTATATCGTGAACTAGGAAAAACATTTGAACCATGAAAAAGATCTATCTTATATATATCCTGGTCTTTATATTAGCGACCGGACTTGTGACAGCCAATGCGCAACAGGGTGAAGTGAGAATGACTGCAAGTCTTGCGGGTGCCGTTCCCATTGGTGATTTAAAAGACCTTACTGATAATACAACCCTGCGTGGTGCCGATATCAATATACTATATGGTTTCACTGACCGTTTTTCCGGAGGATTAAATCTTGGCTTCCAGGATTTCTACCAGAAATTTCCCAGGGCATTGTATAAGCTGGAGGATGGAAGCGATATTTCGGCTGTGATCACCAATTCCATACAAACCATTCCTTTTCTTGCAACAGGCCGTTTTAATTTCCAGCCGGGTGCCACGGTACAGCCGTATGCGAGTGCAGGACTGGGTGGAGCCGTTGTGGTCAATAAACAATTTGTGGGCGAATATCCCAATGAAGACACTAAGATCAGGTTTGCGGTAAGACCCGGACTGGGTGTTTATATTCCATTCCGCAAACAGGGTGAAGTGGGTTTGAACCTGGGTGTGAATTACACCTATGTGGGTTACAAACTTGGTAATACTTCTAATCTAAGCTTTGTCGGGTTTAATATTGGGATAGGTTTCCCGATGAGGGATTGATAATCTGAAATCGCTCCATGCCACGGTCATCATAAACATTTATCCTTAATGGCTCGTAAAGAACAACAGCTCGTTCATGCTATTATTGATAGATGTAGTAGCGGGTATTTGATCTGGCTGCTCCCCAATATTGCAGGGGCAAAAAATCCGCTGTAACGGCCGTGTTATAAACTTATTAGTATGACTCTGGCTCCTGGCTCGTATGCCTGACCCTTGCAATAATAATTTCTTCGTCTTTTACCAGGTAGGCAACACGGTAACGGTGCAGTTCAAACGCCCGGTAATTGCCCGCATTATTTTGTTTGCATTTGTCCGGTGCATGGATCTCGGGACGAACTGATAGCTCACTGATCTTTGCCAGTATTTGTTCTTTTACCTTTTCCGCATTCTGTGGAGAGTCTTTGCGGATGTAACGGATGGCTTCGCTAAAATAAATGAGGGCCGGTTTGTCCCACCTGATTTTCCTTTTCTTCATTACCACTCCTTTGACATCTTTTCCACTTCGTCCTGCGTGTAAAATTCTCCGGCTTCCACCCTGGCCACAGCTTCATCTATCTCCTTGTTATATTGTTCAAGGGTGATCCTTTCCCGAGGAATAACAAAAGATTTGATCACGCTTAATAAAGACTCTTTCTGTATCGGTGTCAGTAGCGACCAGTACCGGTTGAACTCACTGTCTAAAGAAGGCGCTGCCATATAATTTATTTTGTACAAATTTACTTTTTTATTCCGTCTGTTGCAAACTCATATAATCGGATGATAACGTTCTATAACCCCGATCATCCCGTCCATTTCACCGACCAAAAAACTTCCTATTGTTCCATTCAAATCCTCTTCCGGTTTCCCTGTCCTGGTATGTTTGTGACCATGTTACGTATCGGTAAAATTCTTTGCTGGCAGGGGCATGGCCACTGATCTTACGCACTATTTGTTCCGGAACACCTAAACTCAACATGGTCGTTATAGCTGTTCTGCGCATCGTATGACTGCTGGCCACCTAAACGCGGTATGTTTACCACCATGCTGCTTATGTTGCCATTGTACAATTGCCTATCCTCATTAATTGGCATAAAGGCCGCATGTCTTGGGAAAGGATTTTTATCGCGGTTAATGGCCGTATAGTCGCCATGAAGACCGGTGTAATAATTTAACTGGAAGCCATACACATCTTTTGCTACCAGGCCATTGCCATACTCAGGGTGGCTGTCGTTACCTATATCATGAACCGGGTTCAGGCTGGTGCTGTTCACACCCTTCAGCCAGCCCTGTAAGGTATATGCGTAGTCGATTCCCTGCACCTGTTGCTGACCTAAAATGGTCCTTGCGAGCGGGCCATGCTTATCGCCCATTGGCGGGTGCGGTCGTTTTGTTTTAATATATCGGCCCAGCCCAGGAAGGTGGTCGATTTATTCTTCCTTCACTTTTTCCTTTACAACGACCAGGTCTTTTAATTCGACCTGCATGGGCAACAAACCAATTTTGACAACGGCTCTTTTACCACGCAACTCCATCACCTGCCCTACCTGGTGGTTGCGTTTCATTTTGACCTTATCACCTATATTGATTTCTCCGCCTACTTCATCAAACTTCGATTCGATCTTTCGCTGCATCCTGCTGGCTGCTTTTTTCTCATTCTTTTTAAACAATAAAGCTTCCATCTGGCTGATCACTTTATTCTTATTTTCTTCTTTTCGCCATTCAAGCTGCAGCTGCCTGAGCTTTCGCTCCATATCACGCAGGTAGTTGATCTTTTCCGCGGCGATCTTATTCTGTTCTTTTAAGATGGCCAGTTGCTGCAAATGCCTTTCCTTATCAAGCACCTGCTGCATTTCCTTTTTAAGCTTTTCATTTTCCCTGACAAGCTTATTCAGTTCCAATTCTTTTTTCTCCAGCTCCTTTAGATCCTGTTCTGTACGGTTTAATAATTTATCGAGGCGGAACTGGTCCTGGTCAACCAGTTCGCGGGCCTGGTTGATCAATCGCTTATCGAGACCAATTCTCTCTGCAATGGAGAAGGTGTAAGAACTTCCTGGTTTGCCGATAATAAGTTTATATAATGGTCTCAGGTTTTTTTCATCAAAACCCATCGCGCCATTGATGATGCCGGCTGTTTTACCAGCCATCACTTTTAGGTTCAGGTAATGCGTGGTCACAATACCCAAAGCATGTTTCTTAGCCAGTTCCTGTAAGATCACTTCAGCAAATGCACCGCCCAGGTTGGGATCACTTCCACTACCCAGTTCGTCAATAAAGAAAAGCGTTTTACCATTCGCGTTTTCCATGAAATACTTCATGTGAAGCAAATGGCTGCTATAAGTACTGAGCTCAAACTCCAGGCTTTGTGTATCGCCGATATGGATCATGAGTTGTTTGAATATTCCAAATCCCGACGAGGGATGTACAGGAACCAGCAAACCACTTTGCACCATCATCTGTAAAAGGCCGACTGTTTTTAGTGTAACTGTTTTTCCTCCTGCATTGGGACCGCTTATTACAAGTATTCTTTGCTTCTCATCGAGGGAGATATTCACCGGGATAGTAGGCTTACCGGCTTTTTGATTGTAGAGATAGAGTAAAGGGTGAACGGCCTGCACCAAATGAATATGCGCTTTATCGGCAACGACCGGAAACTCACCATGGATCTCTATCGCTAATTTAGCCTTGGCGCGAATGAAATCATATTTGCCAATGATACCGTGATAGGTATTGAGCAGCGCGGCATGAATAGCCAGGCTTGCTGTGAGATCCCGAAGTATTCTGTATACCTCTTTTCGTTCTTCATTTTCCAGTTCACCTACTTCATTATTCAGACCGATCGTCTCTTCAGGTTCTACAAAAGCTGTCTTGCGGCTCTCGCTCTCTCCATGCAGAATACCTTTTACCGTGCGTTTCTGTTCGGCAAATACCGCCAATACCCGCCTTCCGTTCATAAAGCTTTCTTCTATTTCTGCGAGGTAACCCTGTTTGTTCAATTTCGAAACGATCCGGTCAAAAACCCTTCGCAGTTCGTTTCTTTTGCGATACAGGTTCATACGGATATCTCTCAGTTCGGGAGATGCCGTATCTTTTACCTGGCCATACTCATCTATGACGGCATCAATGATACTGATGATCGCTTTTTCATAATGTGTATCCGCAATAACCTGTGCCAGCCCTCCATAAGCCGTCCGGCGCTCATTATCAAACCAACGGAATATTCTCTCGATACTCTCCGAAAGTTTTCGCAGCATCAGCAATTGCTCGCCTGATAAAACAGCACCAGGGATTGACAATAACTTTAACTCCTTGGCGAGATTGAGAATATAGTCATTAGGGAAATAAATGCTGTTTTGCAAAAGCAGTTTGTATTCATGGCTTTGCCTGAGCTCAGTATCAATGAACTCCTTACGGGTATGGATGCGAAGTTCCTCCGCCCTGTTACGGGCCAAATCGGTCTGGCAATAATTTGCCAGCAGTGATTTCACTTTATCGAACTCCAATTGTAAGTAAGCCGACTCCGGGAATAATTTCATACTTCAGTCTCCAGTCATTAAACCGCAAATGTCGGGAAGTTTGAGGTTCTGAGATTACCAGGGATTATAGATCCCTCCGACTATTCACCGTGCGTTCCGTGTTCTCTCCGTGCTATTCGTGTCCTTCGCATTGGCAAAGACCTTATGCCGCCATTCGCACAAACCGTCCCTAAAGGACGGGTGGAGGTGTCTTTTGGCAACGGAGCTACCCATAAGATCTCCCTACGGGAGACATGCGATAGCGCTACAACGACCTTCATCAATGAATGACATCACGCGAATAAACCCGCTTTGACCCATATACGAAATACCGAACGAATTGCAGGAACAGGCAAAATTTGAAAGAATTTGAAAGCCGGAAGGAAATTTAAAATTTAATCGCTGCGCGTCCTATCGGGCGCTTTATGATTGAAACGTTGCAAGGTTTCTAAACCGCCATTCGCACAAACCGTCTCTACAGGACGGGTGGGTGTCTCTTGGTAACGGAGCTACCCATAAGATCTCCCTATGGGAGATATTCGATAGCGCTACAACGACCTTCATCAATGAATGACATCACGCGACTGAACCCGCTTTGACCCATATACGAAATACCGAACGAATTGCAGGAACAGGCAAGATTTGAAAGAATTTGAAAGCCGGAAGGAAATTTAAAATTTAATCGCTGCGCGTCCTATCGGGCGCTTTATGATTGAAACGTTGCAAGGTTTCTAAACCGCCATTCGCACAAACCGTCCCTACAGGACTGGCGGAGGTGTCTCTTGGTAACGGAGCTACCCATAAGATCTCCCTACGGGAGATACTCGATAGCGCTACAACGACCTTCATCAATGAATGACATCACGCGAATAAACCCGCTTTGACCCATATACGAAATACCGAACGAATTGCAGGAACAGGCAAGATTTGAAAGAATTTGAAAGCCGGAAGGAAATTTAAAATTTATTGCCTTTACGTTCCATCGAAAAGGAAATTTAAAAATATAATGTCTCCGCGTCCCATCGGGACGTTTTATGGGTAGAAAAAATATTAACCCCCGAGGTTACCCGTCCTGTAGGGACGGTTTGTGCAGGCATACAAGATGATTTACTCGCCGAAAATCGCTCGGCTTTTAAAAACCTTTTTATTAACTATAAAATATTCCAGTTAAAACCTCCCATGAAAGGCGATAAATGACCTCATAAGGCTGTGTTTACAATCAATCCCTGGTTGAGGAATAAAAATTTTGCCATATTACGGTCAAATTCATTTTTGATCTTCCCGAACTACACAATGAATCGGGTTTGTAAACGATCATTAAAATCAAAATAAAGAACACGATCTACACGCAGGAACACGGATAGCAATGATTATTTACTGAGTTTCCAATCATTGTCAAAAAAACCTGCAGCTTTCACTTCGTTTGCACCATTTTTCAGCATATCGAGAGAAAAGATCATATAATCAGGGAAGCCACTGGCGCCGGCGAAGTACTGATTGGCATTGGCTGCTTTCATTCCATTGATCCCGCTTCCGCTGATCACGGCGACTGATGTGATAGACGATTGGCGAATGGGCCAGACAAAATAGGCCGCCAGGTCGTCGCCCTCCCAGGTTTGGCTGCCGGCTATGATCCTGTTTCGCTCTACCTGCAAGGGGCAATCGGCTAAAAGCATAGTCCAGGCTTTGTTGGTGGTTTTGTTTCCGTATAAAATAATACCCCTGTCCCTGAATTTTTCAAGTGAAAAATCTTTGTCTGCCACAATATCCACCGCACCATTACCACGGTAATACCAGGCAGCAGCATCATAGCGGGCTTTGTTCAGGGCCCATTCATTCTCTTCCTTATTTCCATTGGTACCATATACATATATCATACGGTGATTAAACGCGTCTTTGAATGTACCATTACGATGCGGTCCCTTTTGATCTGTCCCTGGCTTAACACTTAGGGCCCATGAATTATTCTTTTTTAATAAAAAAATGGTGTCGGACGAACTGGCAGTGGTGTAATTTAAGGGAGGCAGGCTATCTAAAACAATCGTTATTTGTTTTCCTTGTCCAAAATCACCCAGCGCAAATTGAAGCAGACGCACATTTTCAGTACGGCCTTCGATTCGGTATTGAGACCTGTTCCGATTGAGTTGTATACGGCTGTATTGGAGCGGCTGTTGTTGCTGGTAGATCGTTGCCCAATAATAAGAAGAAGAAATGCCCGGGTTCGCTGTTGTAAAGTCGATATGGTTAACCGCGGAATCAAGCGGGCGATGATGCCACTTGAAATAATCGAAAAGCGGGGCCCAGTCCACGCTTTCATCACCAAACCAATGGCTGCCACCGGGATATTCATAATAACTAAGATCGGTATGAAAAGCACCCAGGATACCGCGCATCTGCCGGGCATAATTCACAGAAACCGTACGATCATCATCGCCGTGAAAAATATAAACACCCAAAGGCTTGAAGTTAGAAGCCAGCTTTATCACGTCGCTCTGGTTGCTGGCCCTGAGCAGTGTTTGCTCCACCGGGTTGTTGCTGCTGTCCGGTATCAGGCCATCAGCAGAGCCATATCCTTTCAGCGTGGGATAGCCGGCGCATGGGGCGATTGCAGCCCATTTGTCCGGATAAGTAGCGCCCAGGAACCAGGTACCATGACCACCCATCGAATGTCCTGTCAGGTAGATCTTTTGAGGATCGGGTTTAAACCTTTCTTTGGCTAGCTGTAGCACTTCAAACGCATCAAGCCGGCCCCAGTCCTCCCAGTTAAAGCCACGTGGCCGGCGATTCGTTGGGGCTACCAGGGTACCCCAGTCTTTGGACCGGTAAGCACGAGCCTGGCCGATGGCTTCCACACCGGCACCATGCACTGACAAAAACAAAGCACTGTTAGGCTTGGGAGATATTTGGGGTGCCACTGCATAATATTGCAAACTTCCGTCTATCATACTAATAAAAGTGCGGCTGTATTTATCTGAAGCAATAGCGGCTTCCACCTGGATCGAAGCCTCATCGATCGTTTTGTTTTTTTGAAGAAGCAGTATCCGGCAGTCATACTTACCTGCTGAGGTAACCGTACTTGCATCGAAGCGAAATGGAACTTTTCGGGTTGCCAATGCCGGCACCGTTGGCAATTCGCTGGTAACAGGCTCTCCTGAAATCGAAGCTTTGATCTGCAGGCCTTTTAGTTCCCTGTTGGTTGTATTGATTATAACAATGGCTCCGTCCAGCGTTTTATTTTCTTCTCCTATGACGATCGTGGGAAGCGTTGGATCACCCGTATGGAGTAAAACTGGTTTTGATGGAAAGCTGAGACTGGCCATGGCAAACCTGCCGCGCAGATATATTTCGTTTAAGCCCTTTTTGAGCTTAACCGGGATATTTAACCAGCCAGCGCTGTAAGGGTCTGTTATTTCCGGGCGGCCGTTAAAGAACAAGCCCCCCGCACCACGAACGTTCAATAACGCTGTTCGTTCTGTTGCGGAAGTATACGTTAGATAAATATAGCCTCCTCGTCCAAAACCAAAACCGCCTCGCCCTTCACGACTGATCAGCCTGTTGGCGGAATCTGCTGTTAACGATTTCCAGATAATATCTTCTCCATGTTCACCTTTTCCCCATACCGTATTTTCTTTTGGAATTTTTATTGTATTGGTATATATCTGGTAAGCCAGCATATCGGTATACAGCGCTTCTCTTCCATAGCGGCTGGGGATTGAGGCGAATAATCCGCTTTTAAAATGATAAACTTCCTGCGCAGTAGAAAACAAAACACTGCAGGCAAATATGGAAAGCACCCATAATTTTTTCATACGAGCAATTAAATAATTCAATATTCAAATTTAACTAAAGCCACAACCAAACTAAGATCAAATCAGCCTTCCCCTAACCTCAATATTCCAGGAATAAAAAAGGCCGGCTACATGAGCAACCGGCCAAAAACAACTGCTTAACGAGAAACGTAGTTGTATATGATTTATCCTGATTAATGTTTAGCCCACCACAATGGAGTCAGCACTTCATCCGGACCACCCAGTGCAGTAACCGCCTGTTCATATCCATCTGCGTTGCTTGAAGGCAGGCTGGATGGGTATTTTAAACGCTGCGGGAAGAATTTCACATTACTTGTCATGTAGTTGCCGGCATTTAGTGCAGGCATATTTACAAGCGGATTTTCTACAGCAGGATTTTCGAAGAACGGCAATCCAAGGCGACGATGATCACTCCAGGCTTCGAGTGGCAGCCATGGTGTATGCGCGATGAATTTCTGAGTAATGATCTTTGTGAGGTGATCATTCTTAACCGTACCATTCTTGTACAGATGATTCACGGGATACAACACATTAGCAGTCCCGGCTGTGTTGGTATAACCATCTTTAAAATCCATGCTATGTGAAGCCGGAGGTTCAGTAGTATGATTCCATGCAACAGAAGTACCAACCCTGTTATAGTCAGTAGACGTTTTGTAATCTGATGCAAAACCAGAAACACCCCAATATGCGAAGTTGGCGTCGATACCAGCTTCGTAAGCCGCCTGACCGCTCATAGGCACGGTCCAGCCTCTTACAGCCGCTTCAGCCAGGAGGAAATAAGTTTCCCAATTGGCGAAGAATATCCGTTTGCTGGTACTGTTTCTGAATTTATGACCATGACGGGGGATAGCGCCATTGTAAGACCTGATCTGGTTCTTAGCACCCTTGGCACCCCAATCACCATTCACGGGAGCATTCCATGTATATTTCGCATCGAGAGTTTTTACCACGTTACCGGCATCGTCGACCAGGTTACGTGCGGTAGTCTTGGCACTGTTATCCCAGGAAGGATAGGCGTTGAAATCGGGATTATCAAAATCACCCGGGATAATATAAGCCTTGTAAGCCCTGGGATCAATAGCGTAAGGAAGACCATCCAGCCAATAGCCTGCGGAAGGATCATTGGTCATGGTGGTGAAATGGTTTAAAAATCTCAAACCAATATAATCCGCGTCTTTGATAGCAGAATGCATAGTTGCAGGCACCTGGTCTTCCGTTTTAATACCACCCAGTCCAAGGAAAATATTATTGATGGTCGATGACATCTGGTAATAATTCCATTCCCTGGTCATTACGCCTGTAAGGGCATCCCAACCTGGCTTTTCTGCTACCTGGAACACATCATCGGCAGCGGTAAGCAATGGCAAAGCAGCCGCAGCTTCAAACTCAGATTTGGCTTTGTTTTGATCTACTTCTGAAAGGCGCATCGCCAGTCTCAAACGCATGGAGTTGGCATACTTTTGCCATTTGGTATAATTGAAACCATAAGCCTGGTCAAACTTCGCAGCAGGGCCGGTTACAGACAGATCCAGTTTGGATGAAGCGTCTTTCAATTCATCCAGCATGAAATAGTAAACGGTTTTCAGATCAGAAAACTCAGGGTTAACACCCTGGAAAGCATTGATGGGAATTGGTCCGAAGTTATCAGCCAGTTCACTCATCAGGTACACTCTCCAGATACGAGCCACCTGCAGCAGGTTGTTCGTGTATTCCTTGATGTTTCCGGAAGCAATTTGCTTTTCAGCAACCTGGATACCGGTATTGATACCATTGAGCCAGCCACCCATGTAACCGCTGCCATAGTAGTCGCTTGACCAGCCGTCGTTGTAACCGCCGCTGGAAATACCTCCACCAAACTGCTGGCGACCTGCGGTTTTCCAATAAAGCACAAATATCCGTTCAGAAATATGTGGGTCCATCTGGCTGCCAACGATAGCCCCGTTGATAAAATACTCTACCTGCACCTGGTTTTCTGTCACCAGGTATGGATCCTGGTTGATCTCTTCAAATTTGCTACATCCACCCAGAAATACGGCAGCTGCGAGTGGAATGCCGGTATATTTTAAAATAGATTTCATATAAGTTGTTTTAGTTTTTTTAGTTAAAAACCGAGTGATATGCTAAACAGGAAAGAACGCATGGTCGGGAAAGCACCACTTTCAAAACCTACAGCGTTTGTTCCGGTTGCGAATACTGATTCCGGGTCGATGCCGTTCAGGTGACTCTTGATCATCCATACGTTATTGCAGGACAATGCAACTTTTGCACGTTGAATGGGAGATTTTGCCAGCAAGCCTTTCGGAAGGTCGTAGCTGATCTGTACATTTCTCAAACGGATATTTGTTGCATCGTACAGGTAAGCTTCGCCAACACCCAGGTTATTCAAGGTAGCTAAAGTTCTCCAGTATTGTTGTGGAGTTACAGAAATGGTATTCTTAATGGGATTGTTGCTGGGATCCATTACCACACCATCTACAACAAATGATGAACGGTCGCCATTCGGTGCAGTTACCCTGGCAGCGCCACTTGCCTGCAGACTTACGTTTGAACCGGAGAAAATCTCACCACCTAAACGTGCGTCAACCAGGAATGACAATCCAACGCCTTTGTATGTAAATGTATTGGTCACACCCAATAATCCTTTTGCCTGTTGGTTACCTAATTTCACGATTTCAGCATCTCTTTGAGGAAGACCACTGGAATTCAATAAAAGCTGCCCGAAATGCTGGCTTGACGGATCTTTCACACGCAGAAGTCTTGTTCCATAGATATCACCATAAAGACCACCTGTTGCTGCCCTGATAAACAGGTCATCAAAAGCACCCAGCGGGTATTCTGTTACTTCCAGGTCGCTGGCGATGTCGATGATCTTGTTTTCGTTCTTGGAGTAATTAGCCATCAATGACCATCCCAGTGAATTGGGGTTAGAAAGTATTCTTACATCGGCCATCAACTCGATACCCTTGTTCTGGATATTACCTGCATTCACCATCCTGTTGGTGTAACCGCTGAGCGGGTCCATCGGGATTGCGATCAGCTGGTTGGTAGCATTTGATTTATACCAGGTGAAGTCGAGACCCAGCCTGTTGTTAAAGAAGCGTGCTTCAGCACCCAGTTCAAGGTTTTTGATCAGCTCACTTTTAACATTTTCATCTTTCAGTAGTGAATTACGCACTGCATAAGTGTTGTTGTTGGGGTCTTTGCGGATCTCGTAACCATTATACAGGCTATAAGGAGCAAGGTCATTACCCACTGAGGCGTGAGAAACACGCAGTTTAGCGTAGTCAAACCAACCTGGTATATGGGTACCCATTTTCTCCAGCATGTCTGTTACCACCCATGCAAAGCTGACAGAAGGATAAAAATAAGAACGGTTCTCTTCGATCAGTGCAGAAGACCAGTCGTTACGGAAGGTCGCATCCAGGTAGAGATAACCATCGTAGTTAACACCTACACTACCATAAAGTGAATTTATTTTCTTACGGCTATAACCCTGGCTGATACCCGGTGCACCCTGTCCGTTAGTGAGTGAAAATACATTGGGTACTTCCAGCGGACCTGTGCTAATTCCAAGAGAGCTGAAACGCTGGTGCATCAGGTTACCACCTGCTGTGATCACACCTCCGAATTTTCCAACCACATTATCTTTCTTCGCAGTCAGCAAAGCGCTGTAGTTAGTTTCAGTAAATGTTTGTTTGCCTTCTGAATATTCATTGGCACGGTTACTTCCGGCATACACTTTCCGTTGTGTATTGGTAGTATAAATATCACCACCCGCTCTCAATTCAGCATCCAGCCAGCTTGTAAAAGCATATTTTACAGAACCGGTCATGATGAAACGATCCCGTGTGTCCTGGTTCAGGTTGTATTTGTTGTTCCAGTAGGGATTGTTTTGCCATCCTGGAGCACCTTGATACCAAAGCATGTTTCCAAACTCGTTAGTTGCTGCCGCGAAATCGCGGATATCCATGCTTCTGGGCATATTATACAATACAAAAATATTGCTCACATCGCGGCCATTGATCGGCCTGTTGAAACCTGAAGTGTTGTTGTATGAAAATTTCACATCGGATGTCCAGCGATTGTCTTTACCAAACCTGGTAGTAGCACGGGTAGTCAGGTTGGTTCTTTCAAGTTTATTGCCGGGGATGATGCTCCTGTCGTTCCAGCGACTGAGAGACGAATAAACTGAAGTTCCGCCAAACTGTTGCTGGAAGGCGAGGTTATAACTTTGGGTAGTGCCGTTGCGAAGGAAATTTTTCACGTTATCATGGCTGGTTGTCAGTGAAGACTGTGTACCGTCCCATTTAGTAACGGATTGTCCTTCGGCCTTGGGGCCCCAGCTCAACTGGCTGGTAGGATCAAAAATATTGTCACTACCCTGAGCGTAGGTATCCTGAAGTTCAGGACGGAGGAAGATGTTTTCGACACCCTGTGTCATGGAGAAAGTTATACCCAGCCCGGATTGTTTTCTTCCGGATTTGGTTGTGATCAGGATAACACCATTACCTGCACGCGAACCATATAAGGCTGCGGCTGAAGGCCCTTTCAGGATCGACATGCTTTCGATATCATCGGCGCTGATATCACCCAGACCGTTACCACGGTCGAAACCAGCGCTCCAGTAACCATTTTCAGATGTACCTGTAAAATTGTCGATAGGCGTACCATCTACTACGATCAAAGGCTGATTGTTTCCGACCAGTGAAGTATTACCGCGAAGCAGGATCTTGGATGACCCGCCCGCACCATTGCTGGAACGAACCACCTGCAGGCCCGCAACTTTACCAGAAAGTGCGTTGGCGAGGTTGGTCTCCTTTGCGTCAACCAGGGCGGTACCGCGCAGTTCCTGTACCGCATAACCCAGGGATTTCTGCTGGCGTTTAATACCCAGCGCTGTAGTTACTACTACCTCACCCAGATCGGTAGCAGTGGATACCAGATCCATATTCAGGGTACTTGCAGTCCCTACAGTAAGTTCTCTGGAGCCATAACCTACAGAGCTAAAAACCAGTACAGCACTGTTGTTGGGAACAGTAATGCTGTAGCGACCATTATCGTCCGTAATTACGGACTGTGTTGTCCCTTTGATGCTGACCGTGGCAGCGGGGACCGGTCTGCCATCGTCACCGGTCACAACGCCGGTAATTGTACGCCCCCCCTGCGCCAGCAAAAGTGAATTGGCTAATAGCAGGACGAAGCACACAAGCAGTAATCGTTTGTTCTTCATTGCAGTTGAGTTTTTAAAGTTTAATTAAAAGTTTGAGATCTGGTATAGTTTAATTGTTAAGTTGCCACTATTTTCGAATCGGCTTTGGAAGGCTTCTTCTTTAAAGATCCTGAATATTCCTTTACACGGTTTTCCATCACGAGTGCTGCCGAGCCAATCAGCTCCGCATCATGGCCGAGGTCTGAGATCTCCACTACCGTATTGGCCGATAAGCGGGGAATACAATGTTCATTCAATGCCTGCTGTATCGGCGCCTGCCATACTTTTCCGGCCAGCGCGCCCCTCCCGCTTAGAATCACGGCTTCGGGGTTCATCAGGTGAATAAGAATAGCTACGCCTTTACCAATATTATATCCCGTGTCTGATAAGAGCTCTACAACAAACTGGTCGCCCTTATAAACTGCTTTCACTATGGACTCCCAGTCGTTCTCGATATGTCCCGTGGGAAACTGTTTGCCTACACCCGATAGCCTGCCAGCCCTCAGTCCCTCTGCTGCTTTTTCCACCACGACCACCAGCGAAGCTTCGGTTTCAAGACAACCGCTTTTACCACAGACACAAAGTTTATTGTTGTTAAAGAAAGGCATGTGGCTGAATTCACCGGCGAAACCATTCTGCCCGCGAAACAACTCACCGTTTAAGATCATACCCAGTCCAATACCCCAACTGATATTCACCACCATCGCGTTCTTGCGATGACGTGCCGCACCAAACCTAAACTCTGCCAGCGCAATCAGGCTCGAGTCGTTATCTATGTACACGGGCAATTCAATCTTCTCCGAGAGATATTGTGTGATGGTCTTGGGTTTGCTTTCGAGGAAAGAATAATTGATGCCTTTTTTGAAATCGATAAAACCAGGCATCCCGATGCCTACACCCATGATCTTCTTTTTGTCGATCCCGGATTCAGCGATCACTTCCATAATGCGGTCAGCCAATTGGGAAGGAGCACCGGGATTATTAAGCAGCGGCAATTCGAATTTCTTTACAGCACTGATGTGGCGATTCTCACTGTCCATGATACTGATCCGGGTGACCAGCTGGTCCATCGCAACCGCTACCATATATATGGTGTCTGGAATAATAGAGTAAGTAACAGGCCTGCGCCCTCCGCTTGATGGAGCATACCCTGATTCCTTTATATAGCCTTCCGCTATCAATTCCATCAGGACTTTCATCGTAAAAGGAATGCTTTTCCCAATACGTTCACTCAGGTCGGCACAGGATAAGTGCCCGGAAAAATAAAGTTCCCTGAAGAGTAAACCCTTATAAAAAGCCTTTTTTCCCATTTTCTCCGGAAGAAGCAGTCGTTTCTTATTAAAATGTTAATCTAAAATAAGGAGATTTTGAAAAAAACAAAAAACTTTTATTAATTTTTTAAGAAGTTGACCAAGTTTAATGAAAATTGATTAACCCCTGTAAGATGTAAATTTGTATACCGGTTTGCTTAGATTCGATTAATAAACCCGGTTCATTAAAACAACCTTACCATGGATATCTCCCGTCAGCATACGCTTAAACTATGCCTTACTATTGGCGTTATTAGTATAGTCAACCTGCTATCCTGCGCCCAAACAGATAAAAAGACAAAAATGACAAACCCCACAAGTTCCCCAAATGCCGTTGCGGCAATCAACAATATACCTGGAACCGACACGGCTACTTTTGCCAATGGCTGCTTCTGGTGTACCGAAGCTATATTCGAGCAACTGGATGGCGTAATCAGTGCCACTTCCGGTTATACCGGCGGTCATGTGAAAAATCCTACTTATAAAGCCGTGTGTACAGGAGAAACGGGTCATGCCGAATGCCTGCAGATCGTTTATGATCCCAAGAAGATCAGTTTTGACGAGTTGCTGGAGGTATTTTGGGAAACCCACGATCCTACTACTCTCAATCGCCAGGGCAATGATATCGGTACGCAATACAGGAGCGGGATATTTTATCATAATGAAGAGCAGAAACAAAAAGCGGAAAAGTATAAATCAGCTTTAGACAAGAGTGGTGCCTTTGATAAACCGATCGTTACGGAGATCACGGCTTTCAAAGAGTTTTACCCGGCTGAGGATTATCACCAGCAATATTTTGAGAATAACGAAAACAATAACCCCTATTGCCGCGTCGTCATCAGGCCTAAAGTTGACAAGTTCAAAAAAGTGTTCAAAGACAAATTAAAAAAATAACCCCGGCGGGCGCCGGGGAATTTTGAGATTGATGGGAACTGAATGGTAACTGCATTCTTCTTTATTACGCTTTAAAAACTGCCATAGTTAAGTGAATCCTTGTTTATCGCACCAGCTTCATTTTTGGGTGCCAGCCCATTCGCCGACCAGGCTTGATGCCGTACTCGTCATTTCATTTGATATGCCTGATTCAAGGGATACAGGCTCCTGGCCAAAAACAAGAATGGAATAAAGACAGATCAGGATAAACAAGACGATCCTAAGAATAACGACCTGGGTAGAGTTTGTTTTCATACGCACGAATTAAGGTTTAATGCCGGCCGACTGTTGAGCCAGGCCCTGGTTCTTCCCGTATTTTCCGCATTCAAACTTTTATGGAAAAATCACGAGGTAAAAGAACCATTTGCTGATGTGAAAATAAACAGCGTTTTTTTATTATGCAAGCCCAGCGCGGGTTTCAGCCTAAACCCATGGAAGTAAACAGGTACAATTCAGGGCTTTAGAGATCAAAATATTTTTTCGGAAAATACGGCAAATAGGCATTTTTACCGAGTAGTTTTTCGTATTTGCGACAACTTTACTTTGATCGATTCTGTTTGCCACTAGCATAACCAATCATAATAATCATAATGATCCGCGTTCCCCATTCTTTGAACCAGGAGACACTTTGAATTGGGGACCGGAGAACGCAGATTGTCATGATGGTTATGATTTATTATGATCAGTGTCTGCTATGCCATAATCATAACCGATCATAATAATCATAATGATCCGCGTTCCCCATTCTTTGAACCAGGAGATACTTTGAAACAGTGACCGGAGAACGCAGATTGTCATGATGGTTATGATTTATTATGATCAGTGTCTGCTATGCCACAATCATAACCGATCATAATAATCATACTGATCCGCGTGCCCCATTCTTTGAACCGGGAGAGTCTTTGAATTTAGGACCCGGGAACGCAGATTGTCATGATGGTTATGATTTATTATGATGAGTGTCTGCTATGTCTCAATCATAACCGATCATAATAATCATAATGATCCGCGTTCCCCATTCTTTGAACCAGGAGAGACGTTGAATTTGGAATCCGGAGAACGCAGATTGTCATGATGGTTATGATTTATTATGATCAGTGTCTGCTATGCCATTATCATAACCAATCATAATAATCATAATGATCCGCGTTCCCCTTTCTATGAACCTCGAGACACTTTGAATTTAGGACCCGGGAACGCAGATTGTCATGATGGTTATGATTTATTATGTTCAGAGCCTGACGACATTCAACAACTTTTAAACAACATTCAACAATTTTCAACAACATTCAACTCAGTCAATTACTGCTTTTCAAATCTTGCATGGCGCAGCTCAAGCAGGTTTAGCGCATTTGGACTAAATCCCTTCACCGAAGGATTTACAAGGTGAATTGCCTGGTCATACCAAAGCGGAACTACCGGCGCATCATCCAGTACGAGCTGATCGGCCTGCTGGTACATTTTATAACGGGCAGAATCATTCTCCTCTACCAGGGCCTTTTCAAAAAGCGCGTCGAATTTTGGATTATTATACCTGGTATAATTGGGTGGCGCGGGATTGCGCGAATAAAAAACCGAGAGATAATTTTCTGCATCCGGATAATCGGCAATCCAGCTGCCCCGAAAGAACAACGCTCTTGAATTGGAAGTCATGTCAAGCAACAAAGCTTTCTGTACCGTTTCAACCTGCACCGGAATGCCGATATCACCTAATTGCTTGGCAATAAAATCACCCATATCAGAATACAACGCGATTGTAAGCAGTTTTATCACAGGCAAACCCTTACCATTAGGAAACCCTGCTTCAGCCAGCAACTGCCTGCTTTTTGCGGGATCATAGTAATAGCCTTTCACCGACTGATCATCAAAGGACGGAAGTCCTTTTGGAACAAATCCCGATTCTGCCGGTGTTCCTAGTGAATTGCGCAGGTAAAGGATCATCTTCCTGCGATCGAAACCATAATTGATCGCCTGCCTGACTTTCTTCATCGCTACTGGTGAATTTTTTACTAACACATTATTAGTATCGACAAGAATACCCAGGTACTCCACATTCAGGTAGGGATGTACGGACAGACGAACTTTATCTTCCCAGTCCTCGCGAAGCGTTCCTTTCTTCGTCAGGATCTCATCTTTAAACGATGCATCGATATCGTTGATGAAATCCAGTTTACCCTGGCGAAACATCAAAAATTCGGTGGCCTTGCTATCATAGAAACTAATCTTGATACCGTCGAGATATGGCAGGCGGTTGCCCAGGCTGTCAACCTCGAAGTAGTGATCATTCCTCGCCAATACCAGGGCCTGCCCTTCTTCCCAGGCAACAAAACGGAATGGCCCGGTACCTACAGGATGACGACGGAAATCGTTGCCGTATTTTTCTACCGCTTCTTTCGCTACGATAGAACAGTACTGCATGGAGAGGATACCAAGTATGGGATTATAAGGACTGATCAACCTGAGACGGAATGTAGTATCATCAAGGGCTTTAAAGGGATCACCGGGATCAACTTTTCCATTGAATATCCATGCCCCCGGGCTGGCGGTCTTTTTATCAATGATCCTGCCCAGGCTATATACAATATCGTGAGCAGTGAGTTTGCGTCCTTTACCACTTTCGAAAGCCGCATCATTATGAAAGAAAACATCATCTCTTAAATGAAAAATATAACTCAGCCTGTCTTCAGAGATATCCCAGGACTTCGCCAGCGATGGCACGATACGCAGGCTATCGTCTACCTCGACCAGTGTATTAAACAACTGGTGCGCGGGCCACATCGTAGCCTGTGCTTTTGCAAACGCCGGATCGAGCGAAGAGATACCTGAATGCTCGTTGTAATGAAAGATTTCTTTATTCTTTTTACTTACGGCGCCGCAACCCGAGATTGCAAGTAGCCCTGCTCCCATTACGAAGCCGGTTATGGTATAGATCCACCGCTGAAAATTTCTTTTTAATTTCATTCTGTACATGGGCGCTAAATTTACAATTCAAAAAGATGTCATGCCGTTTTACCTTATAAAAACATTAGTTATAATTTTTCTTTCATTGGTTAGCTTGTTTCCTGCAGATGCACAGTTTACCCGCCAGGATACCCTGCGTGGCAGTGTTGGCAAAGAACGGGCCTGGTGGAATGTACTCCGCTATGATCTTTCTATAAAACCTGATTATAATAAGAAAAGGATTGAAGGATATAATATAATAACATTTGAAACAAAGAATTTCCCTGATCAGCCTGTAATGCAAATCGACCTGCAGGAGCCTATGGCCATTGACAGCATTTTGTACCAGGAAAAACATAAGCTCGATTTCAAAAAAGATGGCAATGCATGGTTTGTCACAATGCTCAAACACAAGCCCGGTCCGGCAAAGCTGAAATTAAAAATTTTCTTTTCTGGCAAACCCCGGGAAGCGACCAATCCGCCCTGGGATGGGGGATGGATCTGGGAAAAAGATGCGAAGGGTCGCCCCTGGATGACGGTGGCCTGCCAGGGTTTAGGCGCCAGTGCCTGGTATCCCTGCAAAGACCACCAGGGTGATGAACCCGATGAAGGCGCGACCCTTAGTATAAACGCGCCGGATTCACTGGTGGCAGTTGGTAACGGGCGACTGATAAAAAAACAAGCACAGCGAAACCGCAGCATCACCTGGACCTGGGAGGTAAAAAATCCGATCAACAACTATAATATCGTCCCGTATATCGGAAAGTATGTCAGCTGGACCGAAAAATATAAAGGTATCAAAGGCAATCTCGACTGCAGTTTTTGGGTAATGGACTATAACCTCGACAAAGCCAAACGACATTTTGGTCGCGATACTAAACCCATGCTCCATTGCTTTGAAGACTGGTTTGGCCCCTATCCTTTTTACAGTGATGGTTTTAAACTGGTGGAGACACCACATCTGGGAATGGAGCATCAAAGTGGCATTGCATATGGCAACCAGTTCCTGAACGGCTACCTGGGTAGCGACCTGTCATCAACCGGCTGGGGTACCAAATTTGATTTCATCATCATTCATGAGAGCGGGCACGAATGGTTTGGCAATAATATCACGACGAAAGATATCGCCGATATGTGGGTCCATGAGGGCTTTACCAATTATTCAGAAGTATTGTTCGTAGAATGCCAGTTCGGTCGTAAAGCCGCTGACGAATACTGCCAGGGGCTTAGGGCTGGCATCAATAATGATTCGCCAGTAATTGGAACTTATGGTGTGAACCGCGAGGGCAGCGGTGATATGTACCCCAAAGGTGCCAACCTGATTCATACGATCCGGCAGGTGATCAATAATGACATTGTATTTAAATCCATACTTCGCGGGCTCAACAGGGATTTTTATCATCAAACCATTAGTTCCAAAGACCTGGAAAGTTATATCATACACAAGTCAGGCAAAGACCTGTCGAAGATCTTTGACCAGTACCTGCGGGACACCCGGATACCGGAACTTCAGTACAAAATAACAGATGGCAGATCCATTACTTTCCGTTGGAGTAATTGCATACCCGGTTTTCATATGCCGATAAAGGTTTCGCTGGGAGAAAGGCAACACTGGTTGAAACCAACTACCGAATGGCAAACCATTCGATTAGCTGACTGGTACGATGGCAGTAGTTTTTATCCTGATAAAAATTACTATATCACTTTCAAAAATGTCGATGAGTAAAATTAAATGCCTGGCATTGAAAATTTCAATTTTCAACCCTCAATCAATATTCTCATCACCCCCAGCACTTATCTTTACGACATGAGCAGCATCAGGAGGCAAAGCATTATTTCTTCGATCGTCATTTACATCGGCTTTGCCATTGGCCTGCTGAATACCTATTTCTTTACAAAGGAAGGATTGTTTACGGCTTCTGACTACGGGCTTATCAGCATTTTTATGCCGATTGCGTTGTTGATGATGGCGTTCTCCAATCTCGCGATGCCTTCCTACATCTTTAAATTCTATCCGTACTATAATGACAACCTTCCGCCACGTAAAAATGATATGCTCACCTGGGCCCTGCTTGTTGGGCTGGTAGGATTCTTACTGGTGATGCTGGCAGGCTGGTTCTTTAAGGACCTGGTGATCCGGAAATACAGTGCCAACTCACCTCAATTGGTGACTTACTATTACTGGATATTCCCGATGGGACTTGGCCTGAGCTTCCTTTCAATAATGGAAGCTTATACATGGGGACTTGGGAAACCCGTTCTGGCCAGTTTTGCAAGAGAAGTGTTGTGGCGGTTACTGACCACCGTGCTGATTGTTCTTTTTATCATGAACGTGATTGAGGACTTCAGCCTTTTTATCAGGTTGTATTCCTTTGGCTACCCGGTCGTGGTGGTGTTCCTGTTGGGATACCTGTTTTTTACTAATAAGATCCATTTCACATTCAAGGTTAGTAAAGTAACAAGGCGATATTTCAAAAAGATCATCACCCTCTGCGCATTCGTCTATTCCGGGGTAATCATTTTTACTCTATCAAGGGCTTTTGATACGATCGTTATTGCTTCGGTATTGCCCAATGGCATTGATAAGGCGGGGATCTTTGGCATTGCCACACTGATGACAAGTGTGATCCAGGCACCGCAACGAAGCCTGATCGCAGTATCGATCCCGCATCTTTCGAAAGCCTGGAAAGACAAAAACCGTGACTTACTTCAAAAGATCTATCAACGATCTTCGATCAACCTGTTGATCTTCTCCTGTGGGATCTTTCTGTTGATAGCCCTCAACTATAAAGAAGCCGTCACGACGTTTGGGCTGAAAGAAATTTACCTGCTGGGATTCCCAGCATTTATATTTCTCGGTTTGAGTATGGTCATCGACCTGGGTACTGGTGTAAACGCGCAGATCATAGCTACATCCACGGCCTGGAGGTTTGAGCTCATCAGCGGGGTGATCCTGCTTATACTCATGTTGCCGCTCACTTATATATTCGCAAAAATGTTTGATATGACAGGGCCGGCGTTGGCCAATCTTATCGCGATTGCAGTTTATAATATCATCCGTATTTCTTTTCTGTGGAGAAAATACAGGTTATTTCCCTTCACCCGCAACTCCATTTATATCGTATTAGCCGCAGCGCTCAGTTATGGAATTTGTTATTTTCTTTTTCTGAATGTCCATGGCCTGTGGGGACTATTCTGGCGCAGTGCTTTATTTGTATTACTTTATGGTGGGATCGTGATCGGCTTCCGGCTTTCACCTGACATAGTACCGGTACTTACATCTATCAAAAACAGGCTTATCCGGAGGTAATTTCTTTTCAGCTCTTCGTGACCTTCGTGTGCACTTCGTGACCTTCGTGACCAAAATAGGACACGAAGTACACAGGGGAATCACACAGAACACGGAGATTAATTACAAAACGAATCCCTCCCAGTACTTAGAATGGAATACGCAGATTAAAGAAATAAAATGGAAGCTACTTGACCGAGATTTTTGCGCCTGGTTTTTCGATGCGACCGATCCCAATAAAACGCTTGAGATAATAAGGATCAAACATATCGCTAACCGTTACACCCTGTGATGTGGACGCATGAGCGAATTTATTATTCTGCAGATAAATACCTACATGTGATATTCCACCAGTGGTATTAAAAAACACCAGGTCGCCGGGTTTTACTTCGGTAGCGGAAATTATGCGGGAACTTCTATATTGATCCCTTGCTGTCCGGGGAAGGCTAACCGCAAAGGCAGAAAGATAAACAGCCTGAACGAATGCCGAGCAGTCAATACCACTTTTTGTACTGCCACCATAACGATAACGGGTGCCATACCATTCATCCACATGTTCAAGCAGCACATTATCCTGCAATAATTCTACCTCGGTATTTAACAAGATCGCGTATTTCAACTGAAGATCAGATGCTTTTTCAACTGATGCTGTGCGGGACAGATAATTATTGACCGTACCAGACTGTTTGCCGGTGGTGGACTTGACAGATGCTGTTCTCACCGTATTTACAGACCCAGCTGGTTCAACAGCGATATCATCGAGGAATTTAACAGAATTATTGTCAGTTGCAGGTACTGCTTTAGCGACCTCACGCGAAGTAGAAGCCGGCCTGTTAAAGTTGGAATTCATGGGTTTCATGCTAGTGCAGCTTGCCATAGTAGCGACAATTGCTATAGCCGGAACGATCTTTTTAAACATTGGCACTCTCTTAATTTTTCGCAAGGTTCAAAAATCCTGCCTGACTGACAGGCGGGCAAAAATATAACTAAAAATAGGTAAAATCAGATTTTCCCTAACGCTTTTTCACATTCAAAATTGTATAAAATAGCCGATTTGCCTGATAATGTACGATAATTTCTGAATACCTGCTACATTTTATCCCTCAAATGAAATATTTGTATAATTTAAAGCCAAGATGCGAAACCTTCTCCACCTCCTCTCTTTGTATATGCTGTTTGTCTCCTGCAACATATCAACTGCCAGTACTACAAAAGATCGTACTGCACCTGTACCTGAGTTACCCATGAAAAGTGAAAGGAATAAGCCCGATAGTGACCAAACGCAGGTTTCAGCCACTAAAAAAGAATACAACTCAATTGTTTATGATACTGTAGAAGTGTTGAAAGCTGCACCAGGTACAAAATCAGTCTTGTTCAACAGCAAGGGCACTCGTCTTTATGCGATGAACCTGGAAGGCATGAGCATCTACGAGTTTGATCAGCCCACACGTAAGATTACGAGGGAGTTTAAATTCACGCCAACAGCCGCTACCGGCTGGGATTATCAAAAAGATGAGCCCATCCCCTCTTTCGAGGAAAAACCGGTAGAAGCCTGCCTGAGTCATGATGACCGGATATTGTGGGTATCGCTCCATAACGCGGCGGGTATTGTTCCGATCAGAGTGGATACTCTAAAAGCTAATCTTAGTCTGCCTGTGAAGGAACAGGATAAGAAAGTAATTGTGTCTTATCCTGACGGTAAGGTTACTGATTCGTTTTATATTCCGCTCATCAAAACCGGGAAAACACCCAAGATCGTTTCCCGCACCAGTGATAGCAGGCATTTGCTGGTAAGCAACTGGCATTCTTACAATGTGAGTGTTCTTGAAACTAATCTTTCGGAATATCCATTTGCAAGATCCGTAGCCCGTGTGACGGTGCCTTCCATCCCGCGAGGGATTGCGGTTGATGATAAAAATAACAGGTCTTTTGTGGCGATCATGGGCGGATCGAGCATTGATGTCATCAATCATTCCGTGTGGATGAAAGAAAAAACAATTGAAGTAGCATCCAACCCCAGGCATATCGTGATGGATACGGCCAATCATATATTTGTATCTTACAACCGGCTGGGCCGCGTTGCCTGCCTGGATGCGAATACAGGTAAAACATTATTCAGCACCAAGACAGCCGCGCAGCCGAGAACGATCATGTTGTCAAAAAATCAAAAATTCTTATTTGTCACCTGTTATAGCAGCGATACTGTGCAGGTTTTCAAGATAAAGGACCAGGGCTTTGAAAAAGTAGTCTCCCTTTCCTGCAAAGGTCACCCTATCGGTGTGGATATTTTTGAAAACGATGACAGGCTGGAAGCATGGGTATGCAGTTACAACCGCGGATCGATCAGTATTTTTAGTTTCAACAAAAAATAAGATCCCCCAGTCCCCTGTCAACAAGATGTAGAAAATTCAAACCCCGTTTTCCCTAAAGAATCCGGAAATTTGCTGCATGATTTGCTTTGAATTGAGCCGCCAGGCAAAAAGACGAAAAGATATTGTAGTTTCCGGTTTTGAGTCCCTGAATTTTCATTTTTGATATTGTGACCATGAAGTTCTCACATTTACACGTCCACACCCAGTTCTCCCTGCTCGACGGCGCTGCATCGATACAAAATCTTTATAAGAAAGCGATAAAGGATGGCATGCCAGCACTGGCGATCAGCGATCATGGCAATATGTTTGGCGCCTTTGAATTTGTAGCGGAAGCGTATAAGCATAAAGATGAAAATGGCAAATTGAAAGTAAAGCCGGTGGTAGGTTGCGAATTTTATATCACCGTCAACCGACATCAGAAAACCTTTACCAAAGAGCAAAAGGATGTGCGACATCACCAGATCCTGCTGGCAAAGAATGACCTGGGGTACCGCAACCTCGTAAAGCTTACTTCACTTGGATTTATCGAGGGTATGTACAGCAAATATCCGCGGATCGATAAAGAACTTATTCTGCAATACCATGAAGGCCTGATCGCGACCACCTGTTGCCTGGGTGCTTCGGTGCCACAGGCTATCCTGAGAAAAGGAGAAGAAGAAGGCGAGAACGAATTCAAGTGGTGGCTGAATATTTTCCAGGAAGATTTTTATGTGGAATTGCAAAGACATGGCATGCCCGAACAGGACCGGGTAAATGAAATACTATTAAAGTTTGCGAAGAAGTACAATGTAAAAGTGATCGCGAGCAATGATTCGCATTACGTTGAGCAAAGCGACTTCAATGCACATGATATTTTACTTTGTATCAATACAGGTGAAAAGATCACCACTCCTGCCCTTCGTGACTTTGCAGATGATGACATCAATATCAAAGGCAAAAGGTTTGCTTTTCCCAATGATCAATTTTATTTCAAGACCACGGAAGAAATGACCCGTGTGTTTCATGATATTCCGCAGGCGATTGACAATACCAACGAGATCGTTGATAAAATTGATATTCTCAACCTGAAAAGGGATATTCTACTTCCGTTTTTCCAGGTACCAAAAGAATTTTCAACCCAGGATGAATATCTCGAGCATATTACCTGGGAGGGCGCAAAAAAACGTTATGCCGAGATCACACCCGAGATCGATGAACGCATACGATTCGAATTGTTCACGATAAAGACCATGGGTTTTGCGGGGTACTTCCTGATCGTTAGTGATTTTATCAGGGCTGGCCGCGAGATCGGTGTATTTATAGGCCCGGGGCGGGGTTCGGCCGCGGGTTCGGTTGTGGCCTATTGTACCGGTATTACCAATATCGACCCGATCAAATACAACCTGCTGTTTGAGCGGTTTTTAAATCCCGACCGAAAGTCGATGCCTGATATTGATACGGATTTTGATGATGAGGGCCGGCAAAAAGTGATCGATTATGTAGTTGATAAATATGGCAAGAACCAGGTAGCACAGATCATCACCTATGGCACGATGGCGGCCAAATCGAGCATTAAGGATGTGGCCAGAGTGATGGACCTGCCATTGCCCGAATCGAATGCACTCGCCAAATTGGTGCCGGAGCGACCCGGTGTAGAATTGAAAAGGGTGTTACACGCGCCTTTGAAAGCGAAGGACGGTGAAAAATCACTCGAGGAAAAAGAAGGATTTGGTGGCGATGATCTCGAAAATGTAAAAAAGATCCGTGATATATACAACCAGGAAGATACGCTGCTGAGCAAAGTATTGCATGAAGCGGAAAGACTGGAAGGTTCGGTGAGGAATACCGGTATCCATGCAGCGGGGATCATCATCGCGCCAAAAGATCTGACCGAACTGATCCCGGTGGCCGTAGCCAAAGACTCACCGTTATGGGTTACCCAAATCGAAGGAAATGTGATCGAAGAAGCCGGGGTTATCAAGATGGACTTCCTGGGTTTGAAAACGCTGACGATCATTAAAAACGCGTTAGTGCTTATTAAACAGAATCATGGTATCGATATCGATATTGACAATATCCCGCTGGATGATCAGAAGACCTTCGAACTTTACCAGCAGGCTGCAACTGTGGGCACTTTCCAGTTTGAAAGTGCCGGTATGCAGAAATACCTGCGGGAACTGAAGCCGGATAAGTTTGGTGACCTGATTGCGATGAACGCATTATACCGACCGGGTCCTATGGCTTATATCCCCAATTATGTAGACCGTAAACATGGTCGGGAGCCAATCACATACGACCTGCCTGAAATGCGGGAATACCTGGAAGAAACATACGGTATCACTGTATACCAGGAGCAGGTGATGTTGCTTGCGCAAAAACTGGCTGGCTTTAGTAAAGGTGACGCTGATGTACTGCGCAAAGCCATGGGGAAAAAGCAGAAAGCGGTGCTGGATAAAATGAAAGCACAGTTTATCGAAGGCGCCACGGCACGCTCATTGCCGGCGGAAACCCTGGAAAAGATCTGGTCCGACTGGGAGGCGTTTGCCCAGTACGCTTTCAATAAGTCGCATTCAACCTGTTATGCATTTGTAGCTTATCAAACGGCTTATTTAAAAGCGCATTACCCGGCTGAATATATGGCTGCGGTACTTAACAACGCCGGTAGTATTGACAAGATCACCTTCTTCATGGAAGAGTGTAAGAGGATGGGCCTGAAAGTGTTAGGGCCTGATATTAATGAATCACTTAAAGGCTTCGCCGTGAACAGGTCCGGTGAGATCCGGTTTGGCCTGGGTGGACTTAAAGGTGTAGGTGAGGCTGCGGTGGAGAGTATCATCGCCGAGCGAAAAAAAGGTGGTCCATATAGCGATATATTCAATTTCATTAAAAGGATCAACCAGCGCACGGTAAATAAAAAGACCCTGGAAAGCCTGGCTTATGCGGGCGGTTTCGATTGTTTTACACAACATCATCGCGCACAATATTTCTGTGTGCCGGAAGGTGAGACTGCCAACGGGCTTGAGAGGATAATCAAATATGGACAGATCATCTCCTCCCAAAATGCCAATACCGCCAATACGCTTTTTGGAGACCTTCCCGTAAGTATGGAAATACCCCCTCCCCGCCTGCCTGACTGTGCTCCCTGGCCCCTGGTAATACAGCTGGAAAATGAAAAGGAAGTCACAGGTATGTTCCTGAGTGGGCACCCCTTGGATCATTACCGGTTTGAAATGAAACACTATGGCATCACCAATATTGCTGATTTCAATGAGTTTCGAGAATCGATCAAGCTGCAGTCGAATCCGGGGAGAATGTTTCGAATCATCGCGCTGGTTACTGGTGCCCAACACCGGGTTGCCCAAAAATCGGGTAATAAGTACGGAAGCTATATTGTCGAGGATTTTTCAGGCAAGACCGAATTCGTATTGTTTAGCGAGGATTACCTTAGGCTATCGCCATATCTTCAACCGGGCGCTTCTGTATGCATCACCGGCTATTTCAAACAACGGTACAACCAGTCTGAATTTGAATTCAAAGTGCAGCAGGTGGTTCTGGCTGAAACCCTCAAAAAACTCCTGACCAGGCAGGTCAGCGTTCAGATCCACCCACGTGATATCGATTCGGATATGATCGGGTTTATCGAAAAAAATATAAGAAATTTTCCAGGCAATACCTCTTTAAGATTAATTGTAAATGATCCTAAAAAAGATTTAAAAATCAGCATGTTAACAACCGGACGAGGAATCGAAATGAACGAAGAGCTGATTCATTTTCTTGAGGAAAAACAGGATGTGGATGTAGCGGTGATCACCAATTCTTAAAGCTTTTAACACTTGATCTAAAGACCGGCAATAAAGGCAGAAGGGCATAAGCGAGAGGCTCAATAAATGACAAGTTTTACACAACTTTATGCCATACCTGCCTGTTAATAGATACGGACTTAAATTTGCACCCCCCGGCTGCATACCGAAATCTAAAAACTTAAAATACATAAAATGGCAAAAGAATTCAATGATGCAAACTTCCAGACTGATGTGCTGGCTTCGGATAAACTGACAGTGGTTGATTTTTGGGCAGAATGGTGCGGACCCTGCCGCGCGATCGGACCGGTGATCGAAGAACTTTCCAAGGAATATGATGGAAAAGTGAACGTAGGTAAAGTAAACGTTGACAATAACCCGCAGGTTTCCATGAACTATGGCATCACCTCTATCCCTGCTATCCTTTTCATAAAAGGCGGCCAGGTGGTTGACAAACTGGTTGGTGCACAGCCAAAAGGCAATTTTGTAAAAAAGATCGAAGCTCACCTGTAAGCTTCTCAAACGAATAAAAAGAAAAGCTGTTCCGAATGGGACAGCTTTTTTATTTCAGTATTACCAGAATCTTCAGGGCATCCGAACACACCCCACTATCAGGACTTTTTCTTTATCATCAACACCGCGGGCACAGGTCTTTGCTTTTTATCGGAAGGTTGGCTCGTCTCCTTTCCGTTCACTAGCAGGCAGCTGCTGCCGCCGCCATCAAGGTTCAAAGCTTCCATCGCACCGAGCTGGGTGAAGATCTCTGCCAATTGCGTAAGGCTGGCGCCTTCGGCAACACCCGGGTTACGTCCTTCGATCATTAAAATAATAAGTTTATCGTCTTTAGTATAGCCGATAGACGTTCGCGGATGTTTGTCGTTTATAGCTTTACCATAAAATTTTCTTTCTTCCTCGTTCGTAACCTTTACTTTACCATCCTGAACCAGCACGGGGCCGCCACCAACGGCAGTTTGCATCTTCCATTTTTTCGCACCCGATTTTTTTACTCCTGATGACCGGAAAAAGTTATTGGAATCCCTGATTGCTGACTGTGGCGATTGAAGGGCCAGCGGAAATTTTTTAGTGGAATCTGTATATAACCAGCTCACATCTGCTTTTCTCTTTTTATTGATACCGATAGCGCTGCCAAGGGGGTGCATGTAAGTCAGCGTGTCTTTTCCACGTCCTGCTATAGAATGGATATTATAACTCACCAACCTGCCATCCCTGATAACGAGATTTAAGTTTTGATTGGTGGCAAAGGAGAAAAATGTAGTGTTTACCACCACGAGCGGGTTGTCGTTCTTTTCATAAAATTGTTGCGGTGTTAACCGGCGCTGCAGGGTGGTATCGGTTGTAAATTCAAGTTGACGGTCACGAAGATCAGCTTCGAGGTACCAGGCAATATTGGGTTTGCCGTCAAGGGCCGTATTTGACTTGTAAATATGTACAGAAGCGGGCAGATCGCCAAAATCGGAATCCATATTGATCCACTGAAGCTGTGCGCTGGCAGAAATATAAGTAAGTAACAAGAAAAACAGGGAAAGGACTTTGAACATCATTGTAAAAAATTTATACGCCTTAGTGAAGGTTATGTCTTGAATTATTTTTCCTTCTTTGTACGATCGATCACATCGAGAAGTCCGTCGGTCGGCCGGTCGAGCGTAAGCTCCCAGAACATTATACCTTTCAAACCTCTTCGCTTTGCATAACGGGTTTTTTCCGCTACGGAGCGTGGGTCATCGAAAGTGGCAAAGGTTTTTGTAGCTGCATTATAGGCGTGGGTTGCTTTGGAGATCGTATCCAGGTGAAAAGTATATCCCTGTTCTGTGCTAAGTCTTTCGCCAAAGACCCGGTAAGGAACTGAGCTCTTGAACTTACCAGCCTGGTAAAGCCCGTTGCTGGCATTCTCCACATTCTCCCAGGTACGGGCATAGAATGCGGCCCCGATTACCACTTTATTCAATGGAACACCAATAGAATCCAGCCAGCTGATCGCATGATCGGCCGATACAGATTGCTTCGGGTTGGGGTATAAAGCAGTATGATGGCCTGTTACCGTACTGTATCCATTGATCAGGTCATAACTCATCAGGTTCACATAATCCACTTCCGCCATTACTTCATTCCACTCGATGGACTCCTCGAGAAATTTAAGGAAACCGCCAGCGGCAAATGTTAACTCGTGTTGCTTCCCCAGGGTTTTACGAAGTTCCTTTACCAGGGCTGTGAAATTGGGCCTGTCCTCATCGCGATACTCATGTCCGGGGTGACCCTCAATCGCCGGGTATTCCCAGTCGAGATCAATACCGTCGGTACCAAAATAACTATTAACCTCCTTCACTGATCTTGCAAATTCCTTCCGTCCCTTTTCTGATGAAAATACAGGTGAACAGGTTTTACAACCGCCCCATCCTCCCAGGGAAAGCAGCACTTTCAGGCTGGGATTCTTTTTTTTCAGCGAGACGAGTTTTTTGATCGTGGCGGAATCACCTGCATCGTCAACTTTGAGGCGGTTGCCATCGAGATGACAAAAGCTGAAAATAATATGAGTCAACTTTTCTACCGGGTAGTTGTCGATCGTTTTACTGTTACCCGAGTAATATGCGATCACCGCCAGCTCCGATGCCGGTCTTGTTGTATTTTTAATAAATGAAAACAACAATAAAGACAGGAACATGATTGTGGTGAGCCCATAAACAATTTTCTTCATACCGCTTTATTTAATCCAGCCAGTTTTGCTTTTCTAAAATATCAACCAATCCCGCCCTGATCTCTTTGATAGGTTTGGGAATATTGCACAACAATATATAAAATATTTTTTTCGATGGAAGCCAAAGATAATCGCTTATAAATCCACCCTGTGAGCCGGTATGACCGATCATATCGAGACCGCTTTCTTTTGTCAAAAACCAGCTCAGTCCAAGCCGCTGTGGAATGGAATCAGTCCATCCATTCAAAGGATAAATGGTGCGGGAAAGATCCGTCCATTTTTTATCCAGGAAAAGATTTTTACGGATGGCCTGCTCATATCGCCAAAGCTCTTCCACCGTACTCCACACACCACCATTTCCCGCAGCAGCAAATGTCGGCTCCTCTCCATAATCAAGCTCTTCAAAATCACCTGCAGCGTTTAAGATATAAGCGTGCGAAACACCGCTCTCCGGGTGGGGGCCATCAGTGATCGTTGAGGTATTCATTCCTGCCGGATCAAATATGGTTCTTTTAATATAATGCTGCCACTTCTCCCCCGCCACTTTTTGAATGACCAGGGCAAGCCCATTAAAAGCAGGATTGGAGTATCGATAGCGTGTGCCGGGCTCAAACAACAATTGTGATGTTTCTTTTAGCGGAGCAAAGTTTTCTTCATCCTTTGCAGTAAGGTAAAAATCATGTTCCTCCGTTACCCTTCGACTATCTGGCAGTCCCGAACTATGCGTGAGCAGGTGGTAAATTTTCACCTGGCGGGCAATGCCCGGGTTTTTGAAGTCGGGAAAATATTTGTACAGATCATCGTCCAGTGAGATTCTGCCCTCTGCCGCCAGTTTAAGGATACCATATGCTACAAAGGTTTTACTGATAGAACCGGTATTAAATAGCGTTTGAGGAGTGATAGGAATTTGTGTTTCTATATCTGCGATGCCAAATCCTTTTTTGTAAATCACATTGTCATCTTTGGCGATCAGGACTGCGCCGCCGGGTTTGCCGGGTTCAAACCAGGAATTGAATATTGAATCGATAGATGACATAGCAGCCGGCGATTGAGGGTTGGCCGAATAGGCAATCATAAGAAAAATTAACGATAATGTTTTCATAAACTGATATCGGTCTAAATTAACCCAAAAAGCGACTACTCTCCCGGGAAATATTTTCGACGAAGGGTTGGTGGCGCTACGGTGTTCCATGATGTGATTAATGCATCCGCCAGCATGGACTTCCTAACTTTCTTTAAATTGATCATGGTCCAGCCGCGCCTGCCCCAGCCACCGGGGACCGGGTAAATAACCTGAGGGTCGAAGGCGCAGAATACAGATTGATCGGTGAGGTTAAACTTTACCACGATTGAAGACTTATCAATATGTAAAACCGCAAAGACTTTATTCTTTATCCTGAAATCCGGCTTTTCAAAATGTGATTTCTCTTCCGCTTCCGGTAACGACAAAATTAGTTGTCGTGCTGCTGGAATTGATATCATAAACACTTTTTAAAATAATCTATTGTTTCTTTTGACGTAACAATTTGTAGATACGTACAGCCGACATCAGCAATACTACCAGTAAAATTAATCCAACAAGTCCCCATACAAAGCTCAGACTTTGTTTGACCACCACCAGCATCACGATGGCTACCAAAAAAACTATAGCCACCTCATTCCAGATACGAAGTTGCTGTGACGAGTGGTTGAATATGCCTTTCAACTGATGAGCGACGAGCAGATGGATCGAATAATGATACAGGTACAAGCCCACTACAAAGCAAAGTTTGATGACAAGCCAGGCGGGAAACTGATCGTATAAAATCAACAACCAGCCACCCAATACCAGGGTGAGTATAGCTGATGGCCAGGTAATGCCATACCAAAGTCTTTTGATCATTATCGCAAACTGCTTTTGCAATATAGTTTTCTCGGGTTCGGGCTTTTCTCCTGCTTCTGTATTGTAAATTAACAACCTTACCATGTAGAACAAACCACTAAACCATGTTACGATAAAGATGATATGTAGCGCTTTGAGGTAAAGGAACATGCCCGGTTTAATAGTTTTCGTATTTGTATGTTAACGTTATCTCAGTCAACCGCATTTTGGATCAATGTCTTTAGCGCATCCACCCACACCGGGTTCGTATTGAGGCATGGGATCATGCTAAAAGATTCACCGCCTGCTTCAAGAAAAGTTTTCTTACCTTCTTCAGCAATTTCCTCGAGAGTTTCAAGACAGTCACTAACAAAAGCAGGGCAAAGTATCAACAGGTTTTTGATACCCTCTCCCGGCATTTGCTGCAACCGGTTATCGGTAAAAGGCTCCAACCATCCCCTTCCAAGGCGTGATTGGAAAGATATACCGTACTTGCTTTCAGGAATACCCAGTTGTTCCATCACCAGTCGTGTAGTCTCAAATGTATGTCGCTTGTAACAATTGGCAAACCCGGGAGAGCCCGGTGCGCAATTGCCCTGTGATGCCAGGCATTGTTGCAGCGCTGCAGGATCATTCCGATGAAGATGCCTTGCAGGAATACCATGGTAACTGAATAAAATATGGTCGTATTTTCCCGTGAGATAAGGCCTGATACTTTCCGCCAGCGCGTTGATGTAAACCGGTTCATTGTAAAATGGTTTGACAAGCTTCAGTGCAAACGGATACCTTTTTTTCTGGTGTGTTCGTATAGCATGTTCGGCAGCTGTTTCATAGGACGACATGGCATAGTGGGGATAAAGGGGAACAGCGATCACTTCTTCCAGGGATGGGTTCGTTTTATATAAAGCATCGAACGCTTTTTCCGGCGTGAGACTACCATACCGCATGGCGATCTCGACAGGCTCGGAGACCAGTTTCTGCAATGACTTCTGCAATTGTCTCGAAATTACGATGAGCGGCGAACCATCTTTTGTCCACACCGATTTATATGCGTTAGCCGATTTAGCAGCACGAAACGGAGTGATGATCCCTTTTACTAATAACAAACGAAACAGCCAGGGTTTGTCAATGACCTTTTCATCCATCAGGAATTCGTCGAGATAACGTTTTACATCCCTGATCTCTGTCGAATCAGGGGAACCCAGGTTCATCAGCAAAATACCTCTATTCATTTATAGTGTTCTTGTAAGCTGGCAAAGGTAATCACCCGAACAAATAAATTTCAAATCGATTTCTGCACCGGCTCATGCGACTTTGCGCATACTTCATCATGATTTTTGTCAGTTCATGACTAAAATGACATACGAGTGACAGAAAATTTACCAATTTGGAACTGGTAACGGTATTTTTGCGAAACCTTTTAAGAAATAGGAAGAGATGACTGAAAACAGCGCCACTGAACTATCACAATTTCACGCTATCGGCATCAATTATCGGAAAACCAACGCCGGCATCCGTGGTTCTTATGCTATCTCCAACGATCAATATGCGAAAATTCTGGAGTTGGCTCCAACCTACGGCGTCAGTGAGTGCTTTATTCTTTCCACCTGCAATCGTACTGAGATCTACGGATTTGCTGAAACACCGGGTCAGCTTGTAAGCCTGCTTTGTTCGCAAACTAAAGGCGCCATAGAAGCATTTAATAAAATGGCGTACGTAAAACATGGTAAGCGTGCTGTTCGTCACCTTTTTGAAGTAGGTGCCGGGCTGGATTCACAAATCCTGGGGGATTATGAGATAGTTGGCCAGATTAAATCAGCCGTACGTTTTGCCAAGGATCGCGGTTATGCAGGCACATTCCTCGAGCGGGTTGTTAACGGTGTATTGCAATCGTCCAAAGCCATCAAAAACGAAACTGCGCTCAGTGGCGGCACGATCTCAGTCTCTTTCGCTGCAGTACAATACATTCTCAAAAAAATAAAAGACCCAGCAGATAAAAAGATATTATTGGTTGGCACCGGGAAGATTGGCCGTAATACGTGTAAGAATCTTGTAGACTATCTTGGTGCCAAAAATATCACGCTGATCAATCGTACCGAAGGAAAGGCTGAGTCGCTTGCGGGCGAACTGGATCTCAGTTTTGGGAAAATCGCGGACCTTCCCGCCCACGTCTCAGCATCCCATATCATTTTGGTGGCTACTAATGCTCCAACGCCGACCATCCTTCGCCGGCACCTGGAAGACGCCGGTCAAAAACTGATCATTGATCTTTCCGTCCCCAGTAATGTGGAGGAATCTGTAGCCGCTTTGAAGAATATAGAATTGGTAAATGTCGATGAACTATCAAAGATCAACGATGAAACGCTTGCCAAGCGCCAGGCTGAGATACCAAGAGCTAATGCCATCATCACACGGCATATGGATGAGTTTTTCGAATGGCTGATGATGCGGCGTCATGCGCCCATGCTGAAGGCCATCAAAACCAAGCTAAAAGAAATCCATACTTCTCCGCTTTTTTCAGACTATACATCATCCATTAAAATAATCGGTTCCAACCCTGATGAAAGGATTCAGCGGGTAGTCAATGGTACTGCCTGTAAGATCCGCAATCATAACCAGGGTGGATGTTATTACATAGAAGCGATCAACGAATTCATGGCCATCAGCGCAGGTTAATTCAATGAAAAAGATCATCCGTATTGGTACAAGGGAAAGCCAACTGGCGGTATGGCAGGCCAGCCAGGTAAAAGAGCTGTTGTCGCGAAATGGATATACAACCGAATTAGTCGAGATAAAAAGCGAAGGCGATATCGATCTTAGCACACCACTTTACGAAATGGGCGTGCAGGGCATTTTCACCAGAAGCCTCGATGCAGCCCTGGTGAATAACAAAATCGATGTCGCGGTGCATTCGATGAAGGATGTGCCAACCCAGTTACCTGCAGGTATCAGCCAGGCTGCCGTATTGAAACGCGGACCGGTACATGATTTGTTGGTTTATAAAAGTTCTACCGATTTCCTGGACGACAAAGATTATATCGCCAATATTGCAACCAGCAGCCTGAGAAGAAAAGCCCAGTGGCTCAACAAATATCCCCAGCACCGGATGCATAATCTGCGCGGCAATGTCAATACGCGATTAAAAAAACTAAAAGAAGAAAACTGGGATGCCGCCATCTTTGCACAGGCGGGCCTTGAAAGGATTGACCTGCGACCTGAAAATAGTAGTATAATCGATTGGATGATCCCGGCACCAGCGCAAGGCGCTATCGTTGTGGTTTGTAGAAGCAGCGATGAATTAGTTAGCGAAGCTTGTCAGTCTTTCAATGATGAAGAGACAGCGTTGTGCACCAGGATCGAAAGAGATTTTCTCAGAGAATTGCTGGGTGGTTGTTCCACACCTATCAGTGCGCTGGCAAGGGTAGCCAATAACCAGGTTCAGTTTCGCGGTAGTATCCTGTCCCTGGATGGAAGCCGGAAAGTGGAAATTGAGAAAAATAATATGCCTCTGCAGATGGGAGGGGATTTAGGAAGAATGGCAGCCCGGGAACTATTGTCCAATGGCGGAAGCGAAATAATGGAGGAAATACGTCATGCAACACGCTAAGCCTACCATACTTTGCACCGGTCCCGTTGATCTCACGGGGGTGCACCCAGGCGCGCGGGAAAGTGTGGATATCGATATCATACCCTTTACTGAAATTTCATCTGCAATTCCGGGGGGTACAATTGAAGAAATAAAAAACATCATCAATAAAAAAGCGATCGTCGTTTTTACGAGCGGAAACGCATTAAGATCGGTCGCCACTTTACTTGAATCACATAAGCCTGACTGGTCAGTTTATTGCCTGGGCAATACTACCTATGAACTGGCAAAGTCAATATTTAGTGACCAACAGATCCGTCAAACCGCCAATGATGCTGCATCCCTGGCAAAAACAATCATCACCGACAAAGAGATCAGCGAAGTCATATTCTTTTGCGGCAACCTGCGGAGAAATGATCTCCCGGATCTTTTACATAAAAACAATATCAGGGTTAAGGAGATCATCACTTATTACACTACATCGGTTCAACAGGAAATAAAACGGGAGTATGATGCAGTTATATTTTTCAGTCCGAGCGCAGCAGACAGCTTTTTCAGCCGTCACTCTTTGCCTGCAAAAACCATTGTCTTTGTCATTGGTGAGACTACTTCTGATAAAGTAAAATCATCGACAAAGAATAAAGTGATTGTATCAGACAAGCCTGATAAGCTTCATTTGATCGGAATGGCAATAAATAGCCTGGTATCGCCGCTGGCATAAAAATTATATTATGGGTACAATAAAAAACGATCTTTTACTACGAACACTGCAGGGACAGCTGGTTGAACGACCGCCGGTGTGGATGATGCGCCAGGCGGGCCGGTACCTGCCGGAGTACAGGGCTATCAGGGAGAAATATGGCTTTTTTGAAAGATGCCAGACTCCAGAACTCGCCTGTGAGATCACCATCCAACCAGTTGATATCATTGGTGTGGATGCTGCAATCCTGTTTTCTGATATCCTCGTTGTGCCACAGGCCATGGGCCTGGAAGTACAATTGATCGAAAGCCAGGGTCCTTTCCTGCCCCACCCTGTTAAAAGCGTCCATGATCTTAAACGTGTGCGTGTGCCTGATGTTGAAGAAAGTCTGCATTATGTGTTCGACGCCATAAAGCTTACTAAAAAAGAATTGAAGGGACGTGTGCCCCTGATCGGCTTTGCCGGTGCGCCATGGACCCTGCTTTGTTATATGGTGCAGGGAAGAGGCTCCAAAACTTTTGACGAAGCCAGGTCATTTTGTTATACCCAACCCGAAGCCGCGCACCTGCTGCTACAGATGATCACCGATACCACGATCGCGTATCTGAAAAAACAGATCGGGGCTGGTGTCGACACGGTACAGGTATTCGATTCATGGGCGGGTCTGCTATCACCTCGTGATTTTGAAACCTATTCATTAAAATATATCCGGCAAATCGTGAATGCCGTAAAAGATATAGCCCCGGTCATTGTTTTCGCCAAAGGGGCCTGGCATAGTCTTTCCCAGCTATCAGAAACAGGTGCGGCAGCACTTGGTATCGACTGGTGCATATCACCGGAGACTGCAAGGAAATTCGCCGGCCAGGATATGGTATTGCAGGGAAATTTTGATCCCGCCCGTTTGCTTTCCCCTGTGCCATCCATTCAAAAAGAAGTCAAAGAAATGCTGATCGCATTCGGTGGCCAAAAACATATCGCCAACCTGGGTCATGGCATTTTACCCAATGTGCCCGTTGATCATGCCAGGGCATTTGTAGACACAGTAAAAGAATTTGAATACAGTAAGGCAGTGGAGAATATTTAAAAGTATAAATGCCGGTGACAACCACAGAAGACAAGCTGAAAGATAAATGGGTGGGTTTTATTCAAAACCTGCAGGATGATATCTGCAGGCAGCTCGAGGCTGAAGATGGCAGGGCCTTATTTACTTATGAAAAATGGGAACGCCCTGGGGGCGGCGGTGGCGACACCCGTATAATAAAAGACGGAAATGTTTTTGAAAAAGCTGGCGTCAATACCTCTGTTGTATCCGGCACTGTGACGGACACGATGCGTAACCAACTCAAACTTGATGGCGATAAATGGTTCGCCGCAGGGTTATCACTGGTATTACATCCATTGAACCCGTATGTACCGACTGTGCATGCCAACTGGCGTTATTTTGAATTGTACGATAAAGATGGGAAACTGACCGACTCCTGGTTTGGTGGTGGCGCAGATCTTACGCCTTATTATTTATTTGAAGAAGACGCCCGTCATTTTCATAATTCTTTAAAAGCAGCTATCGATCCCTTTGGTCCTGAACTGTATCAACAATATAAAAAAAACTGTGACGAATATTTTGTGAACACGCACCGTAACAATGAAACAAGAGGTATTGGCGGGGTGTTTTATGATTATCTTAAACCGGCAGACGAGGTTGGTGCTGACACGCTTTTTCGTTTTCAGCAGGCAAACGGAAATGCATTTTTAAAAGCCTACCTTCCTATCGTTGCCAAAAGAAAGGCGACAAACTATTCTGAACGTGAATTGGAGTGGCAGGAGATCAGGCGGGGACGATATGTCGAGTTCAACCTGATCCATGATCGCGGAACAATCTTCGGCCTGAAAACCAATGGCCGTACCGAAAGCATACTCATGAGCCTCCCACCGCGGGCAAAATGGGAATACAATCATGTTCCGGCAAAAGGATCTGAAGAGGAAAAGTTGCTAAAAGTATGCCTTGAACCAAAAGACTGGGTATAGCTGAGACTGTCGAATGATTAGTAAATATGTATCTAAATTTGCCGGCTGACCTTAATTTTCTAAACAATGATTCAATACCGTCGAAACAGGATCCTTCGTGCAAATCCGTCTATCCGTAGCCTGGTTGCGGAAACCACCTTATATCCGGCTGATTTCATAACTCCACTTTTTATAGAAGATGGAAAGAATATCAAAAACGAGATCGCTTCGATGCCGGGATATTTTCGCTATAGCATTGATCTCACAGTAAAAGAAGTAAAGGAATTATACAATGTCGGTATACGTTCGGTTTTACTTTTTGTCAAATGCAGGGATGAGGACAAAGACAATACCGGTCGCGAGGCCTGGAACCCGGAGGGCCTGATGCAACGTAGTATCAGGGCTATAAAAGAAGCAGTCCCAGAGATGCTGGTTATGACGGATGTGGCACTCGACCCATATTCCAGTTATGGTCATGATGGCATTGTAAAAGATGGCGAGATCCTGAACGATGAAACTGTTGAAGCGCTTTCAAGGATGTCGGTGAGTCACGCGCAGGCGGGCGCTGATTTTGTTGCGCCCAGTGATATGATGGACGGACGCATTGGTGCGATTAGAAGGTCGCTGGAAGAAAATGGTTTCACCAAAACCGGCATCATGAGCTATAGTGCAAAATATGCTTCCTGCTTTTATGGCCCATTTCGCGATGCGCTCGACAGTGCGCCGGGGTTTGGAGATAAGAAAACGTACCAAATGAATTACGCTAATCGCCTTGAAGCCATCAAAGAAACGCTGATGGATATTGAAGAAGGCGCTGATATCGTAATGGTAAAACCCGCGATGGCTTATCTCGATATAATCAGGGAAGTGAAGAATGCGGTGAAACTTCCGGTAAGCGCTTACCATGTAAGTGGCGAATACGCGATGATCAAGGCTGCAGCAGAGAAAGGCTGGATCGATGAGGATAAAGCTATACTCGAGAGCCTTACTTCCATCAAACGCGCCGGCGCTGACCTGATTGCTACTTATTTTGCCAAACAGGCGGTTAGGTTACTTTCCTAAGAATATGTTGACAATAAGCTGAAGAAATTATTACTATGTATTCAAAAAGTCAGTCTCTGTTTACCCGGGCCCAGCAATCTATTCCCGGTGGTGTCAATTCCCCGGTACGTGCGTTTAAGAGTGTCGGGGGTACACCGGTTTTTATTGACAAAGCCAGTGGCGCCTATTTATATGATGCCGATGGCCGACGATATATTGATTATATAGCCAGCTGGGGCCCACTGATCCTGGGACACGCATACCCACCTGTTGTAAAAGCGATCCGGGAAAAAGTATTAGACGGCACATCCTTTGGCGCACCCACCGGGCTCGAGATTGACATGGCAGAGCTGATCAAATCCATGGCACCCAATATTGACCTCATCCGAATGGTGAGCAGTGGTACGGAAGCGTGTATGAGCGCGATCCGCGTGGCCCGGGGTTATACTGGTCGCAACAAATTCATCAAGTTCGAGGGATGCTATCACGGACATGCAGATGCATTTTTAATAAAAGCTGGCAGCGGTGCTGCCACGTTCAATATCCAGCATGTACCAGGTATACCCGCACCAGTTGCAGATGATACGTTGACTGCACCCTATAACGACCTCGCAGCAGTTGAAAAACTCATTGAACAATACCGTGAACAGGTGGCGGCCATAATTATCGAACCTGTGGCCGGCAATATGGGCTGCATATTGCCAAAACCAGGATTTCTCGAAGGCCTGCGTAATCTTTGCGACCGGGAGAATATCCTATTAATATTTGATGAAGTAATGACGGGTTTCCGCCTGGCACCAGGCGGAGCCCAGCAGGCATTGGGAGTGAACGCAGATCTGATCACTTATGGAAAAGTGATCGGCGCCGGTATGCCGGTCGGTGCATTCGGTGGCAAACGGGAGATCATGGAATCAGTGGCACCCGTAGGTAAAGTGTACCAGGCGGGCACGCTTAGTGGTAATCCAATTGCGATGATCGCGGGTTTTACTTTGTTGACAGAACTCAAAAACAACCCTGCTATTTACGGGGAACTGGAACAAAAAACTGAACAGTTGAAGAATGGCATGGCTGAAATTTTCATGGGCAAAAAAATTCCTGTACAGATCAACCAGCTGGGAAGTATGATCAGTGTGCATTTTACAACTGAACCCGTAACAGATTTCGCCAGCTCATCGCGCAGTGACCAACAGCAATTCAATTCATTTTTCCATCACATGCTCAAATCAGGTGTGTACCTGCCGCCGTCCGCCTTTGAAAGCTGGTTTCTCAACAATGCCTTATCGGCTGTGGATATTGCAGAAACTTTAAAAGTGGTAGAGAATTTCAGCTAAAGAAGAAATTTATTATCATTTGCATGATCCGTGTGGTTATTTATTCTTAACATACACATGCTTGATATTTGCTTTGCCTGTTTTGCGTTCGTCCAATTCGAATTTGTCAAGGCTTTTGATCAATGGCAATAGTTTTACATAGCCATAATTGCGGGGATCGAAATCGGGTTTTCTTTTAAGTAGCAATGTCCCAAGATTTCCGAGAAATGCCCACCCGTCCTCATCCGCAATATCTTCAATGCTATCTGCGATCAGTCGGGTGAGTCCCTTGTCAAGATTCCGGATCGCTCCTTTTTCCCTGACCTCACCGCGTGCACCTTTTGCAGGCCGGGGCTGGGGTTCAGGCTCCTGTTGTGCTTTTAATATTTCCAGGTAAATAAACTTATCACATGCCGAAATAAAAGGGAGCGGTGTCTTCTTCTCACCGATACCGAAAACCATCATACCGGCTTCTCGCAAACGCGTCGCTAACCTTGTAAAATCGCTGTCACTGGAAACGATGCAGAATCCATCCACCTTTCCACTGTAAAGGATGTCCATGGCGTCGATGATCATAGCTGAGTCTGTTGAATTCTTTCCCGTCGTATAACTGTATTGCTGTACCGGGTTAATGGCATTTTCAAGCAACACCTTTTTCCAGCCCGAAATATGCGGTTTTGTCCAGTCAGCGTAAATACGCTTAAAGGTGGGTGTTCCATACTTCGCGATCTCTTCCATCATTTCTTTTACATTGGTATAGGGAATATTATCCGCGTCGATCAAAACAGCCAGGCGGAGATCCTTTGTTGCTTCCATATTTTATAAATTGTTAAACGAAAGTACGTCAATCCCAGCGGGCAGGCCTGAGAATACCCTCTTACCATTAAAGTCCTGGTACCGCATGTCAAGCCAGCTATGCATGTTGTCAAAGGAATTTTACCGCGGCAGCCGGGTTTATTTCTTTTGTGTTGCAAAAACTAATCAACAACATTTTCTCATCTTAAAAAAACAATCTTATGACTTCAAAATTTTTCAGATCGTTTGCCGGCTTACTCCTGTGTGTCACCCTGTTATCCTTTACAGAAACCCGGCCTGGTGGTGAAGGCTTTGTAATATTGGTCAATAATAAACCTGTGCTACAGCAATTTGGGGATGACATGAAAGTGATCAAAACCCTGAAGCTGGATCCTTCCATGGCCAAAGGACAATTGTCCGTTAGGTATCACCATTGTGGTAAAGTGGGTAAAAACCGTACGATCGCTTTAAAAGATGCCAAAGAAAACATACTCAGGCAATGGAAATTTACTGATACCCGGGAAGCCGCAACCAGTATGAATTGTAATGTAAAAGAAATCCTGGCTTTGATAAACGGTAAGCATCAAACCGTGAAATTGTTTTACACATCCACCGAGCTTCCACAGGGAAGAGTACTGGTGTCGCTGGCAAGTTCATGATGCACGTGGAAAATAGTAATTAGTACCCGATAGCCATAGGGTTGGGGATTTGGAATCATTGCTGTCCGGAATAAATTTTGGATTGCTGCCAAAACCGTTGACCCGCGCAGCTTCTATGACTTTTACTTTTAAATGGGCTTTGCTTTACTTTTTCTAAAGACTGTACTCTTTGCTTGTCGTAGTTCAAATGTCTCGATGTGTCAGGAAACCACAGTGCACACTGCGGACACAGTGGAGTATTAGCAACATGTTTTGTTCTCCATAGCAGATTTCTTAACACGTAGACGACTTTCGCTGTGCTCGCCGTGCCCGCCGTGGTTTATAGTACCCCAGAGTTCCCCGGACAATAATGATCTGGAATTTGGAATTGGTTTGCCCAATTCCAAATTCTTTTTAAAGCTATTCGCAGAGCTTAATCGTATTCTCGTTCTCCGTGCTCATCTGTATCTTGTTCACTTTATTGGCACTATTATAATAGAGAATAAGAATACCATAGGCTGTTGAAAATGCATCCCATTTGGCTTCCTTGATCTTTGGATTACCCAGCGTTTTGAAAAGGTTGTTGCGACTGGCTCCCATCAGCGGAACGGTCAACTTCCCTTTAAACTTCGGACCAATTTCTACATAATCACGTGCCGTATAAAAATAGAGATCCCTGTCCTTGAAATAAATGCCACCTCCACAGCCCGCTGTTGCTGACTCCTCCACGACCGAGGTAAAACAGGGCAACTTGGTTTTTATCTGAGTAATATTATCAGTAATCTTAAGCCCGTTGATCTTTCCATCGAGTACATCAACCTGAAAAGTCGGACAACTCGTTGTCCTTTTTAACTGGGCATTAATAGTTATACAGCCCAGGCAAAAAACAGTAATTAAAATAAACGTTTTCATGTTTTAAAAGTTGGTATTGTAAAACGGATCACACCAATTATAACTGCAAATTCCTTGCTAAATTTTCGCTGATTGAATCAAAACCATATCTGTTTTCGATCCGCGTCTCTCCTGCTCGTAATTTTTACCGCGAAATCTTCCTAATACTGTATTTTTCATACTTTCAACCCATGTAAAAAATACGAAGAGTATGTACCGGAAGAGACCTGACCTTGATATCGTCAAAGACCTGCTTGAACTTGTCCTGGAAACAAATCCCTCGAACGAGTTTACCCGAAGTTTACTTTACCAGTACGAAGAGCGGGGTGGGCTCAGTAAAAAACAACTGGAAGGTTTATATAAAAAAGCTTCTAAAATCTCAACTATACCTCCAGCAAAACTGGCTACGCTGGAAGCGATGATACTCAAAAGACCCAATCGTTATAAATCAGCATTGCCGGAAAACGCACCCCTGTATACGAAAGACACCAAAACCGGAGAATTGATCTCAGCCATCCTGGAGAAGTATCCGCATCACAAGAGAGTCTTATTTTTCCGTGCGAAGTATGATAACAACGAAATATTCACAGCAGTTGAACTGGCGGAACTGGAACGATTTCATAAACTTCTTAACAGGTAAAATGTCTTAATTTAGTCAGTATAATCTTTAAAAACTTAAATATGAATAAAAAGCTGATCGCAGGCGCGGTATTTGTATGCTGCAGCGGTATGATTCATGGACAGGAAAAAGGTGATCCCGCCGCTACAGAAGTTTGGGAGCCGGAGCCTAAGGTCGTCACACCGGTTGTCAACAATAAACCACCATCCGACGCTATTGTGCTTTTTGATGGAAAAGATTTTTCAAAATGGGAAACAGAAAAAAAGGAAGCACCTAAATGGGTCATTGAGAAAGACGGCGCCTTTACTGTAAAAAAAGGCGAGGGAAATATCCAGACAAAACAGGGCTTTGGTAGTTGCCAGTTGCATATTGAATGGCGTACCCCGTCAAAAATAGAGGGAGAAAGCCAGGGGCGTGGCAACAGCGGGATTTTCTTTATGGGACTTTATGAATTGCAGGTATTGGATTCCTATAAGAACCGCACTTATTCAAACGGCCAGGCAGGTAGCATTTACAAACAACATATACCCCTGGTAAATGCCAGCAAAGGCCCGGGCGAATGGCAGACTTATGATGTAGTTTTTACCGCACCTAAATTCAATGCCGATGGAACCCTGCAGTCACCTGCACGTTTTACGGTTTTGCACAATGGCGTGCTGATCCAAAATAATGTGGAAGTGAAAGGAGAAACGGTATATATCGGCCAACCCACGTACAAGGCTCACGCAAACAAAGCTCCCTTCATTTTACAGGATCATGGCAATCCTGTAAGTTTTCGTAACATCTGGGTTAGGGAACTCGAATAATTATTTCTTCTGAATATTTAATATTCATATCCTGGCTTTCGGGCCGGGATATTTTTACATATATGGCAAAGCTGGCTCCTCAACTCATTCAGTTCTACAAAACCCTTATCGCGCCCACCCTTCCAAAAGGATTTGGATTGTTGCATCCCCAACCTGAAAAAGAGGTGATGGATATAGTTGAAAAGTTCTTTCTTAAGTTCTACAACGACTCAAAACCGAGGAAGCTGCTGCTCGGCATTAATCCCGGCCGCTTCGGCGCGGGAATTACTGGTGTAAATTTCACAGCTCCGAGACAGTTGAAAAAGTATTGTGGTATTGATCATCCCTGGAAAGACAGTTCGGAGCTTTCGGCCGAATTCATCTACGAAATGATCGAGGCGTATGGTGGAGCTTCAAAATTCTATGGTGACTATTTTATCGGTGCGGTATCACCCCTTGGATATATAATGGATGGTAAAAATGTCAATTACTATGATGATAAAAAACTACTCGCAGCGGTAAGGCCTTTTATTATCGATACCCTGCAGCAACAACTTAAGATGGGTTTCCAACGCGATACCTGCTTTTGTATTGGCGGTGAAAAAAATTACAGGTTCCTTACCCAGTTAAATGATCAATTCGGTTTCTTTGAGAAGATCGTACCACTCGCCCATCCGCGTTTTATCATGCAATACAAAAGGAAAAGCAAGCAGGCTTACCTGGATGAATACCTGGCGGCGCTTAGAAAATAGTTGCTAACTTTTTTTCAGAATGATTTTTTAATTGTACCTTTTAGCGAAGTAATGTAGTAAAAGTTTACTACCTCCGGCCAACTGTTTTTTCTTCACTTCAAAAAAGGAGGTTATTTATGCTTGTACGACTCACCTTTGTCAATTTCCTGATCGGCCATGCGGAAGAAGGAAAAAAGATCTACCATGAGGAACTGATGCCGCTTGTCAGGAAACAAAAAGGAAACCTGGATTGCAGGTTACTGGAGCCACTCGACGAATCAGACGACTATATTTCGATGACGGTCTGGCAAACCAGGGAAGACTCAGATCGCTATCATTCGAGCAAGATTTACCGGGAGATGATTGAAAAGCTCCAGCCCATTTATTCGATAAACCCGGTGCTTAAAGTATATACAACGGAACCCTTAATGGAGCCGGTTTAGTCCTTTTTGCATCGTTCCAGAAAATCCTTAATACCTGCCACTATCTTATCGGCCACTTCCTGCTGGAATTTTTCATCCAGGATCCTCATCTCATCCGCTGGATTGCTGAGGAATAGTATTTCGACCAGTGCATTGGGATATTCAGTGGGACTATTGAGCATAAAATTGAAACTGCCAACCACCCCAAATTCATTCAGCCCCGTCTCAAGCATCCTGGCATATATATCCTGGCTAAGCGGCCTGAACCCATGGTGACGATAATAAGTACTCGTACCCGAAACATTCACCGGGTCGCCGGAAGAATTAAAATGCAAACTCACCAGAAGGTCGGGCAGACTATCGCGATACATGAGTATCCGTTCTTTATTGTCAACAAAGGTTTCACTAACACGTGTCATCAGAGTCTTTGCACCCTGCAGACGCAATGCCTGCCGTAGTTTTAGCGAAACGGCGAGAGCCAGCTCCTTTTCAGATGACCCGGCAGGTCCGCGGGTGCCGGCATTGCCACCGCCATGTCCTGCATCTATCGCGATACGAAGATTGCGAAGCTCCAGGTTGGCAGGCTGACGCCTGATCCTGATCACAAGGCGATTCCCTTCATAATAGATCATGTGCCCCCAATGCTGTGGGTGCCTGAGATCGATCGTGATACGCAACACTTCGTCTTCTAACTGGTCGTACCTTACACTTTTTATTTCTCTTGTATTGCTTAGCTGCGACAGCCAGTTGGTATTGTTGGTGGCACCAAACACATCTACAACCAGGCGGGAGGGGTCGGTGAGTTGTTCCGACTGGTAAGGAAGCCTCGTACTCAGCCCAACGTGCACATAGTCGTACAGGGAATCACCAAATACACGCCAGCTGGATGTCAGCGAAGCAGGAGTAAAACTCCCTTTTGGTAAATAGTTTACCACATCGTCGGGGATATAGGCTGTTCGATATTTCGAAAGACGAATCTTAAACAGGTTTCCCACTTTCCCCAATACACGAAGAGGGATCAATGAATCTATATAACCGATTTTTGAACCTCCCAGCCTGTCTCCACCCAGTCCATACAGGAGATAGGCAAGTCTTCCCTTCGTTACTACCATATCTGATGGCAGGTCAGACAACATCGAGATCTTATCGTCGGTAAGGCGGGTAACCGTTTTCCCCGAAGCGGTCAGTATAACAGGTATCCTGGTAGCGGAAAAACGATCAGTATCGTTAACCGTAAACTCAGCCTGGTAAATCCCCGGGACAGGGTTGGCAGCATCCGTAGGTAATTCGTGTAACTGGATATTTTCATTAGCAATAACTTTTGCACCAGGCAAAGCCTTTACACGTAGTTTGATTTGGTCGCCGGGGGAAACATACAGATTTCCCTCAGGTATCACCTGTATGCTGGCAATACTTACATCCTTTACAGTATCTGGTACTGGTATTGTGTAGCGGTAGGTTAATTTCTTTGTGGCGCTGGTTTTCCCCGGTCCCCTGGCAACAATTGTAAAAGTGTTGACACCTGGCTTGATACTCAGCTGGTGGGCAAAAGCACCGGTGGGATACACTTTAACCGGCTCGTCATTCACCGTTAATTCGCAGGATTTGCAGGTCGCTCCGGAAATAAACTGCCTGGCTGAACGTACTGCGTTGTTTTCATTGGATGGCATTGCCATACGAAGAAAAGCAGGGCCATCTTTTTGGGCGTATGTATTGATCGAAAAAACTAAGAAAATAAGTACTACTAATCTGTTCATCATCGCCGATTTTAAAACGCTAAAAATACAGGTTTCTACAGCTAAATTGGCGATGATGTTGTTAAACCGAGATTATACTTTTTCTTCCCAGGGGTGGGCTCAATAGATAGCCATTCTTCTGCACCAAAAATCTCAATTTGGCCACCTGCTCTTCAAAGCTTTCCATCATCCCTGACCCCGAGACTGTGACGATCGCCGGGGCGCTGTGCCCGCTGTGTCCGCTGTGACTTCCCTACACATCGAAATATTGGAACTATGGCCAGCAAAGACAATAGTCATCAGAAAAAATAAAGCAAACCCCTGTAAAAGCAGAACTCATGGAAGCCGCGCAGGTTAAAGGTTTTGACAACTATCCAAATTTTATTCCTGACAGCAATGATTTTGATATGGTTAAGGTCAAACGGATAGGCCAGCCTATCCTCTGAGATTACGATGGTGGTATGCGGCCGGAGGGTATGGCGTACGCCCAATTCAGAAAAAGCGTTGGCATTGGCCGTTGAAAGATCGGCGATGACGACGTCTGCTTTGAGCAGCTCTTTGTACATCGGTACATCGACGAGCCCGAACCAGGGGCGTACAATCGAGGGCTCGCAGCTCGAATCACATGGCTCGAAACTGATTTAGAAGCGTCAGGACATTGTTGAATTAACACTAGTTCCGACTCGTTAACTTTGTCGAATGAGCCCCCGCATAATCTTTATTATGGGTGTTTCCGGATCGGGCAAGACCACCGTTGGCCTTGAGCTTTCTGCCACAACAGGAATTCCATTCTTCGACGCCGACGACTATCATTCAGCAGCTAACAAAGAAAAAATGAAGTCGGGTCGCCCGCTCGATGATGCCGACAGGCAGGGATGGCTGGAAGCGCTTAACAATTTGGCCAGGGAGGAGGCAAAAAAAACGGGAGCCATCATCGCGTGCTCGGCGTTGAAGGAAAAATACAGGTCAATCTTGTCAAATGGGATAGAGAAACAGGTGTATTGGGTAGTACTTCATGGTAGTTTCGAAACCATTCAGGAAAGACTGAAGTCAAGAAAGCAGCATTTTATGCCGGCAAGCCTGTTGCAGACCCAGTTCGATATATTAGAGATCCCTTCCGGGGCGATGCTGGCAGATATTAATCACCCGCCCGCGGAGATTGCTGCGGATATCAAGGTCTGGCTGGATAAGCAGGATTAGCGATTTAATCTGGCAATACCGGACCGTAGTGGACACGTTTCTTTCTTTTATTCTTCTGGGGATAAAGAATATCGTGGGCTGTCTCATAACCCTCATCAGCTATCCTGGCGTATCTTTTATTGGTCTGGTAGCGGCGGATCGCGTAGATGGCAAAGCCCGCAGCAGCGGCGAGTCCGATGGCCAGCATGATCCCGTTGGTTTTTTTCATTTCAATTTTTTTTCCGTTACATGATGGAAGCCGGTTGGCAACTTATGATCAAAATAGGCAAAAAGCATACCATCACCCCGGCGATCCTGTACCTTTTACCTGACCACTTCACCGTGAATAACTCAGCCAGTTAAACGGTTTTTTCGAAGGCGTCTTCCGTAAACTTACCCCACAAAAATGAGTAGTTCTGAGATTGTCTCAAATCCGGAAATTGGCTTGGTTTGCATTATATACAGCTATATGCAACTGATGATGTACATAGGGAACGACCTGATCGAAGCGGTGCCACTCGACCTGAACTGCATCCCCAAGCCGGGATACCTGGGCAGCTTTAAGAGGAGCCTTAAGATGAAATACCGCGATCTTATCCAGCAAACACCCGATCCGCCTGAGTTCCTGGTAATCGAACCCATAAAAACATCGCAACCACATGCCCGGCAAAATGGCTGATTCTTTCAGTCCTCATTACTCTGCTTTTCCCTCGGAAACACCCCGAAATTCCTCCATTCACATAATGTGGAAATTTTATTAATAACTGCTAGTGTAAAACATCTACATTTATTAGCGTTAATAACTGCAAACCCATCAACATTCAAAACAAAAACAAGATGGCAACAAAAAAGAAAGCAGCTAAAAAGGTAGCCAAAAAAGCGGCCCCTAAAAAAGCAGCAAAAAAAACAGCCCCTAAAAAAGCAGCAAAAAAAGCAGCTCCTAAGAAAAAGGCAGCAAAGAAGAAATCGGCACGTAAACCCAATGCAGCCTTCATGAAGGCATTATCACCAAGTTCAGACCTGGCAGCAGTGATTGGAAGTAAAGCTGTGCCCCGTACAGAAGCGGTGAAGAAAATTTGGGATTATATCAAAGCCAATAAACTGCAGGATTCTAAAAACAAACGTATGATCAATGCTGACGCAAAACTGAAACCCGTTTTCGGTGGCAAAGGCCAGGTATCTATGTTTGACATGGCAAAATTCCTTTCCAAGCACCTCAGTTAAACGAAGTGATTTAGTAACACGACAGGCTTTCTAAACGGGGCCTGTTTTTTTTTGCCTGGAATTAAGTTGGCGGAACACTTAGTTTATTTTCAATTTATTTACTGCATAGACGCAAGATCATTGGTGTGTGTTGCAGCCCTGTCCCATCCTTTTTGAATCGCCGCTTTTCGCAAATCCCTTCCCGGGTGTGTTTTAGAACCGGTAGTATTGGCTATATAAAGCATGACCCGTTGTGATTGTTCTAGTGAAGCCCCAAGTTTGTGCATTATAAATCCTGCAAATTCATCAGCCTCGAGTTCAAGGTTCGGCCTGCTTCCTGATTTACGTATCGTGTGTCCATTTAAGTGATGACCTATCTCATGCGCCAGTAAGGCCATCGCGGCCCATTTGTCACCTGTCGTCTTATTGATCCAGTTTATATAACCAGGGTTGTATAAAATATATCGCTTTCGACGGGAAATAGAAGCTTCAATATTAGCAACCTTAGCTTCTTTTAATTCAAAATTTTGTTGAAGCCCCAGGACATTTAAAATCTCGGCAAACATCATGGGAGTCGAAGGAATAACGGGTGCCACACTGTCCTTTACCATTGGTGATACCGGCAAACTTTTGATAGTCGATACGGGTTCAGCATAACAGATAGTTGTGGCGGACAAGCCGGCAACAAGCAGATAGATCTTCATGAAGCATGTATTGGATCAGGTAAAAATATACCGAACTTATTTGAATTTAAAATCCTGCGGCTCCTAGTTTTCCCAGAGAGCCTAAATAACCTGTTTTTCCGGGTTATTTTAACATAATTTGAAAATATCTCCTCCAGGATTAATGCGTAAAAGCCTCCCCCCTGCTGTGGCGATCATGCCCCCCGAAAATGCGATAGCCGACTGATAACAGACCGTGACGAGGCTGGCATAGTTGTAGCATTGGTAAGTATAACAAACGCCATCCGTTTTATTAATCTTAAAAATTTGAACGTATGAAATTCAGAAACTTCCTGGTGGTGGCGGCTGGCGCCACATTCGCATTTGCATCATGTAAGCCTGCGTACCAGGCAACCGATACGGATACAACAGGGACGACATCAACATCCGTAACGGTGAGTCCTGCTATTCAAACCGCGTTTACGACACAATATCCAAATGCCACGAACGTAGTGTGGAGTAATTACGACATGGCTGTTGAAGCTCCCATTGACTGGGAAATGGCGGGATGGACTGCCCTTCAAAATGATGATTACCTGGTACGGTTTGATATGGACAACGAGAATTATTATGCCTGGTACGATAACGATGGCAACTGGATCGGTTCAGCCTATACCATGAGAGACCATACCCAGTTACCTCCAGCCGTTACTACCCTGATCAGCGAAAGATACGCGGATTATACTATTGACAAAGTCGACCGCGAATTTCAAAAGGACAGAATGGCTTACGAGATCAAACTGAAAAAAGCAGATGACAGCAAGGTTAAATTATTGATAGATGCAGATGGAAATGTTTTGAAAGAAAAAATAAAATAATTCGCCTTGTGAAACCGTAAAGGCCTCGCGCGCAATTTGCACCGGGGCTTTTATTTTAATAATTCAGTATAGTTGGTGATCAGGTTTAGAACATAAAATCACAATGGAATGTTGCCGTGCTTTTTCTTCGGAAGCCTGGCCACTTTATTTTCCAGCATGGCATAAGCGAGTATCAGTTTTATCCGTGTCTCCCTTGGTTCTATCACTTCGTCAATGAAACCACGTTCAGCGGCCAGGTAGGGCGTTGCGAATTTTTCCGCGTACTCTGCTTCCTTATCTGCAAGTTTCGCAACCGGGTCATCAGCTTCCGTAATCTCTTTTTTAAAAATGATCTCACTTGCTCCTTTGGCACCCATCACGGCAATCTCAGCTGTTGGCCAGGCAAAGTTCATATCGGCGCCAATATGCTTTGAGTTCATGACATCATAAGCACCGCCATAGGCCTTCCGTGTGATCACGGTTACACGGGGCACGGTAGCTTCGCTAAGCGCAAAAAGTAATTTAGCGCCATTTGTAATAATCCCATTCCATTCCTGGTCGGTACCGGGAAGGAAACCCGGAACATCTACCAATACAAGAAGGGGTATATTGAAACAATCACAAAAGCGGGTGAACCGTGCAGCCTTTTTGGAACTGTTTATATCGAGTACTCCCGCCAGACTCATAGGCTGGTTGGCTACAATACCGATACTCCGACCAGCAAGTCTTGCAAAACCAACTACGATATTGGCCGCAAATTCTTTTTGTATTTCGAAAAATGAATCGGTGTCGCAGATCCCGTTGATCACCGTACGCATATCATATGGCTGGTTGTTGCTATCGGGAACGATCGACTCCAGTTCCTCCCGCGTTTCATCACCCGGTGTGAATGGCAGCCGGGGGGTGGTATCCTCGCAATTTTGCGGCATATAGCTTAGTAACTTCTTAACCTGTGCAATACAATCCATATCGTTTGTCGCGGTAAGATGGGTGACGCCTGACTTACTGAAATGTGTATATGCCCCACCAAGTTCTTCCGCGCTTACTTCTTCATTGGTCACAGTCTTTACCACGTTTGGGCCGGTGACAAACATATAACTGGTATTCTCAACCATCAATGTAAAGTCTGTCATGGCCGGTGAATACACAGCCCCGCCGGCACAGGGCCCCATGATCGCTGATATCTGCGGTATAACACCTGAAGACAAAACATTACGGTAAAAAATATCGGCATAGCCACCAAGTGATCTCACACCTTCCTGTATACGTGCGCCGCCGGAATCGTTCAAACCGATCATGGGGGCGCCAGTTTTCATGGCAAGGTCCATCACTTTACATATTTTTTCAGCATGTGTCTCCGATAGAGATCCACCAAATACTGTGAAATCCTGTGCGAAGATGTATACCAGCCGGCCATTGACTGTTCCATAACCTGTGATAACGCCATCGCCATAGTATTGCTGAGTCTCCATGCCGAAATCACGCGTTCGATGAAGCACCAGGGCGCCAATCTCCTGGAAAGAGCCGGCATCCATCAGCAGTTCAACGCGTTCTCTCGCCGTCAGCTTTCCTTTTTTATGTTGTGCTTCATAACGTGCGGCACCTCCACCCTTCCTGCTCTCTTCTACCTTCTGACGCAGGATATCCGTTTTCGTTTTCTTCATAAGAAATTTATTAATCGTTTAACCTTGACTTCCAATTTGTCGGAATTGATTCAGCCGGCCGGATCCCCTTCTGCCGATCTAAAAAATATTTCAATGCTACAACAGAAGCCAGCTCGGCCTTGCTCTTTTGTATATATGAAAGAATCTCGGGAGTATAAAACTTATTTATAAAATGGGTATCGAACTTTCCCGAAACAAAAGCTTCGTGGTTCATGACAAATAGTCCAAAAGGCAGTGTTGTTGCAACTCCTTCAACCAGGTAACTCCCGATCGCTGTTTTCATTTTAGCAATCGCTTCTCCGCGTGTGCTGCCATGAGTGACCAGTTTTGCAATCATCGGATCATAGTAGACAGGAATGGTCTGACCCTGCTCATAACCGTCATCAACCCTGATCCCTTCACCGGCTGGTGGCCTGTATGCAGACAGTTGACCTATCGAAGGCAGAAAATCATTGAGCGGATCTTCTGCATAGACGCGAAGCTCGATCGCATGTCCGTTGATTGCAATATCCTCCTGTGTGAAAGCCAATTTTTCACCTCGGGCAATTTTTATTTGTTCCGCTACCAGGTCAATACCGGTGATCATTTCGGTGACGGGATGCTCAACCTGCAGGCGGGTATTCATTTCCAAAAAGAAAAAATTCATTTGATCATCCAACAGGAACTCGACCGTACCAGTACTGGTATAACCGCAGGCTCGTGCCACCTTCACGGCGGCATCTCCCATGTCTTTCCTCAATTCCGGGGTTAATATTGCGGAGGGTGATTCTTCAACAACTTTCTGATGGCGACGCTGAATGCTGCATTCACGCTCAAACAAATGGATGATATTACCATGTTCATCGGACAGCACCTGTATTTCTATATGACGTGGTGAGCTTACATATTTCTCAATAAAAACCGAGCCATCCCCAAACGCGGATTTTGCTTCACTGATGGCACGTTCCATTTGTTCTTCCATTTCGCTTTCTCTATCCACCTTACGCATACCCTTTCCTCCGCCACCGGCAGAAGCTTTAATCAATATAGGATAACCGATGCTCGCCGCGATCTTTTTTGCATTTTCAATATCACTGATTGCTTCATCAATCCCCGGCACCATCGGGATATTATATTTTTTCACTGCGTCCTTGGCGGCAAGCTTGGAACCCATGATCCGCATTGCATCAGCGCCTGGCCCAATAAATTTGATACCCTCACGGGTAACCGCTTCCACGAAATCCGCATTCTCACTCAGGAAACCATATCCCGGGTGAATACCATCCACACCCAACTCTTTTGCCAGGGTTATAATCTTTTCTCCGTTCAGGTAGGATTGTGCCGCTGGTGGTTCTCCCAGCCTGACTGCTTCATCTGCAAAACGGACATGAGGCGCCAGCCTGTCGGCTTCTGAATAGACAGCAACAGACTTAATGCCCATCTTTCGAAGGGTGCGCATGATCCTGAGCGCGATCTCTCCACGATTGGCGACGAGTATTTTTTTCATGGCAGGTAAACAAACAATTAAATATCCCGATCACTCCAGTTCGACCAGCATCTGGCCTTTCTCCACTGCCTGTCCCTCCTTTACCGCTATCCTGCTGATCCTGGCATTGGCATGTGTCATAATATTATTCTCCATTTTCATGGCTTCGAGGATTAGTATTTTATCTCCTTCAATTACCTGCTGACCTTCCGTCACTGCAATGCTGAGCACGAGACCGGGCATTGGGGCTTTGATCTCCTTATGTTGTTTTCCTTTGCCGGCATTAAAACCCATTTTCTCCAATACCTGGTCGAGTTCAGTTTTAATAACGACAGTATAGGTTTCACCCTCTATCTCAACCTGGATTGTTTTGGTATTCAGGTCAGCGCTGGTGATCTCGGCGCTTATGCTTTGATAGTCTTTAAGGAAATGATATTTATCTGGAGAGATTTGAACAAGATCAGCTTCTTCAATTTCCTGCTGATTAAAGGAAAATACAAACCCATTGACACATGTCCTGTATATTTTTTCACCTGGCATAGAAAGCTTTAACCTGTAATTTAAGAATTCCAGATTTGAAAAGCCGTATTAAAGGTGGAAGAAGGCCCACGGACCCGATACCGGTTTACAAACGGAGATACAAAGTTGCTCTTGCACTCAGGCCACGGCTAAATATGTAGAACGGTTCTACACTAAAAGCTTTCTGTCCGGCAGGGAATAGTATTTTAGAAGAAACAAAAGGCTGAAGCCCTTCCACATTACCCATGGTATACCCGGCATTAAGGAAAGCGGAAACCACATAGTCGACCTGTACAACCTTATAGCCCGCGTAAGCGAAAATATCAAGCGAGTTACCGGGAAGTTCATATTCATTCACCCCATTTTTTACTTTGGTGCCCGATGCCAGATTGTATGCAACGCCAATACCCGCATTAAAGCGGTTGACAAAATAAGAGCCTTCGGCAGAAACGCCTTTTGGCAAAACATAAGATACACCAGCTGCAAAATGGCTTTCACATTCGGGTTGGGACAAAGCCAATACAGGCAGTAGTAGCATCAAGGGTAGTAGTTTTCTCATAGTGTTGGGTTTTTACTAAAACAACATTATAAGTAGTTTTAGTATATAGTCCATTAAAAATCACCATTCCAACGCTGCAAATTCGAGGCCGCAAATCTATGGGATAATAATATGATTAGAATTGATACAGATCAGCATATCATATGATCTTCCTAAATATCTGAGAGCCAACCAAAAAAATTGTTACTAATCCTTTTTGTGCTTCTTCTCCTTGTCCTTTTTCATTTTTTTCAATGCCTTTTTCAATTTGGCAATTGTTTCATGAAGATCACGCTCCTGGCGTTCAAGGATAGCCTGGGTTGTGTGAGCGGCCTGGTCGAAATACATATTTGCTTTCGCCAGGTGGACATTAAATTCTCCTGCCTGTTGGTCAAGTCGCTTTAAGAGTTGCCAAAAACTTTCTTTCTTTTTCATAGCCCTGCTTATCACAATATCAAATACTGAGCCGGGACAATTAGAATAATGAGTAGGTAGTTACTCCAGCTGTTGTTGTATTTCTGCCACTTCAAACCAATAATCAATAAAAACGCGGATCTTTATGTGCATGCCGGCGATGGATGAAGGTTTTGTAATGTAGGTGTTGACACCGGCGCGATAGTAATTTTTGATATAGTCCGCTGTGGTAATCTCGCCCAGCACTACAACAGGGATATGTGCGAGTTTCGCATCCTGTTTAAAATATTTAACCAGTTCGAGAGCCTTGTGACGATGGTCCTGGTTGTTGAGAAGGATCACAGCTGGTAACCCGTGATCTTTTATACATTGATCCATTTCGCTAATTCCGCCAATAAAATGCATCGGGATCGTACCATGCATTTCCTGTAGCAGCGATTCGGTAAGATACCGATCGTCCTCATCAGCCTGGATCATTAATAAATAAGCGGGCATAAATGCGAGTTCGTATAAAATTAACTCAATTCCTATTCAACCGTTTTCCTGTTTCATATAAAAAAGGGGATGCGAAGGCATCCCCCGGACTGCTTAACTAAACTCAAACTTACTGCGTGATAAAACTTATATCGCACTTACTTATTCCGCCGACAGCTACAGAGGCGAAAAAACAAATGCTGCGTTTATTTGCCGAATTTACGGCATTTTATTTGCATTTTCATGCACGTTTTTTTTAATAGTTTGCAGGAACCGGCCTGTTTGGGGAGGAAATCAGTGTAATTCAACCATATAGTTGGACAAAGAATGAGTTATCGTTTGGTTTTGGACGGGGACTTTCTTTCTTTTTTTATTACCGTGTTGTAGTATAAGCAAACTGGATTCATCAGGCATATTTCGCACAAAGGCTTCGGACGACAGATTTCGCGACCGAGGAAAGACATAGCCATTCCTGCATCCCATTGTTGGGGTGGTAATAATTCTTTGATTTGATTTTCGATCTTTTTAGGATCACTGCCTTTTGCAATTCCCAGCCTTGTCGCTACACGCACAACGTGCAGGTCAACGATCACGCCTTCGGGTTTCATGCCCGCTTCGCGCAAAATAACATTCGCTGATTTGCTGCCAATACCTTTCAATGTAGTTAACTCATCATGCGACAGGGGGATTTTTTTATCCGACTTCAAAGTCTGTGCGATATTCACAAGCCAGTTTGCCTTGTTAGCAAAATTTCTCACTTTGCTGATATAGGGGAAAAGCAGGCGATCAGTTGCTTTCGACAATGATTTCATATCAGGGAAAGCCTTGAAAAATTCCGGTGCCAGGTTATTGATGTTCTTATCCGTATCCTGCGCTGACAATACAACCATCACTAACAATTGGTAAAGACTTTTATACTCGAGCGGATGTTTGGTGTTCCTGTATTTTTTCAGAAGTGGTTTGATGGCTACGGACCAGTTTACTGCTGCCATAATCTTTGTTTAAGCATCATCCAAAAAATCAAACGCCGTAAATTTGTATCATGAACAGTGAAACGGGAAAATGGATCATCGCTGCCGGCGTTCTGATTGTTGTGGCAGGTGTGATCATCTATTTCTTTTACGACAAACTCAACTGGATTGGCCGGCTTCCCGGTGATATCCGCGTTGAAAGAGAAAATTTCAAATTCTATTTCCCCATCACCACCATGATCCTCTTTAGCGTACTGATTTCGGTGATCATTCAACTGATCAAAAGATTCTTTTAACCCTTCCGACTCTCAAACTACTTCGCCGGAGTCAACACAATATTGCGGTATTCAATTGGGCCGTGGTCGCCCTGGATATATAAGGGACCTGGTTCACCTTCATTGCTATCGAGTGCACCGCCGGTGATGCCGGGTATCTCCTGGTTGCATATAACTGTTTTACCATTTGCTACCACGGTGATCATTCTTCCCACAAGGGTAATATCATAGGTCTGCCATTCGCCGGGATCTTTGGCAGCCATTTCGGTGGGTGAAATAAATCCATAGACCGCACCCAGTTGATCCTTTAATGTTGCCATACCTTTGCTGTCGGCAATCTGGATTTCATAACGACCACGCAGGTAAACACCACTATTACTTCCTTTCGGATAGCGAAACTCAATATGCAATTTGAAGTCATCGAACTTCCTTTCTGTCACAAGATTTGAACCTGATTTGGGGCTTTTTAAAACGCCATTTTCCGCCACCCACTGGTTTTCACCGAGCGCTTTCCATCCATCGAGATTTTTACCATTGAATAGTTTTATCGGCTCACCCCAGACCGGTGCCTTATCACGCCTGAGTGAAGGTGCGCGCCGGCCGGTCCAATTATAAGTTTTTCCATTGGCTGCTTTCATTGTACCTGTGAGAACATCATTTTGCAGGGTGCCTTCGAAAGAAAGATCATTATCTTCTTCCTCCCATTGTGGTGGAAGACTAAAGCTGATCTTACCATCTTTGAAATGAATAATTGAAATGGGGCGTGCGCTTCCGGTTATCCCAACATAATGTCCTACGAGTCTTTTATGACCTGAATGATTTACTTCAAGCCAGGATGGAGATTTCTGACCTTCATATTCGATGGTGATATTCCAACGCCCTTCAACAGATGGATCGGTTGTTTTGATATTGGTTGGGTTTATAAATCCCGATCCAATGAAAATGAGGATGGCAAGGGGCAGCAATAAACAATGACGAGTCTGTTGCATATGAAGGGACAATTTTTTATTCATTCAATAAATGTACTAAAGAAATGAATACCACTGTCCCAGATGACTTACCACCAGGATTGCTGCCCCGGGCATCATCCATCAAAGCGATTCAAAATCAAACTTCTGACCACCTACCGACGCCTCATACATAAGTCCGCCTTTTTCCTGTGTGAAAACCATCACACCATCCTTGTATTTTACATTTGTTGATACTCCTTTATCGGCAGCTACGGCAGAGGCTTGCGCGGCAAATTCAAATTTATCTTGTTTGAACCGATCAAGTGCTGCCTGGTTCTCGAAGAATATCACTTCGCGGTATGCCTGTCCGCCAAACTGAAATCCTACTGTTACCTGTTTCATTTTAGCCTTACCGATCATTTTACCTTTTTCATAAACGATACCGTTACCTGCTGCACCTCCAACACCAATAGCACCTTTCCCCACATTGGGGAAAATAACGTACCCGTACGCATTGTCGAACAGATTTTGCATCAGGGCATCTGACTTAACAAACTGAGCTTTAGCGTCCTCGCTGTCAGCAATGAGTTTTTGATCATCAGCGTCCTGAGCCTGTAATGATGCAGATAAAATCAACGTCGTAAATACCGTTCCGAATAATAACCTTGTCTTTTTCATACACTATTCATTTTGTTTCACAATAAGAATTCAGGTAGTCTGATACAAAGATGTTGCCAGCACTTTCGGTGGTAAACCGCATGGTCAGGTCTAATTGATTTCAGTTTTTAGAACGGCACCTATGCTCATAACCAAGTCCCCCGGGACGCGGAGAATTCCTACTAAATCTAAAGTACAAGTACCCTATTTCCCCTAAAAAAATACGTCGTAACAACAAAGGCAGCTTTGCGATGCGTTATTAAAAAAAATAAATATTCGATTTTTTATTAATCCAATGCCGATGAAGAAACTCTACCTTTCTTTACTTATCTTATTCTTTTTCAAACTACTTGACGCCCAGGTCAAAAAGCCGGAGATTCATGCCGTGGAGTTGCCGGGTTCGGGCTTCTACTTCGTTAATTCAAAGACTGGTCAAAAAACAACTTCTCAGATATGGGAGGAAGTAGGGACTTTCGTCAATGGGTTTGCCCGTGTATATCATAACCAACGCTGGGGTTTTGTGGACCATCAAGGCAACCTGGTGGTGCCGGTGAAATTCGAATCGCTTCGCAATTTCTCTAATCAGCTCGCGGCCGCCAGACAGAATTCAAAATGGGGCTTTATCGACAACAAGGGAAATACTATCGTTCCTTTTGTTTATGATATAATCTATGATTTTACAGAGAACATAACTGCAGCATACAAAAACCGTCGATGGTCACTGATCGACCGCCAGGGAAAGAAGATACGGGATCTTGATGTGGATGTATTTTATGGCTTCCGGAATGGCAGCGCGCGATTTCTTCAAAAAGGGCGATATGGGAGGATGAACACGAAGGGTGAAATTGTTTCATTTGAAAAGAGCGGTCCTGATATCTACGAATATGACACAAATACAAGACAGGCTTCCACGCAGGCAGCACCCTGTCCCGGCAACATCGGATTCGAACGTGGAAATTTTACAAACTGGGAATGCTTTGTCGGCGAAGTAGATGCGGCTGGCACGACCAATGTAATTACGGTCACCCCCTCCGCTCCTACTCCAAACCGCCATGTCATCTATCCTGCTGCTGATCCATCCGAAATTGATCCATACGGTTTGTTCCCGATCAATCCACCTGATGGAAGTGGATATGCTTTGAAATTGGGCAATAATGTAAATGGCGCCGAAGCTGAACGTGTGCGATATACCATCACGGTGCCTGCCAATGCTGAGGAAGCTTCGATCACTTATCGTTACGCGGTTGTTTTCCAGGATCCCGGTCACTTGCGCCATCAGCAACCGAGGTTTAGCGCCAAACTGCTGGATGTTGAGACTAATAAATACCTGAACTGTGCTTCCTATGAATACGTGGCTGATGATACGATACCCGGTTTTTTCAGCTCACCGATTGACGATTCCGTAAAATGCAAAAACTGGGCATCCGTGTTTATCAACCTTAGCGCTTATGCAGGAAAAACCCTGATACTTGAATTCACGACTGCTGATTGTACGCTCGGGGCTCACTGGGGTTATACTTACGTAGATGTTGGCGATTGCAATGTAAGTGCTGAGATAGAATTTGAATGTAACCCGAATATCGCGAGACTTAGCGGCCCTCCGGGTTTTAGAAGTTACCGATGGTGGGATGAAAACTATACCAACATAATCGCCAGGAGCCGAAACTTTACACTCAATCCTGCGCCGCCGGGTAACACCCCCTTGCATTTGGAAGTGATCCCTTCCAATGGCGCAGGCTGCAGTGACACTTTACATGTCACGGCTATCAATATATCACCGATCGCAGATGCAGGTCCCGATAAAACCATCTGTGCCGGTTCGCGTACTTTCATTGGAAGCACTGCAGTGTCTGGCCATACTTATACATGGACACCATCAGATTTCCTAACCAATCCAAATATTGCGATGCCGGTTGTTACGGGTACAACTACCACTACCTATGTGGTAGCCGTTACAAAGACATCAAACGGCTGTATCGCGTATGATACCGTAACCGTTAACGTTAATCCGAAGCCAATGGCATCGTTTGACCCTGGTGAGAACCAGTGCCTGGAAGGAAACTCATTTTTATTTACAAACAACTCCATCGGCGCTTCGCAGTATCGATGGTATTTTGGAGATGGCGATACATCGCTCCAACGAACACCATCGCATCATTATGAATTGCCAGGAGAATTTGCGGTTAAATTAGTTGTGACAGGAAATAATGGATGCCAGGACAGTCTTACCCGCGATGTGACGGTATATAGCAATCCGAATGTAAATACTATTGATAACTCTTCGATTTGCCGGGGCAATACGATCCGATTGCAGTCCAGCGGCGCACAAACTTATGAATGGTCACCTGCCGCGGGGTTAAGTTGCAATGATTGCCCAAATCCTATCGCCTCCCCCTTAACTACGACGACTTATTACGTAAAGGGAGAAAGCAGCACAGGTTGTCCCGGATATGATACTGTCACTATTGAAGTTCATCAACCGTTCGAGATCAGGGTTGAAGCGGGTGGAGAGATCTGCGCCAACGGCAGCTTCAATCTTTCTGCCAGCGGTGCGGTCACTTATAAATGGGTCCCTGCCGGAAGTCTGAGCAACGATACCATACCCAATCCTGTGGCTACACCAGGACTTACGACAACCTACCGTGTCGTGGGATTTGATGCGCATAATTGTTTTACTGATACAGGATATGTAACCGTGACAGTGAATCCCAATCCCACGCTCAAACTCGGACCTGATCTGACTTTATCAACGGGAACGATCGTGCCGCTCAATCCTGTTGTTACCAATGGACCGATCGTTTCATGGTCATGGGACCCGCCCCTCTATTTGAGTTGTGATGACTGTCCCGAGCCGGTTGCAACTGTCAAAACTGATATCAGTTATACTGCCCGGATCCAAAACATTCATGGCTGCGAAGCGGTGGATACAATGCGAATTAATACTTTTTGTGAAGGATCACAGGTTTTTATACCAAATGCATTTACACCCGATGGTGATGGCGTCAATGATATCCTGATGGTACGGGCAAAAGGAGTGCAGGTTGTAAAGTCTTTCAGGATATTTTCTCGCTGGGGTGAATTGTTATTCGAGAAAACCAATTTCCCTCCCAATACGCCTGCTTTTGGATGGGATGGAAAGATCAGGGGGAAAACAGGCGCACCCGAAGTATATGTTTATACCGCCGAGGTTACCTGCGACAATCTACAAACCTATACTTATAAAGGCAATACTGCCATCTTAAAATAAGTAACTATGAGAAAACTTTTACCCTTAACATTACTAGTCATGGGCCTGGTATGGCATCGTGAAGTCTGCGCGCAACAGGATATCAACTTTTCACAGTTCTATGAGCTGCCGCTCTTACGAAATCCTGCGCTGGCTGGCATTTTTAATGGAAATGTTAGATTTACCGCGGCTTATCGTAACCAGTGGGAAAGCGTAACAACGCCCTATCGTACCATGGCACTGGGAGCTGAGGTAAAATTTTTCAAAGGGCTCGCGCCGGGTGACTTTATCACTGCGGGAATGCAGGTGACCAATGATGCAGCCGGCGATGCTAACCTGAAAAGAACGCAGTTCATGCCTGTGCTCAACTATCATAAATTATTGAGTGAAGAAAAGAGTACGTACATATCTGTTGCCTTTATGGGAGGATCAGTGAGTGAGAGTTTCGACCCAGGCAAATTGCGTTTTGATGATCAGTTTGTAAATGGATCCTATAGCTCTTCCAACCCGACCAGTCAGTCGTTCCGGACAACAGGATTTAATTACCTGGATGCCTCAACGGGAATCAGTTTTAAGAGCTTGATCAATAACAATCTCAAATTTTATGTTGGAGTTGGACTGTTCCATTTCACAAGGCCCTCTTTATCATTTATGAACGACAATGAAGTCAGGTTAAATGAAAAATGGGTTTTCAATATGGGCTTCTCGGCCTATACAAATACATATGACCGCATTGTTGTGTATGCGGATCATTTCAGGCAGGGTGGCAATCGCGTGATGCAGACAGGATTTCTCTACACGCACAATTTTGATCCGGATGGGGACGACGCCAGGTTTTCATTATCAGGCGGGGCAGTTTACCGTACAAAAGATGCATTGATACCTGTCGTGAAACTAAACTCCAACCGGCTGAGTATGGGATTCAGTTATGACGTGAACACAAGCAAACTCAAAACGGCATCGATGTACCGCGGAGGGTTTGAAATGACATTGTCGTATACAGGTTTCTGGAATCAGAAAAATGCCGACGCATCGAAGATGGAATGCCCAATCAATATTTGGTGAATGAATAAAGGCTGTAAAATAGTAGCCTCCTTCATCCAGAGGTTTCCATGAAGAATCCAGACTTTACACGTATCAACAAGATCTGCTACCAAACTCCAATTCCATATTCCGAACCCGTCAGCTATCAGATACTAACTCCTAATCCCTATTCCCCAATTCCTTTAAACACCACTCCCCCCTTCATCACAAAAACCACCTTTCCAAAAACTCCTGGATCCTTTAATGGATCTCCATCAACGGCGACGATATCGGCAAGTTTGTTGGGCTGAATACTACCCAACCTATCCCGCTCGCCCAATAATTCGGCAGCATTGATAGTCGCCGCTTTGATGGCATCCATCGGTTTCATGCCTGCTTCGATCATATATCCGAATTCAAGCCAGTTCATACCATGCCTGAAAACACCAGCGTCTGTGCCAAAAGCGATTTTTACACCTTCCTTATGGGCTTTGGCAAAAGTCGATTGTATCTGTGGTCCCGTTGCCAGGGCTTTGGGTGTTACAATTTCTGTATAGTAGCCGGGAATCTTTGCACTATCGGCAGTGGATTTACCCGCGATGATCGTTGGCACGTACCATGTCCCATGCTGCTTCATCAGGCTGATAGCTTCATCATCCATAAAAGTGCCGTGTTCGATCGAATTTACACCTGCGCGTACGGCTCTTTTAAGACCTTCGGCACCATGAGCATGTGCTGCAACTTTAAAACCATAATCCTTTGCTGCGGTTACGATGGCCCTGATCTCGGCTTCGGTAAATTGCGCGTTCGCACCATCTTTTGCCTGGCTGAGAACACCACCTGTGGCGGTTATTTTAATAAGATCAGAACCTTCTTTATAGCGCTGCCTCACCGCCTGGTAAGCATCTGCCTCTCCATTAATAACACCCTCTTTCGGTCCCGGATCGCCTGCCAGGTCTTTCCGATAGGCATTGGTCGGATCGGCATGACCGCCGGTCGTGGCGATGGATTTCCCTGCTGTAAAAATCCTCGGCCCCTTAATTGAATTTCTATTGATCGCATTGCGTAATGACACATTTACACCTGAACCGCCCAGGTCGCGCACAGTGGTAAAACCGGCCATCAGGGTAATATTTGCATATCGAACCGACTCGAAAGCGAAATCGGGCGGATTCAGGATAAACCGGTCGACTGTATTGCCTTTACGGGTCTCTGATTCGAGATGAACATGCATATCGATCCAGCCGGGAGTAACCGTTTTTGTTTTCAGGTCAACCAGTCTGTCATTGACACCTGGCTTTGTGAATCCGTTTTCGACAGCAATGATCCTGTCCTTCTCCACTACGATGGTGCGATCTTTAAGCGGGGCATCCGAAATTCCGTCGATCAAAACGCCACACCAGATATAAGTTTTCTGCGCTTCTGTGACGGCCATAGTACACAGGAAAACGATAATTATGAGGGGAACTTTTTTCATCATGGTGGTTTTATCATTAAATGTAATCGATTTAAACATATGTGCAGTAATGTCATTTTTGCGTTTATAATTTATTTTACTGCAACTTCGCAGCAGGTTTAAATTTGCATATTATAGTTTAAGCCTGAATACTATGGTAAAACACAGACTTACATCACTTGAATGGATCATCCTCGTGGCAGGAACAATACTGCTTGCCCTGGGATTCATATTTTTTTATACGGACAAGCCTCAATTCGACGAGTATGTAAAAGAAGACGGGCTTGTTGAATGGATCACCGTCCTGGGTTTACTCAGCGGGTCAATCGTGTGTTTTCGTCGATTTATGAAATTATTCCGGCAGAAAAGCCGTTGGTTCCTTTTCATCACATTTTTCCTGGCCTTGTTTTTATTTTTTGCAGCCGGTGAAGAAATTTCCTGGGGTCAGCGTGTGATCGGCATTGAAACACCCGAGTATTTCCAGAAAAATAATGCACAGCAGGAGACCAACCTGCACAACCTTGTTGTTGGAGGCGTAAAACTGAACAAACTTCTATTTTCCATTGTCCTGGTCAGTGTGATGGGCATTTACCTGGTTGTTGTTCCAATTTTATATCAACGCCATAAGGCCGGCAAGCAGTTAATTGACCGCTGGGGTATACCAGTACCACATTGGTACCAGGTTATCGGTTTTTTGATCGTCTTTATTGCAACATCACTGATCCCCGACGGTAAAAGAGCTGAACTGCTCGAATGTGTAGGCGCTTTGCTTGTCTTTCTGATGATGCTTTACCCGGCGAACAAATCAACCTTCAACACTATTGCTTAGCTGAATTAAATTATTTTGGATTATGAACGTGGATATTGCCAAACTACATGAAAAAGTAAACGCTTATAAACGGGTTTTGGAAAATACGATCAACTACCGTCAGGAATGGAACGATAAAACCAGGAGATTTATCGGGGATACCCTTCGTGATATTGTGCAGCAAACCGGACTAAAGGCATCAGTGACTGAAAAAAACAATATTGAAAATCTTGAGGCGGTTGTTCTTGATCTTGGCCGCAGCAGCAGTGGTATTGCCGAAAATGTGGATGACACCGACGTAAAGCGCATCATGGTTAAAAATAACGGATCACTGATCTACCAGCAACTTTTCAATGGAAAGATCATGGTGATGCTGGTTAGTCCCCATATCGAAGGTTATGGTGAAACTAAGAGACCTCTCAGCCTTGAGATACTAAGACCCGCCGAACTACTTACATCATCGATCTATCAGCATGTAAAAGATTTACTGGAAGATATCACAGAATGGGAGGATTATGACGATGATGATCCAAAAACCAAATTACCCTTTCAGCCCATCGGTTTCAGACATACACTCAACGTAAGTGGCGATGATGGCAGTGAAGCCGATATTTCACAATAATAGCGCGGATCAGATATTATTTTTCTTAAGTTCCTTTACCGCATAATCGCATGCCCTTGCTGTAAGGGCCATATAAGTGAGTGAAGGGTTGACGCAGGATCCCGAGGTCATGCAGGAACCATCGCTTATAAATAAATTGTGTACTTCATGCATCTGGTTGTATTTATTCAAAACTGATGTTTTGGGATCATGCCCCATCCTGGCGATACCCATTTCATGATTGGCGTTGCCCGGAAACGAAATACCCGCTGAAACCCGGATATTCCTGTATCCGGCTTTTTCCAATAAATCCGCGCCTGTAGCCTTCATATCCTCGTGCATGGCTTTCTCATTCTCTCGGAATTCGCAGTCAATAGCCAGCATCGGCCGCCCCCATTGATCTTTTTTATCCTTGTTGAGTGTAATTCGATTGTCTGAGTAGGGCAGGCATTCGCCAAAAGCATAAAGACCGACCTGCCAGCCACCAGGTACTGATAATGCTTCTTTTAGAGGTTCACCGAGTTTGGCTTCACCCGCTCGCCTGGGCCGGTAAGCACTACCCCCAAAATGATAACCACGCAAGAAGGTTTCCTGGTTATCTGTAATATTTCGAAAACGGGGAATATAAAATGGCGCGGGTCTGCGACCATAATAATAACTGTCTTCAAACCCATCTACATCTGCAACGACAGAAATCCCTTTATGATGGTCCATCAGGTTGCGCCCCACCTGGTCGCTTCCATTACCTAATCCATTTGGAAAACGGGAAGAAGTTGAGTTAAGCAGGATAAACGCTGTCGCCACGGTTGACGCGTTCAGGAAAATCAGCCGGGCATAAAACTCTTCGGTTTGTTTTGTATTTGTATCAATGATCTCAACACCGGTGGCTTTCTGTTTTTGTTCATCATACAAAACCCTGTTTACAAGTGAATGCGGTCTGACCTCGAGGTTTCCCGTGGCATATGCAGCAGGGATAGTACTGGCATTAGTGCTGAAATAGGCGCCATAAGGGCAACCACGGTGACAAAGATTCCTAGCCTGGCATTGACCGCGTCCTTTAACAGGCTGTGTAAGGTTAGCAGTGCGACCCATGATCACGTAGCGATCGCTATAATTTTTCTCTACCTGTTGCTTGAAATGTTTCTCCACGACATTCATTTCAAAGGGCGGTTGAAAAATGCCATCTGGCACCACACCGATACCGTCACGATTACCACTGACGCCGATAAAGGATTCCACATAATCGTACCAGGGCGAAATGTCTTTATACCTGATTGGCCAGTTTACACCATGACCATCACGAATATTAGCTTCAAAATCCAGGTCGCTCCAGCGATAGCATGCCCTCGCCCATAAAAGAGAGCGTCCGCCGACAATATCACCTCTAATCCAGTCAAATCGCTTGCGTTCCTCATAAGGGTTCTCCTGGTCATTGATGTAAAAGTGCTTGTTGTCTTCCCTGAAAGAGTAGTGGCGGCTTTGAACAAAATTTCTCTTCCTGTCTTCCTGTGTTAAATTAAGCCTGTGAGGAAATTCCCAGGTCTGCATGGTAGCCGTGGGATAATCACCATGATCGAGGTGGCGGCCACGATCAAGCAGCAGAACTTTTAATCCTTTTTCGCAAAGTTCTTTAGCGGCCCAACCGCCGCTGATGCCGGAGCCGACAACGATGGCATCGTAGGTGTTATTACTTTTTGATTTATTGATGATATGGGGATCGCCGGGCATTTTCGTACGGTTTGATCAAAAAGCCAATTTAGGCAATCCGGGTTATTTTACCATATTCACAGCAAATGCCTGTCAGATACTTAATGCTTCTGACATCTAGTAACTCAAATTCGGGAAAAAACAATGAGCAAAACACGGACTTTGAGCGGCTTTTTATCGAAGCTGGCTTCTTTAACAAGTCAGACACTTAAAGCTTCTGACATCTAGTAAACAAAATTCCTTATAAAACCATGGGTAAAACACGGACTAAAAGCGGTTTTTTATCGAAGCTGGCTTCTTTAGCATGTCAGACACTTAAAGCTTCTGACATCTAGTAACCAAAATTCCTTAGAAAACCATGGGTAAAACCCGGGCTAAAAAAGTTTTTTTATCCCGAGTGGCATCCAAAAAATGTCAGACACTTAAAGCTTCTGACATCTAGTAACCAAAATCCCTTAGATAACCATGGGTAAAACACGGGCTAAAACCGTTTTTTTATCCAGGCAACGCGCTCTCAAAAATTTCACCCCAATTACCTATTCCAAAACTCCTTCATCACCCTGCTATAATCAGTCAACGCGACCTCCGGCTCCTCAATTTCCGGATGCCACATCTTCTCCCATTCAAAACTGTAAAACCCCTTATACCCATCTTCTTCCAAAGCACTAATAGCTTCAAAAATGGGCACTTCTCCCTTTCCTAATAATTTATACTGCAGTTTGCCATCCAACGACACTGCATCCTTAAGATGTGTATGCCTGATATACGGCTTTAATCGTAGATAAGCTTCTTGAACTGGTTCTTTTGTTATAGTCCACATATTCGAGACATCCCATAATAATCCAACATGACTATGGCGGGCAGCTAACATGATCTGCTCCAGGTCCGAAATCCAGACGACATCACCATGGGTTTCCAACAGCACCGTCACAGATCTCTTCTTCCCATAATCCCCAAGTTCTAGCAAACCATCGACGATAAGTTTTATAGTTTCCTGTTTGTCCTGTCCTTCCGGAAACCTATTGGGAAAAACCCGTACATAAGGGCAACGGATCCTTTCCGCCAGATCAATAAAGCGCCGACCATCCGACAGGTTTTTCTGACGCTCCTCGCCTTCTTTAAAATGAAGTGTCGCCGAGGAGCCCAATCCAATAAATTTGAGGCCGTTTTTCTTCATCGTCTGCATCGTCTCTTTTATATGGGTAGCGTTGCTGAATTCGGGGCATTGCGGAAGATCAAGTTGTCTTTGTAGACCTCGCACCTCGATGCCTTTATAGTTATGCTGTGAAGCGAAGGATACAATTTTTTGAAAATCCCAGTCAGGGCATCCGAGCGTGGAGAATGACAGGGAAGCCTCCTTTTTTCCGGTAAGCCAGGAAGGTGCAAGAATAGCTGCACCAAACACCAGTCCTGTTGTCTGCAAAAACTGTCTTCGTGATGGGTTATACATAAGTATGGGTAAAGTTTGTTATTGCCGCAACTAACGGCAACTGAAATTACAAACTTTATACCTCTCAGGCGGCATCATGAGCCTCCTGTAGATCCGCGACGATGATTTTTCTCATTTTCATGAGCGCTCCCATTACACTTTGCGCTTTTTCGGGATTAGGCGAGTTCATTAAGCCTGGTAATGCTTCAGGAATAATCTGCCATGATACCCCAAACTTGTCCTTTAGCCACCCGCACATGCTTTCCTCGCCACCTTCCAACAGTTTCTCCCAAAAATAATCCACCTCCCCCTGGTCTTTGCAGTTCACATAAAAGGAGATCGCCTCGGTAAATTTGAACACAGGACCAGCATCAAAAGCATAAAACTGGATGCCATCCAGTTCAAAAACGGCGGTCATGACCTGATCGCTGGGAAAGGGGCTATTTTCTCCCCAGTGCCTGATACTGGTCACTTTAGAATTTTTAAAAATAGAGGCATAAAAATTTATTGCTTCCTCTGCCCTGCCATCAAACCATAAAAAAGGCATGATCTTTTGCATAATGAATAAATTTTGAATTTTTATTATTAAATTAAAGTTCCATTCCGGTACTATCCCATACCTGTGATGAACGCGCTGTAAAAATGCAATGAATCCAGTTTTGCCAGGAGGGGATAAGACGACTTTTTCAAGGGTAGATTCCGCCATTGTCACTCACTCATTCCAGGTAAGACATACGAACCAGATAAGATTAAACACAAACAATATCATGGCAACCGATATGTTCCGGTCCACGATTTGTTTTAATAGTAAATTATATTAATTGTTTTGATGGCACGTGCGCTCAACATTTCTGGCTCGGATAAGAAAATGAGTTGGTTAATCTCTTCTCTCGCACGTCTTGTGCTTTGTTTTTATTTGATAAGTTTTGTAAACAAAGCGAGCTACTCACAGGAATGCCCTCCTAATATCGATTTTGAATCGGGTTCATTAGACAACTGGATGTGCTATACCGGTAGTGTCGCTGCTGTGAACGGCAATCATGTTTTCAATCTGTTTCCTTCAAATGGTCCGGTTTTCAACCGTCATACCATCTATTCAAGGCAAAGCAACCAAATTGACCCTTATGGCGGATTCCCGACAACGGCACCAAACGGCAGCGGCTATTCCGTCAGGTTGGGTAATGATGAAGCCGGAGGTCAGGGAGAGGGTATCGCCTATCAATTTACAATACCTGCCAACCAAAATTTTTATTCACTGATTTATCATTACGCTGTTGTATTCCAGGACCCGAATCACCAGATGTATCAACAACCGCGACTGGAAATTGAGATTACTAACGTTACGGACAATCAGCTTATTCACTGCTCTTCTTTTACCTTTTTCCCGTTTGGTTCACTGCTTCCCGGCTTTTTTATCTCACCGATCGTCGCGGATAGTACCAGCGTCTGGTGCAAAGACTGGACGGCAGTATCAATCAACCTAAACGGGCATGCGGGTAAAACTATCAGGCTGATGTTTAAAACCGGTGACTGTACATTTATCCGGCACTTTGGTTATGCTTATATAGATGTCAATACCGAATGCAGCAGTGAATTTGTAGGCGCCGCCTTTTGCCCCGGAGATACTGCTATTAATGTTTCGGCACCCTGGGGTTATCAGAACTATAAGTGGTTTAATAATAATTTCACACAGCAATTGGGGACCAGCCAGGCAATTGGCTTTTCGCCTCCACCGCCACCCGGCACCCGACTGGCAGTGGAGGTCACGCCATACGATGGTTATGGATGTCTCGACACACTCTACACGACGCTCGTGGATACATTGACGATACAATCATTTGCGGGGAAGGACACGCTATCCTGTAATCAAACACCTGTACTTATAGGAGCCAATCCCAAGCCAGGCCTGTTTTATCATTGGGATCCGCCTATTGACTTGTCGGATTCGCGAGCTGCTAATCCCTTCGCCGGTCCACGGGTGACGACCGAGTATGTTTTAACCACGACTAATTTTGGCGGAGGGTGCAGTGCAAAGGACTCCGTAATCGTGACCGCTTCCATCATCGATACCACGCTTACTTTGCTTGGAAAAGATGCTTATTGCGCTGGATCCGGCGACAGTACAGTTTTATTATTGCCATCCACTACAAGTATCCAGTGGTTTAAAGATGATATCCCGATAAGCATTCCTAATACCAGCCGTTTTACTATCACCCAAACCGGCTCTTACTATGCCTTACTTACCAATGACGATAAATGCAGTATATCGACCGGTAAAAAAGATATCCTGATTGAAGATCCGGTGCCAGGTATCAGGTATCCCACGGAATATGTGGTCGAGGATTATCCGCACCAGCTGACGGCACGCGATTTTGGAATAGCATTTGAATGGGCGCCTGCTACTCAACTGAGCGACCCCGATATTTTCGACCCTGTCTTCGACGGATCCGATGATATGTTGTACACGGTAGCCATAGAAACACTGGCGGGTTGTGTGACCATCGATACGCAACTGGTGCTGATCACTAAGGAAGTAAAAATTCACGTGCCCACCGCTTTTACACCCAACAACGATGGGTTGAACGACTACTTCAAACCCATACCTATGGGTATCCGTGACTTTAAATTCTTCCGGGTGTACAATAGATGGGGACAGTTGATATTTGACCTGCGATCAGATCCACGCGGATGGGATGGAACTATTGGTGGCAAACCGCAGGCTTCGCAGGTATTTGTTTGGGTGGCTGAAGGCGTTGGTGTAGACAATCGAACATATAGGGAGAAAGGTACGTTCACCCTGGTACGATGAGCTGACCCGAACGCATTTTGACATAAAAAATCTTTTCAATATTAATAAACCAGGACTATTCCAGGTCCTGAAATTCACTCTGATCAACTTTCCGGCTTTCTGACTACTTTCACTGCATGCATTCCCATATTCAAAGGTTATTGAAATGTATAGAACTGGAAGAAAAAGAACAGGCAACCCGTTATCAACTCGATCAGCAGCACACACTGAAAACCCTGAAGGCTGAAGGCCTGGCCCTGCATCCCATCATCGTAACCAGGAAAACTTATGGTTACGCAGATTACCCGGAGATAAGTTTCAAATTACATTTTCCCCCTGAAGCCAATTTATTAAGGGATGGCGCAGCCATTGAATGTTTTGTACACGGGGAACAACCTGTTAAGGGCATTTTATTAAGCCTCGAAGGCAAAACAGGTGAATTCCGATTATTCGCGCCGGATTTTCCAGACTGGATAGAAGACAATGGCGTTGGCATCAAACTCGCGCCGGATACCCGCACGACTTCGATCATGAAAAAAGCGCTTCATGATCTGGAGATTAATAAAACGCTTTTCAAATTATTTGAACAACTTCACCCGGATAGTTCAAATACACTGAAGACTTCGGCGTCGTCAACAGTAAAAGCTTCCAACATCCATTTTCACAACCAGACGCTGAATGAAAGTCAGCAGCAGGCAACAAATGCAATCATAAATAACGAAAAACTTACGATCGTGCATGGTCCTCCCGGCACCGGAAAAACCACCACACTTGTGGAAGCTGTATTTCAACTGGTAAAATTGGGAGAAAAGGTCCTCGTGTCGGCTCCCAGTAATACAGCCGTAGATCATATTGCCAGGGGATTGATCCAGCAGGGTATCAAAGTACTGAGAGTTGGAAATACCACCAGGGTTGATGAACTTGTTTTCCCGCACACACCTGAAGGCAGGATGGTCAACAGCCGGCAGCAAAAAGAGATCAGGGAATTGAAAAAAAGAGCCGGTGAATTTCGCCGCATGGCGCTTAAATATAAACGTAGTTTTGGCAAAGCAGAACGCGAGCAACGTAACCTGCTTTTTAAAGAAGTAAGAAATATTCTATCTGAAATAAAAAAATTGGAAGCTTACAATGAAGAGAAACTTTTCGCTGAAGCGGAGGTTATCACCGGCACACCGATAGGTTTGTATGATGCTGGAATTGAACAATCTCATTTTGACACTCTTGTCATAGATGAAGCCGGTCAATGCATTGAACCCCTAGCCTGGACCATATTCCCATTCGCTAAGAGGCTGGTGTTGGCAGGCGACCACTGGCAATTGCCACCCACTGTCCTGAGTGCAGAAGCTGCCATACTTGGATTGAATCGATCCATCCTCGAAGTCGCAATTGCCAATTGCCCGGCGGTACACCTGCTCAATACACAATACCGGATGCGCGAGTCGATCGCCGGATTCAGCAGCGACTATTTTTACAATAGCCTGCTTAAGACAGCCGTGCATTTACATAATACGGGCACACACCTTGTCTTTATCGATACGGCGGGTACAGGCTTTGAAGAAGAAAGGGGAAATGATGGCATCAGCTTACAGAATAAAGGTGAACTGGATATTGCGCGCCAGTTGATAGAAAATGAATCTATACCCCTATCCGATCCGGCTTTTATATCACCCTACTCTGCGCAGGTGGCTGCTGCCAGAGATATTTTACCCCAACGGTTGCGTGTAAGTACCATTGATAGTTTCCAGGGACAGGAGAAAGATACCATCATCGTCTCACTTGTGAGAAGCAATGAGGATGGCGATATAGGATTTCTAAAAGATTACAGAAGGATGAATGTAGCCATGACCCGTGCAAGGGAATTGCTGGTGGTGATTGGTGACAGTGCCACGATAGGCTCCGATGCTTTTTACAGTGCATTTATCGCTTATGTTGAGAAACATGGAACCTATCGTACTGCCTGGGAGTTTGATATGAATATTTAATACCTAATCCCAAATTCACAATCATTGCTTTCTGGAATAAGATTTTGGATTGTTATCAAAACCTTTGATCCACGGGGCTTCTATGATGTTTACTTTTACAGGTGCTTTGCTTTAATTTTCCTGGAGATTGTTCGCTTTGCTGGTCGAAGTTCAAATGTTCCGATGTGTCAGGAAACCACTGCGCACAGAGCGGAGAAGTAACATCATTCCTGTTCCCGGTAACAGATTTTTAACACGCAGACGCCTTTCGCTGTGCTCGCCGTGCCCGCCGTGGTTTATAGTACATCAGAGTTCCCCGACAATAATGATTCCCAATTGCTAATTACGTGCTTAAGAGAACCAGGTCTAAAACTGATCAATATCCTGCCAGGGAGTGGAGGTGTTTTGTACAAATGGCCAGAGCAAGCCGTCCAGGTCTCCATCAAAACTACCCGAATAGCTACGGGAATTGCACAAGATCACCCATCCAAATCCATTGGAAGCCCGAATAATTTCGGTCGCCGTTCCGGGCAGGCCGCCTGTATGCCACCAATTATTGGCATTGTTGACTCCCCAACCACTTGCATAATTCGAAGATGGAACCGAGCGGGTGGTCATGGTAGTTATCGTGGCAGGCTGTAGAATATCGGGCTTATCATTGAAACCGTTTACCCGCACCAGGAACCTGGCAAGATCGGTAGCAGAAGCGATCCATCCACCATGCGAGTCCATGCGGGGTAAGTTAAAAACATAGGGATCATAACCCTGTCCTGTATAAATAACTTCATCAGTCTTTCGTTCTGCGAGGGTACTGCCACCCAATTGCATTTTCGTGATACCACAGGGCTTCAATACTTCATCCTTTATAAATTGCTCATACCCTTTTCCGGAAAGCTTTTCTATGATGCGACCCAAAAGGCAATAGCCGAAATTGGAGTATTTGTACACACCTCTTGTTGACACACCGCTATAGTTGTTGAGCGTCCACTTAATAAGCTGATCATGATCATATCCTTTCTGCTTAAACATCGGATCGTTACCATCATTGGGCCAGAGGTTGCTAGTATGGTGCAACAGATGCCTTACGGTCAGATCGCTTACCTGCGAAAGATTACTGGATGAATAATCATTTCCCAATATCCCCCCGGTGCCAAATACTTTGGAATCCATGCTGAGCTTATTAGCCTCCAGCAGCTTCATAATCCCAACTGCTGTTATGGGCTTCGACACACTGGCAATCCGGTACAGGCTACTATTTGTGACAGGTGTATTGTCCGAGGATGACATTTTTCCATAAGATTTTACGTAAACCAGCTTATCATTCTTTGTAATGGCAATAGAAACACCGGGAATACTATGTTTCAGCATAAAATCTTTTACAGCATTATCCAATGGCTCAATATCCTGCTGATCGGTCCGTGGCGGATGGATAAATTCTTCCTCTTTCTTGTCCTTTTTACAACTACTGATAAATAAAGCTGCCATCAAAGGCACGATTACGATATTTTTCCTCATGAATAATGTTTTTTGGTTAATGAATGGCTTTGCGGGTTATCGGGGAATCATAAAAAGGTCATCACTCGCTATTCGTGCTGTTAATGCGGCAAAACAAAGTAATCATAGCTGCTGATGACCTTTTGACTGCTGCTACGATAAGCTGGTAATAAGGCCTGTCGGGGTTTGGATAAAACTGATTTTTGGCTATATTGAGTGGGAATACTTGTAGTAATGGATCAAGCCCTTTTTCCCGGTATCACTCTCAATACTTTAATACCAGCCATTAAAGCGAATGATGAACAGGTTCTCAGGCAGTTATACACTGGTGCCTATCCGCCCGTAGCGCGGTATGTGCAGAAGAATAGTGGAACTGAAGACGATGCAAAAGATATCTACCAGGAGGCCTTTCTGGCAGCCTGGCGAAATATACAGTTGGATAAATTCCAGGCAACAGATGCTTCGGTTTTACCGGCTTATATTTTCCAGATAGCGAAGAACAAATGGATCGATCACCTGAGAAGCAGGAAGAATAAACAAACGGTAAGCCTGGAGGACTCGATGGTAAATGGTGCGACCACTGATATGATATCTGCAGAAAACGCGGAATACCTGGATACGGTGAAAAAAGAAATGAAGTCGCTGGGCGAGCGGTGCCGGGAATTGTTAAACCGGTTCTACTACCACAAGCAGTCAATCCGTGAGATCGCGCAACATTTCAACTGGACCGAGCCGAGTGCTAAGAATAACAAATACCGTTGCCTTCAGGAACTAAGGACCCTTGTGAAAAACAAAGTTCAAAAATGAATTCTATGAAGCTTGATTATGACATCGCTCCGGAAGAGATGGAGCTCATCGAAAACTACCTGAGGAATGAACTCAGTCCGGAACAAAGCCTTGCCTTTAATGAAAAAAAGAACGCTGATCCCAACTGGGCCAATAAAATAACTGAAGTAAAATTATTGACCGTTGGTCTGCAGGAAGCTTCACTCCAACAAGGTATGAACGAGTTTCATCGTTCAATCGAAACTTCAAAGCAAAAAGGGACAGGAAAGGTTATCCGATTCAATACACGTTGGGCAGTGGCCGCGTCGGTTATATTGCTAGTTGCAGTTGCTGCCTGGCTCCTGCTGCCACTAAAAGACAGGTATGAAAAATTATATGCTGGCTACTACACGCCCGACCCCGGTTTGCTCACGGCTATGAGTGTGAGCGATAATTATGCTTTTGAAAAAGGAATGGTGGAATATAAAAACGAAGAATATGAAAAAGCGCTGCAAACCTGGAATGCGCTGAATACATCCGGCCAATCAGGTGATACCCTTCAATATTTTTTGGGCATGGTCAACCAGGCGCTTGGCAGAGATGATGCCGCTAAAAAACACCTGGAAACAATTGTCCCCGACAGCACTCATTCGTTTTACAGTGATGCCTGCTGGTATCTCGGCCTGATCCTTCTGAAAGAAAAACAAACAGCCTCCGCAAAATCCCTAATCGAAAAATCAAATCACCCTAGGAAAGCAGAATTATTGAATGCCATTAACCAGAATTAATGCTCCGAAAATTCATTTCCGTCTTATCGCTCGCCTGTCTCCTTGTGATTTGGCCTTTAATTGCGCAACAGGAAAAGATCAGTCGTGCCGACCTGGTAAAAGCTATTGAATCGAAGGATTTCAAGCTTGCCGAAACATTACTCCAGCAATATGTACGGCAGCTGGGTGCCGCGGGCAAAAAGGACAGCCTTCTCCAATGCGTGACGCTTGCCGGGGAAATTTTCATCGGCCTATATGGCGAACTGGAGAGCGGCGCCGAGCTTCAAAAATTTGTTGACCAGGCCAGGCAGGTTTCCGATGACCCGGTATTTTACAGCCAGCTCGAGATACAGGTTGCATCTCATTTTGCCAATATCGGCAACAATAACCAGGCTTACAAAAAATATGAGGATGCCCTGGTATATGCCAATCAACTCTCCGTACCGGACCCGCTGCTGATAGCCCAGATTGAATACAATCTTGGAGTGATGGCACAACGACTGGCCAATGTAAGCCTGTCGGCGAGACATCACCGTAAGGCGATGTCGATCCGCGAAACATCTAAGACCACTCCCCTGGAAGATATTTACCTTAGCTATAATGCCATGGGTACCATCATGTGGTACGGATCGCGCTATGACAGTGCCAGCGTGTTTTATAAGAAAGCCCTGGATGTGCTGGGACAGATGCCCGAGAATGAAACCAATCGTTTTTACCGTCCCTCCATCATACAAAATAATCTGGCGGGTTTATATGGTGCAGAAGGCAAAGTGACTGAGGGAATTGAAATGATGAAAGCTTGTATCAGTAATACCCAGAAGTTCATTGCGAGCCCGGGCTTAAATCCCAAAAAACAAAATGCCCTTTCAGGCTTGTTTGAAGGTATGGATAATCTCGCAGGCTTGTACAGGGATATCGGTGACTACTTCAAAGCAGGCGATTTACTTCGCTATTCTTACCAGCAAAAAAAGGAAAAACTTCCACCCGGCCACCCCGGTGTTTTTATATCTGAGATATTGTTGGGCCAGCATTATAACGACATCCATGAATACGACAAGTCGATACAGTATCTCAGCAGTGGTCTGGAAAAATTAAGAGCCACAGAAGGAGACTATCTTTTCTGGGAAGGCGATGCCTGTTACCAGATGGCCATGGCGATGGAAAACAAGAAGAACTTCGCTGAAGCTGCAAAATATTACCAGCAAAGCGAAAACTTGTTTGAAACATCCTACCAGGGCGAATATGACAACATTTACCTGCAGTTTTTGAGAACCGCAGCTTCATTCTACGCCCGCAACGGCGATTATGCAAAGGCGAAGTCCATGGCTAAAAGGGGCCTGGACTATATACAAAAAGTGCAGGGCCTTGAAAGTCTCGCCGCCTTTTATCAGTTGCTCAACCTCGCGGAATTGAGTAAGACAGCCGGATTGTTTAAAGAAAGCATTGAATTCAGCAACCAGGGATTGAATGCGTTGAACAAACAACTTGCCCTTGCTAATAACCTGCTGGATACTGTAAAAGTGCAGGTATACCAGCCCAAGGCCATACTTCTCAAGCTGCAGGCACAATATGCTTTGCAGGAAAAACGCGATACCGCTTTCCTGAAGTCAATGTCATTGCAATTGCAGGAAGCTATGGATATACTAAAGCGGCGAAGATCGATGATCGACAGCGAGGAAAGCATCAATATACTTGTTGCTGAGAACGCGGAACTGATCGAATTTTCGAAAAAGGTGGAGATGGAATTGTACCAGCAAACACAGACACAAATCCACATTGAAAAATTCATCAATCTCCACGAGTCCGGGCTTTACAACCGAATTCGCGGAAGGCTTGACAAAGCGAAGCTGGTTGCATTCGAAGGCATACCGCCCACCATCCAGGACGAAGAAACAAAACTAAGATCAGCCATCCCCGCTGCACTACTGGCCGGGGCTGCAGATAGTGTGTTAATGAATAATTATTTACATGCGACAAACAACTGGAATAAATACCTCGAAAAAATAAGACGGCAGTATCCGGCTTATTACAATCTACGATACGGGTCGCCACAGCTATCTATTGACGAATTACAAAAGGCTGTGACGCCAGGCTCATCTGTGATCCGTTACTTCTTTTCAGGTGATTCATTGTATGCATTAGTTGTTGATCAAAAAGAGAAGAAAATTGTATCGCTCACCAACAACAGGCTGGAGGAAAAGATCAATGCGCTGCTGGAACGTAATTCCAGTGAAAGTATACAGGGTCTGTTGTTGCAGGAATTGTATCATGATCTCTGGCAGCCGTTAGAGACTGCGGTAAAACATGAAAATATCGTGATCATACCAGATGGTGTTTTGTTTGCCCTGAGTTTCGAGCTACTGACTCCTAAGAAAGCAAAAACATTCCAGGATCTTTCTTTCAATAGCCTGCTGGCGCGCCACACTATTTCCTATCACTACAGTTTGTATATGATAGGAAATGAATTACCGGTTGAGTCAAACGATAACTACATCGCTTTTGTACCCGGTTTTACAGAAGAAGCTAAAAAGCATTACCAGCATGCCATCAAAGATTCCATCGAACTCGATCTTCAATATCTTTCGCTGCTTTCACAACCTCACACTGTTAAAATTGCGCGGAATCTCAGCCGCCTGTTAAAAGGACAGGCATACCTGGATAATACTTCCACGCTGAATACTTTTCGCAAAAACGCGGCGGGCCATAAGATTGTACATATAGGCACCCATGCCGAATTCAATAACCTGGTACCTGAGAGGTCAAGGCTGATCTTTGCCAAAGATATCGCAGCCGGAACGGATAGCAATTCCTTATTCCTCGATGAGATTTATGAATGCAATATCAAATCGGATCTTGCCATACTTACAGCCTGTGAATCTGGCAAACCCGGCTTCCAGGATGGAGAAGGCATGATCTCGATCGCTCATGCCTTTAACTATGCCGGTAGTAATAGCATACTAACCGGGCTCTGGAAGATCGATGAAAAAGCCAGCAGCCAGATTACGGAGATCTTTGTCAAGAATCTCGAAAAAGGAATGTCAACTGCCCTTGCATTAAAAAAAGCCAAACTGCAATATCTCGGGCAGGCTCAGGGCCGAACGCTTGCGCCCGCTTATTGGGCCGGTCTTGTGCTGATCGGTCAAACACCAGCCCTGGAGCTGAACGATCCAACCAGTCATACGATCTGGCTATTCCTGGGTGGAGTTATTCTATTGGCTGTGCTGGTACTCTATTTTCTTCAAAGAAGTCGCAACCTGAAAAACTCTGATCGCGACCGTTGATCGTTTTTAGTTTTCTTCTGTATATTTTTTAAAATTATCCATGATAGCCTGCCAGCCGGCTTGTTGCATCTCGACAGGATTTTCTGATTCTGCTTCGAAGTTTTCAACTACGCGGGTTTTTTCACCGGCGGGCAAAAACTCGATCTTCACTTTTCTTCCATCGCCCATGGTGTACTCAATATATTCGTGAAGGCGTACCACATCGTAAACGCCACCAAATTCAAATCCAAAACTGCCATCACGAGCTTCCATTCTTGAAGAAAAGCTGCCTCCCTGGCGCAGATCGTTCTTAGCCCAGGGCGTATGCCAGTCATCTGAGGCATGGCTCCATTCTGTGATATGCTCGGGTTTGTTCCAGCAATCCCATACTTTGCCGACAGGAGCGTTGATGGTCGATTCTACTGTTAAAACTGTTCTTTGTTTTGTTCCCATGATAAAGTGTTTTTTTGTTTATGATTTGTTCTTACAAAGATGAAACCGTTCGTTCATAAAAACGCGGGGCAGACACGACATTCGGGGGAGTAAAAACGACATACTCCTAAAAATCTACCTTCGAATAAACCTTCCTGCCACAGATTGCACGGATTTCACAGATTTATTTGTCCCTAATTCATCCGATTTATAACAACCCCATCCGTATAATCTGTGTAATCAGTGGCAAATGCACCCGGAGAAACCAGATTCGTGCAATTAGTGTGATTCGTGGCAACCCCATCCGTGTAATCCGTGCAATCTGTGGCAAATTGCCCCTGTGAAATCAGATTCGTGCAATTCGTGCGATTCGTGGCAGCCACATCTCTCTGATTCGCGGCAACTCCATCCGTGTAATCCATGTAATCTGTGGCAAACGGCCCCTGTGAAATCAGATTCGTGCAATTCGTGCGATTCGTGGCAGCCACATCTCTCTGATTCGCGGCAACTCCATCCGTGTAATC